>NZ_ANIK01000012.1 GCF_000347175.1 Leptospira alstonii serovar Sichuan str. 79601
TGAGACTGCGTAACGGCGAGTCCCGAAATAACTCAATGTAACGACTCCCTATGGGTCGCGTTACAGGTACATGCTAGGGGTCAGTGGATAGTTATTGTATTACATAATATTAAAGTGGGACTCGAAGCTTTCTCGCGAGAGCATTTGCAGCGATCCTTAGAGAGCGTCGCAAATGCGACATGAGCCATGGATGGCGAATGAGCGAGAAAGACGCCGTGGAGCCAAGTCGAACAGGATGTGAGACTGCGTAACGGCGAGTCCCGAAATAACTCAATGTAACGACTCCCTATGGGTCGCGTTACAGGTACATGCTAGGGGTCAGTGGATAGAAATTAGTGGATAGTTATTGTATTACATAATATTAAAGTGGGACTCGAAGCGAAATCACTCCGTCAATTGTAACGAATGTAAATCCGTTTCAGAGCAAGATTTGCGGGAGGATAATTCGGCTGGATCCGAATCGCCTTTTCATATTCCAAACGGGCCAATTCGATATGGCCTAAGATTTCCAAACAAGAACCCGAATTAAAATACGGATATACGGGAACCTCGTAACGAGGAGCCGATTTCGCCCTTTCAAACCAAGGAAGCGCTTCCTCGAAACGTTTTTGCTGAAGCAGATAAACCCCGATATCATTATAAGGATTTCCTAATGTAGGGTCCGTCTCAATCGCAGTTTTACAGAATTCGATCGCACGATCCAATTTACCGGCAAGAGAATAAGACCAACCCAAAAACGTCCAAGCCTCGGAGGTCGGTTTTGCGGCAATGGACATTCTATAATGTTTGGAAGCCAGTTTCAAATTTCCCTTGGTCTGATACTCGTAAGCGGTCAAAAAGTGCGTCTTTGCTTCTTCCGATTCGCCGAAGGATTGTAAATAGAGTGGGTTCATTCTATACTTTAGACGGATTTCACTTCGGGGAAACATTTAAGAATTTTAGAAAACCGGTATTTAAAAAACCGTCCACTTCCGTGGAAAAGTGGTTATACAGGATAAAACCACACCAATAGATCAAAGTCGCGCTAACAAGCGCCTTTGCAAGGGACTTGCCTACATGGGGGGAAGCGGAATAAAAAATTCGAAACAAAGCGGCGGGCCAAAGAAACAAAAGAAAAAAATAAAAACCTTTTCCGATTCCGTAGATCCAGGAAACGATTTCGACCGGATAACTTACGGCCAGACGCTCGTAACTCGCCTTCAACTCCGGAAAGTATTGAAAGAAATAAAAGATAAAAATGAAAACAAAAATGATCTTCCAGACGAATTCAAAGTCGGAGCGAAACAAAACCAGAGTCAATCCGCAGAACCAAAAAAGGAAAATCGGAAATACGATTTGTTCTAAAAGTCCCGGCATAAACCCTCGTTTCTGTTTTTTAACATCGACAAATTTCTATTCCGATCCCGCCTAAGAACGAAACTTTTTTTCGTTGAAACGTTTCGTTTCAAGATCTCAAGGAATTTCCACAACGCGATTCAGACATTCCACAAAACTCGTCGAATCGGCAAGCCCTTTCCCGGCGATATCAAAGGCGGTTCCGTGATCCGGTGAAACTCGGGTAAACGGAAGACCCAAGGTAAGATTCACGCCTTTCTTTCCTTCCCACATTTTAAACGGAATCAAACCCTGATCGTGATAACAAGCAAGATGAAGACCGAACTTTTTTCGGGCCGACTCGCCGAACATGGAATCGGCGGAAAGAGGACCTTCCACATTCAGACCTTTCTTTTTTAAAAATCGGATCATCGGTTCCAAAATCTCCGTTTCTTCCCGACCGACCTTTCCGCCTTCTCCCGCGTGCGGATTGAGACCCAGAAAAGCGATCGGTTTTTTTAAATCGATTTTCTCGCAGGAAAAAATGGAATCCGCAAGCGACTTCAGGTCGATCTCTTTCAAAAACTCGGGAACTCTGACAAGAGGAACGTGAGTCGTGAGCGGAAGAACCTGAAGATCTTTTCCGGACATGAGCATAAACGTTTTTGTCTGATATTCTTCGGCCAAAAATTCGGTATGACCTCGAAATCGGGAAGCCCCGGACGCGATCACCCATTCCTTACTGAGCGGGAGAGTAACGAGATCTCCTCCTCCGCCTTTTTGAAACTCTACCGCGAGTGAAAGAGCGGCTAACGCGGATTTTCCGGACAAAGAGGAAGGTTTTCCGAACTTCAAGGCGGAGATTTCTTTTTTGGAAAGAGCGTTATGCGAAATCGAAAACAAACCTTTTTTCAGAATTTGAGCGGACGCTTTGGCCGCAAAACGAGATAAAACGGACGAAGATTTCGTTGCGGTCGATTCGCCTGCAAAGTCCTCGAATCCAATCGAGGTCGCCGAAATCGGAACGAATTCTTTCGGAAGCGGAAACTTACCCGAATGAAAGTAAACGATCGATCTTGTTTTGGAGATTTTTTTTAAAAGAGAAAAAGTGTGGAGGAAGATCTCCGGACCGATTCCACAAGGGTCGCCTTCTGTAATCAGGATCCGGTTCACTGCTTCGGAAAGTCGGTTTTCATTCCGGAAATTCTTTCCCGAAACGAAAACCCTTCGAACTATTCTCTCGCTCCGGATTGTTTTCCGAAGATTTTTTCAACGCTGAGAGAATCCTTGGAATACTCGAGATCGATCAAGTCTTTCGCGGAATGTTTGAGGTCGTTCGAAATCATACAACGTCCCTCAAGGATCACTCCGTTCTGGATGATCAATTCCGGCGTGCGGATATCTCCGAGAATTTTAGAAGTGGGAAGGAGCATCACCCTGTTTCTTGCGGTGATGTTTCCGATTACGATTCCTTCGATGATAACACTGGCTGCGGTGATGTTGGTTTTTACCTTACCCGTAACGCCGATATAAAGTTGTTCGGCCTGTAAGGACTTACCTTCGAACTTTCCGTCGATCTTAAGAGATCCGTTGATAAAGAATTTTCCGCTGAAGTAGGAATTTTCTCCGATGGTGGAGTTCGTAACTTCGGATGAATTTTTAACGAGTGCCATGCGCCTGTCTTTCCTATGTGTCCTTTTCGGAGGGAGTTAAAATCACTAAATATGCAGATCCCGCCAAACGGAAAAGGATTTTTCAGGGTTTATTCTTGAAAATTGGCAAAGAAGACACAATCAACGGATATTGGGAACGTTGATTCGACTGAGGGCTTCGGATGTGAACTCTTGAAATTCCTTAAGAGCATCCATGATACTTTTTCCCTCCAATTCGGTGGCTCTTTCAAATCTAGGATTGAACCGAATCGAGTCTTCCAGATTCATGATAACACCTCCGACTTCCTTCGCCTCTTTGATCACTCTGTTTAAAAATTCGTTGAATTTTTGAAACATCTCGTAGGACTCCGCGATGAAGATCCGAGTTTGTTTGTTTTTCATCCTGCTCAACTGTTCTCTGAACTCCTGTTTTTCCGCGGCGTGAAATTCCTCGACGGTTTCGGTGAGAACCTTGACGTTCCTTCGAATGTTTTCCATATATTTTACGACTCCGTCTTTTTCGTTCGTATGAGAGAAGTCGAAACGAACGTGAGTTTCGTTTAATACGGGAAGATATTCCCGATCCATCACGTTGATCCAGGTCCCGATCTGATTCACCTCGAGGTCGTTCGAGTTCGGAGAAATTTTCATGATCGGATATTTTGCAAGTACCCGACCGGCTTCGTTCGGATTTTCCTTGTAACGTTTTATCTGTTCCGCGGTCACATCGAGATTGTCCGGAATTCCTTCGGGAGAAATGTCCTTCATCTTCATTTTGTATTTTTCCAAATCCCTGGAAACTCGATAACGTTGTTCGTCGTTTTGAGATCCCTTTGCGATTTTTTCCAATTGAAGAATCATCTTCTGATATTTCTGCAATTCGAGAATTTGTTCGTGACTGATTGCCATTTTGATTTTTTTCTAGTTTCGCACAAATTGAAAACTTTTGTCAAGGAGTTCTAAAGGAAAGAATCGGGTAGAATAAACTTCACTGAAAAAAACCATGCATGAATAATGCTTGCAAATACATGAGATTCCATTATCGTATGAACTCACCATGGCAAACCTGCAAGTACGCGATATCGACGATAAACTTTATGAATCGCTCAAACGTAGAGCGGAAATCGAACACCGTTCCATCAGCCAAGAAGTTGTAATGATCATAGAAAAGCACCTTCAAAGAGATCACCTTGAGATGGAATTACAAACGACGGAATTCTTAAAATTATCCAACTCGTGGGGGGATAAACGAGAAGCAAAAGAGATCGCAAAAGATTTACGTTCTTCGCGCTCCAAAAACAATCGGGATAAAACAGTCAATGAGCTATTTGATTGATACCGATATCATCATTTATAGTTTGAAAGAACACGAAAGAGTTCGTCAGAAATTTTTAGACCGAAAAAACTTTTCCAAATCGATTTCAGTGATTACCTACGGCGAGCTGATCTATGGCGCCAAAAAATCTCAAAATAGGGAAAAGAATTTAGCGACCGTTTATCGAATCGGAGAATTATTCCCAATCATCGAAATGACTCGAGGTATCGTCGAAACATTCGGAGAATTGAAAGCGACTCTACAGAAAAAAGGAACCGTTATTGAAGATTTTGATCTTTTAATCGGATCAACCGCATTGTATCTCAACTACACATTGGTAAGTAACAACGAAAAACACTTTCATAAAATTCCGGATCTAAAAATCGAAAACTGGACAAAGTGATTTGAGATCAAAAAGCAGAAGTCATCACAAGGTTTAACAACCGAAACATTCACAGTCTTTTTCCAAAGATTGGGTTTCCTTAATTTTATACTTCTTTAATAGAAGATTAAGTTCCTCTTGATATTCGGGCCAAGGTCCACAATCTTCTCCCACTGCCTCAAACGCGGTTGTTTTACAATGAACTTTGTAGAATAAGTATTTCGTATATTCGGTATAAAAGTATTTTTCATAAACCGTCTTCTTAGAAGCGATAGGAATCGCCTCGGGGTCCGCATTCTCTTCGCTTTCCAATCGATTCCATTGATATAAGTTTTTTAAATGTTTGAGAACTTCCGTTTTTTTAGCTCCTCTTTGAATCAAACGTAAGTTTGCGTTCCATCGTTTATAAATATAACTTTCGGACGGATCGTAATGGTAAAAATCATCCGTATGATTTTTCTTATAATTTTCGATCGTTTCTTCCGTTCTAAATTCCAAGGATTCCTTTAACCGATCCAAATATCCGATTTGGCTTGAATTCAATTTTTTTAGATTCCGTTCCATGGTTTCCAATTGAATTAGGATTTCGGACGCCGTTAAGTCGGAAAGTTTTCCGCCGGACAAGTTATCGATTTTCACTTCCTTTGCGAATAAAAACGAAAACGACAAAATTAAAAACGGTATGATTTTTTTCATCGTATATGACCGGATTCCTTTTTTAGTAAGAGCTTATCTTTAAACATAATATTCAACTTAGAGCTTGTACTAAAACCTAGAAGGAAATTTGCAGGAGTTCCCGCGTTTCAAGTGGCGAGGGGTTAGGAGAGGGGATCTTTCTTCTGAATGTGGGAGTTCCCACAGATTACGTCTCTTCGATGCGATCGCCCAAACCTCTAACAACTCGCTACTAACCACTCGAAGCGGGACAAGCATTCAGGACGATTTCTTATAACGTTCCAAAACCAAACGGAGATAATCGGCGTCGGGGAACTTCATCAAAAGACTTTCCAAAAGTTTAATTCCTTCTTGGGTCCTACCGATTTCCACAAGAGCCGAACCTTGAAGATAGAGCATCTCCGGAGAAAAGCGGAAACGACCGCAACGTTCGAGAGACTTTAAAAATTCCTCATATTCTTTTTTGAAAAACAAGAGAACCGCCTTGGCCCTTCTCGTCAGATAGGAATCCGGAAGTCTTTCCTCCACTCCTCCGATTTCCTTTTGAACGTTCGAGGATTCCGTGGAATTCAATAGAATCAAAAGTTCAAAAGAACTCAAGGTATAAACGAGATGATTCTGCTTCAAAAGCGCATAACGTTTCTCCAACGAATCGTCCTGACCTGCTAAAATATTTTCCTGCAAAGAGCCCAACAAAACCGATCTGCCGTTCTTTTGTTTTTCTCCCTCAAGCCAAGCCTTTCTATATTCCAAGGGACGAATCTTCCTCAGAACGAAATAGTTCTCCAGATAACCGTGACGGGAATAATAGGCTTTGAAAAAGGATTCTTTTTCTTCGGAGCTGAAAGTTTCGATTACGGTAAGAATCCTTCTTTCGATCGGAAATACGGTCCTATAACCGGCGGTCTCGTGTTTGAAAAGAAGCCACGCAAGTCCAAGTAAACCCGGCTCCTCGCCAGTAACGACGAGATCGTAGATCGTTTCCCTGTCTTCGAGACCGAGGCCGCCGAATTTCCAAAGGGCTCCGTATCTTTGAAAACGGGAGGAACTCTTATCCTTTAGAAAATCCGAATATTCAATTTTTCCCATAAGCGCCAGGAACTGTTTCGCTTCCACGATAAACGGAAGATCCGGATCGAAAACTCCGGTCAGTTCCAGATACTCGTCCAGTTTTTGTTCGTGTAAAAGAAAGGATTCCAAAACCTGAAAAACCTCCGGATCGGCCTGGTGTTCTTCCAAGGCTCGGTCCAAAAGTTCCTCGAAAAAAATCTTGAGAAGATTTTTCTCCCTTTCCGAAAGTCCTTCCTCTTCGAAAGGAGAAGTCTTATCGGATTGAAAACGAAACTCTCCGAGCAAATCGATTCTCAGGTTGAAAAAGGGAGAATGAACCTTGTTTAAGGCGCCGGAAAAATATTCTAAAATTTTGGATTTGAGCCGGATGATTTCGGGATTACGGGGAACCGGACCTTCCGACTTTTTTTTCTTGGGAAGAATTTTCTCTTCGAACGAAACTTTCTCCGCAAACGAAGATAACGTGATCTCGGGCCACAAATCGTTCCCTTTTTCTTTTTCCAGGATTTGCATGGGAATTTCCTTTTTGCGATTGAATCCTTAGGCCGAAAAGTTAAGTAAAGAATACGAATGAAAAAATTCGCCCTGACCAGCCTAGTCCTCTTCATTTTCGGCAACCTTTGTGCAAACGATGATCTGAAATACCTGATCAAATCCTATAACCTTCAAAAAATCCATCGCATTTTCCGGGATCGCCGCCCCGGTACTGAATCGGAAGTTTACGCTCTGGTAAAGTATCACGAAGAACATCCCGACGGAAACAAGGACGCGAAGTTTTCCCATCTGGTTTCCCTACTCAAAGGGAGAATCGTTCCTTCTCCCGGAAGACAAGACCTTCTCGAAATCCTGAATTCTCCCTTACCTTCCAACTCGGTCATCACCAAACTTTCTCTCTGGAAACTCTATGAGGAAACCTCCCGCAGAAAAATTTTGGGTAAGGAGGAGCTCGTCGGTCTTTTAAAAAAATTTCCCAGGGAAAACGATCCTCTCAGTCAAAACGCGATCTCCGAAATTTTTAAAATCTACTACGAGGCGGGTAGGATCCGGGAATGTCTGGAATTCGCCAAAAGTTTTTCCGATCGGGAACAGGCCGAAATTTTTTCTCCGATGATTTCGTACCGTTATGCGAAATCTCTCTATAAATCGGGAAACACGGAACAAGCCGAGTCCGTCTTTTATTCGATCCTGGAAGATCCTTCCGTTCTCTCTTCCGTCAAAAAATTCATCCAGGAAGACCTGAAGGTCTGGAAGGGAAATTCTTATTTTGTTTCCCTCACTCCCGAACGAGCGGCCTTGTTCCTTCCCTATTTGGACGCTCACGAAAAAAAACATCTGATCTCTTCCAAAGATCTCGCAAACGTTTCCTTTTCCAAGGGAGAAGCGTTTCGTAACACCGCAAGGGCGATCGTCGCCTATGAACCGGAATCCCTTCCCAACTTTTTCAGGAGAAATACAAATCTCGCAAGATCCAATCCGGATTTTACGGCGGCGATGTCGAGGGAACTGACCAATCAAAATTTTTCCGGTAAGGCTCTGGATTTGTTAAACGACGGCGGAGTCGAAAAAAACGACGAGGTTCTTTACGGTTACGCGAGGGCCTATAAAAAACAGGGGAACAAGGATCTATATTTCAAAAATCTAATAGACTCTCTCGAAAAAAGTCCCACGAATTTAATCCGACAAGACGAACTCATCGATCTTTTGACGGGAAATCACGAAAACTTTTTAGGCGACGCGTATTGGAAGGACGCCCTTCGTAAAATCCCGGACCTTCCGGTCAAAGGCAGACTCGTGTATTGGTATCTTCGCCTTCTCAAAAAAAACGGAAGAACCGAAGAATTGAACGTGTGGCTCAAGTCGTATTACAAACACATTCCGGGTTCTTACTATACCCGCGTCATTCGGGAAGAATTTCAGGAGGAGATTTCCTCTTTTCCGCTTCCTTCCAATCCGACTTGGAATAAGGACAGTCTCTTCGAATATCTTTCCTTAACCGCGGGAATTCCCGAACTCTCCGGAAAAATTTTAGGTAAGGATCTAAGTTTTGCGACTCAGGCCGCCGCGTTTCAGTTGAACGTGAGAATCGATTCCGCCCATTCTAAAATTCGAGGGAACCGTTATCTGCAATCGGCCAAAGAATATCTGGAAGTCGGTGAGATGGCCTACGCGCTTTCCTTAGTTCAGAGATATAAGGTTCAACTCGGAGAAACGGAAAAGGAAGAAATTCTCGCGGCTCTCGGAGAACAAACCGGAACTCCTTACTTGACCGTCTTTCACACAAGAGCCCTGATGAAAAAGGAAAAACTCAGCGACGACGTTATACTTCTTCCGTCCAAACTCGCGGCGAGAATTTATCCGAGACCTCATAGAGGACTCGTCGCTTCCGTTTCCCAAAACGTAGGAATCGAAGAGGACATCGTCTACGCGATCATGCGTCAGGAATCTTTTTTTAAAGAGAATGCGATTTCGGTTTCGAACGCGAGAGGACTCATGCAAATCATGGGGCCCACCGGAAAAGAAATCGCCAAAAGGATGAATCTGAATTCTTATTCTCTTTTTGATCCGGAAGTTTCGATCGAAATGGGCGCGCGATTTTTACGTTATCTCGTCGCTTCGAACGGTAATCTCCAGTGGGCATCGATCGCTTACAACGGCGGACCGGGCAATCTCCGCAAATGGAAACGTAATCATTATCGCGGCGACTTCAATCACTTCTTGGAAGAACTTCCCGTCAAAGAACCGAGGGACTATTGCAGAATCGTCAGTTCGAACTACTATAACTATCAGAATTTACGGAGATATAAGAACCTTTAGATTTTTTAGATTGTCTATCTAACGGAAGGAATAGGATAGGAATCTGAAACGATTTAAAACGCAATTTTTGAACGATCGACAACTTGGCAAAAACAACGAACAATTTCTTTAGGAGAAAAACATGGCAGAGGTAGCAATTCTGAAAATCGACGGGAAGGAATACGAACTCCCGATCATCGTAGGCGCCGAAAACGAAAGAGCAGTCGATATTTCAAAACTCCGTCAACAAACGGGATACGTAACCTTGGACAACGGATACTTAAACACCGGAGCCTGTACGAGCGCTGTGACTTTCCTCGACGGAGAACTCGGCATATTACGATATAGAGGAATTCCGATCGAACAACTCGCGGAAGATTCCACGTTCACCGAAGTCGCCTACTTACTGATCTACGGAAAACTTCCGTCGGACGCTGAGCTCAAACGCTGGAACGAAGAGCTTACTATGCACACTCTCATTCACGAGGATCTCAAACGACTTTACAACGGATTTCCGAAAGACGGTCATCCCATGGCGATCATGTCTTCCATGATCGGATCTCTTTCCACTTACTATCAGGATTCTTACGATCCGGAAAACGCGGAACACAGACATATCTCCATGATCCGTCTTCTAGCGAAGTTCCCTACGATCGCCGCGTTCGCGTATAAAAAATCCATCGGACAACCTACGATCCATCCTCTGAACAGCCTCGACTATTGCGCGAACTTCATGAACATGATGTTCTCCGTTCCGAGCGAAGATTACAAAGTGGACCCCGAAATCGTAAAGGCGCTCAACTTATTATTGATCCTGCACGCGGATCACGAACAGAACTGTTCTACGTCTACGGTGCGTTTGGTGGGTTCCTCTCTTGCAAACCTATACGGCGCGATCTCCGCGGGAATCTGCGCTCTTTGGGGTCCGAGACACGGAGGAGCCAACCAGGAAGTATTAGAAATGTTGCAAGAGATTCAAGCGAGCGGATTGTCCGTTAAAAAGATCGTCGAGAAAGCGAAGGATAAGAACGATTCTTTCCGTCTTTCCGGATTCGGCCACAGGGTTTATAAAAATTTCGATCCCCGCGCCAAGATCATCAAAAAGGCATGCGACTCTGTTCTGAAAAGACTCGGGGTTCAGGATTCTTTATTAGATATTGCTAAAGAACTCGAGGATACCGCGCTTCACGATCCTTACTTTGTGGAAAGAAAACTTTATCCGAACGTGGATTTCTATTCCGGAATCATCTACCGCGCGCTCGGAATTCCCGTGAACATGTTCACGGTAATGTTCGCGATGGGACGTCTTCCGGGTTGGATCGCTCAGTGGAAGGAAATGATCGAATCTCCGGATATGAAAATCGGTCGTCCAAGACAGATCTACGTCGGAGCCACCGAAACTTCTTACAAAGAAGCCAAGAAAAAAGCCTGAACTCTCCTTCTAAAACTTTCCGGTTCCGCAGATACCAGCTGAACCGGAAGAGTGAGCTTTCCATCCAACGCAAACATCCCTGGATCTTCAGCGGAAATCTTTCTTCGGCGGTTACTCCTTTTGTCAACGGGCAATGGTTGAATCTCGTTTCCACGAAAAACGTTCCCATAGCGACAGGAATTTATTCGAACACCGGCCTCGTGGCAATTCGAGTGATACAGTTCCTGCCGACATTCTCAAAAAAAAAGATTCGAGAGAATTTAATCTCCGCACTGCAAAAAAGAAACGAACTCAGAAAAATCACGAACGCATACAGAATTCTGCACGGAGAAAACGATTTTTTTCCGGGAGTAACGA
This sequence comes from Leptospira alstonii serovar Sichuan str. 79601, assembly GCF_000347175.1. Taxonomy (GTDB): domain Bacteria; phylum Spirochaetota; class Leptospiria; order Leptospirales; family Leptospiraceae; genus Leptospira; species Leptospira alstonii. Next base: position 10,992 of record NZ_ANIK01000012.1, read on the forward strand.
TCGATCGATTGAACGGAACCTGGGTCGTCCGGATTTACTCCTCTTCCCTGCTTTCGTACGGAAGATGGCTCGTTTGGAATCTCTACGATCTATGCAAAAATCCTAAATTAGGAGAACCGCAACCGAAACGGATTTTATTCGACCCCCCGGAAAAAACCGGACAAGACAAAAATATATTATCAAAATCGAATCTTAAAATCGCAACAAAGCGGACCGGAGAAAGGCTTTGGAGAGGAAAGCCCGAATCGATTCGCATAAAATCCGATTTCGCAAAAGACAAAACGGGGCCGGTCCGACAAAAAACAGACAAAGATACGTTTCCGATCCGGGAAACGATCCAACTTTACGACATTCGGTTTCCGGTCGAACTCCCCGGCCAAAAGGGAGGAATTTTTTTAGATCTCAGAAACCTACGCGGATTCTTACTCGAAAAGAAGGAATTGAGCAAAGACAAAAACTGTCTGCATCTTTTTTCCCATACGGGATTGACGTCGATTTGTATGGAAGTGGCGGGTGCTGAGTCCGTTCTTTCCGTGGACGGATCGAAAGAAGCTTTGGATTCTTTCCAAAGAGTTTTGAGTTTAAAAAAGAACGTAAGTCGCTATCGACACAAGTTCGTTCAAAAGAATCTCTTCAAAGAACTGGAAGAAGTTTTACAAGACAAGACCTTCGGACTCATCGTGATCGATCCTCCCAATTTGACTCCGGACGTAAAGTCAAAGTCGAACGCGCTCAGATCCTATTCTTATCTTTTTGAAAACAGCCTGACGTCTTTGGAAGAATCGGGAACGATCATTCTCTGTTCTTGTTCGGGAAGAATTCGATCGGAAGAATTGGAATCGCTCGCGAAAAATATTCTCAAGTCCAGAGGTTGGAGCTTTGAACTTTTTACGAGTTTAAAACCGGAAGCGGATCATCCGGTGAGAAAGAACTTCCCGGAAGGAAATTATTTTAAGGTACATATCTATGAAAACTGTAAAAAGAACTGAAGCCCGGCAATCAAAAACGAATTCGGGAAAAAATCCGTTTGCCGCCGAACGATCCGGAGTTTCGCAAAGTCGCAACGCAGAAATCGAGGCGGGTTCTTATAAACTACTCGACTCCGGAGATTTCCGAAAACTAGAACAAATCGGCCCTTATACCATCGTCCGCCCCTCCCCCGTTTCCGCTTGGCCCGCTACCAAACCCCAACTTTGGAAAAACGCCGACGGAGAATACGTCCGTTCGGACAAAGGAGGAGGCGCTTGGACCTGGAACAAAAAAACGGAGGAAGAATTTTATATTCAAATTTTAGAATATTTTATTAAGATTAAATTCACTCCTTTCGGACATCTCGGAATTTTCGCCGAACAGTTGGAAAACTGGAAAAAAATCCAACAACTTTCCTCCGGACTAAAAAAGGAAGAGGAGGTTTTAAACCTGTTCGCATATTCGGGAATTTCCACCTTGGCAGTGTTAGACGGAGGGGCTTCGGTTTGCCATCTGGATTCCTCCAAAGGAATGGTGGACTGGGCGCGGGATAACGCAAACGCCTCCGGTCTCGCGGACAAAAAAGTGCGGTGGATGGTGGAAGACGTTTTGAAGTTTTTAAAAAGGGAGATCAAACGAGGAAAGGACTATCGCGGTTTTATCCTCGATCCTCCGACTTTCGGAAGAGGCGCGAGCGGCGAAGTTTTCAAGATCGAAAAAGATCTGCCCGAACTCATGGATCTTCTGATGCAACTCTGCGGTAACAAACCGGATTTTATCGTTCTTACCTGTCACTCCACGGGTTTCAGTCCTTTAGCTCTTCAAAGAATTTTAGAGGGAAGAATCCGCAACAAAGGTCGCTTTCATCTCGGAGAACTTTCCATTCCGGAAGTAAGCGGAAAACTCTATCCTGCGGGTTCGAATTGTATCTATGTTTCGGAGAGACTGTCGCTTTGAACGAAGAAAAGGAAATCTCGTTTTTGGAGATCACCAGCTTTTCAAACGAAAAGTTGAAAAATATTTCCAACCTAAAGGATAAAAAACACAGGGAATCTTCGGGGCTTTTTTTTATAGAAGGTTATCGTGAAATTTTTAGAGCGCAAAAATCGGGCAAGGTTCGGTTTCAAAACCTACTCTACTCTCCGGAATGTTTTTTAGGTGAAAACGAATTTTCACTCATTCGTTCGATCGGCGCCAAAAACATCAAGGTCCCGAAAAAGGTTTTCGAAAAAATTTCCTATAGGGACAGACCGGACGGACTCATCGCAACCGCCAGTTTTTTTCCGGCGGACCTGGACGCATTTCAGAAACGGTCGAATACATTCAAAAATTTGAAACCGATTCTCGTGATCGAAGGCGTGGAAAAACCGGGAAACCTCGGAACGATCCTGCGAACCGCGGAAGGCGCCGGATTTCATACGGTTCTCGTCGCGGACCCTAGATTGGATCTGTTCAATCCGAACGTGATCCGCGCTTCCACCGGAACCTTGTTCACTCTGGACGTTTATCTCGGAGAAACGGAAACGATCTACGAAATTTTAAAGAAAAACGACTACAGAACGTTAGCCGTAACACCGGAAGCGGAAAAATTTTATTTTAACGCCAAACTCGACGACAAAATCGCTCTTGTGTTCGGATCGGAACAATACGGACTTTCCACTTACGCGAGAAATCATTCGGATGAGTATATTTCCCTTCCGATGTTCGGAGAAGCGGATTCCCTCAATCTAGCGATGTCCGCAGGAATCGTAATGTACGAAGTCGTCCGGCAGGGTTCCCAAAAGTGAAAATCACTTACTACGTTAGCGGTCACGGATTCGGCCATATCAGCAGATCCATGGAAATCATTCTGTATCTTCTCCGCGATTTTCCGGAGTTGGAAATCGATCTCGTAACCGTTCGGGAAAAGTTTTTAACCACTCTTTCCCTGGGCGAGGAGGATTCCAAAAACCTCGAACGTTTACACGTCCGCAAGAAGATCCTGGACGTGGGTATGATTCAGAGAGACTCTCTTTCCGTCGATATCCGCGCGACGGAAGCGAATCTTGAAGAATTCGATTTACAAAAATCGTATATTCAAATTTCGGAAATCGAGGCCTGTCTCGATTTCGAAACCGAACTGATCGTCTCGGACTCGGCATCCCTTCCCTTTATGATCGCGGATAAAATCAAAATTCCTTCCCTATTCGTGGGAAACTTCACCTGGGATTTTATTTACGCGGATTATACGAAAGAATCCTCCGTCTTCGAACGCGCGGCAAAAACTTTCTACGAAGAATACTATCACGCGACGTTCGGCTTACTTCTTCCTTTCAACTGCCCTTCGTCTTCCTTGGCGGAACAAAAACCGATCGGACTCGTGGGTCGAAGACCGAACTTGGATAAAAAATCCGCGAAAGAATTTTTTAAACTTCCGAACGATAAAATCAACCTATTGTTTTCCTTCGGAGCGTACGGTGTGGAAACCTCTCGGTTTTATTGGGAACGATTCGATCCGGAAAAATATACGATCGTTCTCTCCGGAACGGATTTCGATTTAACGCAAATTCCCGAAAAACAAAAAGACGGCATCGTTCAATTTTCCGGAATTCATTATCCGGATCTTTTAACTGCCTGCGATTTCGTGATCACCAAACCGGGTTACGGAATTATGAGCGAAGCGGTTTACGCCAAAACCCCGGTTCTTTATACGGATCGCGGAAATTTTCCCGAAGTTCCTTTTCTGCACAAAAGTTTAAACGAAGAGATTCCTTCCGCGTATATCTCCAACGAAGAATTGTTTTCGTTTCGATTGGATAAGGCGATTGAAAATGTTTTCTCCTGGAAGGGAAAACCTTCTCCTCTTTTCCAAAGGGATGGAAGAGAGGACGTAAAACACGCGGTTTCGGTTTTTTTGAAGTTGATTTAGAACTTATTCCAAAATCCTAAAATATTGCCTTCGGAAAATACTGTTTCACATATTTATCCTCATGACCCGTGTATGCGCATTCCCCCACTCTTGGAGAATTTACAAGAGGCAAAAGTATATCCTCTCCTTCCTCTTCAACACATTCATGATCTTGAATACAAGATTTGCATAAAAGACCCGACCCGTTATGGATACAAAACGGACAAATCAGTACCGCTTTATTTTCGCAGTGAGAACATTTAAAATCAATGTCCTTATTTCTAAATACTATTTTAATATCCGTTTCGTCTTCGTCTTCGATTTCATCGATTAAAGATAAAAATAATTCCGTGGATGATCCGAAATCGTATACGTAATCCACTTTCAAACCTTTTCTAAAAACTTGTCCGATTTTTTTCTCCATTTCAATATCGTCGTTACGCCCCTTGGCAAAGGCGCTTAAATGACCGCAACATTCAACCCATATATCTTTTATGAACGAATCTATTTTTTCTAAGGAAATATCGGGTTTTGCTTTAATTACGAGCCAATACTCGGGGCTATATTTTCCCTCAATGAGCAAAAGCATATGACGAGAGGATTTATCCTTCTTCGATTTGTTTTTACCGTCGCATTTTGAGATATGTGCTTTTATGGAGGCGGAATTTTTCGGTATTTCTTTATTACAATACGCGCATATTCCGTTGGTTTTCATTTTTTTCATGGACTACCTCGTTCTTTTTAGGGAATTTTTCGGCAAGTCGTTTTTCGTAGCAATACTCATTCAATTTTTGTAATGTTATTTCGGAACGACCTTCACGAAATGATTCTTGTTCCCTTCAAAGTCCTTCAAGATTCCTTCCGAAAGATCAGATCCGGTCAGTTTGGAATGTTCGCCAATCAGGTTTTTGATGATCTCGTAATCTCCTTGTTCCAGATCAACGGTTTTCACGTATTCCTTGTTCAGAAGCGGTTGAATATCCCACCCTTTTTGGAAAAAATACGCAACTCCTCCGGTCATACCGGCCCCCATATTCTTGCCGACGCTTCCGAGACAAACGATGGTTCCGCTGGTCATGTATTCGAGGAAGTGATCTCCCGCTCCGCCTACGACCGCATCCGCTCCCGAGTTACGAACCCCGAAACGTTCCCCCGCTCTTCCGGAACAAAAAAGTTTTCCGGAAGTCGCACCGTAAAGACAGGTGTTTCCTATGATCGTATTCTCATACGCCTTGAATTTGGATTTGCGGTGTTTTTTGATCACGATCACGCCGCCGCAAAGCCCTTTACCGACGTAGTCGTTTGCGTCTCCGTGTAAAGTAATCTGAACCCCTTTGACGAGCCAAGCTCCCAAAGATTGTCCCGCCGTTCCTTCCAAAATGATTTCCAGTTTTCCGGGCAATCCCTTGGATCCGTATTTTCTCGCGATCAGTCCGGAGATCTTCGCACCCACGGTGCGGTTCGTATTACGCACCAAGTACGAAAGCGCCATAGAAGATTTTCCTTCCAACGCTTTTTCCGCGTCCTTGATGATACGATCGTCCAAAACTTCTCCGATCGGTTCCTTACGGATCGATCTGTCTTTTTTCTGTTTTGAAGAATCATAAAACAAAGGCAAACGAACCAGGATCGGATTGAGATCGAGTGAATCCAAACGATCCCGATCGTAACGGGTGATTTGTTTTAAAAGGTCGGTTCTTCCGATAATTTCGTCGATGGATCTGAATCCGAGTTCCGCGAGATGTTCTCTCACTTCGAGTGCAAGGCAAGTGAAGAGGTTCACGAGTTGATCCGGAGAACCTTTGTATTTCGCGCGGAACTTGATGTCCTGAGTCGCGATTCCCGTAGGACAGTTGTTCAAGTGGCATTTTCTCGCCATGATACAACCAAGTGCGACGAGCGACGCCGTTCCCACACCGTATTCTTCCGCGCCCAAACAAGCGGCGATGATCACGTCTCTTCCGGAAACGATTCCACCGTCCGTTCTGAGAACCACTCTGTCTCTGAGTCCGTTCATTACTAAAACTTGATGTGTTTCGGAAAGACCGAGTTCCCAAGGAGAACCCGCATACTTGATCGAAGTGATCGGAGCCGCACCGGTTCCACCTACGTGACCCGAAATCAAGATCACGTCCGCGTTTGCTTTTGCAACCCCGGCGGCGATCGTTCCCACTCCGGCTTCGGATACGAGTTTGACCGACACTTGCGCCTTGTGATTCGCCATCTTCAAATCGTAGATGAGCTGTGATAAATCTTCGATCGAATAGATATCGTGATGAGGAGGAGGAGAAATCAAATCGATTCCCATCGGAGTATGACGGTTGGTCGCGATCTCCTCGTTGTTCTTCTTACCGGGAAGCTGACCGCCCTCTCCCGGTTTTGCACCTTGTGCGATTTTGATTTCGATCTCCGTCGCCGAGTTCAAATACTCGGAAGTAACGCCGAATCTTCCGGAAGCGATCTGCTTGATGGAAGAATTCGCAAGGTCTCCGTTTTCGTTCACTACGTAACGAGAAGGATTTTCTCCGCCTTCTCCGGAAGAAGACTTAGCGCCTAACCGGTTCATGGCGATCGCAAGATCCGTATGCGCTTCGATCGACAACGCGCCGTGAGACATCCCCGGAGTTAAGAAACGTTTTTGAATTTCGGTAACGGTTTCCACTTCTTCGATCGGGATTGATTTTCTGGCAACAAAGTCGAACAGATCTCGGATGTTGATCGGATCGCTTTCCTTGAGAATCTTAGTCGCTTCTTTGAAAGCTTCGTAGTCGTTATCGACCGCGGCCTTTCTTAAAAACTTAACGACTCTAGGGGACCAACGGTGAGGTTGATCGTCTTTTTCGGAGATAAAGTCTTCCGGATTGATCTCTTTGTAAAATGCTTGTTCGTGGTTTCTGAGAATGTTCTGCTCGATCCCGCCGATTCCGATTCCGGAAATTCGGGAATACGTTCCCGGAAAATATTTGGAAACGAGAGTTCTGGAAAGACCGATCGCTTCGAACACTTGTCCGCCCACGTACGAGGAAAGAATGGAGATCCCCATCTTGGACATGATTTTTAAAAGTCCGTCGTCGGTTCCGTAGCGATAGTTTCCGCAGATCGTGTGGAATTCAGGGCGAGTTCCTTCTTCGGAATCGAATTCTCCCTTTTCCCAAAGGTCGAATAACGTGTCCCAGATGAGATAACTGTTCACGCCCGAAGCGCCGTAACCGAGCAACACGGCCACATTATGAATTTCGAATGCGGACCCGGTCTCGACGAGAATCGAAACCGCGGAACGGGTTTTGTTCCGGATGAGATGGTTGTGAACCGCCGCAACCGCGAGTTCCATCGGGATCGGCGCTCTTTCTTTCGAAAGTCTTTTATCGGAAAGAACGAGGATATTCGTTCCCGACTTAGCCGCCTGCAAGGCCTGTTCGAGGAGAGCTTCGAGCGCTTTCTCAAGATAGTTGCTATTCGAATTGGATCCCGCATCCAAATGCGCTTCGAAGGTTGCGTCTAACGTGAGAATTTTGTACGGTTTTCCGTCCATCTCGCGGATTCTTTTCAGATCCAGATTGGTGAGATACGGATGAGAAAGAACCAGACAGTTCTGAGGTTTTTCGTCTCCGAACAGGTTCATCTTTTTTACAAGACGAGTGTAAAGAGAGGTCACGCCTTTTTCACGGATGTAATCGATCGGAGGATTGGTAACCTGAGCGAATCTCTGACGGAAGTAAGTGTAAAGACCGATTCGGGAAAGCATCAGGATCGACAAAGGAGTATCGTCTCCCATGGAACTGATCGCTTCTTTTCCCTGACTTGCCTGAGGTTTGATCACCGATTTTTGTTTGAACGGAGAATACGCAAACAACACCTGTCTTCTTCTCAGATCGTCGCCTTTATAGGTGATCGTATCATTCATGGAAGAATCGAGATCTTGGTTGAGATACGATACGTTTTCTTTGGACCATTCTCTGTAGTCGTATTTCTTTTCGAAAAGAGAATTGATATCTTCGTTGTAATAGAGTTTTTTCTCTTTGAGATTGATCCCGATCATTTCTCCGGGACCAAGTCGTCCTTTTTTAGTCACGACTTCTTCGTCCACTTGAACGAGTCCGGCTTCGGAACCCATAATCAAAAGACCGTCTTCGGTAACCGCGTAACGAGCCGGACGAAGACCGTTTCGGTCGAGAGCGCCCCCGATCCAGTCGCCTTCCGCGAACGCAAGCGCGGCGGGACCGTCCCAAGGCTCTATTAGAGTATTATTATATTCGTAAAAACTTTTCAACTCTTCCGACATCGTGAGGTTTTTGGACCAAGCGTTCGGAACGAGCATCGCTTTCGCCTGCAACACGTCTTTACCGGAACGAACGATCGCTTCCATCGCGTTGTCCAAACTCGCGGAGTCGCTCATATGAGGGCGGATGATCGGGTGAATTTCCTTTTGATATTCTCCCCATTTTTTGCATTCGAGTTCTTCCTCGCGCGCGAGCATCCAAATTCTGTTTCCGGCGATCGTATTGATTTCTCCGTTGTGTGCGAGAATCCGGAACGGCTGAGCGAGAGCCCAAGACGGGAACGTGTTCGTGGAATATCTTTGGTGAAAGATACAATACGGAGAAACCATATCTGGCGAGTTCAAGTCCTCGTAAAACTGAGAAACCTGATTTCCGTTAAAAAGACCTTTGAATACGATTCTTTCCGAGGAAAGAGAACAGATATAAAGATCTCCCGCGAGAGAATGACGATCCGCATCCCTCATCAATTTTTTCTGAATTAAAAACAACTTGGTTTCAAAGTCGTCGTTCGACATTCCTTCCGGTTTACCGATGAGAACCTGTTCGATCTGAGGTCTGGATTGATTGGCCTTGGGTCCGAGAACTTCCGGATTTACGGGAACGTATCTCCATGCATAAAGTTTAAAGTTAAATTCCATGAGAGCGGACTCGACCAGACTACGGCACATGTCCTGTTTATCGATGTCTTCTCTCGGAAGAAAAATCATCCCGACACCGATGGAATCCTCGTCCGGTCTTCGATGACCCATGTCTTCGATGTAAGTAGCAAACAACTTCTTAGGAATCTGAATCATGATACCGGCCCCGTCTCCGGTAACCATATCCGCATCCACGGCTCCTCGATGTGTCAGGCAGGCGACCGCCTTAAGTCCCATAGATACGATTCTGTGGCTATTTTCTCCCTGAAAGGAAGCAACAAATCCCACTCCGCAGTTATCATGTTCGAAAGACTTCTCATAAAGTCCGTTTTCTTCCAGATATCTTTGAAGTTGTAATTGTTCTTTTAGATCATTCATCTGCCGAGATCCCTCATCATCCGATTTCCCTGGTTTACATAAGGCGTGGGGCGCCCCTGGCTGAAATTTCAGCAAAATTCTCCAGCTAAAGCCAATAAATTGAGAGTTGCGTAAATTGAAAACATTCTTTTAAAAGATAGGATTGAAATAAAGAATCGGCCGAACGAGCGGGTTCTTTTAGTTTTCGGCTCTACAATTTTGAAAAAGTAAAATTCAATTTTTCAAAAAACTAAAGTTCGATCGTCCGACGAGTCGTAAAATTCTTACCCCTTCTTCCCCCTTCGCGTTCAAGTATAACACGTCTCAAAACTCGATCCATCTATAAACGTGGCCGATTTAGATTCGTAAACCTACTGCGAATCTAAAAAATAAATCTCCACGACTTAGACTCTTCGTAAATCGTTTGCGACGTTTATCTTGACTACCTTTTGCCCGAACTTTAAGCAAAGTCGCCGAATCAAAGCAAGGTTAGTAAAATTGAAGAAAGAATTTCGTGTGAAGTAGGAAAGGAGAATCGGAGCTCAGAGTTTTTGAATCACGGGAAGAAAGAGGTCGGAAAGTTTTTTTCTTTGAGTCGCATCCGGAATTCTCGTAAAAAGTTGATCCAATTTTTGACGCAGAGAAGAAGTATCCGGATATTCCTCGAAGATTTTGAGAATATGAGGCCAGGCTTTTTTCACGAGTTCTTCCATTCCGGCGGCTTTGGAGGTAACAAAGGCTTTTTCCAGACCGGCTCTGAGTTCCGCAAAGGTGCGAGTGAGATCCAAGATCTTCCAAAGTCTCGTATCTTTCAAACCGATTCGGGAAGAAATCGAAGAGAGGATCGTGTTCCAATCCACGGGTTCGTTTTTCATTTCCTTCAACACGAACGAATGGAGTTGAACGAGAGCGCTGAGTTCGGGCGGAAGAGTCATCACCCATTTTTTATAAGCGTCCGGTTGTGCTTCTTTTTGAAACTGTCGAACACGGTTTACACTTTCCATATATTTGGAAAACGGAATATTCACGGGAGGTTCTTCCGGTTCGACCGGAGGTTCGAAAGATTCTTCCTCTTGAAACGTCGGTTCTTCAAATCCTCCGAATTGAAGATCTTCGACTTCGGTTAACAATTCTTCGTTGCCGCCGACCGCCAAGTTGTTAACCGCTTCCTCTTCGTCCAATTCCTCCTTTTTCAATACGAGAGGATCGCCTGAAAATTCGGAGCCGAATCTTTCCACAAGTTCCGTAAGGATCAATTTCTCCGCAGGTTTCCTCAAAGGTGTAGGCGGCGGAGCCGGGGCTCTAACGGGGCTTGAAGCATTTTCTTCGTTCGACTTTGGTGTTTCCCCAAAAGAAGAGGCGGAAGGTTCGAGATCTTTTCCGGTCGCGTCGTCCCGAAGAACGACGTAACCGTCCATTCCGATAAACCTTTTTCCGGGAGGAACCAAAACACCGATCGTTTCCACGATCTCTTCGCCAATGCGGGAATATTTTTTCTTTCTCGGCTTATCTATATTCGCCTTTTCTTGTTCGATGAGTTTGTTTTGAATTCCGGCGTGCGTGTTCATGAAGTTTTTCGTCATAAACGCGGAAAGATCCGCTTGGGACATGCCTAGAAATTCCGCGAACTTAGGCAGATGATCGAAGAACTGTTCCGTTTTTTGAATGTTGTTTACGATATAAGAGCGCAGCTTTTGTTTGAGGGCTTCCTGATCGGTCGGAGAAATCTTTTTTGCGGAGATAAGCCCGTTAAAAAGTTGAATATGTGTATGAAAATAACTTAAGAATTCTCCGTAAGCGGTCAGTTCAAATTCACCGTGGGAATTTTGTTCTATGATCTTTTTATCATTTCCTGACATACAATCGATTTCGGATTTGTATCCGGAGAACGAACCTAAATTTATCGGCTTCGTTCGTTTGATTGGTCAGTTTTCGTCCCGTTTTCAGGAATTCAAGATAAATTGGGAGTTCCCGCGTTTCCGGCGACGAGGATCACAGTTTGTTGTGGGAACTCCCACGTTTTTAGTAGCGAGTGAATAGGAATTAGGGATTAGGGCTTTACGACCTCGAAAAAAAGATTGGGCGAATCCGGCCCTGGCGCAGCGATTCATAGAGAGCGACGCCTTGAGTTTTTTGGCCGGACCGCGCTTTCAGCTCCAATCAACAAATTGATAGATCGCTCTAAAAGCGAAATTTTTCGTCATTCCAATTTGTTGATTCCGCTTCAATCGCTTTCGCAAAAGATCGATTTTTAGAGGTTTACCATGAGTTCCACAGTCAGAGATAACATTCTGTCCAATGTTCCCGCTACAAAAGTTTGGGTAAAAGATAGGATGATTTATCTTGAACTTTCCGACGGTCGAGTCATTGGCTTTCCTGCGGATCGGTTTAAACTTTTAAAAGCCGCCACGGATTTTGACCTCCGGGAAGTTAAACTGGAGTTAGACGGATACGCACTAAGATGGGACAATCTTGACGAAGATCTAACGGTTCAAGGAATCATTGAAGGCCGATTTCAACTTTCATTGTAAAACTAAAATCTCACAAAGTCGTTTATAAAAAAACCTAACTTAAATAGCCAATCTCAAAACTTCGTTTCTATTTGACGCGGTTTACCCAAAATTCCTATTACAAACGATTTAAGCGAAAACGTTTCCCGACTTTAAGGAAAGAATTCTATATCTCAGGAAAGTATTGCAGGTCGCCTCTTCCGTATAACGAACCAGATCGTAATCGGGTCTCGTAGAACGAAAGAAATTGGAATACGACAGCCTTTCCGAAATTTCTTTTTGGATATGCGCCCTCGCCTCGGTTCTTCGAAAGTATTCGGAAGGAATGATCACTTCGTTCTTATAGGACAAAATATTGCCCCGATAAATGGCGACCGTGACCCGGATTCGATACGTCTCGGTTGGTTTTAATGCGGTAAAATCCATAAAACAATTTTTTCAGGGATGTGTTTGTATATATCGGAGTCGAGAAGCGCGGAATCAAATCCGTTCGGCAAAAATACGATCCGGAAACGAATAAAATTCGTGCCGTTATGGATAAAATCGGAAAAATTTTGACCCTGACATCTATTCACTATTCACTGACATCTAAAATGTGGGAACTCCCGCGTTTTGTGAAACTAAAACGTCTCATTCCCTAAATGCCGACCCGTCACCTGAGTTTACATGGGTCGTTCGATGGGTTTGGGAAAAACTTTTAAGAAAAGGGGAATTCTAGTTCAAAACGGAATTCTAAACCAGAATGAATTTTAGATACAATCACACGCCTTTCGGTTATAAAAGAAGAAAGACCAGAGAAGTCAAAGTGGGAGATGTGAAAGTCGGAGGCGCCAATCCGATCGTCATCCAATCCATGATCAACAGCGATACGACCGACACGTTCGGATCGGTAAAACAAATTCTCGAACTGGAACGCGCGGGTTGTGAAATCGTAAGGCTTACCGTACCTTCTCAGGCGGACGCCGACAACCTTCCTTCGATCCGACAAGAACTGAAAAAAGCGGGAAGTAAGGTTCCTCTCGTAGCGGACATTCATTTTACTCCGAGTGTCGCGATGAAAGCCATCGAGTATGTGGAAAAAGTAAGAATCAATCCGGGCAACTTTGCGGATAAGAAAAAATTCGCGGTAAGAGATTATACGGACTCGCAGTACGAGGACGAGTTGGGAAGAATTTCCGAAGTGTTTATTCCGCTCGTTCAACGTTGTAAGGAACTCGGAGTGGCGATGAGAATCGGAACCAATCACGGTTCTCTTTCCGACCGAATTATGAATCGATACGGAGACACACCGCAGGGAATGGTGGAGTCCGCGCTCGAATTTATCAGGATCGCCGAAAGTTTAAGTTATTATGATATTATTGTAAGCATGAAAGCCTCCAATCCTCAGGTGATGGTTCAGGCTTACAGAATGCTCGCCGCAAGATTCGACGAACTGAAAATGGATTACCCCCTTCACTTGGGAGTCACCGAAGCGGGAGACGGCAAGGACGGCAGAATCAAATCCGCGATCGGAATCGGTTCTCTTCTCGAAGACGGCCTCGGAGATACGATTCGAGTTTCCCTCACGGAAGATCCGGTTTTGGAAGTTCCCGTCGCGAAACTTCTCGCGGACAAATACAACGAAAGAATCCCAAGCTCCGAATCGGCAAAGGGTTATTCCGAATTTAGAAATCCATTCGTTTATGAAAGATTTTACAGCAGTCCAATCAACATCGGAAAGTTCGAAGCGGGAGAAAATCATCCCGTACGAGTGGAAACCGTTTTGCCGTTTGAAAATTCAAACTCATTCTTAGCGAACGTCGCAAGACTTTATCAGTACGGAAAATCCCTTTCGATCGAGCCGGAAAGTATCTTGGTCGATTCCCCGTCGCCGGATCGACTGGAGGAAATTGCCAAAGCGGCGGCGACTCTTGAAATTCCGGTGGGAATTCTTTTGGCAAAAAACGTTTCTTTGAACGAAAAACTCCAAAAAGAATTGAAACGATTTCCTAAAATCGCGTTCGATCCGTTTCTTCAATTTCAAGACGGAGAAGAGATGTTGTCCTTTTTAAAAGAAAGACAACACGCAGGGCTTTATACGGAAATACATACGAGCGCCGAAAAAACAGAATCCCTTAAGGGACTTCCGGACACGTTAACCGAAAGAGGAATCAGAAACGTTCTGTTTTCGATCGAATCGAAGGAGATTCTTTACGATTACAGAAAACTCGGAAACATTCTCAGCCGCCACGAATTCCCGATTCTTCTTCACGGTTCTTTTTCCAATCCGGAAGAAGCGTTATACGATTCCGCGATCGGTATCGGAGGACTTCTCATCGACGGGATCGGAGATCTGGTCCGAATCAAAACCCCGGAGATAAAGGACGTCGAAGAAACATTCCAACTTTCTTACGATCTTTTACAGGGAACCAGACTTCGTTTAACAAAAACGGAATACATTTCCTGTCCCTCCTGCGGAAGAACCCTCTTTGACCTTCAGGAAACCACCGCAAGAATCAAGTCCAGAACCGGGCATCTCAAGGGCGTAAAAATCGCTGTGATGGGTTGTATCGTAAACGGTCCGGGCGAAATGGCGGACGCTGATTTCGGTTACGTGGGCGCGGGACCGGGTAAGGTTCATCTCTATCGAGGAAAAGAAATCGTCATGAAAAACGTTCCGAGCGAGATCGCGGACGAAAAACTCGTGGAACTCATCAAAAACCACGGACTTTGGCAGGAAATTTCTCCCAAGATTTAAGAACTTCCAATTCTATAAATCGACGATTTCACCCACGGTCCAAACCTTAAGAGGAGGAGCCGAATCTTTTTTTTCGGAATGTAGTTTCTTCAGATAAAGAGGGGCCTCGGAAGGACGATCGTCTCCGAGTGCAAAGGTTCCCCAATGAACCGGAAGTAGAAGAGAAGAACGAAGGATATCGCTTGCTTCCAAAGCCTCTTTCGGTCCGATATGAGCGGGCTCCATAAACCATCTCGGCTTGAACGCTCCGATCGGAAGTAAGGTCGCGGAAAAACCCTGCGGGAAACGTTTTCCGATTTCGGAGAAGTGTTTTGAAAATCCGGTGTCGCCTCCGAAGTATATTCTAATATTCTCAAATTCGAACGTATAACTTCCCCAGTGATATTGATTCATATCGGCGAGTCCCATTCTGCTCCAGTGTTTGGCGGGAAGAAAATGAATTTTGGTTCCAGCGTATTCGGAAACGGTCCACCATTCTTGGATGACGGCGTTCTCAAAACCTTCGTCCTTTGCAAATTCTCCCATTCCGGAAGGAAGATGAACCGTAACTTCCGGAAACGATTTCTGAATCCTTTTGACGGAATCGATATCCAGATGATCCCTGTGCGCGTGACTGATCGCTACGATGTCCACTCCCGGAAGATTTTCGGGTTCGATCGGAAGTTCCGTAAGTCGCTTAACAAAAGGAGGAACTCCCGTAAAAATCGGATCGGTGAGAATGTGCATTCTTTTTCCGTGAAAATTGGCCGCAATCCAGACGGTTGCGTGTCCGAGCCAGATGATTCTCACCTTACCTGGCGGCGCGAGAAAATCCTCTTTTGTTCTCGGAATCACGTCCGGAATTTTTTCCACGTCCCCTTCCACCGTAGGCGGATCGACCGGTCCTAAAACTTTCCAGCGAAGAACGGAAAAGAAACTTTTATTCAACCTTTCGTCTTCTTCGATATTGTGGTATTTTCCGTTTTGGAAATGAGAAGAACGGATTCTTTCCGGATCGACCGGAAAACAAGTCTGAAAGAAAAATAGAATCGTTAGGCAAAATAGGAAATGTTTCATGAAGTTGAATGTACCGTTCAAGCCCGAGTTTTTCAGCAGGTTTCGGAGTTCCGGTTTTGGCAGAATTTCATTTTGATTCGTTTAGACAAATCGTTTCCCGAAAAATCCAGTCGGAAATAAGGTTAAGATTTTACCGGAATTTCGAGTTCATCCCAAAACCCTTGCACAGGAGTTCCCACGTTTCCGATGTCAAAAGCGCTACTTACTTTTTTTGTTTCAAATCCCCATCCTTCGCTTTGAAACAAACGCAAAATCATCACATTTAAGAAATCTTGTTATAAATTGGGCCCTTGACGCTACATAAAAGACAAAATCAACTTTAAACCGGCAAGTTCCTGATTTGTAAATTTAACTTTTTATTATAAAACGAAAAACCGAAATCAAAAATTACAAACCGCTCGGTCCCGAACTTACTCAATCCGATCCATACAACGGAATGTGCAAAATAGTGTTGTTTTATAGGTTCTACTAAATTAGATAGACTCATTATCGTGCAACCAAACTCGAACGGAACGTTATGAATTCATTGCTCAATTTGTACAACTGGAATATTCGCCAAAAATTAATGGTGATCATCTCATTCATCATTCTTGTTTCTTTAGGAACAATCATCGCTCTCGCTACGTATTTTTTTAAATCGGACAACGAGGTTCGTATCAAGGAAAACAACTTGAAACTGACCGATGTCATCAGTCAAAAAGTACGTTCGGACATAGCTTCGTTGACAAAACGTTCTCTGCTTCTCGCGCGGTCCGTTGTGGGTTCGGAAGAATCGAACGACATTCTTCAAAACGACGAGGACATTTTTTATCTGAAAATTTTCAGAAAGGAAGGATCCGACTACGTCGGTGTTAAGCGAATCGTCAACGAAACCGCTCTCAAAGACTTCAAGATTTCCCCGGACAACGCGGACAAAATCGTACGAAAACATTTAAGCGGACGGAAAAAAGCCCAGATCGGAAAACCTCTCGTTTTCAACGTTTCTCCCGATTTTCGCAAACCGGTGTTATATCTTTCCATCGTTCTCGGAGACGGGGTCAATTCTGCCGTACTCGTTTCCCTGGTAAAAATGGATTCCATATTAGATTCTTTTAAAACGTCCGGAATCACTCAGTTTTTTCTCGTAGGCGGGGACGGAAAACTGATCGCACATTCCGATTCGAAACTGATTCTGGAACCGACCGACCTCGGCGACGATCCGATCGTTAAAAATTTATTGGAAAGTTCCATCAGCAACGGACAGACTCGTTACAAGGGAAAAGACGATCAATTTTATCTGGGCTCCTTTAGAAGAATCGGATACGCGGGTCTCGGTGTAATTTCCAGCACTTCGGAAAAAAAGGCCTTCGAAGAAGTTTATAATATTCAGAAAAGAAACATCTATCTGATGATCGTAATCCTAAACGTTTCGATCCTAATCGTATTCTTTTATTCCAGAAGACTCACAAGACCGATTCTTAAACTCGTAGACGCGTCCAAGCAGATCGAACAGGGAAACTTTCACATCGATCTAAAACCGGAATCGGGGGACGAAATCGGAACACTCACTTCCTCCTTTGTGGAAATGGGAAAAGGTTTGTCCGATCGGGATAAGATGAAGGACGCGTTCGGTAAGTTCGTCAACAAAGACATCGCCGAAATGGTTCTCAAAGGAGAAGTCAAACTCGGAGGGGACAAACGAGAGTGTGTGATTTTATTCTCCGATATCCGTAGTTTCACTTCCATCTCGGAAAAGATAGAACCGGAACTCGTTGTCGAATTTTTAAATCAATATTTTACGGCGATGGTCAAGTGTGTTAACGAAAACGGCGGCAGCGTCAACAAATACATCGGAGACGCGATCATGGCGGTTTGGGGAGAATTGGAACATACGCATTCCGACACCGAAAAAGCGATCGTCGCCGCGCTCGATATGCGTAAGAGTTTGATTCAATTCAATAAAGGACGCGGAACCGACAAAAAACCGAAAATCCTAATCGGAATCGGAATCAACACGGGAGAAGTCATCGCGGGACAGATCGGTTCCGAGGATAGACTGGAATACACGGTCATCGGAGATACCGTGAACCTCGCTTCAAGAGTGGAATCTTTAACAAAAGTATTCGGAGCCGATATCTTAATTACCGGAAATTCTTACGAAAAAACGAAAGGGATCTTCAACGTGGAAAAACTAAAACCGATCCAAGTGAAGGGAAAAAAATCCCTGCAAACCATCTACGCGGTTTTGGGACATTCCAAGGATAAAAACTGTCCTAAAAATCTGAAGGAACTCCGAAAACAAATCGGCATCGATTTCAAACCGGGCGGAGCTAAATAAGAATATGAAAGATCGATTTCTTTCCGGCGACAAGCCGATTCTGTTTCTTCTTCTATTCAATATCGTCGCGTTCACGGGTATATTCTTATATGATTATACTCGATACGGCTACCAAGGTTCGCAAAAAGTAATCGGAAGTATTCTTTATAAATCCAAAACGATCCAAAGAAAATACGATTCCGAAGTGGTCTGGAAAGAAATCGAAATCGGAAACTCGATCCAAAACAGGGATACAATTTCAACCTCCGAAGATTCTCAGGCAAAAATCATACTTTTGGACGGAAGCGAGATTATGATCGCGGAAAATTCCATGATCTTTATCGATTATCTGGACAATCGGGCAAGTTTGGAAATTTCCTCCGGCGGTCTGCAAATTACGAGAAAATCGGACAATAAGGAAACTTCTCTTGGAATTCGTTCGGGCGACGGAGTTCTAAAACTCGTGGAAGGAACCGTAAACGTAGAAAAAAAGAAGAACCAAAAAACCCTGGATTATGCGGTTCTTTCGGGCGCCGTAAAAGCGGATCCCAACAATCCGTTTCCGATGTTGCCTAAAAAATCCTTGGACGGATTCGAGAAATTATTTCCCGTAGCGGCGAGTATTCAAACCGCCGAAACTCTCCAAGCGGGAACAGCCGCAAATTCGAGTTCATCGAATAACACGGGTTCAACGGGTTCCTCCGAGACGACAAATACATCCGCAGTCAATTCCGGTTCTTCGAATGTTTCTTCCGGAGCTGCATCCCGTTCCAATTCGTCCCATGGAAGTTCGAACAACGGAACCCAAGAGACCGTCGGATCCAACACGACTCTTGATACGAACTCAAATTCGGGAAGTACGGCGGCAAACGCGGGAAATGGAAATACCGGCTTTCATACAAAGTCCGGTTTGAAAACCGAACGAACCAACGACGGTTCTCCTACGGGGAACAATACCTCGTCTTCCCGGCAGAACGAAGGCAATTTTAGACCCGGTTACGATCCGGGAGATTATATTAAAAAACCAAAATACGAACATAAGGCACAAGAAAAATCCGATCCGACCGCCTCCCAAAATAAAACGGAATTTAAGGATGCAGCGTCGACTCAAACGCCAACCAAGAGCGGCAATCGGTCCTCGGAAGTAAAAAAACAAAAACCTTCCAGAGAATGGACGGCCGAAGAACTACTTCGACAAGAAAAGGAAAAACGTAGAAGAGAAAGAGAGGATAAGGAACAAAGAGAATTCTTACGGATGTAATGAGCAATCCATTGTTTTATATGTATGATTGGATTCCATCTCATGAACTGAACACGTTGGATCTTTCCGAGTTGGAATATCTTGAACAAAATTTAGTCGATGAATGCGAACGATTAGAAAAGGAATTCAATGTCTTTTTCGCCGTTTACAAAAAAGGAACGTTGGCAAAACCGAAAGGTCTTTGTACTACATTCAAATTTGCGAAATTAGATCAGGATACCTGCAATCTTATCGATGATTTCGAACACAAACTGGGAAAACGAATTCTCGTCGCCTATGCAAAACCCTTAGAACGATGGTGAATTTTCGCGGATTTTTTTTAATCATTTATAAATGCAAAAATCCGTTTTTACGGGGAAAGCAAAATGGAAACGTTATGCCGGAACCACGTCGGCAGGCGTAAGAGATTCGATGTTGTGGGTAAATCCTTCCTTATCGTAAAAGAGAACCACTAATCTATCGTTTTCGAAAGAAATCACTTCTACGATCGAATTGGTATGAACGAAAATACCGTTGTGAAGAAAAGTACGTTTGATGATTTTAACCTTGTCGCCCGGTTTCATTCCGCCTCTTTGTTGAGATAAAGATCTTTTCCTTCTTTTTTCATAACGCCAAAGAGATGAATTTGTTTTTGATCCAGACGGGTTCCGATATCGTAGATCGCGTCGGTAAAATCCGCGCCTTCCACGTTAGCTCCGGCGAGTTTGGCCCAACGAAGATCGGCGCCTTTGAAGTTCGCGTTTTTCAGATCCGCGTTGTTTAAAAAAGAACCTCTGAGTTTCGCACCTTCAAAATTAGCGCCCACAAAGGAAGAATTTTGTAGGAACGCGTGTCCCAGATTGGCGCCGGAAAAATCCACTCCGTCTAAATTCTGTTTTTCTAATATAATACTGGAAAGGTCTTCTCCTTTCAGAGAACCTTTTTCTTTGAGAATTTCGAGGGCTTTCCCCGCGGTGATTCTTTTTTCTTTCGGAACTCCGGCGCCGCTTTCGTAATCTTTCACGGCTTGCAAAAGCGCTGCGACTGCGGACTCGGGATAATTCTTTCTACGTTCCGGAAATTCGAACATCGTTTCGATGTCTACGGGACGGACCGATTTGAGCTGTTCGATCGTTTTGCCCTTGGCGAACTCGGTAGCCATCGCGAGGGCGACGATTCCAAAACCGCAGCCGGTTGTCGTATAACTTGCGTCCGTGACTTTTTCGGAGGAATCGATTTTGAGATAAATGCGATAACCGTCCCCGCAGCCTACGTTCCTATAATTGGAAACGACGGTCGCGTCCTCCATTTCACGGTAGTTGACTCGATCGTCGTTGATTTGTTTGTACCGTGCGAAGTCCATTACACTCATGAAATTTCTCCTGCCCGGTGTTTAGACGGCATAAAAAGGAAGAAGAGTCCGCAAACTCTCACTGCATCTTGTATTTTTTCTTGAACTTGTCCACCCTACCCGTCGTATCCACAAGTTTGGATTTTCCGGTAAAGAACGGGTGACAAGCGGAACAAATTTCGATGTTGATATCGCCGATGGAAGTTCTGGTTTCGTAAACGGTTCCACAAGACGCGCAACTGATTTTAGCAGTTTTATAGTTTGGATGAATTCCAGTTTTCATAGTTTCCCTTTTTTTAGCGGTTACTGGGTGTTCATGCTGGCTAAAAAGGCGTCGTTCGTCTTAGAAAGCCTCATTTTTTCCAGCAATAGTTCCATGCTTTCCGTGATACTCATAGGAGAAAGTACTTTTCGCAGAACGAACACTTTCTGAAGGACGTCTTTGGTAATCAGAAGTTCTTCCTTACGAGTTCCCGATTTGTTGATATCGATGGCGGGGAAAATCCGCTTGTCGGAAAGTTTCCGATCCAGGTGGATTTCCATGTTACCGGTTCCTTTGAATTCTTCAAAGATCACTTCGTCCATTTTAGAACCGGTGTCGATCAAAGCGGTGGCGATGATCGTCAAAGAACCGCCCTCTTCTATGTTTCTCGCGGCTCCGAAAAAACGTTTCGGTTTGTGAAGAGCATTGGAGTCCACACCGCCGGAAAGAATTTTACCGGAAGTCGGGATCACCTGGTTATAAGCTCTCGCTAAACGAGTGATCGAATCCAAAAGAATGACCACGTCTTTTCCGTGTTCTACGAGACGTTTGGCCTTTTCGATGACCATCTCCGCGACCTGAACGTGTCTTTGCGCCGGTTCGTCGAAGGTGGAAGAAACGACTTCGCCGCGAACGTGACGGGCCATGTCGGTCACTTCTTCCGGACGTTCGTCGATGAGAAGTACGATCAAAGTACATTCGGGATGATTGGATGTGATCGCGTTTGCGATATTCTGCATGAGGATCGTCTTACCGGTTCTAGGCGGAGCGACGATCAAAGCCCTCTGACCTTTTCCGATCGGACACATGAGGTCCAAAATTCTAGTATCAAGCATGGACGGATCGTATTCCATCTTGAGTCTTTCGTTCGGATAAAGAGGAGTTAAGTTGTCGAAAAGAGCGCGTTTACCCGCGACATCCGGAGTATAACCGTTGACCGTTTCCACACGGAGCATGGCAAAGAATCGCTCGGATTCTTTCGGAGGACGGATCTGGCCCTCCACCGTATCCCCGGTTCGAAGACCGAAAAGTTTAATCTGAGAAGGAGAAACATAGATATCGTCCGGACCCGGAACGTAGTTATAATCGGGAGATCTTAAAAATCCGTAGCCGTCGGGAAGTTTTTCCATCACTCCGGCCGCATGCACCTGACCGTCTCTTTCGGCCTGTGCTTGGAGAATCGCGAAGATTAAATTTTGTTTTTTAAGCCCGCCCGTATTCTCTACTCCGAGACCTTTGGCGGCTTCGATCAAATCGGCGATTGCCTTTTTTTTGAGCTCTACGAGATCGATGGGAGCCGGAGTCGGACCATCATAGCCGCCCCGTTTGCGTTTGCGGGAACGATGATCTGAATTTTCGGAGGAATCGAAATCCTGAGATTCCTGGCTGGCGCTTTCTTCTTCGAACGAATCGCCGGTTTCGGAGTCGTTTTGATTGTTGTGGCTATGATTGGAATGTTGGTGTCTACTTTTACTGTCTCGTCTTGCTGTTGCCATATTAGGAGCTACTTGAGTTTTAAAAAGGGGAAGGATTCGCCTTTTTGAGATTTTATTTTTGAGAATACAGAGTGGAGAAGAGATCGGTTAGATCGGCTCTAATCATGAGATAACGGACGCAAGCGGAAGTTGTCAACGAAATTATTCAGCGAGACTTTCTTTTTTTTGCGGCGGGTTTGGAAGAACTCGCTTTAGAAGAAGAATTCTTCTTGGAAAGAGAATTCGGTTTCACTGCGTTCTTATCCGATTTCTTACTGGAAGCGGAAACTTGTTTTGAGGCGATTTTCGTTGTCTTAGGACTTTGTTTTTTCAGACCGGAAGGTTCCGCATTTTTAGGTTCCGCTGCCGATTTCTCTTCGGGAGAAGCGGCGGAAATCGTCTTTTTACGAGGAATGGGATTTTCTTTAGAAAGTGCGTAACGATTTTGTAAGTCCAAAAATTTGATTCTATTTTGAAGAGTGGTGCGAGGAACTCCGAGTTGGAGGGCCGTATGCGAAATATTGTCTTGGTTGGCCTTTAAAGAATGAAAGATAAACGCGCTTTCGATTTCTTTGAGCATCGTTTCCAAAGGAAGCTTTTGAAAGAACGCGTCTTGAACGGACGGAAATTCCAACCCGCTTTCGTCCTGACGACCCAAAACGGCCCGAGGAGTGACGAAGTGATAGAGATACCCCGCGATCTTGGAATCTTGTTTGAGTACGATGATTCTCACATTACACTCAAGTTCGGTCCGATAGGTTTGTAGGGAAAAGGGTAGGTTTCCGTCTAATCGCAGTTCGTTGGACTTCAAGTAATCCGCCAAAAGATTTTTACTCATTTCCTTGAGCAACCGTTCCGCCTGAAGGATCGAATCCCGAAAGTATTTTTTGGGGAGAATGTTCTGTTCGAACGTTTCGTTGTAAAAGACGGAATTACCCTCCAAATCCGTGGCCAAAAGTCCGTCGGGGAAATTTTGAAGTATAAGTTCCATAAACCAAAAACGAGAACTCAGTTCTTGTTCCTGTTTTTTTTCGGAAGACGACGACACGGGCGGCTTTTGCGCAACGGCAAGTTTACTTAAACCGGCGAGGAGCTGAACCTTATCCCATTCTTCTTTTTTTTCGCCCGTTTTAAATAGAACCGGAATCGATTTTTGTCTCTGAAAATATTGAAAGAAGGATTCAGGCATTGTAGTTTCCAGAAATGATTCCGGAAGTTGCGAATATTCCCTTTCGGACGAACTCAGGTCGGCCATTTCCATCTGAATCAGTTTGCGGGATAAAAGCCCGATCAGTTCCCCCGACTCGTCCACAACCGGAAGATGGGTCGTCGGCGTGAGAAGAAAGTATTTATAAATGGCTTCTATTTTCATGCAGGACGATTTTTCCAAATGCCGATTTCACGTCAGAATACTTTTATTTTCGGTCGGTCAGAAAATTCCTCTCTTTTTTGGAGTGTGGTAGGTTAAAACTAAGAAAGGATGTCCAAACCGAGCCGCTCGTTCCCAATAAAAAGTGATACGACTTTTTTTGCGCGGTCTGTTATTCTATCAAACGCTTTCGACAAAACGACACTTTATGATTTTCAGACCGGCAGATTTCCGTAAAGAAACAATTCCCGAATATTATACGCACTACTTGGAAAGATTACAGAACTACGACTTTGAAGGGGCGATGAATCTCCTTGAAGAAATTTTCAAAGACGAGCGAAATCAAAAGAAAAAAGGAAAACCCGCGGACCATTTGCGCGAAGAGCGCGGAGAAAAGGATCGCAGTCTTTATGAATTGTTTCAAGAAATGATTCGGCAGTTTCATTTTGCGGAATCGTTGCCTGACAGAGTCGATCGAATCTTGAAAACGTTGGAAGAGAGTCTAACGGAAGAAAATCTACGATCTCATCGATTCAAACCGTTCAACGGATTTCTTTTCAAAATGTCCGACGACGAATTTTGCAGCGCGACCTTGGATTCGATTCATTTCGATTCGGAGAACGGAAAAACGTCCCGTGTGTTCGGACTCAATCACGAAATCATCCGATATACCGATTCGTACCCTTCGGGAGAAAGTTCGGAGGACGAAGAAGAAACAAGTTCCGAAGCCTACGATTTTATTTACGCACTCGAAGAAGGGGAATATCCGATTTCCTATTTGGGAGAAACGATCCCAGGAAAGGATCTTCACGTTCATATCAAACTCCTTCTTTTTGCGAAGATGATCCGTGAAATCGTCGAAGAACTTTTGTTAGACGAACGATTTGCGAAATTCCCGAAAGCGTTTCCGTTTTACGTGCTCGTCAACTCGGAGGATTGTTACGATTATACACAGGAAAGGTTTCTACTCGAAATTCTTCCAACGATCGAATTGGAATCCCTTCGGGACAATCCGCATTTCACGTTGTATGAAACGTCGTCTCAAGTTGAAAATTACTCTTCCGTAACGGACGAATTTTTATTTTCGGTCGAATTTCTAAATCAACCGAAATCGAAAGAATTTCAGAACCTACTCGAAATCGCGGATTCCAATCCTGAATTCAAAACCTTCCTGGAAAAGTCCGCCCTTGTTTTACTACATTCTAACAACGACGATGAAGAATTCTCCGATTCGGATTTTGAGGAAGATTGGAACGACGGGAAATTTTCGGACGATAATAAATTACTTAAGGAAAAGATAAAGGATTTCACTCCTCAGGAGTTCGTATGTTTCTTCTGGAAACTTGCGGAGGTAAATCCATCCCATTTGGAAAACGCAGTAAACTTTCAGAACGAGGTTTTTTCCCTTTCCCCTCCGGAACTAACGGATTTATACGAGAAAGCGATTCCGAATATTCAAAATTTTTCATATAATTTACTGCAATCCTACCTGGAAATTCCGGAGAACCGCAAGGAAAAATTTCGTCCCGCCTTCGAGAGCGCGCTGGATCGTATGAAAACACTTCCACATCCCGCGTTTAAAATTCGCGCTATGGAAATCGAAGCCCGCCTGAGATCGAATCGGTTCGAGGATGAAAACCCTCTCTATTTAGATCCTCCGGATGAATTGATTGATCTGATGATAGAACTGATTCGTTGTATGCCCGAAGAGTTTCCTTGGTTCGGAGAATCCTGGGATTTTATCTTCGAAGAGCGGCTTCTTCCTTTGGGAAAAAAAGCCAAAAGGGCGGTTCCCGCCGTGATCAAAGTGATGGAAAGATACGACTACGAGGACGCAACGCGGAATCTTGCCCCGGTTTTGTACGAGATCGGATGCGAAGACATTCCGCCTCTCGTTCACGAGCTGCACAAAGAAAACGAATTTTACATGGAAGAATTCTACGATCGATGGGCCGGACAAGCTCCCGCGATTCGTTGGTCTCATCTTTCGGATCGATTTCAACATTTTCCGGAAGACTTCGCGCGCTCGGAAACCTGGGAGGATCTTCTTTACGACAGCGAACCCGGATTTTCCTTATATTATGAAAACATTGAAAAGGAAACTCGCATCTTTTCTTTCCTTTTGACGGCGTTAAAAAACGATCCGAAGGATATTTTAAGACGATTCGCCCTTTTTTATTCCGAAAAAAAAGGAAAGACCGCGAAAAAAAATCGCGGACGGTTTTTTCAAATCGTCTCCGACATGACGGAGCTTCTGAACCTTCTCAAGCCGCATATAAAATTGAACCGGGAACAGAAATTCGCACTGGAATGCGGCGTTTCCGCAAAGGCGATCGAATCGTTTTTATACGAAAAACCGGATACGTTGGATCTTTTGGACCGAACGTTATCCGAAATTTCTAAAAATCCTCTATTATTCTTTTTGAAAGTAAATTATCTGGAAAAGAAAAAAGGAATCAAACAAGCCTTGGAAGAGCTGAGACTCGCCCTTCCGATTTTGTGGGAGGACGATCTTGTCGTAACAAAGGCGTTCTTTTTGTATCTGTTGTTTCCCGATCAAAACTGGGAGCGGATTTCCTTCGGTAAATTATACGCCTTTTACAAAAAGGTCCGAACGGCGTTTCAGGATCTGTTTTTTGCGGACGGAAAATTCATCGCCGATTTAAACTCCTTTAAAACGGACCTGTTTTCAGATATTTTAAAAAAGGAATATTCAAAAATTGAAATAGAGTTTCAAAAAACGTGGATTAAAAATCAAACGGAAGAATACGAAACTCTGGAAAAATTGGATTCCCTTCCCGAAAACGAACTGGTTTTATTCTTAAAACCCGGAAACTTATCCCTCAATCTTTCGATCGCTTCCAAACTTCTTAAAAATTCCGAAAACTTTTCCAAGGAACTTTTACAACTTTTGGAATGGGAAACGGAAGAAGTTTCCGTCCTTCAAATCCTAAAATTGTTTTATCAAAATCCGGTCTTAAAGGAAGAACTCTTTCAAAATCCGATTTTTCAAAAACACCTCGCGTTCTTTATCAAGGAATACGAGGACGTTTCCCCCAAGGAACTCGCAAAATCCGTCTTTTCCAAATTTAGGGAAATTCGAAATTCTTCCGTAATCGTGGAAGCGGTAAAGGATTTGGATCGGGATACGATCGTATATTGTTTTCTTTCCGTTTATTGGGCTTTTCAAAACGAAAATAAATTGAACGAACTGGAATCGATTACCGATCAAATTCTTAAAAAATCGGATTCTAAAAAGCCGGAATACGTTTTGATCGCGGCGAATTTGGGAGTTTTACAGACGGAAATCGGAGATTTAGACAAGGCGAAACAAACATTCGATTCCCTCTTTTCCATGGACTGGAGCCGTTTCGATTATCAAAAGGACGAGACTTCGAGTTTTATGGATAAAATCTTCGGAGAAGATTTGGACGAACAATATTCCAAAATCTTTAAGAAGTATTTCGCTCTCGCCAAGTTCAACGCCGCTTGTTTGTATTCGAGACTGGGAGACGCAGAAACGAGCGTTTCTTATCTGAAAGAAGCGATCCGTCTCGATCCGGACGTTTACGACAAACAAAAGATCCTTTCCGAAAAGGATTTTTTAAACCTCGCGGACCTCGAGATATATCAAGAATTTCTAAACTCTTTAAACTAAGGATCAATATGTCGCGCTTTCATTTGGAACTTTTAAAAAGAATCACTCTGAAAGGAGCCGATCGATTTGTCATCCACAAAGGTCATGCGTTCGTATGCGGCTTGTACGGCGAAACTCGGGGAATTCATATTCTAAATCTTGAAAATCCGGAAGAACCGGATCAGGTCCGTTCCGTTCGGTTTCGAAACGCGATCGGAAACGTTTTCGTTCAGGACAACACGTTGTATGCAACCGAAAACGGTAGGGCGATTCACAAATTCGATCTGGAAGATATTACGGATCCTCAACTCGTCGATTCCTTCGTATTGTTAGGCTACGATCTTTACGATATGAGGATTATCGGTGATTACGCGTTTCTTGCGATGAATTGGGACGGTATCGGCGTAGTCGATTTGAATTTGCCGGACGAAATCCAACCCGTTCAAAAACAAAAAGTGGAAAAGGGATATGTGGAACGTTTGGTTCCGTTCGGTGAAAATCTGCTATTTACGAGCGGCTCCGATGATCCGTTTTTATACGAGATTTCGTTCGTAAACGGCTCCCTAAATATCGTGGAAAAAAGGGAATTTACGGATTTTAATCCTTCCAAAGTTTTCTACTGTCGGGACGAAGTCGTTTTGTACGGTAAATTTAAAAAGGGGAAAAAGGAAATCAACGCGATTTCCGTCCTGAACGCCGCCTTTCAACCGTTAGGCGAACCGATCCGATTGGAGCGCCCTCCGAACCTTTGTTTTTCCCTCTCCAACGGAAATATTCTTTTCGGTTTCGATTATTCGTACGTAATTTTGGATAAAACACGAGGGACGATCATTCCTTTATTTGCACAGTTCGAACAAGACGGCTCGAAGCAATACGTTGAAATTTCAAACGATTCAAATCGAATCGCCTCGGACGTGAGTTACGATGCAAATATCAAACGAACTTGTATGGATTCCCTGAAATGCGCTTATAAACAGGATAACTTTTTTTTCGCAATCCACGGAGATGATTTTATTTCCTTTCGAATCGGAGAAGATTCCTTGTTTCAAAATATCATATAAATTGAATGTTATATGAAACGATGACATTCATTTTGGAGTTTACGCGCATCAATTACCGAAAATTGCCGACGACTCAACATTGCGGACCCGAGCGCTTGTGACGAACGGAGTGAGAAATCGAAGTTATACTAAGATCTGCCCTACTTTCAATTCTCGAAATACGAGGAAACGCAGAAAAAATTCTTTCCGCAAAAAGATAGGTTATCTCAAGGAGCTTACACACAAAGGGACGATGAGATTCGCTTGTCTTTAAACTTCAAAGCGAAATCGAGCAATGTGGCGGAGACCGAGCAATGTGCAGCGGTTATCTCGTGTTAGGCGAAGACTTCTGCTTATTTAGAATAAAATTGTCTTTTTGAGCTAAAAGAGGTTTTGTCAAACTTGATAAACTGACTTTTTGATTTCCACTTTCATCAAAATTATTATTTTTAAAGTATTTCTCGAATGCTTCTTTGATTGACTTCCATTCTGAATCTATAATAGAATACCATGCCGTATCTCGATTTCTACCTTTGTTAATTGCATGTTGTCTAAATGCTCCTTCGTAGGAGAAACCATATCGTTGTGCAGCTATTCTTGAAGGAATATTTAATGAATTGCATTTCCACTCGTATCTTCTGAATCCTAATTCAAAAGCGTAATTCATCATTAAATATAATGCTTCTGTTGCAATTTTTGTTTTCTTAAGAAGATTTGAAAAATTTAAATGTCCGACTTCAATTGAACCTTTTTCTTGATCGATTCGAAGAAATGAAATAACGCCAATAGGTTTCGAAGAAATTTTATCTATAATTGCATAGAAAGCAGGATCTTTTAAATTTTGCATCTCTATCACCCAATTTTGATATTCTAGTAAAGTATTAAATGGACCATAGGGTAAATAAGTCCAGCATTCTCCCTTTATATCTAATGAATTAGCCTCAAATAATTCCTTTGAATGTATTACCGAATTTAACGGCTCTAATTTACAAAATTTTCCATCGATAACTGTTTTCTCCGGAAATTTAGGTGTAATCCAATTTTCAATTAGAATCCCGATAGGTTGACCGCTTTCATTAAGTTCATAGTTTGGCATTTTTTTTAATCACTTTGAATGTAAAATTTGAATTTGCTATGTTTACAGAAGCTTTCGCCTAACAAGTAGGCTTCTCGACGTTCGCAGATAGGGTAGCTCGTGTTAGACGAAGTTGCAACTTCTCAGAAATATTTCAATTAGACTCGAAATGGAACCGTGGATTGTTCTACCTTTATCCAACTAGCCCAATCGAAAGAAGTTTGTAAAAGTGTTTTCATTGAGGCAACCGCCAATTCTGGATATGCATTCGGACCTACTACAATTTTATCTAATGAGTCGAGTGTTTTTCCGCCACTAGGTGATAAAGGGAACAAAACATATGGAATCAAATACTGTTTTCCTAATCTATGTTCCATTTTAAAATAATCATCGTTCTCAAAATGTTCTTTATTAATGATCACCCTCACTTCCAATTCTTCTTCAAAAGAAGGATCCTTTATAATTGGCAAAAACAAATGCAAAAAAAATTTTAAATGTTCAATAAATTTAGCTACATTTTTTTGAGACCGTTTCTGAGATTTTATAAAAAACTCATATGCATTCGAGATAATATTTGAAAGCAAATATTGCTGAATTTCTTTATCATAGATTACTTTAAGAATTAAGCATTCCGCTTTTGTTATTGGCCAGAGCTTATTTGCAGAAAAGACTAAGTTATAAGAATTGTTTAATTCTCCATATCCTCTCCATTGACTCAATGAATCCAATTTTTCTGAAAAGCTTATTATATGAATGGGTGGAATTGAGTTTTTATATGTAAAATGATTTAAAAGTGTTTCCTTAAATATTTTAAACCTTTTTGTAGAATACCTCTTTTCAATTGAAATAATAGCCATATTCAAGGCATCCAGTGAGTATCTGTATTCGCTTGTATCATTCAAATAATAAATATTCGTAGCCCAAAGACAGCGACTTTTGATAATCCCATATGCCCCTTGAAGATTTGTATAATGGCATAGATATTTACTTTGAGTATAAAGGTACTCGGAATAGTCTTCAATAATAAGATCTAATAAAGATTCAAAGAACGCTTCTCTATTCATATTTTGAATTAAATCAGTGCGACTTCGCCTAACAACGAATACACGAGCTACGAAAAGCGGGGCCTTGAAAACAAGGCCACACTTTCATCCGCACTTAGAGTGTCGCAATTCTTGCGATCGCCTCTTCCACGTCCTCTTTTTTTCCGAACGCGCTAAGACGGAAATAACCTTCTCCGGCGGGACCGAAACCGGAACCCGGAGTTCCGACCACTTGCGCCTTATCCAAAAGTCTGTCAAAGAAATCCCAAGAAGAAAGATTGTTTGATGTTTTCAACCAGATATAAGGAGCGTTGACTCCTCCGAAAACTTCGTAACCCGCCGTTTTTAGACCTTCTCGAATTTTTGCCGCGTTGGACATATAATAGGAAATGGATTCTTGAATTTCTTTTCTTCCTTGCGGAGAATAACATGCTTCGGCGCCTTTTTGAGTTACGTAAGAAACTCCGTTGAACTTCGTGGTATGTCTTCGGCTCCAAAGTGAATTGATGCCGACCTCTTCGCCGGAACGCGTTCTACCTTTGAGTTCTTTGGGAATGACTATATAAGCACAACGTAATCCTGTAAAACCCGCGGTTTTTGAAAAGGAACGAAACTCGATCGCCACTTCTTTCGCGCCTTCCACTTCGTAGATCGAACGAGGAACGCCGGGCTCGCTGATAAAAGCTTCGTACGCCGAGTCGTATAAAATGATAGAATTGTTTTTTTTCGCGTATTCTACCCAGGCCTTTAGGGATTCTTTTGTGGTTACGGTTCCGGTCGGGTTGTTAGGATAACAAAGATAGATGATATCCGCTTTTTCTTTGGGAATTGCAGGTTGAAATCCGTTTTCTTTCGTCGCGGGCATATAGATCAAATTGGAATATCTTCCATCGGGTCCGATCTCCCCGGTTCTTCCGGCCATCACGTTCGTGTCCACATAAACGGGATATACGGGATCGGCCACCGCGATTTTGGATTCCGTAGAAAAGATTTCTTGAATATTCCCACAATCGCATTTGGATCCGTCGGATACGAAAATTTCACTCTCGTCGATTTTGATTCCCAGAGAACCGTAGTCGTGATCCGCGATCGACTTTAGCAAAAATGAATATCCTTGTTCGGGTCCGTAACCGTGAAAACCTCCGGACGTACCCATCTCTTTCGAGGCTGCAACCATCGCATCCACGACGGAAGGAACAATCGGAAGAGTTACGTCTCCGATTCCCAATCGAATGATTTTTGCGGAAGGATTTTTTTCGGAGTAAACCTTGACTCGTTTTGAAATTTCGGGAAATAAATATCCCGCTTTTAATTTTAAATAATTTTCATTGATGTTCGCCATCTTCTTTTTCCTTATCGATTAATTTTCTTCCGGCAAAACCTTCTTCGTAACCGTGTTCGTAAAGAAGATCGTCCTCTCCGAAGTGCCAGCAATAATATCCGTTTCCATTGTCGAAGTCTATGAGCCAAAGTCCTTTGACTTCGATTCCGTATTCTTGAATTTTGGAAGACCATTTGAAAATGGAGTTTCGAACTTCTTCTTCCTTTTGTTCCATCTCATTTTCGGGAAAAATCTTTTCCCTAAGTTGAACGGTCAGTTCCGATACATGAGAATAGTATTCTTCCGTAATCTCCCTGATTACGGGTAGAATTTTACGAGCCTCTTGGTATGTCCAGAGTTTCCGTTCCAAGACGTTTAGAAATCCTGTCCCAGACAAAGACAGAGAAGCGTCATTCGGCTTACGACTCCGTATCTCGCTTGTCTGAAATACGCCGCGTTCGGCAGATCGTCAACGTCCGTGGAAAGTTCGTTCACTCTCGGAAGCGGATGTAGGATCGTAGTCTCTTTCTTGGAAGCAAGAATCAATTCTTTGTTGATCTTAAAAAGATCCTTGAGTCTTTCGTATTCCTTATGATCCGGAAATCTTTCTTCTTGGATTCTTGTCACGTACGCGACGTCGCAATCCCAAACCGCTTTGATGTCGGTCGTCTCTTCCAAAGTGAGAGGATAACCTTCCAAACCTTTTTTATAAGAATCGGGTAATACAAGTTCCGAAGGAGAAATCAGATAAAGTCGAACTTTGTAGTGCCTGAGCAAATTGATAAGCGAATGAATCGTTCTGCCGTATTTCAAATCCCCGATGAAAGCGACGGTCAAGCCGTCTAACGTTCCTTTTTCGGAGATGATCGTATAAAGATCCAGAATCGCTTGAGTAGGATGTTGCCCCGCTCCGTCCCCCGCGTTGATGACGGGAATTTTTACCGCTCCCGCCGCGATTCTTGAGGAACCCTCCACGGGATGTCGAATCACGGCGATATCCGCGTAGGCTTCTATCATCTTCATGGTATCATACAACGTTTCTCCTTTGGAAATCGAAGAGAATTGAAAACCGACGGTGGAGATTACTCTTCCGCCCAGTCGTTCCATCGCCGCTTCAAAGGAAAGTCTCGTCCTCGTCGAAGCCTCGAAAAAAAGAGAAGCCAATAGTTTGCCGGTCAGGATTCCGAAAGCTTGGTTCCGTTCTACAAGACGCTCCATATCCTTGATTTTTCCGATGAGAAAATCAAGATCCGATTTCGAGAATTGTTCCGTATCCAGGATGTTCTTATGCTTATAGGACATTAAGCGACAGAATGTAGAGAAACTCCCTTTTGACAATCAAATTGACTTACAAGTTTTCGGATTTTTCGGGAAGAGTCGATTGTCCGTCGAGTGGACAAAAGGCCTGTTTCCGATGGGGAACATCCGTCGTATTTTCAAATTTTCGAACCGAACGGAAACTATTTTTGAGCATATTGGCTGTAATAACAAATCGCCATTTTATTTTGCAGTTCGAAAGCTGCGATATAAAATATATTATTACTTTATAATATTATGGATCAAAAAGAATTTAAGGATCAGTATCCGCCGCCCCCGCCGGAACCTCCGCCTCCGCCGCAGACTCCAAGAACTCCCGTATACAGGGAATCGCAGGCGCTCATCGCAGGGTTCGATGAGGTGCAGGACAAATAAACCGCCAGAGCCGCCTCACACTTCTTTTTATCGTCCTCTTTTTTTGTCTTGTCTTGGTTCAAACCGTAGTTTGAACAGGACAAGACAGTCAGAAAGAATGTTAGAATCGAAATTCCTAAAAAAGTAAAAAGTTTCACTTGTCATTCTCCTTTTCAAGATCGAAAAGTTTCTTCTCAAATCATAAAAGGATAGCATCGACTCGAATAAAAGATATAGAAAAAACGAGAATACTTAGAATCGGGAATTTAAGCGCCGTTTTACGAAATTACCGATTGGTTATAAAATAAAGTACCTATAAAATATTCTAAGATGAAGATGTAATGCGTTAGGATAAAATGCGATCCGTAGTGAGGCGTTTATCGTGAATTGCCTCCTCCTCCTATGTTTTTTATGTCGGGAACCAGTCTCGATAGTCCAATGCGTAAAAATGGGACAAGGGTCGGCAGCGTAGTTTACGGGTCACTTGGTTTTCTACTAGGTCGAGGTGGAGAATATAACTGTAAGACCTGTGAAAGGTGGGAACTCCCTCATTCATCGTATCCACGATAGAGTCTCCGACTCCCACGGATTCCAACCACAGAAGATAATTGAAAAGATAACAGCGGGACACGCCGTGGGCCTGTGCGAGAGCTCCAAAGAGAGTCCAAGTTCCGGTGCTAAGTCGAATATTCACGCGTTTCATTTTTTGTTTTCCCGGACTGGGCTGATACAAGGTTCGGCCGGCCTTTTTACCCAAACGTTTTGTCGCGGAAAGATACTTTCCATACGTTCTCAAAAGTTCGGGAATTTTTCTTGGAAGCGCTTTCAAATCTTTCTCGGAGAAACCTGACCAAGTATCTTCCGGAATCAAAAGAGTAACCGTCTCGGAACGATTTTCCCTAAGAGTCGAACTGATTTTAAAATCCGATTGTAGCCACAATGTTCCCATACCGATTACGGTTCTCGGAAAGTATGCGATGGATCCAATTTGTGTGAAAAAAGAAAAAAATTTCAGAAAATAACGAAAAAATCCTCTCAGAAACATTTAACGCACATTAATTGAAAAATCGTTTCGAACATTTTCGAACATAAGGAAATTTGCAGGAGTTCCCACGTTTCAAGTGGCGAGGGTTTCGTTATAGGGGTTGGGACTTTAACATACAGCTGCTCCTAATTCCTAACCACTCGTCCCTAACATCGAAAATGTAGGGAGTTCCCGCATTTTTGTGAAACTAAAGCCTCATTCTCTGAATGCCGATCTATCGAACGACCCATAGGGAGTGAGATTGAGTTGAAGAAGGCATTCACCTGAGTTTCCACGGATCGCTCGACGAGTTTTGATTTTGGGACAAGCTCTGAATTTAAAAATGACGGCTTGTCTCAAAAGTCTAATTTTTTTAGAGAATTTCCAGGCCGGAAAATACACGATTCGCCCAAACTTTCTTAGATCGAACTCACGACTAAATCCGTCGGCGATGGAAGAACGCGCAAATCCGGTTGACGGATCCCGTCAAACTCCGTCCGGAGAAAACGCGGCTCGATACGCTTCCGGCGGACAAGTTAAATAAGAACAAGACTTCGTTCCGTCGTCTCCCGGAACTTCGGACCAAACTCCTTTCGAAGTCAAATCCTCGCAGGAAACTTTCACGGAATTCGATTTTTGACGTCCCGCAGAGTAACCTTGGCAACTCCAAACCGGAATGTTCGAAAAACAGGAACAGTTACCTTGAAAGGCCTGAGTATCCGTACAATAAACGCAGTCGGAACGGGATTCTAAAAACGCGCTCGCAAGTAAACGAATAAGTTGATCATCGTCGTATTCTTTTTTGTCCTTTTGGCAGAATAGAATCGGAACGATTAAGAATATTAGAATATACCGCTTCATATAACCTCCTACGGAACCGCCGTGAACGGAAATGAAATTTTAAGAATCGCGTTTACGCCCGGATTTAAAGCGTAGTCCTTGTATCTGCTCAGGTGATCCACATAAGAAACATTGAATACGTTTTGAACGCTAAGATCCACCGTGGGTTTGGAAATACCGTCACCAAAATAGGGAAGTTCGAACCCGAGACCTATGTCCATAAGGTTATAACCCTTGGTCGGAGTTTCCTTAGGATCCACGCGAAACTGCGAATCGTAGAACCTTCCGTTGATCGAAAAATAAAAATCCTTTAAGCCGAGAATGGAATCTTCCGTCCACCTAAGACCCGCGCGCGCGCGGTTCGGAGTCGTTCGCGGAAGCGGGTTTGTATCGTTCTGATTTCTCGCGTGAACGATATCGATTCCGCCGGAGAGGACGAGTTGGCGGGTCAGTGCCGCCTGGATCGAAAACTCTCCCCCGCGTAAAATCGCGTCGCCTTGTTTGTATTGATATTTCGGCAAACCCGAATCCGCATCGATATCCGCAATACTTGCGGCATATATGAAATTTTGAATATTATTTTGAAAAACGCTGATTTCCGTTTGAATTTTGGAAGAGCCGTATCTCAGAGAGAAATCCAGATTATTCGAATATTCCGGTTTTAGAGTGTTTTTGCCGATCTCGAATTTACCCGTTCCTTCGTGAACTCCGTGGGAAAAAAGTTCGAACGGGGTCGGCGCTCTAAAACCGCGGCCGAAATTAAAAACTGCGGAAAAAGACTTATCGATTCTCCAGACGAGGCCGGTGGAACCCGTCGTCGCATAATAATTTTTGGATTGTTCCGCGACGGCTAACGTTTCGTTATTTCGAATTTCCGCCGAACGTTTATCTCCTCGAACTCCGGCGCTAAAAGTCAAGGAACCGAGTTTGAGTTCCTCCAAAAAATAACCCGCAATGTTGACGATACCGTACGAAGGAGTCAAAGGTTCTGTTCCGATCGTTCTGTTTTTTTGTTCCAAGCCGGATAACCCGAAGGTTCCTTTCAAAAAATTGAATATAGGTTTGTGATGAAATTTCGCCTCCGCAGTCGCCGTATCCAAAAAAAGATTTAAACCCTGATATGCTGCTCTGGAAGTCGCTTGATAAAATTGAAACGATTTATCAAGGATATCCGCGTTCTCGTCCCAAAGAACGTCTTTGATCGGAATGAGTTTGTTTTTGGATTCGATTTCCCTTCGATTGTTCCTTTGATACGAAAAATCGAGTTCCAGATTACCTGCCGAAAAAATAAAAAAGGAATGAAAGTGGGATTTTTCATGCAGAAGTTTTTGAGATACGGTCGCTCCCGGATTTTCGTTCGGATTCTCCAAAAGGTCTTGGGTCTGTTCTCTTCGAAAAGAATCCAGATAAAAATTTCCCCATTTCCCGTCCAAACCGACGGAAGCGCTTTGGTTTTTTTCGATCATTCCCGTATTACGCAGCGTCCCGTTCGGAGTTGTGATTCTGCCCGCCTTTCTGACGTTGGAACTGGCGCGATAACCGAAACCGTCGATATTACCGAAAACCGCAAAGTTGCCCGCGTCCTGTTTGTTGTTGGAATAACTGTTGGAATTGAAAAGTCCCGCCGTTTTGGGAACACCTTCGCCGGAAAGAGGAGCCTTGTCCCGAATCACGTTGACAACGCCGCCGAGCGCGTCCGAACCGTAGAGCAAACTGCCCGGACCCCGAATAATTTCAATTTTTTGAATATTAAAAGCGTCTAATTCTACCGTGTGATCGTCTCCGAACTGTTGTTCCTCCTGGCGGATACCGTCCGTCATAACGAGCACTCTCTGACCCGTTAAACCCCGGATGATCGGTTTGGAAGTTCCCGCACCCGTAGTTAGGTTGGAAACGCCGGGAGTGTTGTTGATCGCCGACATAGCCGATTCGCCTCTTTGACGATCGAGTTGCCTGCCCGACAAAACCGTAATCGGCTGCGGAGCGGTTAGAAAGTCCGAAATCGTGGACTTTGCGGTGACGTTGATTGCGGATTCGTCCAAGGAAATTTCGAGGAGAGTGAACTGAATTCTTTGATCTTTTTCACCGATCGTAACCGAAAGGGTTTCGGATTGATGGCCTCTTGCGGTCGCGCTGAGGGTGTATTTTCCCGGAGGAACGTGATCCAAAACGAATTCACCCTTGTTGTCCGTAATCGCGCTTTTTCTGGACTCTTGGATGAAAACTCTCGCGTTGGAAATCGGATTTCCGTTCTTGCCCTTGACGCTTCCCGTTAATACGACGTCCAAAGCGAAAACCGAAGCGGGTGAAATAAAAATGGAAAATAATAATATTCTAAAATACGAATGCAATTGCTTTTTCAAGTGCAACTCCCGGACGAAACGTCCATTCAATCAAACGAAAAAAGAAAGGATTGATTTAAGAAAGGGGGAGCAAAAACGGAGGAGCGCGACCGAGTTGGATTTGGAAAAAGTCGAAAGGACGGATAAAAATTTCGGACGAGATTCGATTCTCAATTTGAAGGAGCGGAAGGGAATTTCCCGTTAAAAAACCCGGATTCCAGGCGGACCGGGTTTCGATTTGGAACTGACAGATCGGACAAACGGGAGTTTGTTTTGAATCCTGATGAGCGGAATAGGACGGTTCGGAAAAGGTCTGAAATTCTTTTTCAGAGTGAGTATGAAATCCCGAGCCCGCAAAAAGAACGAGCAAAAGTGCGAGAAACCCGGATTTGAGGCCTTTAACAATCATCTTGTACAATTATCACTAATGATAAGCCAGTATTAATAAGCGCGAACAGAATGTAAAATCATAAATCCGGAATTTTGATACGGATTTTTTGAGAATATCGACGCATAAGTTCTTAGCTGCAAGATAAG
This sequence comes from Leptospira alstonii serovar Sichuan str. 79601, assembly GCF_000347175.1. GTDB lineage: Bacteria > Spirochaetota > Leptospiria > Leptospirales > Leptospiraceae > Leptospira > Leptospira alstonii. The sequence continues at coordinate 48,949 of NZ_ANIK01000012.1, forward strand.
GACGTGTTTCGTAATTTTTTTAATCAGAGAACGTTTAAAATTCTTTTTAAGGTCCTTTGTTTTTCTTCAAACGGAAAAAAATGAGAGGTTCCCGGCCAAATTTCCAAGGTCGATTTATCATTTCCCGAATGAATGCGACTTGCGCCTTTGGGAGAACAAACTTCGTGCGGATCTGGAATTGTGATATGAGTTTCCGTTTGGATTTTTCCGAACTGGAACAAACTCCGATAACTCACCGAATCGAAAATTTTCGCTTCTACTTCGGGCAGGCAACGTAAAAAGGCTTTTCCGTCGTCGCCGATTCGAAAACAACTCCGGATATAATCGTCGAAAATTTCGGAATCCATCTTGAAAAAAGAAGGGGTTCTTTTGTAGAGTTTGGAAACGGTTTCGATGTTTTTGAATTCCCTTCTGCGTTTGATCGCCACCTTGGCAAGCGGGTTGTGAAAGATCCGAGAAAAAGTTACTTGCAGAAAATTTAATACGACCGGGTCGTGTGCGATCACTTTCTTAAATTTTTCGGGGGAATGATACGACGCTAAAAGAAGACTCGCTCCTCCCAAGGAATGTCCGATTCCGGTGACGTTCTCCAAGTTTTCCGCATCCAGGAGGGAAAGAACTTGGTCTCTGAAAAAATACCAATCTCGAAAATTTAAAGTGGAATCCGATTCCCCGTGACCCGCAAAATCGAGCGCGATCACCCTATGCGTTTTTTGTAAAGATTCGATGTAAAACTTGTACGTAAGCGCGCTGTATCCGTTTGCGTGACAGAGAAGAATCGTCGGCTTTGAATCGGAATTGGAGTTCGTATCGAGATAAGAAAGATTGAGTCCTTGAAAGGAGAATGTTTTTCTGAGCATAACGGAGAGATTTGACCTTGATCTTTCCAACTCCTTCGGTGGACTGGTTTTCGTAAAGCCAAAACCGGAGCGTATCATGCAGATTCAAATTCTTATCGTTTTTATTATCGCTCTTGCGTTCAATGCGCTTGCCAATATCCTCATAAAGGCCAGCTCTTTAGGCGACGCTTCCGAAAAACCGGAAGGACTACAAGGAATTCTGCAAGTGATTTTCAATCCGATTTTTATCGGAGGATTGGCTTCTTTCGGATTGGCGCTACTAGGATATCGTTTCGTATTAGGGAAGGGATTAAAACTCTCCCTCGCGTATCCCGTATTTACGAGCGCTGGATTTATCATCGTACTCATCGTATCTTCCCTTGCGTTTAAGGAAAGATTGACCTGGCCCCAATGGGTGGGAATCCTGCTCATCCTCGCGGGTGTTTGGCTTTGCGCCGCGAACATGTTCGAAACAAAATCATAAAAAACCGTCTCATCTTTCGTACACCTAACTTGAGTTAGGTTCCTGCAAGGATAATGTAAAGTCCTAAAATCTAACGCCTAACATATCGCTAATACTTGTTATTCAAACTTAACTTGAAAGATTTGATTCGCCGAACTGTCCGCGACAAGAAGTCTTTGATTTAGGCAGTCTACTTTTACCGCGCCGATTGCCGTAAACGTATGAGGAACGGTGGAAACGTTGAGAGCCGGATCTACGATTCGGATTCTGTTGGAAAATACGTCGGACACGAACATGGTTCCGCTATTGTCGAGAGAAATATGAGCGGGACCGTAAAAGGACGCGTTTAAACCGTTTCCGTCTATGTCCGTTCCGATTCCGGTTCCCAAAAGAGTGGAAACGGTGGAAGATTTCAGATCGATCTTTCGAATTCTATGATCCTGAAGATCCGCGGCCAGTAAACTTTCGGTTTTTCGATCATAAGCAATTCCTAATGGAGATTTGAAACGCGCAGAAGCCGAATCCCCGTCTAAGTAACCCAAAACGCCGCCCGAAATAGTGCTTACCGAACCGGAATTCAAATTTATTTTTCGGATCGCGTGGTTTCCGAGCTCTCCCACGTATAAATTTCTTTCACGATCCAAGTCCATAAAAAAAGGACCGTTGAATAGGGAACTCAACCTGTCTCCGTTTTGAAGGCCGGTCGTACCGGAAGAACTTCCCGCAAACAAAGAAAATTGTTCCGTAGAATCGACCTTGTAGATTTGAGAGGTATCCTTGCAGGAAATATACTTATCGCCTGTGCTCGGATCGAATTTAATACCCGAAGGATCCTCTAAGGATAAACTTGTGGAAAGAGTCGTCACGTTTCCGAAACTGTCTATCTTACGAACTAGGTTCGCCGTCTGATCGCTTACGAACACGTTTCCCAAGTTGTCCACTTCCAAACCGAAAGGAGTTTTGAAGGAAGCGGTTGTCGTCGTTCCGTCCGCGCTGGTTCCGATTCCGGTTCCCGCAAATAAACTGACGACCGGATTTTTCGTTACCTTGAGAGTACAAAAATAACATTCCGTAAGAATACAATTCAGGATCGTGTTTTCCGCCCAAGCCTGACTCATTAAAATACTCGGATTATAAACGGAAGAAGTCGAACAGGAAACGAAAACTAGGATTGAAATCGGAATTCGGTAAAACATTTCAACGGTCCTTACATAAAATTAAGATAAAAGAATATACTTTTTCGAAAAAAATACAACCCGAAACTTCGACGGCCGGATTCCCAAAAACGCGTTTAAAAAAAGGTATCTCGATTTGTTCTTTTCCAATCAATGGGAAAAGATTCTTTTTTGAGAGGTTTTAATTTTATGAACAAAGGTCCACTTTCCGGAGTAAAAGTAATCGACTTGAGTTTGTTACTTCCCGGCCCGCTTTGCTCCATGTATTTGGGGGATATGGGGGCCGACGTGATTAAGATTGAAAATCCGAGAGCGATGGACGCGACTCGAGTTATGTTTAAAAAAGCGAACGGAGCCCCTTCCTTATTTTTGATGCTCAATCGGAATAAAAAAGCGATTACGCTCAACTTGAAAAAGGAAAAGTCCAAAGAAATACTTTTTAAACTATTAGAAAACGCTGATATACTTTTGGAAGGATTTAGACCGGACGGACTCGCCAAGATGGGACTCGGTTACGAGGATCTGAAGGAGCGGTTCCCGCGTTTGATCTACTGCGGCATTTACGGGTACGGAACGGAGGGAAAATACAGGGACTTTGCCGGACACGACGTGAACTATCTTTCGCTTTCGGGAGTTCTTTCGCAAACCGGTAAGACGCCCCAGATCCCCGGTTATCAACTTGCGGACATCGGAGGAGGAACGATGACGGCTCTCGCATCGATCTTAGCGGCCTTGTATGCGAGGGAAAAGACCGGAAAAGGGCAGAAGATCGCGATCTCCATGATGGATTCTTCGCTTCCGTTTTTATCCTTGTACGGAGGAATTTTTGCCGCCACCGGAAAAAATCCGGAAGGAGGGAACGAATTACTTTCCGGTAAATTACCGAATTATAATGTATATCAAACCAAGGAAGGGCGCTGGGTCGCGTTAGGCGCTCTTGAGGATATGTTTTTTAAAACCTTTTTGCGTCAGTCCGGATTGGATAAACATTTGGAAGAATTCCCGTCGGAGGAAAAAAACTTTTCCAAGTGGAAGGAAATTCTAACCTCTTACTTTGCGTCCAAAACATACGAAGATTTGAATTTTCTATTTGAGAACGAAGATTCCTGCCTGACTCCCGTTAAAACGATGGAAGAGGTCAGCAAGGATCCGGTTTTAAGGGAAAGGGGAATGATCTTGGATAAAAAACATTCCGAATACGGAGATTACTTTCAATTCGGGGCTCCTTTTCCATTCTCCGCTACCCCGGTTACGTATCGTTTGGACCCGCCGAATCACGGGGAACATAATGCGTCGATTTATCAATCTCTCGGATATACGGTGGAAGAAATCGAAACGATGAAGAAAGAAAAAGTGATCTGATTTCGCTTTAAACGTTAAGAACGCTGGAAAATTTTCTAAAACGAATCTTTTAAAATCCATAACAGAACGTTCGTTCTTTGAAATTTCAGAGGAAAGGACATTTTGAAGCGATTTTAAAATAGGGAGGTTCTCACCTTGAAAATTTTAAATATAGGATGAATAAAAAAGATAAAAAACAAGCGATACATCGATTTTTTCGTTCCTATTTTGGTTTGATCTAATCGCCGTAAAAAAAAAAGTAGGATCAGAACACTCTCGTAAGAAGGGAAAAACCGATGTACCAGGAATTTACCGAACAACAGATCGAAATCAGAGACCAGATCCGCAATTTTGTGAAGAAAGAAATCACACACGAAGTCGCAATCCACTGGGACGAAGAAAATAAACATCCCGAAGAACTCATCAATCGTATGAGAAAAGAACTGGGAGTCAACGGTTTGACCATCCCCGAAGAATACGGCGGTTGGGGACTCGGCTCCGTTGAACAGTGCCTCGTGACCGAAGAGCTTTCTAGAGGATGTCTTGGAATCTCTCTTTGTTTCGGTTACACGGGTCTTGGAATCCTTCCTATCCTGAAAGGAGCTTCTCACGAGCAAAAGAAAAAATGGCTGCAGCCGGTAGTTGACGGAGAGTTCGGCGTATCCTTCTGTCTTTCCGAACCCGGTGCAGGTTCCGACGTTCCCGGCATGAGCACAACCGCCGTAAAAAAAGGGGACAAGTGGGTCATCAACGGAACGAAACAGTGGATCACCGGAGGCGGTAGCGCCGGGGCTTTTACCGTATTTGCATATACCGATAAGGGAAGAGGAACCAGAGGAGTTAGCTGTTTTTACGTTAAGAGAGACACTCCGGGTTTAACCGTCGGTAAAAAAGAAGATAAACTCGGAATTCGCGCATCCGATACGCGTCAGATCATTTTCGAAGACTGTGCCGTGGAAGAAGCGAACATGATTGGAAAAGAAAATTTAGGATTTATTTATGCGCTTCAAACTCTAAACGCTTCTCGTCCTTACGTTGCGGCGATGGGTGTGGGTGTTTCTCAAGCGGCTCTGGATTACGCTTCCAAATATGCAAGACAGAGAGAACAGTTCGGATCCAAGATCTCCAGTTTTCAAGCGGTGCAGCATATGCTTGCCGATATGTCCATCGGTCTGGAAACTTCCCGTCAAGTTACGTATCTCGCGGCGAGAATGTCCGACGCCGAGGATCCGAGACTTCCGAAGTATTCCGCGATCGCAAAAGCGCACGCTTCCGAAACCGCGATGAAATGCGCCCTGGATGCGGTTCAGATTTTCGGCGGATACGGTTACACGAAAGAATACCCGGTCGAAAAGCTGATGAGAGACGCGAAAATCCTTTGTATCTTTGAAGGAACCACTCAAATTCAGAAAAACGAGATTGCGGCTTACGTTATTCGAGAGGCAGCGTCGAGTAAATAAGAATATTAGAATTTTCTAAATCGCATTCCAATAGGGAACACGTTTAAAAAATTCTGCGGATCGGAGACGAAGTTCTCTAAAATCCAAATTGAACCGAAGAAAGGCGTTCGACGTTCGAGTCGGCGCCTTTTTTTATTTCGTTTCTCTTCGGATTTCCGATTTCGTTGAAATTCAATCGGGACGTTTTGCCGGGATTTAGGTAACTCACTTCAGTTCGGTTTAGCCGACGTGAAAGCGATTGAATGTAAAAACTCAACAACACTCTTCAAATATGTAATCAAAATTGTTCTAAATTAGAATTGACAGAATCATCTCGCATTCAAACCATTGACCCAGAATGGCCCCGATGTATAGGATTTTGCCCATTTTGTTTTTGCTCGCTTTCGGCGACTGCAAAGAACCGGTTCAAAAAACGGAACTGGAAGGTTTTGTTGTAAAGAACGTAATTCATCCCAATAACAATCCGTACAATAAGGATAAAGTGGAATTGGGAAAACTGCTCTATTTCGATAAGCGGCTTTCGCTCAAGGAAGACACGAATTGTGCGATCTGCCATTCGGCGGAAATTCAAAATTCGGAAAAAAGTTCTTTACCAAGAAATAAAATCCACAATTCTCCCGCGCCTTCTCTTACAAACGTAGGTTTGTACAAGGATGTGTTTGCAGATCCTCAAGCGAACGATCTGGAAGAGATCGTAAAGGAAAGAGTTCACACGGCGGTGATGCTCAGGGACGAAAAAACCATCGTAGCAAGACTCAATCAGGTACGCGAATATAGGGAACTTTTCGAAAAGTCTTTCGGTTCTCCCGGAATTACGATGGATCGGATCGTAAAAGCGATTTCGGCGTTTGAAAGAACGATCCTCTCCAAGAATTCCAAATTCGATCGTTATGTATTGGGGGAAGAATCGGCTCTCTCTCCGGCTCAAAAACGCGGCTTAGACGTATTTATGAACAAGGCCAAGTGTTCTCAGTGTCACAAAGGACCGAACTTTTCGGATTCCGAAAAACATACGACCGGTCTTAGCGGAATCGTACAAAAGGTGAGAACTCCGAGTCTTCGAGACGTGAGTAGGAAAAACGAGTTCATGCATAACGGAGAATTTACGAGACTGGAAGACGTTGTGAATCATTTCGTAAACGGAGGTGTGAAAGGTTCGATCGAAGATCCGCTTCTAAAACCTGCCATGATTACGGAAGAAGAGCGAAAGGATCTGATCGAATTTTTGAAATCTCTGGAAGGTGAAACTCGTCCATTAGAAATGCCTAAAATACCAAGAGCCTAAAATGTGGGAACTCCCACGTTTTAGGGATCGGTGGATAGGGATTCAGATGTCAGGGGTTAAAATTTTCCGATAACAAAATTCGGATTCGATAACTTGGATTTTAAAATAAAAAAGGCCCTCGTAAGGGCCTTTTTTGCAAATGGAACGTATAAGATCGGATTCAATCTTAAAGTTCGTGCTTGTAACCGAATCTGTAGATTTGTCCACCGACAACGATCGGATAAGCGGGATAAGGAGAAAGATTGGTAGCTCCTCCTAAGGATTGTGTTTTACCTACCGAATAAGCCGCAGACATGATCGTTTCCAGTTCTATAAATACGTGACCTTTGTCCGTTACTCTCGCCTGAGTTCCGATTAAAAAGTTCGGAGCGATTCCGGAAGCTCTAAATCGGGTATGTTCGCGAGTGGTAATCGGATCGGTTCCGTCCGGTATAAGGTTTGCAAGACTATTCACTCCTGCGGCAGCTAAAATATCGTGACCGCCTTTGAGGTTGTTCATTCCGTTTAAGGACCATCCGCCGTTAAAGTAGTTCAAACCGGCCCCCATATAAACCGCAGCATCTTCGGTAACGTTCAATTTAATACCGACGGTTGCGGGGATTACGATGGAACTGAATCCCCAAGAAATATCGACAATGTTGTATCCCGCGATGTCGGCCTTCGTCACACCGCCGGAGATTTTTTGGGTATATTCCGCCGCAACTCTCCAGAAGAAATACTTTCCGAAATCGGATTCGTAACCTACCATTAAGTTACCGCCGACCATAGCCCCGTTTGTGGTTCTTGCATTGATAAGACCGCCGGTTGTTCTATCGAGAGCGATCAGTTTGTTTTCAGCGGGAATCGCTTTTCTAGGGGCAACTCCTACATAGTTTCCTTCACCTGCGGCTTTGGAAGGATTTTGAATACAAGCAGGATCGTTTGCACCTACAGTACAGGTGTCCGTTGATCTAGCAGGGCCGTAAAAGCTTGCGGCATCTAAACCGTCTTTCGTGATCGTTCCGCCTAATTGACCCAGGTCTAACTGTAACCCGAATCCTACAATTCCGTATGTTTTTGCACTTAGGCTTGCAGCTGATGATAATACTACAGCTAAGACAAGCAACACCTTACACATGTTACGAACCATTGATAACTCCTTACTCGCGATTCAATTAGAATTTGATTATGTTTCCGGAAGTTTTATATCTTGTTTTGAGAATCCCGGACACAGGGTGAAACTTTAGAAGTTCATGGCTTAGTGTCAAACAGGTTTTCGTAAAAAGGTTGAAAAGTTTCTAAAATTCTCAAAAGGAGAATTGAATTCCTTTTCTTTTTTGTAACAATTGTTATGTGCTGAAGTAGAATCATGAATCGTCGTAACGACGAAAATTTTTCATCAAATCTCTTAAGTGATTTTGGAAAATATTTTAGTGTTAGGCGCGGCATCGTCGATGCGAAAGCGATTGTCGCGGGATCAACAAATTGGAATGACGAACAAATTTCGCTTTTCGAAGAGGCCGTCAATTTGTTGATCAGAGCAGAAAGCGCGGTCCGGCTCTTGGCAAAGCCAAGGGCCGGATTCGCCCCAAGCTTTTTCCGCGAATTTGCGTTTTTGATCCTTCTTCTTCCAAAATCCCATTCAACTTGTAGGGTTGGTTATGGCTTTTTATGGGTCGCTCGATAGGAAAGGAAATTTGCAGGAGTTCCCGCGTTTTAGAAGTCGGGCACAAGAAAGGAAAGGGGATGAAAACAGAAAGGGAAAACATCCGGGCCGAAAGCGAAAGCCAGCCCGGATGAAACGAAAAAAAATACCGTTTCTTAGATTCTTTCGATGATCGTGGCGATTCCCATACCGCCTCCGATACAAAGAGTGATCAGCGCATAACGTTTCTGTCTTCTTTCGAGTTCGTCTAACGCGGTTCCGAGAAGGATTGCACCGGTCGCTCCGAGGGGATGACCGAGAGAAATCGAACCGCCGTTCACGTTGATTTTCTCCGAAGGAATATTAAGCGACTTCTGAGTATAAAGAACCACGGAAGCGAATGCCTCGTTGATTTCCCAGAGATCGATATCGTCGGGTTTGAGTCCCGCAATCGCTAAGGCTTTTTTAGAAGCGGAAACCGGGCCCGTTAACATGATCGTCGGGTCCTCGCCTGTGGAAGCCATGGCAACGATTTTAGCGCGGGGCTTAAGACCGTATTTTTTAATACCTTCATCGGAAGCGATCAGAACGGAAGCCGCTCCGTCAACGATCCCGGAAGAGTTGCCTAACGTGTGGATGTGATTGATCTTTCCGATTTCGGGATAAGATCTGAGTGCGATCGCATCCAATTCTTTTTCTCCGATCGTTTTGAACACGGGACCGAGTTCGGAAAGCCATTCGAACGTGGATTCGATTCTCGGGTTTTCATCCGTATCAACAACGGTTCCGTCTTCCGTTTTTACCGGGACGATCGACTTTTTGAAGTAACCTTCCTTGATCGCTTTGTCCGCTTTGATCTGAGAAGACTCGGCAAAACGATCCGCGTCCTCGCGGGAAATTCCGAACTTGGTCGCGATGAGGTCCGCGGAAATTCCCTGAGGAACTAAGTTGTAGTGTTTTTGAATATTCGGATTTCCGATATTAAAATCCCTTCCGTTCATGTCCGCCCCCATTTTTACGCGGGACATGGATTCCACTCCGCCGCCGAGGGCGATTTGCATGGAACCGGATTGAACGTGATTGGCCGCATTGTTGACGGCTTGAAGCCCGGAACCGCAGAAACGGTTTACGGTATAACCGGGAACCGAGTTCGGCCAAAGCGCCGACATGACCGCATAACGCGCAATACAAGCGGCTTGGTCGTCCACTTGGGATACGCATCCCATGACGACTTCTTCCACGATTTCGGGTTTGATTCCGTTTCTTTCTTGGATCGCGTTTAAGGTTGCGGCGGAAAGTTCCTGCGGGTGAATGCTTGCAAGAGTTCCTCTTTTTTTACCTTTTCCTCTCGGAGTTCTAACGGCGTCGATTACATAGGCGTTTGACATTGTATTACCTCGCTGTCGATTCCATCTACTTGAGATTCGATTGAACAGCTGTTTAGTGAATTTGGGTGTTCCTGTTTCCATTTTGAAGAGGCGGGGGAGTTTGCAATTCTTTTTGCGGGAACTCGTATTAGGAATCAGTGGTTAGGGATCAGATGTCAGGGTATTAGGAGTCAGTGGATAGGGATCAGTGTAGCATCCTAAGAAACGCTTGTCAGGAAACGCCTGAATTTCAGAGTAAAGGAGCTATGGCAAATCGGGAAGATCTTCCGAAAAAAACGGAAACGAAAAAACGTCCCCTTCATAATATCTACGGGAAAGAGATTCTGAGCAAACGTTTGGAAGCGGAAAATTTTCCAAGGACGACTCTTTCCTTTTATCGTTACGTCATCTTAGAGAACGTGCAGGAACTCAGGAACAAACTTTATACGGAGTGGGAAACCCTCGGAGTTCTGGGAAGAATTTACCTCGCAAGAGAAGGAATCAACGCCCAACTTTCGGTTCCGTCCCACAATCTGAATTTTTTTAGGGAGAATTTGGATTCCAGAAAACAGTTCCGGGAAATGCCGTTTAAGATCGCCGTACAAGACGATCATAAATCCTTTTTAAAACTCGATTTAAAAGTAAGAAAAAAAATCGTTTCGGACGGGTTGGACGACGACGCGTTCGATGTGACTAACGTCGGAAAACATCTTTCCGCGGAAGAATTCAATCTTCATCTGGAGGATAAAAACTCGATCGTGGTCGACGTACGAAATCATTACGAAAGCGAGATCGGTCACTTTGAAAACGCGATCCTTCCGCAATCCGATACGTTCCGAGAGGAGTTGGGGATGCTTCTCGAACTTTTAAACGGAAAAGAAGATCAGAAAATTCTAATGTACTGTACGGGCGGGATCCGTTGTGAAAAGGCCAGCGCCTGGCTCAAACATCACGGATACAAGGACGTCAATCAGCTTCACGGAGGAATCATTTCCTACGCGCACGAAATCTCTCAAAAGGGACTCGAATCCAAGTTTAAGGGAAAAAATTTCGTATTCGACGGACGTCTTCAAGAGACGATCGGAAACGAGATCGTTTCCACGTGCCATCAGTGCGGAGAAAAGAGCGATCGCCACGTAAACTGCGCCAATCCGGGTTGTCATATCCTTTTCATTCAGTGCGAATCCTGTTCCGACAAGTTCGAAGGATGTTGTACGCAAGAATGCGGAATCGTTTTACGTCTTCCGAAGGAAAAACAAAAGGAAATCCGAAAAGGAAAGTTGAACGAGAATCGTTTTTTTACGAAGTCGAGAATTCGTCCGAAAATTTCCGAACTCTATCGAAATCAAAAACCTTTCGAAACCGCTTGAACGGTTAAGTCCGAAGTTCTTTTCGACCAGAACCAAGCGAGGGCCACGCCTGCGATCGCGTGCCAAATTCCCCAGACAGCCGCGATGATCGCCATACTTCCCTGACCTCCGAAGAACGCGAAGATCAAAACCAACCCTAACCCCGAATTTTGGATTCCGGTTTCTATGGAAATACAACGAGAGTCTTTTTCGTCCAAACGCATCAATTTCGCAAAGTAATAACCCAATAAAAAGCCGGTCGTGTTCATTAGAAAAACGTAAAGAAATACTTTGTGAATCACCGTCAGAAATATCCGATAATTGGAGATCAGCGCGATCAGTAAAAACGCGACAAAAATAAAACCCGAAAGGATTCTGAGAGGTTTTGAAAGTTTTGAAGTGATTTTCGGCAAGTATCTTTTTGTCAAAAGACCGAGAAGGATCGGGATCACTAGAATCATTAGGATCGCTTTAAAAACGTCCCAAGGATTGAGTGCGATTTCTTTTAGAGTCGTCTGAACGGGGGGATATAAATTTCCCCAAAAGAAAAAGTTAAACGGAGTCGCAAAGATCGCAAGCGCCGAAGAAAACGCGGTAAGAGAAATTGAAAGGGCTGTGTTCCCCTTTGCAAGAAGTGTGATAAAGTTCGAAATGTTTCCTCCGGGGCAGGCCGCGACTAGAAGCATTCCGAGGGCGATTCCGGGAGGCGGGTTTAAAATCCAAAGAAGAAGGTAAGTCGCAAAAGGAAAAAGGACGAATTGCGACAAGATTCCCGTGATGGAAGCCTTGGGTTTGTCGAAAAGTAGTTTAAAATCTTCTAATCTAAGTTCCAAGGCGATTCCGTACATAATCAGCCCCAGAAGAAAATTCAAAAAAGTAAGACTACTTTCGTTGAAATGAATCCGAATTCCGTCCAGTTCCGACATTGTTTTAGTCCGCCCAGGCTACGAAAATTTTTCTCGGACCGGTAAACGGATGTCTTCCGTGAGATACGGAATAGTTGTCGATTACGAGTACGTCTCCGTTTTGCCAGGAGAAAAGAGACATGTGATTCCAGAAAGCGTCCTGAATCCGAGTCAGTTCCCGGGTGGAAATTTCTTGACCGTCGCCGTAAGTGCAATGTGTGTCCAAGTATTCTTTTTGAGTCGTGATCTTTTTGATAGAGGTAAGGATTTCGAGCGCGATTCCCACTAAAAAACCGCGGATCGTTTTTTGACGAGCGAAGATTCTCCAGTATTCTTTCCGAGCCGCGTCGATATGAAACACCTGGGAATGATTGTGCCAGGCCAAAGATTTGAATTCGGGATGTTTACGAATCGCTAATGTAGTATTGATGAGTCTTAAATTGTCCTCTCCGAACCATTCCGTTTTGAAGTTCTGTTTTTTGGAAATTTTTTCGACTTCGTTCCTATCCTTCGTTTGGAACATTTCGTCCCAACGTTTGGTTTTCCAAAACTGAAAACGGGACCGATTGGAAGGGCCGTCGTAAACCCTGGAGTAACGAATTTTTTCCTTTTCGAACTTTTCACGAATGGAAGCGGGGACGTCGTTCAAAACCTTTCTGAGATCGGTGATCGGAGTTTCTCCGAACTTGCCGGGAGCCTTTCCGCAATAGAAAAAAAGTTTCCTCGGAGGAGAATCCAAAAAACTCATCTCCGCGTGTTGCATGATCGGATACGCGGGCGGAAGTTCCGTCGCCGTAAACGTATATTTCGTTACCTGATTTCTCGGAGACGTTCCGAGATAATTGTTTTTCAAATTCGGGTCCACGTTGAGGATGACGTCCTCGAAATCCTGAGGCGTAAAAACGTCGAACCCCCTGAAAAGTATCGCGCCGTATTCCTTGATATCTTCGTTTAACACGCGTTTGTTGGTTTTGATCCATCGAATCAAAGCCGCTTTGTTTTTTTCATTCTCCGAATTCGGTTGATAAACGACCGGAAGCGGATTTTTAGGATCGATGAATCCTTTGGATAAACCGCCGAAAGGAGGCGCCGTTTTCGATTTCGTTTTTTTGTCGGAAGAGGTTTGGGTTTTCGGTTTAGGCCTTGTTTTATTTTTTGTCTTAGGTTTGGAAAAAGTGTTAGCTGCCATCCGCCCTCCGAAAGATTTCCAGATCGTACTTCAAAGATTGATTTTGGAAAAGGCCTTTTTAGATACGATGAAGAATGCCCCCGTTTTTGATGCAAGAAATATTTGATATAATGGATAGAAATTCAATAAAGTGAAGGAGGTCTTGCTCTTAGACTCTAAATCCTTGCCCTCGTCCCTTGAAATGTGGGAACTCCTGCGTTCTAGGATCAGTGGATAGGGACCAGATGTCAGTGTGACCTGTAACATCCTAGAAAAAGTTGTCGGAAAAGGAAGATCCAATGACAACGAAAACTGTAAAGGCCTCATTCCTAACTGATAGTCAATCTTTGGATTGAGTAAAGGAGCCTAAATTTTTTAGAATCCAAAAATCGAATTCGACGAAAAATGGCCCGAAGAATCAACGATCGGATTACGTATCGTTGAAAATCGAGAGATAACGTTCTCTCGTTCGGGGAAACGAAAATTTCAAAGGTGTCGTTTGGAAAAGAAACCGGCTCAAAGTAAAAATCGAATTTTGTCTTTGGATTTATTCCGAGGAATGACCGTAGCCGGAATGATCCTCGTGAACAATCCCGGTTCTTGGTCTTTCATTTACTCCCCTTTAAAACATGCCGAGTGGAACGGTTGTACGCCGACGGATTTGGTGTTCCCCTTTTTTCTTTTTGCGGTAGGCGCATCTATTTCAATTTCCTTATATTCGAAAAAAGAAATCAATCGGGGACGGACCTGGCTCGGAATCTGTATCCGAAGTGCGACGTTGATTTTGATCGGACTGTTTTTGAACTTTTTCGGAGAATGGTCTTTTGCAGAACTCAGAATTCCCGGAGTTTTGCAGAGAATCGGATTTGTGTATTGGGTCGTTGCGTCTTTGTATCTCGTATTTCCGGGAAAGAAGGTATGGATTTTTTTGATCCCGATCCTACTCGTTCACACCTGGATCTTAGTAAGCTTCTCTCCTCCCGGACAATCAATCGTATCCTTAGAACCGGGAAAGGACATCGGCGCCTGGATCGATAGAACGATCTTCGGAGAAAAACATCTCTGGAAGTTTTCCAAAACTTGGGACCCGGAAGGATCGTTCAGCGGAGTTTCATCGATCGTAACCTCCTTATTCGGAGTTTTTTGCGGATCGATTCTTTTTTTAAAAGAAGAAAACGGGGGAAAAAAGCGGATTCCGATTCTTTTCGGATTCGGAATATTACTCGCGTTAGTCGGCTTGTTATGGAACCGGACGCTGCCGATAAATAAAAGCCTTTGGACCGGAAGTTATGCGGTTTACACGGCGGGCCTCGCTTTTTTTTGTATAGGATTTTTTGAATTCTTAAATTTGCAACTTCACGCGCGGAACGGATCGATTTTGGAAACCCTCTTTCAACCGTTTCTCGTATTCGGTAAGAACGCGATTTTGGTCTTCGTGGGCTCCGGGATCGTTGCGAGAATTCTCAACCTTTGGACGATTCCTGGGGAGAACGGAAAATCAATCGGCGTCAAAGTTTATCTGTTTTCTAAAATCGTTCTCATTGCGGATCCGTATCTTGCGTCCTTGTTATATGCAATTTTTCATTTATCGGCTTGGTGGGGAATTTTAAGTTTCTTGGATAAAAGGAAAATTTATATCAAAGTTTGAAGGAATCTTAAGGGCGCTCTTTTTGGAAATCGATAAAACGTGAAATCGATTCCGAGCATTTCCGGCCAAAGCGTCACCAAAGTATCGAAACCTACTCGGCGGAGTTCGATTTTTTCCGGTATCGATTGACTTTCATTCATAAGAGTTTTATTATTGACGGGTTCAAAAATGAAAAAGCGATACAAAGGAGCTGGAAAGAAATGAAACAATGGATAATATACTTCATGGCGATTTTTCTTATTTTCGTTTTTACGGATTGTAAGAAAGACAACGACGACGATAAGGACAAAACGTTTCTCGCGTTAGTCATAGCGGATCTTTTGTATAATCCTTACGAAAAGATCACTCCGTCCGCCGGGACGATCACGGTTGCCGGAGCCAATTATACGAACAGGGCCTACAACCCTTCCTGTTCGGGAGCGAGCGGAAATACTACATTCTCCATCTATAGAAAAAAGGTAAGCGCATCCAATAAAAAACTTCTCATCAATTTTATGGGAGGAGGGGCTTGTTGGAGCGGGTACAACTGTTTCGGAACCAATACGACCACCTATTTCAATCAGCTCAATACCGTGCCTGAATTGTTCGTAAAGTTTGCGTTTCAAGGAGTGATGAACGAGAAGAACGCTTCAAATCCATTCAAAGACTATGATGTCGTTTTTATTCCGTATTGTACGGGAGATCTTCACTTCGGTTCCAAGGACATGACTTATACCGATCCGAATACGGGAACTCAGACGGTCGTAAAACATCGGGGTTACGACAACGTTCTCGCGACTTTGAAATACATTCAGTCGGAATATCCGGGAGTTCAGAACGTATTCGTAACCGGACAAAGCGCCGGCGGGTACGGGGCCTTGTTGAACTATCCGATCGTTCGTGAAACGATCGCGGGTTTAAATACATCAGTAAAAATTAATATGCTTTCCGATGCTTCTAACGGAGTGGTGCCGAACGGATTTTTCCCCAATCTAAGCACTCAGTGGGGAGCCGATCCGAACATTCCGACATGGATAACGGGGATCGCGGCCAATTATTTCACGGTCGGAAATCCATCCATCCAGGATTTTTTTACGAAGGTTTCGACCTACTATAACGGCTCGGGAGATAAAACGGGACAATACACGGCGGTCTTTGACGGAAACCAAAGATTCTTTTACAAGGTGATGAATATCATCAACGCGGCTCCGGTTTATACGGACGGAAAAACGACCGATCCAAATGATTCCTCTAGAACCTATTCCGCGTTATTCGGAGACAGCGACGGAAGTTCGATCCCGGACGGAACCCTCGCGTCCACGGACGGAGCAACCTGCGGTTGGACGCAACAGGCGGTCACTTCTATGAATGGAATTTCGGTCGGGGCGGCAAATTATTCGTATTATATCGCGCCGGGAGACGTGCATACGATTAGTACGTCGGAAGAAATGTATAAAGTGGATTCGGGAGGAACCAACTTCGTAACTTGGCTCACGACTCTTTCCACGGGAGCAAAGCCGGGTAACGTGAAATGTACGAGCAACGGGGGAAGTTGTGTTGCTTCCAATCTTATAAAGAGTAAGATCAATCTTTCCTTGGGTGCGGCCACTTCGGATCAATCGTATGCGAATAATGTAAATTTAGCGACTACCTGCGGGTCGATCGTCGGGCTCTAAAATAAAAGCGGCTTCGATGTAAAAAAGCGGGACTTAAAGTTCAAACCTTCGGTTTTTACAAATCGTTTGGGCGGCTCCGTCGCTTGGGCTTTCGCCCAAGCGACGGACCGGGCTCTCCGCTTCAGTCAAGTTATTGTGTTTCATATTAGTATATTCAATTTCCTTAATTCCAATAACTTGACTCCGCATCGATCCCTGCCGCAGCGCTATAGTTTCCTCCGCGTTGTGTTTGTATGTTTTTTAGCAGGGGTAGAACGGGGATTTTGGGACAAGTTCCAAGAAAAAGGAAGGATAAAGACGCAGAAAACGCAATTACTTTAGAATACAATGAAATACTAAAATAACTCCAGCCAAGCCTTGCGGATATCCGGTTTTTCCATAAAATAGGTTCCGATCAAAGCGGCGTCGACCGATTTGCGAAACGCATCCAGGTCGGAACGGTTTGTTACGCCGGATTCGCCCACCTTTACGATATTAGGCGGAAGAAAAGCGCAGACTTCTTCGACCAAATTTCGATGAATTTGGAACGTATCCAGGTCTCTCGTATTGATTCCGATGATTTCGGCTCCGCAATCCAGGGCGAGTTTCGCTTCATCGGACGTGTGAACTTCGACGAGACAATCCATACCGAAAGAGGACGCGGACCTTAAAAACGATTTGATTTGATCGGGAGTTAGGATTCTCACGATCAAAAGAATTGCGGCAGCGCCGAAAGCTCTCGCTTCCCGAATTTGGATTTCGTCCAGGATAAAATCCTTTCTTAAAACCGGAATATTCGATTCGGAGGAGACGTTCTTCATGTCCTCCAGGGAACCTCCGAAATAATCCCGATCCGTAAGAACTGAAATCGCGGAAGCTCCCGAATCTTCGTATGTTTTAGCGATTCGAACGGGATCGTAATCGGAGCGGATTTCTCCGGCGGAAGGGCTCTTACGTTTGCATTCCGCGATGATGGAAAAGGTTCTGTTTCTTAAAGACTTACCGAGGCCGAGTCCCTGATAAGCGGGCGGATCGCAATCGACGATTTTTTTGATTTCGTTTTGTTTTGTGGAGATGATATCCCGGAGAACCCGGTGGAGTTGAGAAGAGGACATTGAGGCTTAAAAGGATTTGAAAGCCTCGTCTTCGGATTCACAAATATCAAAAAGAGATGTGAGCTCGATTACGTCGAAGATCCTTTTAACGGCGGGTTTGATATTACTGATTTTTAATGAACCTTCTTTGGAATTCAATTTTCTAAGGGTGGAAATACAAGCCCGAAAACCGGACGAGGACATATAATCCACTTCCTGCATATTCAGAATTACTTTTTTATGACCTTGATTGTCGATCAGGTCATTTAGATTTTCCTCAACCTCGTTGGCGATGGAAACATCCAAACGCCCTTTGAGATATACAACCAAAACACCGTCGCGTACTTTGTGATCGAGCAAGGGAATATCCTTAGTTTTGCTACTGACAACTATCGGGGGCGAAAATAACCTGTCAATCACTGTTCAACGGTCTAAAAATGAAATTTCCCGAGTCCTTGAAAGGTCTGAAGACTCTTGTTTTGGGAGGAGGAATCTCCGGAAATTCCGCAATTGATTTTTTAATCTCCGAAAAAGCACAACCGATTCTCTGTGATCGAAATCGTCCCGAGTCGATCGACGTTCCCTTTTTTTATGACAGTGCCGATCCGCAGTCTTTTCCCGAAATTTCACTGATCGTCAAGTCGCCTGGAATTTTACCCACCCATCCGGTTCTTTCGTATGCCGCCGAAAAAAAAATTTCCGTTCTTTCAGAGATCGATCTCGGAAGAAATTTTTTTCAAGGGAAAATCATCGGAGTCACCGGAACCGACGGAAAATCCACAACAACTTCGCTTACGGCGCACCTTTTGAAAAAAGATTTTTCCGATCTCAAAGAAGGGGGAAATCTCGGAATTCCTTTTACATCCTTTTGTAAAGAATCGATTTCCTTGGCCGTTCTAGAACTTTCCAGTTATCAGCTTGAGGATTCCTTTCCGCTTCGTTTGGATGTGTCCGTGCTCTTGAATCTTGCCCCCGATCATTTGGAAAGGCACAAGACGATGGAAAACTATTTCAACGCAAAACTCAAAATTGCGGACCTCTCCAACAAGAATCATTGTTTGATCGTTTCGGAAAAAATCAAAGAAAGAATTTTGAGTTCGACTTCCTTTCAATGTAAACTTCTAAGTTTCGGAAGAAGTCCCGAGTCGAGCGCGTATTTGAACGAAAATTCTCTAAGGATTCAAACTTCCAACTTTGTATACGACATCTCGCGGTTCCGTCTTCCCGGAAGTCATAACAGGGAGAATCTTGCCGCTTCCATCCTTGCGGCGGAAGCGATCGGAGGAAAACCGGAATCGATCCAGTCGCAGATTCCGCTTTTTAAAGGACTTCCTCATCGTTTTCAAATAGCGGGAGAAAAACGAGGATTGTCCTTTATCAACGATTCCAAATCCACGAATCTGCACAGTATGTTAGCCGGGATGTCTACTTGGAAGAATTTGGATCGAACCTGTTTGATTTTAGGAGGAAGGCCGAAACGGGAGGATCCGAAACCGCTTTATGATTTTCTAATGCAGAAAATCGGTTGTGTGGTTTTGATCGGAGAGGCCAGGTCGGTCTGGGAGGAGGGGATCCGAAACGTGATCGGAGACCGATTGTTTTCCGTTGAAGATCTGAATGAAACGTTTGGAATATTCAAAAATGGAAATATGATTTCCGAACGGTCTTCCGATCCGTCCGGCTTCGATACGAAAATCCTTTTGTCCAACGGAGCGGAACTCGAGTCCTTCGTATTTTCTCCCGCCTGCGCGAGCTTCGATCAATATAAGAACTTCGAGGAAAGAGGGAACCATTTCCTTTCTTTAGTGGACGATTTTCTAAACGGAATCGGCTGAAAGAATCGATTTTAGACAAAATGGCGCCCCTTCTCGGCTTGAAAACCGTGGGTTAGATGCGAAGCATTTACCACAAAACAAGAAAACCAACAGAAGGAACGTAATGAAAAGAAAAGTATATGTAGGAATGGATGTCCACAAAGAAACGATCAGTATCGCGTATTTAACGAGCAATTCAAAGGAACTGGTGAAAGAACAACAGATAAAGCATAATGAGGTTCAGATTAAAAAATTTGTAACCAAACTGAAATCGGAATGGAACGAAATACATTGTTGTTACGAAGCAGGAGTAACCGGGTATCCACTTTACAGATATTTAAATTCCTTAGGAGTGAATTGCACATTGATAGCACCGGGCA
>NZ_ANIK01000013.1 GCF_000347175.1 Leptospira alstonii serovar Sichuan str. 79601
CTCTGTGATCCTTGTTCTGATCATTCTGCTATTTCGAAAAAGAGAAAGTAGTTTTTCACATTCAAACACCGGCTAATTTCAATTAGTCGGTGTTTCTTTTTTTTATTCGATCTCCGTGAAGGTGTCATCTTATCATTTCACCTTTTCAAGCGGCATTCCGGTTTTCCGGACCCAGCTTGCTACCTTTGGTGTGGGTTCTGCACTGTAGATGTTTGTTTCTACGTTGTATGCAATCGTTTCTCCGTTGGTTGTGCGGGTGATTTTCTTCAGTAAGTCCGAGGCGAACTTTTCTCTTTCTTGCAGTACTACTTTTGCGTCCACTTTCACAGCGATCTTGTCTTCGTTGCCAACTCCGATTTGTTTGGTATAGTTCTCGGCTTTTGAGTAATACGCGTCTCTCGCTACTTGGTATTGCGCTTCTGCGAGTACTCCCATCGCATCTATTTTAGATGTCAGTAAATAGGGGTCAGATGTCAGGGGCGTGCCCCGCCGCTTTGCGTCGGGTCGCGCTCTTCGTTTCAATCTGCAACGCACCATTTCAAGCTTTATGTATATTCCAGTTTCCGAATTTAACTCATGTTGCGTTGCAGGATTTCCACTTCGATCGCTCACGCAGTTGTAATCAAGGATCTGGTTTACGAACGGTTTCCAAGCGTTGCTTGGAAAGTCTTTCTGAAGTTCAAGAAACTGGAATATGCCGATTTTATAAACCACAAGGCGCAACGGCAAACTACAAAATCTTGTGATTTGTGTCAAGAGTTAAAATCACCTAATATCTATTAGGTGACATGGATTCTGCACACCGTGTGCAGTTCGAGCTTGTTTTTGTAGTTTTAAAGGAAAAAATGGAAGGAGGCTTTAAGAGTCAGAATCAACTCTTTGATATATCAAAGAGTTGCCTATACACCAGTTTTGTCAAATAAAGATGGAGGTTTGAGAAATTTTTTCTCAAACCTCAACGAATACCGTGATCCCGAAGGTCTTTCTCAGTCAGGCCGGTGACTCGCAGGGCCACATCGAGTTTGATCCCTTCCGCAAGCATCTTACGAGCGTCTTCTAAAGCCTTTTTAAACTCGCCTTTCTCAATGCCTTGGCGTTCGCCCGCTTCGAAACGAGCCGCTAAGTCATACACATAGTCTCGGTCCGATTTGAGTTTCTCTTCTATTTCCGCTCGCCTCTTCGGATCATTGGAATATTGTTCCAAGATCGTAAACGCTTTACTCAGATCCGGAGTCTTGTCCACTAATATACTCATCTCTGCCTCCTCCAATTCACTCGTATGTTTGAACACATACAACCAACTCTCCAAATCACTTTCCAGTTCGCTCACGTTCAATTTCAAAAACTTAGGCAATTCTAAAAAATGAATTTCCAATTCGTCCGTTAAAGTGATTTCAGGGTTACTCTCTTCTCGAAATTTGAATTTACTGTGATAATTCTCACTCAAGATCAAATTAAAGTCAACTATATTCACCTGATAGACAGCTTTCAAATCGCTGTAGCCTTCCCCGGATTTCAATTGATCCCGGATTAGTCCCGAAAGGTAATACAAACCCCGTTTTACAAACGAGTTCTCGTGTGCCACTTGGATTTCCACATGGAAGTTTCTATCCGTCTCGTCCTTTGCCCTTATGTCCAGATACGAACGTTTGTCGTTCCGTGACGTCCCCGTTAGCTCCGGGTTTAGAATCGTTATCTCCTGGATCCGGTGTTCTTTGTTCGCGAATATCACGCTGTTTAACATCGATATCAGTAGTTTTGGTTCTTTCACGAACAATGTCTTAAACATCCAATCCGACGTTAAGGGCAAAAAGTTCATGCTAAATCTTTGAAGTCGCTACGCTCCGGAGTCAATACCTTTTAAGGAAACGTCATTTAAACAATCGAGCTGACATTCTCCCCTGCACGGTTTTTATTGAGTCGTTTTTCACTTGCGAAAATCCGAAAAATGTCCGATGGTTTGGATATGGATTCCAGAGAAAGGGCGGAAACGATTCGAGAAGGCAATCGGGCTTTTAACGAGGGCGATATCCGAAAGGCCAGAGATCTTTTTATAAAAGCGGAATATAAGGACGGGCTGATTCGTTTAGGCGATCATTTTATGTACGAAAAGAAAATGCCTCTGCTTGCCTACGGTTATTACAAAAAGGCGGGTTATCAAAAACGGATCGATGAAATTTTCCAAAGAATGATTTGGGCCTTCAGTCAATGGATCGGCGCCGATAAGTTTAAATCGGAGCCTGCAGACCCAACCGCACCCGGCGCCGGAGTTCCGACCTCTTCCGATTTTCCGGACGCTTCCGAGTTTCGGATTCATCCCTTGTTGAAACAAACCGCCCTGGACATTTTGAAAAAACGGGGAATTCAAATCTAAATTTTTGCAATAGGATCCACAAATCCTAATTAGCTCGGTTGAAAATCGGACGCACTTTGAAATCCAAACTTTTATTCTTTTT
Organism: Leptospira alstonii serovar Sichuan str. 79601; assembly: GCF_000347175.1. GTDB lineage: Bacteria > Spirochaetota > Leptospiria > Leptospirales > Leptospiraceae > Leptospira > Leptospira alstonii. The sequence continues at coordinate 2,457 of NZ_ANIK01000013.1, forward strand.
CATTTTGACGATAACGATTGTAGCGGCGATATCGTACCGGTTTCGCTCCTCGTTCGTCGTATCGGTGTCGGAAATTTTCACTTCGCTTAACAATTCGGAAAAACGATCGGAGCCGAACGAAAGGGAATTTCTCGCTTCCACTTGGTCTTCCGACATCGTCGCGATGACTCAAAACATACGTTTATACGACGAGATTCATCCTTTTCTTTATACCTTGGAAGGCGGTAGAAGTAATACCGGAAATATCAAATCCGTATGGAATCGAGAGGCGCAGGAAGTTTATATTTGGGCCTTGAAAACGATCTCTCCGAATACGAAAGTGATTCCGACCATTTTTCGATGGGAGAACGATTTTGAGAAAGTTTCGGACGCCATCGGTTGGAACGGAAACACAAAGATACGGGATCATCACATTCGACAAATCTTAAAAGAAATCGAAACCTACGATTACGACGGGATCGACATCGATTACGAAGGTATGACCTGCGATAAAAAGGAAAGTTTCGAAACGTTCCTTACCCTTCTTTCCCAAGAATTAAAAAAAAGGAATAAACTCTTATCGGTCGCAATTCATCCCAAAACGTACGCGGAAAAGCCGTCCGAGTATTTCTGTAAAGAAAACGGAAAAAAGATGCAGGTGGATTTTTACGAGGCCTATCGGGGACAACTTTCGCACGACTATGAATTTTTGGGCAAGGTGGCCGATAAGGTCAAGATTATGGCCTACGAACTGCATCCTAGAAAAAACGCGTTTCCGGGTCCCGGTCCTCAGGCGCCTTCCTGGTGGATCGAAAGAATATTAGAATATTCTACACAAAAGATTCCGAATATGAAATTGTATATGGCGATCCCGACCTACGGTTACGATTGGCCGTTGAACTGCGACATACCTTCCAAGGCGGTATTTTATTCCCGCGCTCAACATATCAAAACGAACTGGAATCCGAGAGTCGAAGAACCGACGGACGTAATAAAGATCTTTAAAGACTCCAAAAAATCGGGGGATTGGATTTATCTTCGTCCTTATTTATACCGTCACGACGGACACGTTTACGACGATCCTTCCCTTTGGTACACTTTGGGAGGTTGCGATCGTGTCGCGTTTTATATGAACCGAAGATCCTTCGAAACGAAAATGAATCTATTAAAAAAATATAAAATACGCGGATTCTCGTTTTGGCAGCTGATTCAGGACAACGATCCGGAAATTCATTCCTATCTTAAGTCGATGATCCAAAACGAACCCGAGAACAAAGAGAACGTTTCGAAGCGGTTTTGATTTCTTTGGGACCGTTTCGGTTCGTTACGCCGAATGCTTGACAATTGAGAACGAGTATTTTCGTTTGCTCATGATCAAAAAGAAAAGTAACAACTCTCGCAATTCAAATCAGGAAAAAGGAATGTTCGGTTATACGAAAAACGGTTCTCTGTTGGCGGATCCCACACGCGTTCCCAAATTGGGACCGAAAAACAATTCGTCTAACTTGTCCGATGCGGCCGTTCCAAAGAACCCTCTCGATACGATGACCCCTAAGGAAGTTGCGGCTTTGTTAAAACGAACGATCAGAAGGGTCGGCGATTATCGAAGGGAAGGATTGCTCGGAAAATTTTGGAGATTGACCGACGGAAGTATCCTTTATTCGAGAGCAGGCGTTGAGGAATTTTTTAAAAGTCATTTTGTGGAAACCGAGGAACTTTCCGAACGGTAGTGGGTTCGGATTTTATTGTGTTTAAACAAAAATTCCCTACTTCGTTGTGAGCCACTCGCGACGCTGTCGCTGCTCGTTGGCAATCTCGCTCTCTATGGATCGCGATCTTTCTTTGCTTTTGCAAAGAGCCACTCGCGACGCTGTCGCTGCTCGTTGGCAATCTCGCTCTCTATGGATCGCGAGATTGGTCCGGGCCTAAACCACGAAGAAGTAGCCCGGAGAGGGGGTAAGAAAAGACGCGTTACGCGGCTTTTCTTAGGGGGATTCTTCCCCCGCCTAACGTCTAATTTCCCTCCTAACATCTTAAAACGTTCCCACACTTTCAAAAAGATCCTGTTCTATCCGCAAATCCAATTTGACCTTGCCTTTGTTCTTTTCATCAAACATTGTTTAGACGAATTTCAAAATTTCGATAGCGAAGGTTCGTTAGGCGTTACTTTGATTCAAAAGATGTCGAGAATCCCTGTAAAACCTAACGAACATTAGGCGATAAGTTTCATTCTAAATCACTGACTTAAAGCAGCGCACACCTACCCCCCGAACACTGATTTACGGATGCGCTGGTCGGGTATGCTCCCGTGCCTCTTCTGTCCTCGTTTTCTCCGGTGCAATTTCTGTTAGAGATTACGAAGTCGAAATTATTGCGGTAAACCTCGCCTAATTGTATAGTCGTCAATGATACCAGAGTCCTTTGCGGCGTTTCCAGTCTATTTATTACCTCGAGCGGATCTGTGGTGGGCGTTAAAGATTGTCTGAAGAAGTCCAGTGGCCTCGAACGCAAGGCCGTCGGAATTACTACTATCCCTTGAGAGGTCCTTAGAATCGGAACGGCATGCGCCGATAAAGTTCCGTCCTGACGACGACGTATCATTACCGGGAGCCAAATGCTTCCGGGGGGAGAACTTATGAGTGTGTTAATGTGGGATACGATCTCGGACCGAGTGGAATATACATCAGAAAGAATCCAGTTGTACTGAGGCAACATAGTCCTAGCCGATGCCAATGTTAACTGTCTGGTTGTGTAACCGGCGACGGGACCATATACGTTAGGAACGTCTGTCAGCAACATTTCCAATAGCGGATAACGTTGTCCGAACGAGATAAAAGGATCCGTATCCGGAGCCGTATCGAAAAAATAACCTCCGCTCTGAAGAGGTCCTTGCGAATGATGCTCCTGAAGCTCCGCCAGCATCTGAAAACTATGAAGCAGACATACCCCACATACCCCACGTACCCGACTCACACGTATAGTTGAAACCGCTATGTCATAAAGTCTTCGAATCCAAGCATCGCTTAGTTGAAAGTCGGGCGGTAAGGTCCTTTTTTCTCTTTTATACGCATGACTTTCCTTGCTACCGGCCGGACAATATTGTTCCGTCTTACCGAGATTGCCGGCCGTGTAACGCGCCCAATCCAGTAAGTTTTTATCAACGGTAAACAGAGAGGTCGGACTATTGGTTGTATCTTTTTCCAAATAAGAAGGTTTAGCTGCATAAGCAACACCCCAATTC
>NZ_ANIK01000014.1 GCF_000347175.1 Leptospira alstonii serovar Sichuan str. 79601
TTGTAAACGAACGGTAAAACCCGAATCTCTTACGTGCCATACTGGATAAAACGGAAAAACTTTAACCCTGACATCTGATTTCTATCCACTGACCCCTATTTTTAAACGAACGGTGAAACCCGGATCTCATACGTGCCATAATGGATAAAACGGAAAAATTTTAACCCTGACATCTGATTTCTATCCACTGACCCCTAGTACGCTCCCACGTTTTCAAGGATCAGCGGAGCCTTGAAGGCTCCGGACGGTCCTAAAAACGAAAGGTCACTCCGCCCGAAACTTCCTTATCTCCTCGGAAGGAAACGTTCAAGCTGGGCACAACGCTCCAATTTTCAAACTTATACCCTAAGAAAGCGTCCAAAATTAAAACAAAAACAAAAGCGGAAACGTACCCTTGTTTTTCATGCTGATAACGTCCTTTCTCCAGCACTTGACCGTCGTTCAGAACGACTTTCGAAGAATTCGAAATGATACTGTACGGGGCGGCAATATTGATCAGATTTAGATCGTTCGACGCAATGGCAATCAGGTCGAGAGGCGTAGGTGCTGTACCCGTTTGCGCAGCGGATTTTACGGGACTCAAATATACGTAACTTCTTTCGACGAGATGAAGTTCCGTAAGTATCAACAGAAAACCCAATCCTTTTAAGGCATAAGAATCGTTTCGAAGCAATCGGGACCATCCGGGAATCAGCCCCTCCGCAAAAACCTTAATGCCTGATTTTTTGGCTGCGGGAACTCTTTCTTCGGCGCCTGTCTCTAAATTGGGAGTCGTTTTGACCAACTCGGGCTTTTTAGTCGGACGCAGTGGAGCGTTTTCTTCCGGACTTGTTTCTAAATTGGGAATCGATTTTGCCAACTCGGGTTTTTTAGTTGGATTCGGTGGAAAATTGGAGATAAAAACTTTCTGGACTTCGGCGAGGGAAACTCTCTCCACTGTACCGTTTTTATGCGTGATTTCAAAACCGTTGGGAACGGTTTTGACTTCCACATTGACGATTCTTCTCCCGTTTTTGAGTAAAATCGATTTCGCGTCGAGATTCGTAAAAAAACAAATCGAAACGAAAAATAAAACGTACAATAACTTTCCATTGGGATTAGGAAGCGACGCGCTTGATTTGGCAAAACGCTCCGTAATTTTGCGAATTCTCGTAATGGAAAAATTGAGTTTAAGGTTAAATCGTAAAAATTTTGAATTCGATGGCGGCATTCGATTTTTTTTTGCTTCCGCGTGACACTTTTTTACAAGCCGGTTCGTTATTTAATTACAGATGAGCCAAAATTCCGAAAGTCAAATTTTTGATTTTGACGGTTTATATTCGAGAAATTATGAAAAAATTTATCGATTTCTTCTTAGCAAAGGCGCTTCCAAAGAAGAAGCCGAGGAAACTTGTCAGGAAACTTTTATCAAGGTCCTGAACAACTGGGAAAAGTTCGATCCTTCCAAGGGCAACGAAACGTCTTGGATGCTTACGATCGCCAAAAACCAGTTCTTGGATTTGATCCGGAAGAAAGGCTCATCCGAAAAAAGAGAAGTGGAAGATTCTCATAAAGTTTTAGAATTCATTTCGAAAAAGGAAATAGAATACGAGGAAGATAAGTATCAGTTGGATCTTCTAAACGCAAGCGTGGAAAGTTTACCTCAGTTGGAAAAAAATATAATCATGCTTCGTTTTTTAGGAAAATATACGATCAAAGAAACCGCCGAAAAGTTAGGGATATCCGTAAGAACGGTAAATCGGAAAACATACGCGTCGCTGACTGTCCTACGTAAGAAATTGCAAAATTCGAATTTCGACTTTGAGAGTATATAGGAGATAAAAGATGGAATCTAATCCCGAATCAAATCGAAGGTCAAATATGCAACGAGCCATTGCGAACGAAATGACACGATCGGAACTCAGCCAATTTTTATCCGATCCAAAGTCCAAAAAAGAATTCTTCGAGTTGATGAAATTGAAGATTCAAATCGGAGCCTTGGATGTCAATCGAAAGGAACTTGATCCATTCCGTGAAAAAAAAAGCGGCGTTCTCTATTTTAGAAATTCGTTTTTAGCCGCCGCCTGCGTTCTATTACTTTCGGCTTTGGCATTCTATTTTAGATTTTTTACCTGGAACCAAAACGAATTCGAAATCACTAAATCGGTGACTACGGGCCAGTGCAACGTTACTATGGATAAGGAAAAAATCGTTCTGAAATCCGGTAAAAATTCCTACTGCGATTATACGATCGCCGGGGATTTGGGGTTAACTTTGAGAATCTTACCCGACTCGATATTTTCCGCATCCAAGAAAGGAGATGAAATCAATCTCGATTTAAAATCGGGAACGGCTCTGTTTACTACGATCAAAAAAAAAACATCTCTGAAAGTTCGATCGAAAGTCGAGGCCATATCTTCAGAGCTCCTAGGAACAACGCTCGTTCTCATAGTGGACCCGCATTATAAAAAATATCAAATTATAGTATTAGAGGGTGCGATACGAGTCGAGCCGTCCGATTCCACAAAACCGAAAGTGGACGTCTTAACCGGGTACTCCGTTCTTAAAGACGAAACTTCACAAACCGCTTCGCAAGAAATCGAAGTCGTCAAAACGAACTCGGGCGAATTTACGAAATACCAAGCCCTTTCCGAGGATTCTAAAAAAACCTTAAATGAAAATTTTACCCGTCATAACGAAACAACAAATTCCTTAATCACTTCCGATCCTTCGGATAATTCCCACGCATCGGTCCCGATCTATCGAATCACTCTCAAAAATAAGAAAGTTTATTCCGGAACCATAGAAGAGACGGATCGATTTTACCTTCTCGTGGACAAAGAAGGAAATAGGATAGAAATTGAAAAAGAAGATATAATAGAATTGGAACTCTTACAGCCGTAACACCAAATCCGATCCATGTCTTTCCGATGGAGAAATTTGGAAAGGGGTTCTTAGTATTTAGGCCAGTCGATCGTATCGTCTTTAAAAAGCGGACTGAATCCGAAAAAAATCAATTCGTTTTCTTCGAACTGAAAAACCGCGTTGAGTTTATCGGAGAAGGCAGTCACACCGTGATCTTCGTCGTGGTCGTGACCTTCGTGATCTTCATCGTCCTCTTCAAAATCGTCGATTCCGTTTCGACTGAGAATTTCACGGACGGTTTCGATGGATTCGCCGATGATCGGTTTTCCAAAAAGCCGAATCGAAGGATTTGAAATCGTAATCGAATACAATCGATCGCCTTCGTCCTTGTCGAATTCGTATTCGGATTCCTCCGAAAAATATTCGTATCCGGTCGAGACGGAACCTTCGTAATCGTAGTCGTAGATTTCGTCGGGTTCTCCGAGTTTTGCTTTTACCTCGTCCTTGGACATTCCGAAATAAAGACCGTTCAACCCTTTTCCGATTTCTATGTTCATACTTCCTTCCTTCGAGTTTAAAAAACTTCTCTTTGGATTTCTCAACTATCCGACGAAATCACAGGCTCTTTCAAACGTCTATGACTGACAACCTCTTAAAATCGGCGCGCCTATTATCTGCGTCGTTTTACAATCCTAGTTGATTTTCCTATTTCGATCCTTTTGTTTTTGTTTCAACGGACAAAAAGATTCCGGTTCCGTTTTCAAAGATATAATCCTTGAGTACGTTCGACAATAGAATGTTCGTTTTGGATTTGGACTTCAATTCCACTCCGGCGGATCCGGGTATCGGTTTATCGTTTACGTAAACGCTGGCAACGTCCAATTTCACTTTTTCCTTTGTGTCGTTGATCACGATCAAACCCAGAGAAAATTCGTCGATATTGATCGTATTCCAGTATTTTTCTTTGATCGTTTCTTTTAACGAATTGAAATATTCTGGACTCAAATACAAACCAACTTGAATTTTTTCTCCCGGAGTCACGGTGATATTTAATAATCCCGCAACCGAAGTAAATTTTCCGTCTACGGCTTTTACCATCGGAATTTTGATCGATGCCTGAAAGTAACTTTCAAATTCTTCCTTGGTACATTTCACTTCGGAGATCTCATGAAAATAATTTCCGAGCGTCTCGATTAGATATTCCTTATCTTCCTCGCATTTTTCCTCGGAACTGACACCGAACTTCAATTGCGAACCCGCAAAATATTCCTTATCCCCTTTGCCGTTTGCGATTTTAATCACTTCGGACAGATAAAGATCGCTTATAATCGCGTATTTACAATACAATCCGAGAAACGCAGTTCCGATGATCGCGATTTTAAATCCGTATCTTACCAATTGATTCCGTATTGAGTTCCTATTTTTCATTCCTTTCCTTTTTAGTACAATTCCAAAGAATTATGATCGCTCTTCGGATTTCTTTAGTCCCGACTTAATTTTGTCAAAGTGTTTCTTTGCAATTTTCGAATATTCAAAATCGATCCGATTTCATCAAGAAGTATTCTTGACGTTAGACGTTTCGATATTTTAATGCGACAATTCACTCCGGTTTTTCCAAAATATCCGAGGCACAATAATTCCAAAAAGGACAAAATTCCCATGAAAGCAAGAATCAAATCCTGGATCGTACTTTTACTGATCGTTCTGAAACTTTTCGTATATGGATGCGTGGAAAAAAATACGGAAGATCCGACTTCCGTCTACCTGTACTGGTCGGGGGATCAAACGGTGCCGAACGATTTGGAACTCATTCACGGGAAATATTGGGAATCGGCGCACTGGAGTCACGAGCACATTTTGTTTTTAGAACTGAAGGCTCCTCCTTCCTGGAGAAAAGAGTTCAAAGAACTGAATCGTTTGATCGAAGTCAAATCGGACGGGACCGAACCTTCCGGCGCTCCGGCCTGGTTTAGACCTCCTAAATATTATAAAGTTCTAATTCCCAGCGGAGAAAACGGCCAAGGATCCGTTTATTATGAAAATCCTAAAAACGGACATATGTTTCTTTACGATGTCCAACTATAATCCATCAAAAGAGTTACTGAAAAATTCCATAGTGGAGATTAACAAAATCGCTTCAATCGTCCATTTCAATGTAACGGAAACAGATGGAAAATTAATTTTTCAAAAACTCTAAAGAACTATTCCGGATGATCAATACCCAAACTATGATGGGGAACGATGGACAACCAACCGAACACGACCATAAAGAGACAAATCAAGACGACCACCGTCACTCCGATACTGTAAGGAGCCGCGTGATTGCGGGAAATTTCTCCCTCGTCGCTGCTCATGAATGTGGCGATTCCGATCCGCAGATAGTAATAGAGCGCGAGCGCGGAGTTCATCACACCGCCGATCAATAAAATTCGATTCATCAGAGATTCGGATTCGGCGAGTTTTTGAAAGAGAAACAACTTCGCCCAAAATCCTCCGAAAGGCGGAACTCCCGCCAAGGACATAAAGAAAATGTTGATCGCGATCGCAGTAAGCGGTTTGACCCCCGACAAGGATTGAACGGAAAAGAACGTTACCTGTCTCGTCCCGTCTTCCAAATAGGCAAGGATCGCAAACGCTCCCAAACTCATAAAAGAATAAATGGTGAGATAGAACAACACTTCCTCTTTGATTCCCACAGAGATCCCAGCCACGATATAACCGGCGTGTGCGATCGAAGAATACGCGAGCATTCGCTTTAAATTTTCCTGTTTTAATGCGAGTAGGTTCCCGTAGATCATGGATAACAACGCGAGAATTCCGGGCAACCAAGCCCAAGTGCTTCCTTCGAGCGGAATCGGAAGTTTCGTATAAAGAATAAGCAGAAGTCCGATGGACGCGGTCTTGGACGCGGTGGACATATAACCCGTTACGGGAGTTAGAGCGCCCTCGTATGCGTCCGGTGTCCAAGCGTGATAAGGAAAAAGCGCGATCTTAAAAGCGACCCCAGTGATAAACAAAACGAGTCCGATCTTCGTGAAATTTCCCTGATAACCCGCGATGGCCAGAGGTTGTAAGGCGGCGGTGATGTTCGTAGATCCGCTTCCGCCGAATAAAAAGGCGATTCCCATCAGCATAAACCCGGAGGAAAAACTTCCGAGTAAAAAATACTTCAGAGTCGCTTCGAGGGAAAACAGATCGCTCCTCGCCATTCCGATCAGAATGTAAAGACAGATACTCATGAGTTCCAAAGCTACGAATACGAGAATGAAGTCCTGTCCGGAAGTCATGAATATCATTCCGCAGGTCGCAAACAACAATAAGGGATAGAATTCTGGAAATTCTACTTTATGATTTTTTAATATTCTTGGAACAACCGCGACGGTTCCGATCGCCATCGATATGTAGATCAGATTCAACCAAAAGGTCAGGGCCGAGTCTTCGATCTGTCCGCCGAAGTAAACTCCGGTGCCGGGTAATTGAAAATCGGTGTAAGGCACGTTTGCAAAAGCGATATAAAACACGCTCGCAAAAGCCGTGAGTAAGATCAGTCCGGAAACGTATCTTACGATCAGAAATTCTTTCGTTTTAAAAAGTACGGATAAACAGATCACAAACACTCCGCCGACGGCCAAGATAAGCGCGGGCAGAATGGAAAATAAGTCCAGGACGTTCGGAATCGGATTCATTTTTGCGCCTCCTCGTCCCCTTCAGGAGAAGTTTCCTTTCCCTTTCGGATCGATTCCGGCAACGTATACTTTCCTTGAAATCCTTTGAGACGTTCCTCATAACGCGGCGGTTCCTCTCCCAAAGATTTATAGGAAACGTATTTTCGGAGCGTATCGATATCGACGGTCTTGCCGTTCCAATCCATTTCTTTATATGTATTCAAAGAGCGGTCCCGAATCACCTTGGCGGATGCGGAATTTAATGCGACTTTGACGGAAGGTTCCAACACTTTTAAAAACGGTTTGGGATAGATTCCGATCCAAAAAATCATGGCGACGGTCGGCACTAAAATCATCCATTCCTTAAAATTTAAATCGTGGTGTTCGATCAGATTTTTTGTGGCTTCTCCGAAGAGCATCCGTTTTGCGAACAAAAGCAGATATCCCGCGGCAAACACGACTCCGGTTGCGGCTAACGCTCCGTATACGACGTTTGCCTTGATACTTCCGAGGATGATCAGAAATTCTCCGATAAAACTGTTGGTTCCGGGAACCCCCAGGGAAGAAAAAATCGCGATCGCAAAAAAGACTGAAAATACCGGAAGTAGCTTGGACAATCCTCCGGCTTTCGCGATATCGTTGTTTCCGATTCTTTCGTGTAACATCCCCAGCATGAAGAAGAGCATCCCCGCCGTAAATCCGTGGTTGAGCATCTGCAACATTCCGCCCGCCATCCCCTCTTCCGTAAAACTCAAAATCCCGAGCATACAAAAACTCATGTGGGAGAGCGAGGAAAACGCTACGACTCGTTTGGAGTTTTCCTGAGCCATCGCGATGATGGCTCCGTAGATGATTCCGACGATACAAAGTCCTCCGAGAATTTCTCTGTATTCCAACATTTCTTCCGGAAACAACGGAATCACTAAACGTATGAATCCATAAAGTCCGATCTTCAATAGAATTCCGGAAAGGTCCACGGAACCGACGGTGGGAGCCTGCGAGTGAACGTCCGGCATCCAAGTATGGAGCGGGAACAAAGGCACCTTAATCGCAAACGCCAAGACGAACGCAAAGAACATAAACAAACGGATGTTCTTCGGAATCTCCGGTAATAACCCCGTGGACAATTCTTCGATCACGATCGTTCCGGTTTTAAAATAGAGTATTAGAATTCCTGCAAGCATCAGCACCGATCCGGTAAACGAAAAAATCAGATACTTGATCGCCGCTTTGACCCGTTGATCCTCGCCCCAAATTCCGACCATGAGCACCATCGGAGAAACCATAGCCTCCCAGAAGATGTAGAACAGCACGAGATTTCCGGATAAGAACACTCCGTGAACGCTCATCTCCACGATCATTAGATAAATGTAAAATTCCCGGATTCTGGTCGTGATACTCGTCCAAGTCGCGAGAGTGGAAAGAAAGAACAACAACGAGGACATTCCGCAGAGAAGAAGACTGAATCCGTCCAGTCCGATATGATAATCCACTTTCAGATTTCCGGATGCGACTACGTTCCAAATTCTATCCACAAACTGAAGTGAGGAGTTGGAAGGATCGTATTTAAAATACAAACCCACGATGATTAAAAACGGTACGAGAGTGAAAAATCCGGAAATGAATCTCAGCCAATCCACCCGATTGGATAAAAATAAGAACGGAACTCCGATCAAAGGTAAAAATAAAAAGATACTGAGTATATACGGCGGGAAATCCAAGTTACAGCCCCCTCATTAGAAAAAAGGAAAGTATGACTACCGTTCCGAGCACGATCAAAATCGCGTAGTCGACTACGATTCCCGTTTGAACCCGTCTTAGAATCAGCGAAATCGCTACCGCGAATCTTCCCGTGCCTCGAAGTATCAGATCCAAGAAATTTCTTTCCACGTGATCGGCTAAAAACTTTCCGAGTATTACGATCGGCTCTACGATAAAGTTGTGATAGAATTCATCCACGTAGTATTTCTTGGAAAGAATTCTTCCGATTCCGGTGCGGGATTCTTCCGCATCGGGGACTTTTTTTCCGGTTAAAAAGATCGTCCTCGCGATGAATATTCCGGAAACGGCGACCGCTACCGAAACGGCGACCAAACCCAGTTCCATCGTAGTTCCGACCTCGTGAACGTCTAACGATCGTTTTACGATCATCTCCGAAATTTCGGTTCCTCGGATAAAAACGGGAGCAAAGTACCGAGTGAGTATGTTCGCGCCTCCGAAAAGAAAATGGGGCACTTCCAAAAATCCGGCGATCGCGGCTCCGACGGACAAAATCACAAGTGGAATCGTCATCACAATCGGTGACTCGTGTAAGTGTTCCGCCTTATGGGAAGAAACTCGGGATTCTCCGTAAAACGCGAGATAAGTCATCCGAAACATATAGAACGCGGTCAAAAGCGCGGTGACGATTCCGAGTCCGTAAAAAAGCGCCCCATAAGCATAACTCTTTTCTAATATTAGATCTTTGGAAAAAAATCCGCTGAAAGGGGGGATTCCGGAAATCGCGAGAGATCCGACAAGGAACGTGATCCAAGTGATCTTCATCTGGTTTTTGAGCCCGCCCATGTTTCTAAGATCCTGTTCGTGATGCAGCGCGTGGATCACGGAACCCGATCCCAAAAACAGAAGCGCCTTAAAAAACGCGTGTGTCATCAGATGAAAGAGCCCCGCGACATAGGCGCCCGCTCCCATCGCGACGAACATATATCCGAGCTGCGAGACTGTGGAATACGCGAGCACCTTTTTGATGTCGTTTTGAAAAAGCCCGATCGTCGCCGCAAAAAAAGCGGTGATCGATCCGACGATCACGATCCAATGTCCGACCTGAGGCGCGGATAAAAAGATAGGATTGAGTCTTGCGATCAAAAAAATTCCCGCGGTCACCATGGTCGCCGCGTGAATGAGCGCGGAAACGGGAGTGGGTCCGGCCATCGCGTCCGGCAACCATACGTGTAACGGAAGTTGCGCCGACTTTCCGATCGCTCCGATAAAAAAACAAACCGCTACCAAAGGAAGTATATAACGAAATGAAGGTACTTCCGGAATCGCTTCTCCGATCGCCGTAAAGGACACGGAACCCGTATACCAGAACACGAGCGCGATCCCCAAAAGCATTCCCAAGTCTCCGATCCGATTTACGATAAAGGCTTTCATCCCGGCGTCGGCTGCGGTTTCCTTGTGATAATCGAATCCGATCAATAGATACGAACAAAGCCCTACCCCTTCCCATCCGAGGAAAAGAAGAATTAGATTTTCCGCAAGTACGAGATTGAGCATCGCAAAGATGAATAGGTTCAAGTATGCAAAATAACGCGCAAACCCCGGATCGCCCTTCATATATCCGATGCTGTAAAGATGGATGAGGAATCCGATTCCGGTGACGATCAGAATCATATAAAGCGAAAGTTGATCCACTTGATAGGCATACGAAACCTGGATTCCCCCTGCGGAGATCCAAGGAAAGACCGTTACAATTTCCGGGATCGTCCTTTCCATCGGATGAAACAGAACGAAGGATACAAGAGCCAGAACAAAGGACAAGAACACGACTCCCGTGGAAAAGATCCCGGTAAATTCTTTCAGCCACTTGCCGAAAATTCCGGAAATCAAAAAACCGACCAGAGGAAGAGCGACTAACGCGGGGATGAGCACAGAAATTTCCATTCTTCCTACCATTTCATCAGATTCATTTCGTCCACGTAACTCGTCTTTTTGAGTCTATGGATCGCGATCACGATCGCCAGTCCGATCGCGGCTTCCGCGGCGGCGATAGCCATCACGAAAAACACAACCACTTCTCCGTCGACTTGATGAAGAGCTTTCGAGAATGTTACGAATACAAGATTCACCGAATTCAGGATCAATTCCACCGACATAAAGATCAGAACCGCGCTTCTCCTTACCATCACTCCCGCGACTCCGATCGTAAAGATGATCATCGCAAGAATCAGATAGTAGTGGATCGGGATTCCGGAGATCCAGAGGCTCATAACTTTCCTCCTTCGGTTTCTTTTCCTAAATTCTTTTTTCCGAGTACGACCGCGCCTAAAACGGCGGCGAGTAATAATATGGAGATGAGTTCAAAGGGCAAAAGATATCTCAAAAACATCGCGCTTCCCACCACCGCGGTGTTTCCTTGAGAATAGACGTCGGTCGGAGCCGCATCATTTCCGGAAGTTGGGTTCGGGTCCGACGCGTTTTCGTCGTTCGAAATTCGAAAATAATATCCGACAAATTTTCCGTCTTTGTTCTGGGCATATCCTACCGGAGCGGAACTTTCCGAAGGGATTCCGTCCTGCACGGCGGTGACCAAAAGAACTCCCAGGAACGTCACCAAACTCAAATATAATAGTTTTTTAATGGGTTTTTCGAAGATGAAAAACTGGGGTGCGTCGTCTCGGAGGGACAAAAGCATCAATACGAACACGACCAACACCATGATCGCCCCCGCGTAAACGAGCAACTGCATCGTCGCGATAAAAACCGCGTTCATCACCGCGTAGATCGCGGCCAGGGAAAAAAAACTCAGAACGAGCAAAACCGCGGCGGTGATCGCGTTCGGATGAAAAACAACCCCGAGCGAACTGAGTATCATCACCGAAGCGAACAGAAAGAACAAAAGCAACTGAGGCTGATCTGTAAATGGCATATTTCTTATATTATTATATTCTTAAAATTGTATATAGAGGCTCGCGATCAGTATGTTCAAAACCGCCCAGGGAATGAGTTTTTTCCATCCGAGAGACATGAGCTGATCGTAACGAAAACGGGGAAGAGTCCATCTCACCCAGAGAAACAAAAAGGTGAAAAACAACACCTTTCCCAAAAAGAAAAAAAGTCCGAATAACGGCTGTAATACGTGCCCTTCCAAAATTCCGAACGGAACCTGATATCCCCCGAAAAATAGAAGTGTTACGACACAACTCATCGTGATCATGTTCATGTATTCCGCGATAAAAAATAACGCGAACTTAAACGCACCGTATTCGGTGTGAAACCCGACCACGAGTTCCGACTCCGCTTCCGCCAAGTCGAAAGGCAGACGGTTGGTCTCCGCAAACATGGCGACCACAAACAGACAAAACGCAATCAATCCCGGAAGTTTAAAGATGTTCCAGAGCCCGGCTTGGGAAGCGCTGATATCCGTGAGTTTCAAAGAACCGGTGAGGATCACGATCGAAACCACACTCATAGAAAGGGGAAGTTCGTAGCTGATCATCTGAGCCGTGGAACGAATGGCGCCTAACAGCGAATATTTGTTGTTGCTCGCCCAACCCGCGATGATGATTCCGTAAACCGCCAAAGAAGAGATCGCAAACAAAAATAAAATTCCGGTATCCGGATTGGCGATCTGCAGATCCAAAAAAGCAAGACCGGTCTTATCTTGAAGCCACTGCGGAAGAGGAATCTGACCGCCCAAGGGAACGACCGACCAGGCCATAATCGCGCAGGTCATCGAAATCGCGGGAGCGATTAAATACATGACCTTGTTCACCTGAGTCGGAAACACTTCCTCTTTGGTTAAAAATTTGATTCCGTCCGCGAGAGGTTGTAAAAGTCCCCAAATTCCCGCGCGGTTCGGACCTTTCCGATCCTGAATAAAACCGGCGACCTTTCTTTCTGCGAGCGTATAGTACGCGCACGCGGTGATCAGAATAAAAAAGAAAAGTCCGCTTTTTAAAAGCCAAAATAGAATTTCGTTCCAGTTCATGAAGTCGCTCTTCCTCCCGCCGCGGACTCCGCCTCCATCTTATCCTCTTTTCTTCTTCGAGGATGATCGGGAACCGGTTCCGGTTTTTCTTTCAATCTCGCGTCAAACTCAGAACGGAATTTCTGAATCGCCGGACGAACCGCTCCCACACAGGCGTCGGAAAGAGGACAGATCGTAGTTCCGCCTTCCATATTTCTGGAAAGAGAAAGAATCAAGTCGATGTCCTTGGTCGTTCCTTCTCCTTCTTTGATTTTATAAAGAATGTCTCGAACCCAATGGGTTCCTTCTCTACAAGGAGTACACTGACCGCAGGATTCGTGAGCGTAGAATCTCGCAAAACGATACGTGGTTTCCACGATGTCCGAACCTTCGGCGAGCACGATGACCGCGCCCGAGCCGAGCATAGTTTTGTGAGCCGCCATGGATTCGAAATCCATATTAGCGGTTTTGCATTCTTCCGCCGTCAAAATCGGCACCGAAGATCCGCCCGGAATGATCGCTTTGAGAGGTTTATCGTCCACGATTCCCCCGCAAAGATCATTCACAAGTTCTAATAAAGGAGTTCCTAATTCGATTTCGTAGACGCCCGGTTTTTTTACGTGACCCGACACGCTGAAAAGTCTCGTACCCGGAGATTTTTCGGTTCCGATCTTGGAATACCAATCCGCACCCTTGTCCAAAATATGGGGAATCGCGGAAAACGTTTCCACGTTATTGACCACCGTCGGAGAACGATAAAGTCCCGACACGGCGGGAAAAGGAGGTTTCAGCCTTGGATGCCCTCTTCTTCCTTCCAGGGAATTGATGAGTGCGGTTTCTTCTCCGCAGATATACGCGCCCGCGCCCTCGTACAAAATCAGATCGAAATCGAAATCGGAGCCTAGAATATTCTTTCCGAGATAACCTTTGGCGTACGCCTCGTCGATCGCGGTCTGCATCGTCCTTGCGCCCTTTTGAAATTCTCCCCGAATGTAAAAGAATCCTTTGTTGGAACCGATGGCTTTCGCTCCGATGATCATCCCTTCTATGATTTGGTGAGGAAGGTTCTCAATCAGTTTACGATCTTTGAATGTTCCCGGTTCGCCTTCGTCGGCGTTGCAGATGATATATTTCGGTTTTGGAATGTCCTTCGGAATAAAGGACCATTTGAGTCCGGTCGGAAAACCGGCTCCCCCTCTTCCTCGTAGACCCGATTTTTTGACTTCGGCGATGATATCGTCCGGTTTCATCGAGAGCGCTTTTTTCAAACCCTCGTAACCGTGCACCGATTCGTAAAACTCGAGTTTGGCGGACTGAGGATTGTCTATGTATTTCGTAAGAAGTTTCATTTCCGCCATAAGGATTTCCTTTTGTCAGTTCAGGTTATCGAGAATCCGATCCACTTTTTCGGGAGTCAGTTGCTCGTAAAAATCGTCGCCTATCTGGACCATCGGAGCGTAACCGCAGGCGCCCAGACATTCCACTTCTTCCAAAGTGAACTTGCCGTCCGGGGTTGTTTGTCCCGTATGAATTCCCAAACGTTTGCAAAGATGTTCTTCGATTTCGTCGCTTCCCAGCAAATAACAGCTCGAAGTTCCGCAAATTTGAATGTGATATTTGCCCACCGGTTTTTTGTTGTAGAGGGTATAAAACGTGGCGACCCCGTAGACCTGCGCGAGAGAAATCGGATCTCCCAGACGTTCGGCGATGTAGGCCATTCCGTCCTGATCCACAAAACCGTTTTCCCTTTGGAGAATGTACAAACAAGGCAGAACGAGGGAACGTTTGTCCGGAAACACTTCCAACATCTTTTGGAATCTTTTTTCGGAAACGTCGCTAAATTTGTAACTCATCAGCAGTCCAACTCCCCCGCGATCACGTTCAAGGAACTCATGGTCGCGACCGAATCGGCGAGAAGTCCTCCCCGAACGAGTTCGGCAAAGGCTTGATAATACCAGAAACAAGGGCGTCTAACGTGTACCCTCCAGGGGGATTTTTCCCCTTCGGAAACGATGTAAAATCCGAGTTCTCCGTTGGCGGCTTCGGTCGCCATGTAGTGTTCTCCCGGAGGAACCTTTACCCCGTGCATGATGATCTTGAAGTGATAGATCAATTCTTCCATGTTGTTGTAGACTTTGTTTTTTTCGGGAAGATACGCATGCGGAAGATCCGCGTGCCAAGGACCTTCCGGAATTCCGTCTATAAGCTGTTCGATGATCCGGATCGATTGACGCATCTCTTCCATGCGGACTAACGTTCTATGAAGAACGCTTCCGTCTTCTCCGATCGGAACGTCAAAGTCCACCTTATCATAAAACAGATAGGGTTCGTCCTTACGAACGTCCCAGTCCACTCCCGCGGCTCTGAGATTCGGCCCGGTAAATCCGTAGGCGATCGCGTTTTCGGCGGAAATTCCTCCGATCCCTTCGGTGCGTCCCAGAAAAATTTTATTCTTTAAAAGAAGGCTGTTGAATTCCTCAATCGCGGGCTTGAGTCCCTTGCAGACGAGTTTGATTTCCTTGACGAAGTCCGGATAAATGTCCCGTTCCAAACCTCCGATTCTACAGAAGGTCGTGGTCAATCTCGCGCCGGTAAGTTTTTCGATGACTTGATAGATATTTTCGCGATGATGAAAGAGGTGCAACATCCCGGAGAAGGCTCCGAGATCCACTCCCAAAATTCCGGTGCAGATGATATGATCCATGATCCGGGAAAGTTCGGAGATGATCATTCTGACATACGTTACGCGGCCCGGCACTTCCACCTGCATCATCTTTTCCACGGCGAGAATCCAACCAATGTTATTCAGAGGAGTGGAAACGTAGTTCATCCGATCCGTGCAGACCAGGAACTGATTGTATGTATAACGTTCTCCTAATTTTTCAAAACAACGGTGTACGTATCCGATCACGGATTCCGCTTCCACGATTCTTTCCCCGTCGATTTGGATCACGTTTTGCAAAATTCCGTGCGTCGCCGGATGGGAAGGCCCCAGATTTACGAGAAGATGTCCTTCGGGAAGATTTTTATATTTCTGTTGAAAGTGTTCCGCCGTTTTTTCGTACATCATACTACTTCTTCCCTCCTTCCTTGGTTATATCTTCGTTTATGTGGATATGAAGGAGATCCTCGATCAGATAATCCTGACCGAATCCTTCCAACGGAAAATCCTTCCGCAAGGGATGTCCTTGAAAATTGTCGGGCATTAAAATCCGATCCAGGTTCGGATGGCCTATAAAGGATATTCCAAAAAGATCATATACTTCCCGCTCAGGCCAGTCGGCTCCCTTGTAAACGTTAGTCACACTTGGAACCGATTCCCCGTCTTCGACCCGGACCTTGATCTGAATTTTGCTCGCGGCCTTATTTCCGGAACGAAGCAGATAATTGACTTCGAATCGGGGCTCTTTTTTTCCGAGCCAATCCACCGCGGTTAAGTCGTTTAGAAAATTATAATTGAGTGTCGGATGGTTTTTAAGACCGTTCAATACGGGGACCAAACCTTCGGGTTTGAGATAAAAAACCGGAAGGTTGGAGACGACCGGTTCTTGTACGTCCAAAAAATGCGGGAATTTTTCTTTGAGGAAACGTTCTACTTCTTCTTTCATCGTACGACCAGGGGTTTATTTCTTTCGTTCAATTCCTGGATTTTCTGCATCACTTCCTGGCGTCTCGCTTCCAGTCCCTGGGTTTTCAGTTTAGTCTGTAATTTAACGAGTGCGTCCAAAATCGCCTCGGGTCTGGGCGGACAACCGGGGACATATACGTCCACCGGAAGAATTCGATCCACTCCTTGCAAAACTCCGTAGGTGTTAAACATTCCCCCGGAAGAAGCGCAGGCCCCGACGCTGATGACGAACTTGGGTTCGGCCATTTGATCGTAGATCTGGCGGAGAACGGGAGCCATCTTGTAGGTGATCGTTCCTAATACGAGGATCATGTCCGCCTGACGCGGAGAAAACGAAGGACGCTCGGCTCCGAAACGAGCAATGTCGTAATCGGAACAGGCCGTACTCATGTATTCGATTCCGCAACAAGCGGTAGCGAAAGGAAAAGGCCAAAGGGAATAACTCCTTCCCCATTGAATCACGGATTCGATGTTTCCGAGTTGGAGCATGTCTCCTAGGGTTTGGCCCGGAGCTTTACTCAAATCACTCAATCCCATTCCAGCGCTCCTTTCTTCCAGATATAGTATAAACCCACAACCAAGGTTAGGACAAACACAAACATCTCGAAGACGAGAAAAAAACCGAGTCCCGCGTTTTTGAATCCGATCAGATTGACCGCGTAAGGAAACAAAAAGACCGCCTCGATGTCGAAGAGGATGAAAAGAACCGCGACCAGATAAAACTTGATGTTGAAAAGTCCTCTCGCGTCTCCGTAATATTGCACCCCGCATTCAAAGGCGTCCTGAGGTTTCGATTTTTTTTTCGGACCGATGAGTATGGCAAGGGTAAGAATCAGAGCGGAGAATCCGACTCCGAGTAAGAATTGAATTAATAAGGGTCCAAGATGCTCGGGAGCGCTATCCATTGCACCGATTAGACTCCCGTTTGTAGATAGCCTGTCAATCAATTTCGTGATATCGAGTGGATCCATAGATTAGTATGATTCTTGGACGTAAGACAGCTCGAAGTGTGATATTCTTGATTCGACGGAGTCAAGAAGGCCGATGGCAGATTGAT
>NZ_ANIK01000015.1 GCF_000347175.1 Leptospira alstonii serovar Sichuan str. 79601
GTAACTTTACGTTTCTTACGCCGTGAGCTTCACATTGAGCGCGTGGGATTCGAGCATGAATCAATGTCTGGAATTGCATCGTATCCAAATGGCGCCAGGTTCTTTTTTCTGTATGATCTTTCCGAGGACATTTTTTACCACAATCCGGACACTCTACAGCTTCCCGCTCATCGTATGAGACTTCGATATCTACTTTCTTTGCTGCGATATTTAATTCTACGGTTTCAACCGACCAAGGTGATGAGATTCCTAAAAGGAGAGAGTAATGTTTTTCTAAGTTTTCGTTTGCGTTCATTAGGAATATTATTCATTGGTTATGTTATGATTTTGCAATGACGAAATTTGCTCGAAACTCATCTGCAACCTCTTCTCACCGTCATTTATGAAGTAGTTTCTTCCCACGAAATTCTCCGAAGGGCCACAAAAGTTCAGTACGCATAAACACATTCAAAATAGAGAATATAGCCGTTTTACTACGCTTAACATTTGTGTACCGAAAGAAAATTTTCTAAAAAAATTCGAAAAGGGATTGTACTTTCTTTCCGATATTTGATTATGTCCCGTATTGTAAATTCGGTGGAGATTCGTTATGCCTGAGCAGCTACAGAAAATCTTAAACAACGTCCGGGAGTTTTTCACAACTCTGGATACGACTAAAAAACTAATCCTCGGCGGGATCGCGTTAACCGTTCTTGTCGCGATCGGGATCCTATCCACCGTTTCTCTGCAAAAGGATCGTGTGATTTTGTTTAAAGACTTAACCAACAAAGACTTTGCCGAAGTCACGAAAAAATTGGATTCACTCGGTTATCAGTACGGGAGTTCCGATACGAGTATAATCACCGTTAATCCGGAGCAAAGACAAGAGATCGTCACCAAACTCGCCCAGGAAAATTTAATTCCTTCGGGAGTTCAAGGATGGGAACTTTTTAACGTAGATAAGTTCACCGAAACCCAGTTCGACAAGGACATCAAAAAGTACAGAGCTCTCAAAGGCGCCATCGAACAATCGCTGATGACGCTTCGTTCCGTGGACAAGGCTTACGTAAACATCGCCTTTCCGGAAGACGAACTATTCACGTCCAACGCGTCTCCCGTTAAAGCGTCCGTCATTCTCCACTACATTCCTGGCGTAGAATCTCTTTCCAGAAAAGAAGTCAAAGGGATCGTGAACTTGGTTTCCAGAGCGGTTCCCAAGTTAAAACCGGAAAACGTAAGCGTCGCGGACGCGGACGGAAAGATCATCAGCGACTTCGAAGAAGATCTCGAAAAAGAAAGACTCGAACTCAGAATCGTTCAGGAAAAACTGAGAATCGGCGAAGAACAACGAATCCAAAGATTGATCGACATGAGAAACACACTTCGCTGGCTGCTCGGCGGAGAGGAAAGAGTCGATATTACACGTTTTGAATATAACTTAAATTGGGATAAGGAATCCTACAAGGACAACTCGGTTTCTCCGGTTGTCGCGATTCCAGATAACCCGAACACTCCTTACTCCGAATTGAAACTCGTGGACGGTTATTCTTTAAAGGTTTCCGAAAAAACGACCAATGAAAAATTCCAAGGAAGAGGATTCACCCCCGACGGTCCCGCCGGAACCGAGCCGAACATTCCTCCCGGATACAAGGATACGGACTATCAAAAATCGGAATATAGCAAATCCGAGAACATCAACAACTACGAATTCAACAGAAGAGTTTCCGAGGTTCAAAAACAACCTTGGAAAGTGGACAAGGTCAACCTCTCGGTTGTCATCGACGGAATGTGGGAAAAGAAAGAAAAGGAAGACGGAACCGGCTTCGATCGTAAGTATGTTCCGGTCTCCGAGGATGAACTCAGACAAATCCGCAAAAACCTAGAATCCGCTGTCGGGATCGACAAGGCCAGAGGCGATCAAATTTCAGTCATCACGATTCCCAAAGATAGATCGGCTCAGTTCGCGGCGGAAGATGAAGAACTCCGCAAACAAAAAGCGATCCGTCAGATGATCATCGCGTCTTTGATCATCGTTCTACTCTTGATCGTAAGCATCCTGGTTTACAGAGCGGTTAAAAAAGAAATCGCAAGAAGAAGAAGACTCAGAGAGGAAGAACTTGCAGCTCAACAACAAATGATGAGAGAAGCGGCGCTTCGAGTGATGGACGAAGGCGGAGCGGAAGTGGAACTTTCTCTCGACGAAAAATACAGAAGAGAACTTCTCGAAAACGCGATCAACCTCGCTCGGGAAAAACCGGAAGAAGTCGCACAACTTCTCCGCACATGGCTCTCTGAAGAGGAAGCGAGCTGATGAACTCCCTGTCTTCCAGACAAAACAGAGCGGGAAGTCTTCTCCGGATCTTGGGAGAACACCTCCCTCCGGAAGTCTACCGTCATCTGGGTCCGGAAACGACGGGGAAACTTCTCGAGACGTTTCACAAAACCGGAAAACCGGATTCCAAAGAAGAGAGAGAAGTTCTCTCTTCTTTTTTAAACTCTCTCTCCAAAATTCAAAAAGAAGAAAGTATTGATCCCGAAAGTTTAAATCTCATCCGAGAACTCGAGGCGCTACTCCGAGAAGAAAAGGAAGAAAGAGATCTTCTCCAAGAACTCAAACAAAAAAACGCGGTAGAAATTTCGAGAATCGTATCCGGTGAAAAACCGAGTATGATCGCGCTGGTTCTTTGTTTCGGAAATCCGGACGCCGCCGCCGCGGTGTTAAACGACTTTCCCGAAACGATCAAGGAAGAGATCCTGATCCAAATCCACGATTTGGACCTTTCCAGCGAATATGAGAAAAATCGTTTGGAAAGATTTTTGAAGTTCAAACTCGAGGCCTTAGCCCTTGAGGAAAAAAGTCTCCCGATCCACAATCCAAGAGGAAAAAAGGCCGCCGATCTTTTGGGGAGGTTAAGGCCCGGAGATTCGCAAAAAATCTTCGATCGAATCCGCGAGAAGCGGCCCGGTTTTGCCGAAAATATAATTGAACACTTCTTTCGGATGGAAGATCTGTTATTCTTAGAAAGAGAACCGTTGAATCGGTTCTTTATTTCCTTTCATCCGATCGTCCTCGCTTGCGCCTTGAAGGGCACGGAAACGGAAATTCAGACGCGGATTCTTGAAAAATTAGAGCCCGCTCTCTCCGCTTCGATTCGATTGGAATCCGATTCCATGGGTCCGATCAGTCTCGCAGAAATGGAGACGGCTCAAAACGGAATTTTAGAAAGACTCCGGAATGAGATCGAGGAAGGAAGTATCAAATTTTGGAGAGCGACTTAATCCATGGCCAAACTCGTCTTTAAACCGATCCAAATCGCGGACATCAAAGATCAGGTTGAATTAGCAATTCCTGATAAATATAAAAAATTTCACAGAGACGAGGACGCCGAAGAGTTCGAGGTAGATCAAGAAGGGAATATCATCGAACAGTATCAGGGACCTTCGATCGAAGAGATCGAAGCGGAACTGAGCCGTTATCGGGAAGAAAACGAGGAACAGGTTCGCAAACTTCTCGAAGAAGCGAGAAGAAAGGCGGAAGAGATCGAGGAAGAAGGACGTAAACGCGCCTTCCAGATGATCCAAGACTCCAAAGAAAAAGTAAAACTCGAAGAGGACACCGGCAAAGCAAAGGCGGAACAAATTCTCGACCGCGCAAAGATGGAAGTCGAGAGGATGATCAAAGAAGCCGAAATGAAGGTCGCGGAGATCGAACACGAGGCTTACCTAAAAGGTTATGACGCCGGAAGAGAAGTCGGTTTCAAAAAAGGTCAGGGAGAAGTAAGGCGACTCATCGACCGTTTGGGAACCATCGTCGGTAAGGCGATCGACATTCGAGAAGAAATCATCCAAGCATCCGAAAAACAAATGGTCGAGATGATTCTTATCATCGCGCGTAAGGTGATCAAAGACGAAATCATCGAAAGAAAGGAAATCGTTCTCAACAATATTAGAGAAGCCTTAAAAAGAATCAAAGACAGGGACCGCGTGGACATTCGGGTCAACTTCGCGGATCTCGAACTTACGACCGCACACAAGGACGAACTGATCAAACTCATGGAATCTCTTCGCAAGGTCAATATCTACGAAGATTCTCGTGTGGACCGGGGCGGGGTCATCATCGAAACGGACGTGGGTGCGATCGACGCAAGAATTTCCACTCAGCTCAAAGAAATCGAGGAAGCGATTCGGAATGCGGAGCCGATTTGATTCGATTCATCAGTGAATGACTGTTTGAACCCATACTCGTTGCGATGGAAAGTATTCTTAAAAGTAAGTAAAAAAGAGAATGCAGTTCGGATTCTTTCTAAGATGGAAGAGACTTTCGACCGTACGATTCTGACGTCCACTTGTGAAAAATACTGGAAAGACGAAACCCTCTATGAAGCGAACTTTAGAATTTCGTTGGATTCAAAAAATATAACAAATACAGTATTCCAGTCCTTGTTGCTTTCTCAAAAATTAGGTAGGAACTGGTGCGTTCTCGGCCCGATAGAAACACTTCCAAACAAATGGAGTTTTGAGGGAATTTGCAATCAACCGAACTTTTTAAGTCTGAATTGGGCACGTTTTGAAATCGAAAGCAAATGAAAAATAAAGGAGTTCCCACAGAATGAAAGCAGCTCAGATCTCATTCCAGACTTACCCTTTCTTGTGGGAGTTCCCACAAAATCCGCGACCACGACAGAATCTGCCTAGGAACTCCTTCAACCTCTCTTTCTCACGCGACATAATTCTTTTATTTTCGCATAGATACTTGACTTTCCCACAAATTCCAGCTACCAAGAAATAAGCTTCTATGATCGAAAAGAAATTTCACGAAAAAGTGGACGTAATGTCCAAATACTTCCTGATCATGGATCGCACCGAAACGATTCGAAAATCGGGAAAGGTTGTTCGAGTTTCGGGAAATGTCATCTATTCGGAAGGCCCGCCCGATTCTAAAATCGGAGAACTCATGGACGTTCAAAAGAGCGGGAAAGAAGGGTATCTCCAGTGCGAAATCGTGGGTTTTGAGGGCCACATTTACACTCTTATGCCCCTCGGTCCTGTGGAAGGAATTTATCCGGAAGCGTTCGTATTTTCCTCCGGAAGAAAACTCGCGATCCCCGTCGGAAAAGAACTCCTCGGAAGAGTTTTGAACGGAGTCGGAAGACCGATCGATAAAAAAGGCCATATCATCACCAAGGAAGAACGGCCTCCCGACGGCGACGTACCCAATCCTTTGGATCGACCCATCATTCGAGATATTCTTGCCACGGGTGTTCGAGCCATCGACGGAATTCTCACCGTAGGAAGAGGACAACGAGTCGGGATCTTTTCAGGTTCCGGAGTCGGTAAATCCAGCCTACTCGGAATGATCGCCCGTTATACCGACGCGGACGTAAACGTGATCGCTCTCGTCGGAGAGAGGGGTCGAGAAGTGAACGAGTTCATTGAAATCGATCTCGGGAAAGAAGGTCTTCAAAAATCGATCGTCCTTGCGGCAACATCGGACGCGCCTAAGATGGAACAGGTCAATTGCGCCCTACTCGCGACTTCCATCGCGGAATACTTTCGAGATCAAGGAAAACATGTAAACCTTATGATGGATTCTTTGACTCGTTTCGCTCAGGCGAACCGGGAAATCTCGGCGTCCAATCACGAACCTCCGATTACGAGAGGCTTTAGTTCATCAGTTTTTTCTAAATTAGCAAAACTTGTTGAACGTTCCGGAACGTCCAAATCCGGAGGAACGATCACCGGATTTTATACGGTCCTTACCGAAGCCGACGAAATGGAGGATCCGATCGCGGACGCGGTTCGAGGTTATATAGACGGACATATCATCTTAAGTAGAAAACTCGCGGAAAAAAATCATTATCCCGCGGTGGACATTCCCGCTTCCCTTTCCAGGGTGATGGCGAGGATCGCTCCCGAAGATCAGAATCTGAGGGCGGGTATGATTCGAGAACTCATCAGCGTTTATACTTCCGCGGAAGAATTGATCCGCTTGAGCGCGTACGTTTCCGGTTCCGACGAGAGAGTGGATCTCGCGATTCGTAAAAAAGATAAAATCGATCGTTATCTAAAACAAAAGATCCAGGAACGAAGCACTTATTCCCAGGCGTTACAAGGTCTGAAAGAAGTTCTCGACGACGAACAGGAAGAAGAGGAATTCTAATCCTTGAAACGTTTTCAATTCAGTCTGGAACCGGTTTTAAATCTTCGAAAGAAAAAAGAAGACGAAAAACTAAAAAGCTTCTCCCTCGTAGCGGGAGAAATCAATCAGATCCGCAATTCCATTCAAGAAAACGAAAGGCAAATTGAACTTCTCACCGGCGAGTCCGTCTCCCTTCACGGAGCTTCGTTGAGGGATTATCAACTTCACCAGGGTTATATCCGCTCTCTAATCACTCAAAACGAAAACCTCGAATCCGACATCGAAAATAGAAGACCGGAACTCGACGCTAAAAGGGCCGAGTTGATTTCGGCTCAGAAAGATCGTAAAATTTTGGAGATTCTCAAGGAGAATCAATTTAAGGCCTACAAAAAGTTATACTTTAAAAAAGAAAAGTTCGAACTCGAAGAACATTACAATCAGCTAAAGTCCATCCAATGGAGAGAAATTTATGAATCCTCTGAACCCGAACCGGCTCCTAGAATCTTTACTTACGACACAGGATCGAACGCCGAATCCACAAACGAAGACTCAGGAGCCTCAGAGATTAAAAAACTCTACGACCGATTCAAAAAATGAATCTCTATTTCAGAAGATCCTGAACGTTACCGCCGGAAATTCTTCTCAGGCGACCGATTCCATGCTTAATCTTCAGAAGAAAATCACCGATTTTCAAAAAAAGGCGGAACAATTGGAAAATAAAATCAACGAAAATCGAATCGATTTAAGGGCTTAAAAATGGCATCGTTAAGCGACAAGGCTAGAGCTACGTATCTCGTCTTTTTGATTCTATTTCTTTTGGCCATCGGTTTTTTCGTTTTTGATTACTTCCAAATCATCAACGCTTCCGAAATTTTTCCGTTTCTCCGAAAAGAACCCGCGCTCGTCAATCAAGACAACGAATCTCCGACCGCGCTCCAAAAACTGGAATTCTCCAAAGCGCAAGAAAGGTTTGCGGAAGAATTGGACGAACTTGAAAAAAGAAAAACGGAACTTCTCGCAGAAAAAGGAAAACTCGATTCCGAGATGGAAAAACTCGAGGAAATGCGTAACGGTCTCATCGCAAAAGAAAAGGAAATGAAATCGGCAGATTCTGAAAAGAACAGTCGTCAAAAACTCGTGAAAGTTCTCGCGGATAAGGTGGGAAATATGCCTCCCGAATCCTCGGTCGGAATGTTGATCAATTGGCCCGACGGAGACATCATCGACGTTTTTATTCAAATGGACAAGGACGCGGAAGAGGACGGAAGACCGACGATTACGACTTATCTCTTGACTCTTTTTCCCGCGGACAGACGCGCCATGATTACCAACAAATGGCTAAGCCGTTCCGGTGGAATCAAAACCCCCGGTATCCCCGACGACGCGATCGAAGCCAATCCATAATCCGGAGAAATCATGAATTTTAAAATAAGATCACTTTTTATTCTCTTCGCATTTTTACTGTTAGTTGATTCTTCCATCGCTACAAAAAAGAAAACGAATTCACCTCCTCCTAAAGTCAACGGTTATGAACTTGTTTCCAACCCTTCCGCGGCTTTCGGAAAGACGATCCAAATTGCGGGAACCGTTTCGGAGATTTTGTATAAAGGAAACTCGATTCGTTTTGTCGTCTATTTTTCCGGCAAACCGGTCGCCTTGGATTCGGATTCGCCTTCCTTAATCTCCAACGTCCAAGTCGGGAGTAGCGTTTCCGTCTGCGGGTTTTATCTCAAAGATCGGGAACTGAAAACCAACGGGGTCCCCACTACGATGCCTTTTATCCTAGTCGATTCTCCCGATTGTAGATAATCATAGAATCATTTCGCATATTGTGTATTAGGCGGAGCGGCTCGAATAATACTGGACAGATTAAACTGGTCAGATTTAGTTGAACCATGAAAATTAGTGCGACCGATTTCAAAACAAAATGTCTCAGTTTGATGGATCTTGTACAATCGAAACACACGGAAATAATAATTACAAAACACGGTAAGCCGATTGCAAAGTTAGTACCGACAGGAGACGACGGGATCAAAAGCCCGATCGGATATCTAAAAGGAAAAATCAAAACAGAAAGCGACATTGTTGAAAAATTAGGAGTAAGTTGGAACTTTGAAAAATAAATGATCTTACTCGATACTCACGCTTTCGTTTGGCTTATGGAAGGCGACGCCAAAATAACTAAAAATAAGAAACTCGTCGGTTTAATTGAAAAAAATATACCGACCCAAACCATTTTCGTATCGGAAATCTCCGCTTGGGAAATTGCGATGTTGGAATCGAAGGGAAGAATTAAACTCAATGAACCGATCGAAGATTGGTTGGAACAAGCCTTCAGCGCTCCCGGTATAAAAAGTATCAATTTAACACCTAAAATCATCGTTGATAGTGTAAATCTACCCGGAAAATTTCACGCCGATCCTTCCGATCGCTTAATAGTATCCACTTCGAGACTATTAGGCGCTGAATTAATTACTGCAGATAAGGAAATAATTCGATATAGTAAATCAGGATATCTTAAGGTATTCAGATTTGTGTGAGTTCCTATATTCAAATTTTTTAACGAAAAATTAACCTATAAAACGGATTTTGAATTCGAAACGATGATTTCTTCCAATTGTCGAAGCGCCTTCTCCAAATCGTCGTTTACGATCTTATAATCAAACTCGTCCTGACGTTTCAGTTCCAACTTACCGTTTCGGATTCTTTTCGAGATAGATTCTTCCGAGTCGGTTCCCCTTCCTCGAAGACGTCTTTCCCATTCAATTTCGTTAGGCGGAAGAATGAAAATCGTCACGATTTTTTCCGGAAGTTTCTCTTTGATGATCTTGGCTCCCTGAACGTCTATGTCCATAATCACCGAAGAACCTTTAGCGAAAGCTTCTTCGATAAATTTCAAAGGAGTACCGTAGTATTGGTCGTGAACCAAAGCCCATTCTAAGAACGCGGATTCCGAAATTCCCTTTTGAAACTTTTCCTTTGTCAAAAAGAAATACGTTATGCCCTCTTTATCTCCGGGACGAGGAGCGCGGGTCGTGCAAGAAACCGAAAAAAGAATCTCGGGATGTTTTTCCCTGAGTTTTTGAATGAGTGTGGACTTCCCTCCTCCCGCCACGGATGAGAGAACAAAAAGTTTGGGGGAGTTCAGTCTAAATCTTCCTCTTCGGAAGCGATTGAGTTATCGCTGGCTTCGATTCTTCTTGTAAGAGATTCCACTCTCAGATTGGAAAGAATGAGATGATTGCTGTCGGTAACGATGATTGAACGGGTTTTTTTTCCTTGAGTGGCGTCGATCAAACTGTTATTACTCTTCGCCTCGTTCCGAATTCGTTTAGCCGACGCCGAATCCGAGTGAATGATGCCGACGATCTTGGAGACGAGAACGATATTCCCGAATCCCACGTTGAGTATTCTAAACTGCGACATCAGAACCTCCTATTTCTGTCCAACCTAAACCTTTCGATGATATCCACTTCTCCGAGCGCAAGGTCCAAAACTTCCGAAATTTCTTCATGAGTATATTTTCTTTTTAAAAGGAAAACAACTTTCTCGATTTTTGTGGAATCTTCCCCGATTTCGAGTAACGCAGCCTCTGCGGAAATGCGGGTCGAATCCGGTTTGGGAGGAACGTAGCCGGTCACGTTTTCCCGGAGAATTTTCGTAAAATCCCCTTCGGTCGATTTGAGATTGTCCTTGAAGGTCGATGTTGCACTTAACGCGGAATCCAAAACCGGCGCAAACGGATCCTCGTCCAAGGAAATATCCAAGGTGGAATTTCGAGTTCCCGGAAAAAAATCGTTCACAGCCGAAACCTCTTCTTCGCGGATCGTTTTGATTTCCTGGATTCCGAAAAATTTACGGACCCCCCTACCGATCGTTTCCAGAACGAGATTGGAAGTCGAACCTTGGGGCTCGGATTTGTTTTGGGACCCGGAATCTTTAGTCGAAGTCGCGGACCTACTTTGCGGTTTTTGAATATAAGAATTGAGTGTTGTATTTTTTCGAGCTACTAAAACGGAGTCGATGCGCGATTTAGACGTAATCCCCTCTTCTCCGACGAGATCCAGATTCTCTTTATAAATATGTCCGATCCCTTGTTGAACGGAACCGGGAACCTTAGCCGCGTTGATATTTCTGAGAGTCGGTTTTTCTCCACCCGCAACGCTCGCATTTTTTAAAGTCGGCCTTTCCCCTTCCTCAAAATCGGCGGCCCCCCGATCGGAAAGATTCGTAAATTCCCTTTGGATCTGAATCTTATTTAAGATATCCGGAGTCGTAGCCTGTTCGATTCTTTTGACGAGTTCTTCCGCCTTGGAAGTTATCTCTTTGAACGTAAGAATTCTGGAACCCATCAGATCGACCTGTCTGAGCGACTCCGTTTCCAACTCGTCCACGAAGTCCCGAATTTCCTCGTTGATCCGTTTGAGCATATGGGTACGAATCCTTTCGGTAACTTTCGAAGTGATCGTATAATATAAAACTACGGAAACGACCGCGTTGATCGCTAAAACTGCAAATAACTCCATACCCTTTTCTCCCGGTACCGTCTCCAACAACATTCCTTCGGAAAAAAGTTTAAGCGAAAAATTCGATTTTACCTCGATTGGTCGGCGCGTTAGACACCTTTTGACCGTCGGCGGAATAAGTATCGGTCCTACCGTCCGAAGCCGGTTTGTATGTTTTTAACCGATCCTTAATCTGATCTATTTTTTGATTTCGTGCCGAAGCCATTCTTTCCCTGGATTCCGGAGAAAGGGAAAAAACGTCGGTATACAACTCGACGGCGTATTTGCGCGTATCGTTATATTCTTTGACCATCCGAGCGGTTTCGGAGATCATATGAGGCATGGTGAAAGGATTTTCCACCTGTTGCTTCCGGATCATGTCCGGAGCCTGACCATAACCTAAAAAAGTATCGCTCAGCCTCATCCTATGGTTTAATTACCACGGTTTCGTTTTTTTCTCCAGTCTTTTTTGTCCGGCTCCGGATCCTCGTAAGGCACTTGGCGAATCATGCCGTTCTCTTCCACAAAAGTTTTGTTCTTAATCTCGTTTCTCGTTTTGAAATCCGAGTTTCGAATTTTCATCGTTACGCCGCCGTAGAGAACTTTTTCGATACTGATCTTACCGTGGGAAGATTTCTCTTCCATGTAGTTTTTGAGATTGTTAATTTCCGTTTCAAATTCTCGAATCCGAGACTCGAGCTTGTCCACGGCCTTTTGCATTTTGCCGAGTTGATTCTCATGATCTTCCGTAAAAGACGCCGGATCGGATTCTTTTCTGGCCTGGAGGGTTTTGAGACTTTTAAAAACCTGTTCGTGTTTGGACTGGCTCTCGTGCATCTTCGCTTCGTAGTCGGCGATCTGTTTGAGAATCTTCGGATCGATTCCGACCACCAGTTCTGTCGCGGGGTTTGCGGAAGAGCCGATACTTCTCGCGCCGATCAGTTCGGAAGCGCGAACGGTCCCGCCCACGATCTGACCGCGTTTTCCGTTACAGAGAATTTTTCCGCCCGCACTCACGAAGGAATGTAAAATTCCCTCTTGAACCAGAACGTCCTTCTCCGTGATCACGGTCGCGCTCTGGATGAACTTTGCGATCACGTTTCCTCCGGTGGATTCAATATGTGCTTCTTCGCGACCGGAAATTCCCTGGCGGATGATGATGTCTCCGTCCGCTTCGACTCTCGCCTTCTGAACCGTTCCGTAGATTTCTATATTGCCCGCGGCCTTAACGGAATAATTATCTTCCACGTTACCCGTAATCACGATCGAACCGAGGAAGGTAACGTTACCGGTTTTGATACCGACGTCTCCGTTAACTCTGTAAACGGTTTCCACCGAAAGTCTTCCGGTCGCAAAAACGACCTGACCGTTCACTTCCGCCGTCAGTTTGCTTCTATCTTCGGAAAGAATGGTTCCCTTACCCTGTTTGAGATCGGTATCCGTTCCGTCCTTTGCGGGAAGAAGTTCGCTAAAAAGAGTACGCCCGTATTTTCCTTTTTCGGCGGGAATTTTTTCAGCGAGCAACTGACCGACGACTACGTTTTCGATCAGATCCAAATCTTTGAAGTCCACTCTTCCCGTTTCGTCCTCTCGGAAAGAAACGTTTTTGGAGGTTCGAACGTGATAGATGATCTGAGCGTTTTTACCGTTGATCGGATAATCTCCTTCCGCGGCGATAAAGGGTTGATTGAAAAATTCCTCTTCGAGTTTTCTTTGAATCTCTTCTTCTTTAAACCCGTATTTGACACCGGCGTTTTTAAGATGATTGACGATATCCCGAACTTCAAAGTCTCTTCCGCCCGGCCTAGGAGGAAGAATGGTGACTTTCGCTTTCATCTTATCCGAAGAAATATCCAAAAGGAGTTTCGCCTCCATACCCGATTTCGGTTTTTGTTCCGAGATCAGAACCGGTTCTCCCTTTGCATCCTTCACGATTTTGCGAACAAGTTTGTTGTCTTCGCCGGAAACTCCTTTTAACGCGAGTTTTTTAGAGATCTCGTCCATATCCACGGAATGACCTTCACCTAACGGCGCAAAGACGGTCAGGTAAACTCCGTTTCGAAGAATTTGAACCAGAGCTTTTCCGTTTTTGTCCTTCGGTTGAATGAATTCTTTGAGATCCTTGGATACGAGTTTGCCGGAACCGCCGGTGAGTTTTTGATCGAGTTCGGTGAGTTCGTCTAGGAAATTGTCTTCGGGAAGAATCGAAACCCGAATATGCCAGGGTTCGTGCCCGAAAAGTTTTTTCTTTCCGCGTTTTAGGACGACGTAGTCGAGTTCGTGGATTTGTTTTTTAAGATGTTTCGAGGCGAGACGGAGAGAATTTTCCAAAGTATCTCCGTAAACTTCCACCTGCTCTTTCTGGACTCGATCCAGTTCCCGGCCTTGGTCTTGTAAGAATGGTATTAGAGAACCCATATATTCTCCGTCCTAGTAGTAAATCGAAGATTACTTGCGAGAAATGACGGACTTTACTTTACCGAGTTTACTTCTCAGTCTGGAAACGGCTCTCGTGTGGAGTTGCGAAATTCTGGATTCCGTAACTTCCAATACCTCGCCGATTTCCTTTAAAGTTAGATCTTCATAATAATATAATACGATTACTTTCTTTTCCTTTTCCGGAAGGGTTTTGATCGCTTCCACGATCACGTTTTTAATCTCTTCCTTTTCGATGATCGTGTCTGGATTCATGTTCATCGGAGATTCGAGGGTTTCCATAAAGGAAACTTCGTCGTTCTCGTCTCCGAGAAACCAAATGTCGTTTAAGGAAACGAGAGAGGTTCCGCTGATCTTCGTAAGAAGAGAATTGTACTCTTCCATGGAAATTCCCAATTCTTTTGCGATCGCGTCGTCGTCGACCTGCTGGCCTTCTTTGTTCTCCAGCATTCCGATAATCTGTTCGAGTTGTTTTGCTTTTTGACGGATGGATCTCGGAATCCAATCGATGGAACGAAGTTCGTCGAAGATACTTCCTCGGATTCGAGTCATCGCATACGTTTTGAATTTGATCAGTCTGTCCGGATCGAATTTTTCAATCGCGTCTAAGAGCCCGAAAACTCCGTAGGATACGAGATCGTCAAATTCCACATTCTGCGGCATTCCGATTGCGATTCTACCGGCTACGTGTTTGACTAAAGGAGAGTATTTCTCCACGAGGTAGGCTCGGATGTCCTGATCTTTGGTATCCCGATAGGATTTCCATAGTTCCGTCTCATCCTGCTGGTTATATTTCTCATATTTTTTGGACATAAGCTCGGATCTGGAAGACCTTCATTCTAAAGTGTCGAGCTTCTCAGAAAATTGCAATAGCATTTTTTAAGCCAAAAACGGGGAAATCAAGCAGTTTTTTGTCTCATTCACTTTCTATAACCGAATGGAACGAATTTAGAAAGAAACAATTACTTCTCAGCCATGTCGTCTCGAGCCAACATCGTACGAATCGCTTCCGCCATGAGCTTCGGTTCGTTTTTGATCGCTATATTTTCGACCATAATATGATCCCCGAAGTTTCCGCTTTTCTGACGTTTAGGAGTCGCCGACGCAAAAACTTCCTTGTTGGAAGAAGAGCCGCCGCTCAATTCTTCTTCGTTTGTCTGACTTGTATAATCGAATCCTCCTCCACGGGAACTTTCCGAATCGGAAGCGGTCGGAACAAAATCTCCCCCGAGATTGGAAAGAAAATCCAAAAACTCGGGTACTTTCATTTCCAAAATCGCGTGAACTCCGAATCCGAGAACGGCAAAAGCAACCACGGAAAGGACGGTTATGAAAAGGATGTGTCCGAAGGAATTTCCGATAAGAAATCCGCAGAGCGGACTTACGATCATTGCAAAGACGGAAAAAACGCCTATAAAAAGAATCTGAGGGTTCAAGGACTATTCTTCGTCGCTATTATCGAATTCTTTATTTCGGACGTCCATAAAATTGAAAAACTTTTTGAAGAACCCCCCGATACCGGCGTCCTCCAAGGGTTCTATTTCCTGATTTAAGAGGGAATAAGTTATGCGATTGAGACACGCCGCCGCCTTACTTTTAGGCGAATTGATGATATACGGTTTTTGTTCCCGAATACTCTTTTCCACCTCTTCATCCTGAAAGATAAATCCGAGATTTTCGACCTTCACTTCCAAAAATTGTCCGCTGATGTCGATGACTCGGTCCGCGACTTTTTTTCCTTCGATCGCGCTTCTGACTCGGTTTACCACCATCTTGAGATTTTTGTCTCTGCTCTGGGATACGATGGCTTTGATCAGTCCGTAAGAATCGGTGATCGCCGTAGGTTCGGGCGTCGTAATCACGATCACGTCGTCCGCTGGAAGGGTTAAACCGATGACGTTGGAACTGATTCCGGCGCCGGTATCGATAATCATAATATCATAATTGTCTAATTCGGAAAAACCTTTGATCAGTGAGTTTCTCTGCGTGTCGTTTAAGTTGGCCAGTTGGGAATATCCGGAGGCTCCCGCAATGATATCCACTCCTTCCGGAGTTTGGATGACGATATCTTTTAGGCTTTTGTGTCCTTTGACAACGTGATAAAGATTGTATTTGGGAATGATCCCGAGGATTACGTTTACGTTGGCGAGTCCCAAGTCCCCGTCGAACACTAGGACTTTCTGCCCGGCCCTTGCCATGGAGATTGCGAGATTTACCGAGATCGTACTTTTCCCGACTCCTCCCTTCCCGGATGCGATCGCTATGATCTTAGTCGTGGGTTTTCTGGATGACAGAACTTTTAGACTCGTGTTCCCTTCGGTGAGTTTCCGTAAATGAGCCGCCTGGTCCATTCTTTACCTCTTCGAAAGCCGATCGAATCAGTCACCCGCGACGGTGAAAACTTCTCCTCTCAGCTCAGCAATTTTCTCCGGAGTTACCACACATTCAGCCATCAGGTTTTTATCCGCAGGAAGAATATCAAAAGGAACCTCCTGCCCCACGCTGAAATAAGTGAAACTCTTAGAGTATGTATCGGCCAGTTCGAGAAAACCACCTAAAAAATCCGCCTCATCCAATTTTGTGAGAAGAATTCTTCGGTAGTTTAGGGACTCATAGGCTTTCAATACCGTACTCGTATGATGGTAGGAAGAAGTCGCGGAAAGGACAAGAAGATTTTCCACAGAGTCTTTTTCCCCGAAACAGGAAAGCAATGAGTTCATCCTTTCGAGCTGTTCGAGGTTTCTATGACTGTAACCGGCTGTGTCGATCAGGATCAATTCGGAACCGTCCCGGGCCAGGGTTTCCTTGAATTTTTTTATGTCTTTAACCGGATAAAACGGCATTCCCATTGTGTCCGCGTAACGTTTGAGTTGTTCGATCGCGGCGATTCTATAGTTGTCCGTCGTATAAAGCGACACGGATCTACCCCGATGCAGAAAGTATTTTGCCGCGAGTTTGGCGACGCTCGTCGTTTTACCCGAGCCCGTAGGTCCGACCAGGAACACTACTTTTCTCTGATTCTTTCCGGTTCCCCGAAATAGGTCCGAGTCGACGCTGACCCTTTCTTTGAACATTTCAATCGCCCTTTCGGAAACCGCGTGGTTACGCCCTTGATCGATCGGAGAAAGCCTTTCTTCGATCTTGGAGAGAATCTCTTCCACATAACCTTGACTCATTCCCTCCCGAACCCATTTTTCCCCCAATCTCGTCAAGGGAGAATCCTTTCTCCCTCGAACGGGAAACGTTTCTTTTCGGCTCGGAGAATTTCTGTCAAAAAGTTCTTTCTCAAAGGAAAGACCGACTCTTTCGGGTTCCGTCGTGATCTCTTCCAATTCCCAAGAATCTTCAACGGTTGCGGTCGCGGTTTCCTTTTCTTCCAAAGTTCTGGAAAGAGGTTTTAAGGTATGAAGAGTTTTCTTTCTTTCCGGAGCCGCATACGACTTTTGTTTCAACAGGTCCTTTAAGTCCTGAAGTTTGCGTTCTATCTTTTCGCGGGAAGCCTGCTTTTCCGGAATTCCGATCTGAATTTCGATCATCTTCTTTGCGAGAAGTCCCGTTCCCATCACTCCGCCTTCTGTAATCACAGTTTGGGAAATCACGGTCGCTTCCGGTCCGTATTTCATTTTCATTTCCATCAAACAGTCTTGGTAACTTTTACCGCGAATTTTAGCGAATTCCATATTCAGCTCCCTGACCTTTCGCTTTAGAAAGATCGAATATTCTAATCATTTCATGTTTCTTCCCCGACTCCCGCCGTCGCGGTTTGTGTCTGAGGAAGTTTGAGTTCGGCTTCGATGACCGAATCCACGGAAGAATGAATCTCCTCGTAGGCGAGAACTCCGAAGTTGCGGGGAGGAAATTCCTTTGCGAGCAAATACGAGAACGGCAGACGCACTTCCCGGTTCACGACAAAGATAGGAAACTTTCCTTCGGTTCTAAAATTTCGATAGAGTTCGGCCACTCCGTCGATCAACCTTCTGTAAAAATCGGGGGCCAGAGAAAGAACGTCCCTGTTTTCGATTCTATCCTGTGTGATCGACTTGTTAAGTCGGTCTAGGATTCTACTTTCCAGCGTGATCACTCTCAGTTTGCCGTCCATGGAAAGATAATCCTTTACCACGGTTCTCGAAATCGACTGGCGCACAAGTTCGGTGAGTATGTACGGATTTTGATACTTAGACAAATTGTTCGCGATCGATTCCAAAATCGGAACGAGGTTTCGGATTCCAAGTCCTTCCCGCAAAAGATTTTGTAATACTTGTTGAATGATTCCCAGGTTGCCGGGTTTGTCCGCGTCCAACTCGCTGACAAGAGTCGGATAAGTCGCCTTGTAGTGATCCAGAAGTTTTTTGACTTCTTCTCTTCCGAGCAGGGTGGAAGCGTGTGTCGCAAGAAGTTCCTTCAAGTGAGTGACCACGACCGTGGAAGCGTCGACCACCGTGTAACCTTTCGCTTCCGCTTCGGACTTGTCTTCGGAAGAAATCCACTTCGCCTTTTGTCCAAAGGACGGTTCTAAGAAATCCTCTCCTTGAATCGACTCCGCGGCGCCTGGGCTCGTATTGAGAGCCATGAGTTTGTCCGGTTTTACCGTGGAAGTTCCCACTTCGGTTCCGTTGATTTTGATCGAATACGTATCCGGATTTAAATCAAGATTGTCTAATATTCTCACGGGAGGAATGACAACTCCGTTGTCTTGAGCGAACTTCTTTCTGAGATTGCTGATCTGATCCAGAAGCGCCCCGCCCTGGGAAGCGTCGACGAGCGGTATCAAATGATAACCGACTTCGATCTCGATCGGATCGGTTCTGAGTTCCTCGTAAAAATCCTTCGGTTTGCGATCCTGACCGGACTCTTTTTCCTTTTTCTCGATCGACTCGAGTTGTTCCTTGACCGTTTGTTCGAGCGAATAACCCAAGTAGGCGATTCCCGCGGAAAGAATCACGAGAGGAATGAAAGGAAGTCCCGGTATAAACGCGGAAAATCCCAAACTTCCCCCGACCACGTACAGAACTTTGGAATTGCTGAAGAGCTGGCTCTTAAACTGAGTCGCCAGATCGGACTCGGAGCCGGAACGGGTTACGATGATACCGGTCGCAACCGTCGTCAGAAGCGCGGGAATCTGAGATACAAGCCCGTCCCCGATCGTGAACTTTCCGTAGGTTTCGATCGCCTGCGTGAAGGATTCTCCCCGAATCGATGCGCCGATAATCACTCCACCTAACAGGTTGATGGCGGTGATGATGAGGCCCGCTCGTACGTCCCCTTGAACGAACTTACTCGCTCCATCCATGGAACCGTAGAAGTCCACTTCGGCTTCGATTTTCTTTCTTCTTTTTTTGGCTTCTTCCTCGTTGATGTTTCCGGAAGAAAGTTCCATATCGATCGCCATCTGTTTTCCGGGCAAGGCGTCCAACGTAAATCGAGCCGCAACTTCCGAGATCCTTGTCGCACCCTTTGTGATCACGAGAATCTGAACGAGTACTAAGATGATGAAGATGATAAATCCCACCACGTATTTGGAAAGTCCGGATTCGCTTCCGATGATAAACGAACCGAAGGCGTCGATGACGTGACTGTTCATCGCCGGTCCCTTGGAAAGAATCTGTCTCGTCGTCGAAACGTTGAGCGCAAGTCGATACAACGTGGTGATGAGCAAAAGACTCGGAAAAATCGAAAAGTCCGCGGGCTCGTTGACGGAAAGGGACGTCAAAAGCACCAGAAGTCCTATCGCCAAACTGACAATAATCAAAATATCTAATATAAATCCCGGAAGAGGAATGACGAGCATAGCGACGATCGCCACGGCTCCGATTCCTAAAATAATATCGGACTGATTCCACCACTTTTTTTCCATAGTTTCCTCTTACACGGCTCTCCGGAAAGATTCCAAACGAGAGAGAATAGCGGCGATAGCGCGATAGAATTGTTGCGGAACCTCCGCGCCGAGTTCCACTTCCTCATAAAGTCCTCTCGCCTGAAGACGATCCTCTATGGTCGGAACTCCGTTTTCCCTCGCGATTCGAATGATAAGAAGCGCGAAGTCGTCCACACCCTTTGCGATTACGATCGGAGCCTTGTGAATTCCCGGTTTATATTCCAGCGCTACGGCGAAGTGAGTCGGATTCGTGATGACCACGTCCGCTTCGGGAACTTTCGCGAGCATCTTTCGTTTATTCATCATGTCCCGAGCGAGTTGTCTCCTTCTGGCTTGGAGAGAACGGTCCCCGTCGGATTCTTTCGCTTCCCGCTTTGCCTCGGATGGAGTCATCTTCAAGGATTCTTCGTATTCGTATCTTTGATATAAGTAGTCCACCACGCTGATCGCGAGTAGAATGATTCCGACCACGAGAAAGATTTTGAAGGAACTGCTCATCACGAGAGCCACCGCTTGTTCGAGTCCCATTTCTCCCGAAAGAAGAATCGGGAAAAAATCCTTACTGATGATGATGTAAGAAACCCACGCGATGAGCCCGACCTTTGCGAGCGACTTTCCCAAGTTAAAGAGCGTCTGACGTGTCGGAAGGACTTTTTTAAAGTTGGGTCTGATTCTGCTGAAGTTAAAACTCAGCGCTCTCGGTGTGAAAATAAATCCCACTTGTGCGACGTTTCCGATGACCGCGCCTACGAGCGTAATTCCGAGTAAGGGCCACAGAAGTGTGAAAAGATCGGCGGACGCGTTCTTCAAAAGTTCGGTGACCGATTCGGAACTGATATCCGTTCTAAGCCCGACCCCGTGTATGTACTTGCGGAGAATGTAAAACGTTCTCATGAAAAAATATTCGCCCATGAGATACACGAGGATCACCCCGGCGAGTAAAACGACCGCCGCCGGAAGCTCGGGAGATTTGGGAACGTTTCCTTTTTCTCGTTCCTCTCTTCTTCTTCGTTCGGACCCGGGTTCGGTTCTACCCTCGTCTTCGGCGGCGAAGAGCTGGAGATCGATTTTGAAGTCGGCCGGGTTCGCGCTCGTCAAACAAGGATTTGTGGGAGTTCCTACAAAATCGGTAAGAGAGAATTTTGCTTGAGAGAATATTGTTTTTATGATAAAGAAAAATTTCCCGATTCTTCCCTGCAACACGACCCATAGGAAGTGTTGCATTGAGTTACCCTTTCCCCAATATTTATTGAGCGACCCATAGGAAGCGAAATAGCCAAGGAGCAGCAGAGCATTACCGAGCGACCCGTAGGAAGAGAGGTTGAGTTTACGAGTGGCTCCCAACTTAGTTGGGAAAAAGAACGATCCAGAAAACTCAGCGAATCGCTCTCTACGGATCGCTCCGCAGCAGGACGGGGCAATCTTCGTTTTACAGAAGACGTAGGAAGTACTACATCTTTCAACAAAGTACTCTCTACAACTCAGCGGCTCACTTCCTACGGGTCGTTCGCCGGGTCCGGGGAGTTTACTAAAAAATTTCCCGGAGAGGGGGTAGCAAAAGACGCGTAGCACGACTTTAAAAAACGCGGCTTTTGCGAGGGGGACTCTTCCCCCTAAAATGTGGAAACTCCCACGAAGTTTGCGATCTGTGGGAACTACCGCATCGAATTGATCATGAAACGATTTTCGACCTCTCATTGTTTCGGCCACTCCTGAAGCATGAGATTGACTTTGTCAAAGGACAAATCAAAGGCCGTCCCCATCTGAGAAACCAGATAAGGAGTGATAAAAATCATCACGATCAAACCGATCGTAACCTTGATCGGAAAGGAAAGCTGCAAGACATTGAGCTGCGGAGCCGCCTTACCCATCAAGGCCTCGGAAACGGTAACAAGCAAAATGATACCGAGAACCGGAAGAGACAACTTAAACGCGACGAGAAACATCGCTCCGACCGCGTCTTCCATCGCCTTGTAAATTCCGTTTTGAATCTCGGGAGCAAATTTCAAAACCTGAATCTTTTCAAATGAATACGCGAGACTCTCGAACATGATTCGATAAGCGCCTAACGTTAAAAATAAAAGCATCCCAAGCAGGTTCTTTAAGGTGCTGATCACAGGCAAACTGGTCTGAGTCACGGGATCGAGAATCTCCGCGTAACCGAATCCCAATTGAACGTTAAAAAATTCCCCCGCCATCTGAAAGGCGGCAAAGATCAAACTGATCAAAAAGCCGAGTAACATTCCGATCAAGGCCTCGGCGATAACCACAAGTCCGTAGTTTCCCATATCTCCGGGAACCGGAGGTAAAAAACCGGCGGTCACCGGAAATAAAATCACGGAAACTAAAAAAGAAAAAATCATCTTCTGAGGAACGCTGATGGAAGGATAGGAGAATACGGGCGCGACGGACAACAACCCCATCAATCTAGAAAGGATCAGCAGAAACGTCTGAAAATGATTGATAAAGTATTCCATAATATTCTAAAATTTCTCGATCATCAAAAACAAATTCCGAGTATAATCCGTCATCGTCTGAATCATCCAAGATGAAAAGATCACGATCACGATAAAAATCGCCGCGAGTTTGGGGACGAAGGCGATCGTCGGCTCCTGGATCGAGGTGGTCGTCTGTAAAATCCCTACGATCAAACCCACGACCAACGCCGTGAGAAGAATCGGAGACGAAATCTTCAGGGTGATGTAAAGCGAATCCCGTATGAGAGTCATCGCATCGAGTTCCGTCATTTATAACTCCTGACAAGTTCGTACACGATCAGGTTCCATCCGTCCACAAGAACGAACAGAATCAGTTTAAACGGAAGACTGACCATCACGGGCGGCAACATCATAAGACCCATGGAAAGAAGCGCCGAGGCGACAACAAGATCGATTACGATAAACGGAATGAAGATGATGATCCCGATCCAAAAGGCCTTTTTGATTTCGCTTAACATAAACGCGGGAATCAAAACGTAAGAAGGAACGTCGTCGAAAGATTCCACCTTTTCAACCTTTCCGATTTTTAAAAATAAGGCCACGTCTTTGGCGCCCGAGGTTCCGATCTGACGCATCATAAATTCACGGATGGGAACCATTCCCTTTTCAAAAAATGCGTTCGTATCAATCTTACCTTCCAAATACGGAGTTAATGCCCTCTCGTTCACGATATTCAAAGTCGGAGCCATGATAAAGAAGGTCATAAAAAGTGCGAGCCCCATCATCACTTGGTTAGGTGGAAGGTTCTGAATCGAAAGGGCCCTTCTTACGAAATCCAAAACGATCACGATTTTCGTAAAAGAGGTCAGGGACATTACGATCGCGGGCGCCAAGGAAAGAATGGTAACCAAAAACAAAACCATCAGAGAAAGACTCGTTTCTCTCGGACCCTTTGCCTCGTTTACGTTGAAGTTCAAATTCGGAATGGGAATTCGAGTTCCCGAAGATTGAGCCTCCAACGAAGAACCTATGAACAAACCCGCCACGAGCAAGAAGATCCACGTTATGTTCTTGATAAACTTTTTATGTCTCATTTTCACCAAAAGGAATTTTCCCTAAATTTCCGATTTTCCCGTACTATCTCAAATCGAAAAGCCCGCTTTCGAGCGAGCTTGTTTTTTCTTTGAGTTCGTCCAATTTCTTACGGGCCTGCCTTCGTTTTTCTTCCCGAGCGGACCCTCCCTTCTCGTATGTTTCCGGCGGACCCTCCTGATTTCCGGAAATCCGAGAATTCAGGTCCTTGATCTGTTCCAGAACCGTTACCAAAAATCCGCCTTCGGGAGGTTGGAAATTTTCTTTCTTTTGCAGAATCCTATGTTTCACTTCCGCATCTGAAATTTCCGTAATCAAATTGATTCCGTTATCCGCGACTCCGAGAACGAGTAACCTTCCCGAAACCTCCACGATCTGAAGCTGTTTGTTCGGACCCAACATCAGACTGGAAAGGACGTTCATCTCCCCTCGAACCGGAAGACTGCCTTCCCGACTTTTAGATACGTATTTTAGAATATAATAAAGCGCTAAACAAAGTAACCCGAGTATAAAAACGACCCTTAAAAGAGTTCCCGCAACTCCGGGTCCGTCGTCGGCGGGACGATATCTTTCCGCAACCGGATTGGATTCCGGCGGCGCCGATTCCCCGGAGGATTTTGCATCGGAAGCGGAAGTTGTCGTCTCGGATTTTTTTTCTCCGGAATCGTTTTCCGGTTTTTTCCTTTCATCCTTGGAAGAAGACTGACCCAATTCTTTTTTGAGAGCCTCGTCCATCAGCTCCCTTTCGGATTGAGCCGATAAAGAAACAACAGTAAAATGGAATATAATGAAAATCGCAAGAAGTGCGATCCTTCCATCCATTCGGAAGGTTTCGAAAAATCTCACTTACCCTCCGGCTTGATCCGATCGATAGGGCTTACGATATCCGTTACGCGCACCCCGAAGTTTTCGTCGATGACCACAACCTCTCCCTTCGCGATCAGCTTTCCGTTTACCAAAAGATCCACGGGCTCACCCGCGAGTTTGTCCAACTCTATGATGGAACCCTCGCCCAGACCTAGGATATCCTTGATATACATCTTGGTTCTTCCCAGTTCCACTGTGACGCTCATCTGAACGTCCATCAAAAGATTTAAGTTCGGAGTACTAGACGCCCCGCTCGCGGTTCCTAAGTTCGGAAACGCAACCGACTTGACCGACATGGAACCGGCGGACATTCCCATGCCGCCCATCCCACTCATTCCCATCCCACCCATATCGCCGCCGGAACTTCCGGAACGGCGGTATAAGTTCAACAAATCCGCCGCAGTGGAAAGAGAGAGTAAGAATTGAACTCGAAAAGAAGGAATACTTTCGATGGTAAGATTGAAAAAGACTCGAACCAGAGTTTCCCCGTCCGGTAAAACCAGCGCGGCCGGTGAAG
Organism: Leptospira alstonii serovar Sichuan str. 79601; assembly: GCF_000347175.1. Lineage (GTDB taxonomy): Bacteria > Spirochaetota > Leptospiria > Leptospirales > Leptospiraceae > Leptospira > Leptospira alstonii. The sequence goes on from NZ_ANIK01000015.1 coordinate 23,849, forward strand.
TTACGTTTCTGGTTTCGGAGGGAGATCCGTTCACCCCGCCCCCGGTTTTTGTACTGATCTGAGAAATCAAAGCCCCCATCACGGGAGTCAGAGAATCGCGCAGAGTCTGCATCTGAGCTTCGTCCAATTCTCCGGAATCAAAACCGCCCATCATAGAATTTGCGATCTTTACCGCATTTTCCGCGGACATGGTAAGAATGACTCTTCCGTTTACGCTTCCGGAAAGAGTCGAATACAAAAGGAAGGACCCGGATTTCAGTTCGGATTCCACGTCTTTGCGGGACTTGGTTTCCACATTCGGATTTAAGAATGCGGAAGAACGGGAAAGAACGGCGCCTAACGTGTTCCCGGCAACTTGAAAACAGGAAGAAAGAAGATCCGACAGGATATCCCGATCCACGGGGGACATTCCCGGAACTTCTTTTTGTGCGGCCGCGGATGCAACCGTACCCGGGTCAAACGAATCGCTCGCCCCGGCTAATAATGCGTCAATCTCTTCCTGTGAAAGGGAACCTTCACCCATTTTGGGAACTCTCCCGGGAATTTTAGTTAATGGGACATAAGAAAAGGGTTTTTGTCACCTCCTTTTTTTCTTCCCAACCTGATTCCACCCAATTTTCGGGTTAAAACAACCTTTTTTCGAAAAATCCTCTTCTCAACTGTCCCTCTAAAGTGTGAGGTCGCCTCCAAGCCCGTCCGCGAGCATCCGAAGAGAATCGTAAGAATAAATTCCCGTTTGATGATTGTCGCTCCAAACCGGATTGATCGCGTATCTTCCGACTTTGTTAACGGAATAGAGTCGGATCGACTGGATGTTTCCGGTTGTAGTTCCGACCTTTCCTCCGTGCCCGCCCTTACAAACGACACAGGGACAACGTTTTCTCAGATCCAAGGCCTCGAAGACCGAAGTGACTCCGTCCTTCCAGGTGATCTTCAGTTGATTTTCGTCGAAATCAATCCGATCCGGCGTCGTCGCTTTTAAACTGAGTTGTGTCATTCTTTTTTACAATCATCCTTCAATACCGAAACGGTACGGTCAAAATTCCCGATCACTTAGGAAGTTTACACTTCTTCTCTTTAAATTTTCCGATCGCGGTTCCGTATAAAATCTTTTCGTTCACGGTAAGTAAATCGAATTGAAACGTATCTTTTTCCATCAGAAGAATCACGGTCGATCCCATCTCAAAACGTCCGAGCTCGGCTCCCTTATCGATCATGATCGAAACGTCCTTGTATTCGACGGTTCTCGCCGTGCGGATGAGTGTGTTCGTTACGATCTTATTGTCGTATGTCACTCGAATTCTCCCTACGTTGGAAGCGCCCACCTTGATGACCGCTACTTTGCCGTATTCGGTCTGAAGATACGTGATCAATCTTTCGTTTTTCGGAAAAAGTCCTCGAATCCCGAAAACCGCGAGCTCGTTTACAGGAAATAATTTTCCGGGCTCGTAGTAATATCCCAAAATTTTTCCGTACGCGGGAGAATGAATTCTATGATAGTCCTGAGGGGATAGATAGAAAGTGATGTATTTCCCGTTCGTAAAATCGTCTATGTATTTCGAACCGCCTCCGCCCAGCAATTCTTTCAGATTGTAATCCACACCTTTCGCTTGGATGATGATTCTCTGGTTGATATCTCCGTAACCGGTAATCCTTGCGTCCACGGGAGAAACCATCTCGTTGTCGGCGGAATCGATGATTCTTGCCTCCGCCTTTAAGGCTCTTGTGAAAAACGCATTGAGAGAATTGAATTCCTGGATTTCGAGTTCCGCCTCGTCCACGTTGATCTTATACATTCTCGCAAACGCTTTTAAAATCGGGATCATCACAAAACGAGGAAGTCGGGAAGACGCGAGAAGTCCGAACAATCGAGATAATAAGTTTTTAGGGAGAATGGAAAGTAGCAGAAGATAAAAATCCTTTAAGACCTCGTATCTCGCCCCGCTCTCCGTCAAAAAACGTTTCAGCTCGGTTCTCGCGATCTTTTCAAGCAACACGAGCGAGATCAACACAGGAACCGCGGTTATGATTGAGAGAGAATATCCCAGACCGAAGGCTTCGAAAAGAATCCGATCCCCATCCTTCCCATAAAGATAGGCTGCCGCAAGAATCGTAACCAAGAAAAGAATTCTAAAAAAGTTCGCAAATTTTTCTCCGAACACGTAGAGCGCGTTCTGTTCTCCCGTGTAAAACCAACCCGTGATCGAAACGACTCCGAAAAGCAAAAAGGAACCGAAAAATGCGAGGTTCACCGGATTGGTATGTCCTTGAAACAAGGCGTTTAAAAACACGAGCTGCTCTTCCATCTTAAAGGCGCCGTAAGAAGAAAGCGCGTAAATCACAAGAGTCGATACGATAAAACCTTCGAAAAAAGTGGCGAGCATACTCACCAGACCTTGTTTGGCGGGATAATCCGTTCTTACGACTCCGGACAAACCCGCGCTTTTGCCGATCCCGGTTTCGGTGGATACGAAAAAGATTCCGGAAGCCATACTGAAAATCCTTGCAAGAACGAAACTTCCTCCCGCAACCGCGGTCGTCGGCTGAAACGCTTCCTGAAACGTCATCCGCAGAAAATCCTGGAAATTCATTAGGGAATTTTTGAACAAAAAGAAATATCCCGAAAAAAACAATAAAATCCCGATCGGAGCCAAATACGCCGAAATTTTCCCGACCCTTCTGACCCCGCCTAACACGATAAATACGAGAATCACCGATAACAAAAACGGAACCGTCATTCCCGTTACGTCGAAGGCTCGGTTTGCGATATGAGTCACATACAACATCGGGACCGCCCCACCCATCACGAGTACGGTCAAAAGTCCCGCGATCGCAAAACTCACCGCGAGCCATCTCGCCTTAAGAGCGCTTTCGATGAAATACATCGGACCGGAAAGATATCTTCCCGATGCGGTTTTGGTTCTAAAACGAATCGCGAGTGTGGAAGAAACGAATCGAAGAGGCATGATAAAAAAGGAAGCGATCCAAATCCAAACTAAAACTCCCGGTCCTCCGATCATAAGCGCCAGAGCCGATCCGATCACCGCACCCGGTAAGAGGGAAGAAGCGGTTCCGGAAAAGAACGCCTGGGAATGAATCAACCTTCCTCGGGAACCTTTGTAGTCCATGTTGCCCGAAAAAATTTTTACGGCGAGAAATAGGAACCGAAGTTGCGGGAACCGGAGTCGGAACGTTAAGAAGATTCCGATAAAACTCAAGAAGTAGAAAAAGAACTTGAGTAAATCCCAATCGAAAAACTGAAAATAATGAAATTGAAACATGGCCCTACCCGATAGGAAAGAAAATCCGCTTTTTATGGAAGTCCTTGCTAGAAATCCTGTTATTATGCGGACTACCAGCAAAATTTTCGGGATCTCATTTTGTGTCCTACTTTTTTTCCTTTGTCCAAAATCCGTTTTAAAGGCGCAAAGCGAGTTTCCAAAAACAAAGGCCCACTCTTCCAAACCCGCACTTGAAATCCCGGGCCGCGAGGAAGAGAACTGGGAAATCGGACTCAGAGCCGGAATCGGCTACAAGGGAGAAGACAGACTCAATTCCTTTCTGAGAGGTTTTACGGACACGTATGATCCGCGGTTCGCCTCCAAAACGGAACTCGATCCTCCCAAACGTACTACTCAGGGAGAATTTTTTCTTCGTAGAAATATCTCTTCCGAAAGTCGGGTGGGATTCATCGGCGGTTATAGAGAATGGCAAACGTTCGGGTTGAAACAATTTTCTTCCGAACCCTTTTACACGGATCTGAAGTTTAAACTTTCAAATCCTTACTTCCTTTTGGCGTATTGGTACGAATGGAATTACAAACGTTGGATCTTTCAAGGCGGCCTCGGAATCGGAATGTCTCAGGTGTATTGGGATTCCAAAGGTTACGCTACTTCGGGAAAGGAAACCTTCAGCCAAGAAGGTTCTCTTTCGGGAACCGGAATCGAATTTCGTCTGGAGGGAACCGTCAGTAGAAGGATCACAGAGTCCGTAAGTCTTCAACTGGGGATCGCACTTTCTTGGATCAACATTCCTTCCTTATCCGGAACCTTCAACGGAGAGTCGGCGAGTTTTTATCTGAGAGAAAACGGAAACGTGACTCTTCTTACGGAATCCACGAATCAAACCGCGATGTTAGTCACAAACCAATTCTCCCGGAAATTGGAATTTCAAGTTTTGACGACCACGCTCTTTTTGGGAGTCGCCCGAAAGTTTTAAATAACGTTTCCGTTCAAACGTCGAAAGGAGTTTTTTCCCGTTTGTAACGGAGAGGTTTTTTCAAATACTTAATCAAAAGGACTCTGTTTCCTTTTTCGTTGAACTTAACGATGTCGAATACTCGGCGGGTCATTACGATTCCCCGGCCGTGCGTCAAACTCGTTTCATTCAACTTCTCGATGTCTAAGTTTAGAATTTTCTTGGAATCGAAACCGTCCCCCTCGTCCTGGATCAAAAATCCGATCCTACGGGCATTCAAAGAATACGAAACCTTCACGGTCCTGGAATTGTAAAACGGTTCCTTCTGACGTTCCTGAATGAATTCGAGATAACGGCCCTCGTTTAGAGCCTTGGTTTTTTCGTCGAAACCGATCGCAAGATTTCCGTGTTCGATCGAGTTGATGACGATCTCTCGGATGCAAGTTCGAATCGCGATTACGATTTCCGTTCCTACAAAACGGGAAAGATTTACGGTCAAAAGGCGGCTCAAAAGATCCGCGTTTCGGAGATAGTTGTTCAAGGTGAAATGCATGGATTCGTTCACGATAAATTTTGCGAGTATGTCCTCGTTTAGTTCATAAGCTTTTCCTAAAATACCCTTTTTATCCCCGAGATCCAAGAGCTGAAGGCGAACCCGAATCTGTCTCGGCTCCAAAACGAATTTCTGTCTGAACTCCGAGGCGAACTCCGAACTTTTTCCCGTTCTAAAAAGTTCTTCGATTTTTTCCCGAGCCAAAATTTTCGAGTAAGAAGCGTCTCCGGAAACAAAGATCAAGTCCAAAAAATCCCATCCGATCACTTCTTGCGGCTCGAATCCTAAAAGTCTTCCGAGCGACTTGTTCGCGTTTCGAATTTTTCCGCCCGTATCCATGGTAAAAAGAAATTCTTCCGATTCCTCGAAAAGATTTTTAAAACGTTTTTCGGATCGTTCCGCTACGAGTTTTGCAATGTCTAGTTCCTGAATTCTTTCGGATAAAACTTGGGACAAAACCTTCACACGATCGGCCAGACCAAGCCCCATCAAAATCACGTGAAACAAGGAGGCGATCTCCATCACCCAAAACCGCAAGGGGAAATTTTTGAACCAGCCGCTTTGTAAAAATAAAAACAAAATCACACCGGAAAATAAAACTCCCCAGGCAAAAAGAAAATAAAAGGCCCGGTTCCAAACAAGACTTCGAATCCCTTCCATAAAAAGGAGAATCGCACAACCGAAAGTAAAAAATATACCCGCCCAAATTCCGAATCTTTCCGGAAGAGACAAGGAAACGAGGGCGAAAAACAAAAGTAAAGCTTGAGAATATTGGAATATACGAAAGGACATCTTGGAACGTTTTTCCAAGTCCAGATAAACGTTCACGAATAAACACATGAGGGAAATGGAAATCAAAAGAAAGAAAGGAATACTCGAATTCGTCCAATTTACGGCATTCGGCCAAAGAATCTGAAAACCCCAACCTTCCAATACGAACTGAAAAAAGGAAAATCCGAAGATATACAAGGCAAAGTAGAAATTATTTTTTTCCTTTATATACACATACAAAAGAAGATTGTAAAACGCAAGTATCAACATCGAACCGAAAAATAGACCGAACAAGAATTGTTCGAAGATCACTTTTTTGTAAAATCCGACGGCCGAATAGTAACGAAGGGAAAGTTGAATCCTCGAATCCGATTTGATTCTTAAAAAAACGGACTTGTTCGTTTTAGGAAGTCCTACGGATGGAAAGGCCGGATTCCGGTATTGAACCGGCCTGAGCGAAAACGGAATCCCGTCCCCCGCTCGATAAAAAGGGGATTCTCCCTTTTTAAAATCGTAATATTCCACGAGATCCGCGTTGGGAAACTGATATTCTATGACCCAGCGAATCGACCGATCCGAGGAATTCACGACGTTCAATCGGATCCAGACTGCAGAATTCGTATATCCTAATGAACTTATATTCGAAGAATTGAATTTACCTTCCTCCGCCAAGGTTCGGATTTGGGAAAAACTTAAAACTCCGGAAGTATCCTCGTAATATTCGAAAGAATCCCCAAAACCGACGGAAGAATCGTCGATTTGTGCGAGATCGATCGCAGTCAAAGGATAGGAAACGAAGTGGATCCAAAAGACAAACGTATAAATCGTTTTTTTTCGCAGAAACACGACTCCCATGTCACGATTTCAAATGGGATCGTTTCAGATAAAAAACAAAATCCAGGAAAGAATCGCTCCTCCGATCAAAAGAAAACCGATCCGGGATCTTCTTAGGGGACTTCCGTCCAAAACGAGGCCTGTATGTCTGAATCCGTAAAAGACGTATACGACGGCGGGTAAAATTTTCCAAAGAGCCAAGTTTCCGGATTTAAAAAATTTCAACAATAGTAAGGAAAGAACGGTCCAAAGAAAAAATTCCAGAACTCCTAAAACGGTCCTTTGTTTGGATACGACCGGATCGAATTTTGTATATCGGCTTCGATCTATTTCCGCCGGAAGAACGGACGGCCCCAAACTCACGGGTCTCCAGCCGGGAGGTTTGAAAAAAATGAGAACTTTCTCCTTGAAACTTTTCGCTTTTTGCGCCAAAGAAAGAATCTCTTCGTAAACGTGAAAGTTCGTATAAACCGGATCGAACGTTGTCACCGGTTTTGTAAGTCCGTAAATCGGTTCCTCTTCCTCTCTTGCAAAGGACCCGAACATCCGATCCCAAAAAATCAAAATTCCTCCGTGATTCTTATCGATGTATTTGGGATCCCTTCCGTGGTGTACGCGGTGATGCGCCGGTGTGACTAAAATTTCTTCCAAAAATCCGAGCTTTCCGATCAACCTCGTATGGACCCAAAATTGGTAGATTTTTAAAACTCCGTGAGCCAATAAAAACGCCTGCCAAGGAACCCCGCAGAATGCGATCAAAAGATTAAACATATACTCGAAAATTCTCTGAACGCTCGATTGTCGCAGAGCAACGGAAAGATTGAATTCTTCGCTAGAATGATGCGTTACGTGACAGGCCCAGAGAAAATTGATTTCATGGGTCGCCCTATGAAACCAATAATAAACGAAGTCGACGATCAAAAATACGAAAACCCATCCCGCGAGATCCCGGAAGTTCCAACGTATTCCCACGAGATCATCCCACCAAACGGGAGATCCCAAAGGAATTGAGGGAACCCCGAATAAGGTTTGCAAAGAACAGTATATTCTAAACTTCTCATAGATCCAAAGGGAAACGATCGTCACAAGAATTCCGTTCAAGGAGAACAGGATTCCGGTGCTTAAATCGGCGATCGTATCGTTCCAGCGATATACTTTTTTTCCGACGATTTTGGAATATAAAAACTCAAGTCCGATCAAGATCAGAAAAAAAGGCACCGCTAAATCTAGGATGGATCCCTGCATTTCGGTTCAGCCGTTTTGATTGAAAAATTTCGCGATTTTACGAATGATAAATCGAGGTGTGATCCTCACACTCTGAGCCAGTATCTTATTCAAAGCGCCCGAGATCACGACCGGTTTTCCTTTTTTCAGAGCGTCATACCCGATTTCAGCCACGTCTTTTGCGCTCATGATCGGAGCCATGGGACTACTCAAAAGTTTCGAGTTGGTGATCTCCGCCCTTTCAAAAAATTCGGTTTTTGTAGGTCCGGGGCAAAGAGTGGTGATCGTCACTCCGTCCTTATAAACCTCTTCGTAGATCGCTTCCGACAAAGACAACACGTACGCCTTCGTCGCATAATAATTGGCCATGTTCGGTCCGGGTTGAAACGCCGCGATGGACGCCACGTTCAGAATTTTTCCGTTCTTACGTTCCACCATACCCTGTAAAAAGAGATGTGTCAACTCCGCCAAGGAAGTTACGTTCACTTGGATCATCTGAAGTTCCTTTTTCAGATCCATTCGATCGAATCTTCCGTTCGTCCCAAAACCCGCGTTGTTCACGAGAACTTCCACCACCGCTTTGGATTTTTTTGCGAAGTCGAAAATCTTTTTGGGGGCCTTCGGGTCCGCGAGATCCACGGAAAGAATGTCCACCTTTACCTTGTTTAACGATTCGATTTCCTTCTTTACCTTCTTTAAGGTTTTTTCATTCCTTGCGACTAAGATCAGATCGTAACCGTCCGCCGCGATGAGTTTACTGAGCTCGTAGCCGATTCCGACCGTACCGCCCGTAATGATTGCCGTTTTTGTCATTTCCAGTTTCCTTTTGCGGTCGAAATTAATCGCGGGAAAAAAGAGAGAAAGACTTTTTTATGCCGCCGAACTCTTCCGATGCAGTGATAACAACCCCACAAGTTGAGAAGGATTTTGGAATCGGAAGGATCAAAAACTCATATTTTTCAAGTGTTCCGGCAAGAGTGCGGCTTTTTACTTGCAAAAAGTATAATTTTCTGATATAGAAAAGCCTCCCGAGCCTTTCCACTTCCGCCCCACCACCCAAAATCTGGGGAAACTCAATGCAACGCTCTCTACCAACCGGGTTGCAAGATCGATTTTTAAGAATCTATTTTCCAGGTAATAGCTTCTCCGATCCTAAAAAAAACTTTTCCAAAAAAACCCAATCCATAATATTCCTTTCCATGATCAAACTTCACGGCGCAAGCGTCAGCAACTTCGTAAACAAAGTAAAGCTGGGGATTTTAGAAAAAGGATTGGAATACGAACAACTCCGAATCTCCCCTTCTCAAGACGAAGAATTTTTAAAAATCAGTCCGATGGGAAAAATTCCCGTCTTGGAACTGGACGGAAAATTCATATTCGAGTCCGGAGCTATTTTAGAATTTTTAGATACGATTTTTCCGCAATCGCCCAAACTCATCCCCGACGATCCCTGGGAAGCCGCAAGAGTAAGGGAAATCACGACGATTATAGAAACGTATCTGGAAATTCCGGCAAGAAAAGTTCTTCTTCCCGCCACAAGAGGAAAAGAAGTTTCTCCCGAACTGATCGAAGAGGTTCACCCGATTTTAACAAGGGGAATACGGGCTCTTCAAAGGGTGGTTCGATTTTCTCCCTACATCGCCGGGGACGTTTTTACGATGGCGGATTGTTCCGGTTTTGCCCACCTAACAGTGATCGACGAAGAACTGCGACCCTTTTATCCGGACAATCACCCGTTGGATTTATTAAAAGGTTGTAAGGAATATCTTGAATTTATGAAAACCAAAGAAGGCCCTGCGCTCGTGGAAAAGGAAAAACAAACTCTCAGGAAAATTCTCGCAAGAGCCAAAGTAAAAATCCAATGAACGCCGGAAATTCTTACCGCTGATTTTTAAAATTGATTTGACTCTCCCGGTACGGGAAATAGCCTGCTGGTCTTTATGGAACCAGAAAAAGTAATTTCGATCCCGATCCGGGAACTTCCGCATCTCAAAGTTCTCTTGGCGGGTTGGTATAATTTTCTAAAGGAAAATTACGATCAAAAACGGATCGACCAGAACGAATTCAAAGACGCACTTAGAAGCAACGTAGTTTATAACATCGATCAGGATCAGGTAGAAGTGCTTCTCGCGGGAAAGGAATCCCTGCTACAAAGTTTCAGAAAAAGCCTTTCCTAATCTTCAAACTTTCAAGCCGCGTTTTTGAATCCGTAGAGTTTCAGAAGCGATCCTACTTCCGGTCCTCTTCCTAAAAATCGTTTGAAAAGAATCATCGCGTTTTCGCTTCCTCCCCTTTCCAAAATTTCCGTAAAGTATGCGTTGCTGAGTTCCGGATCGAAAATATCCTTATCGACAAACGCAAAAAAGGCGTCCGCGCTCATCACCTCCGCCCATTTATAACTGTAGTATCCCGCCGCGTAACCTCCCGGGAAAATATGCGAAAATCCGTTTTGAAAACGATTGTATTCGGGTGGAATCACAACCGCGACCTCTTTGCGAACCTTTCCGAGAATGGAATGAACTTCCTCTTCCGTATAACTTTTTTCGTGAATGAGGATGTCGAACAGGGAAAACTCGAGTTGTCTTACGATTCCCATCGCGGAAAGGAAGTTTTTGGTCTCATTGAGTTTTGCGATCATGGAATCCGGAATCGTCTCGCCGGTTATATAATGTTTTCCGAATATCTTTAAAACGCGCGCCGTAGTCGCAAAGTTTTCCAAAAACTGGGACGGAAACTCCACCGCGTCCCACTCGACTCCGTTTATCCCGCTGACCGGAGGTTCTTCTATCTTTGTACAAAGGTGATGTAACGCGTGTCCCATCTCGTGAAAAAAAGTGATCACGTCCCTGTGTTTCAAAAGAGAGGGAGACGTGCTCGTGGAAACCGGAAAGTTGCAGACAACGAACGCCGTCGGAAGAATCTCCCGGCCGCCGATCCGATTTCTGGAATGCCAGTTGTGCATCCAAGCCCCGCCCTGTTTGTCCTTGCGCGCTTCCAAATCGACATACAAACGGGAAAGAAGTTTTCCCGCTTTATAAAGATCGTAGACCTGAACCTTTTCTTCCCAGACCCGAGCGGAAGTTTTACGAAATTCCAAACCGAAAAGTTCATTCAAAAATTGGAATGTTCCGGAAACGACTCTGTCCTTTTCGAAATAAGGACGGGTTTCCTCTTCGTCGAAATCGAATCTGGATTTCATCAACTTCTCGCTCGCAAAGGCCGTATCGTAGGCCTGAAGAGAATCGATTCCCAGGGTTTTTGCGAAGTTCGAAAGATCGACAAATTCTTGTTCGGCGATCGGCTTTGCCTGCTCGGCGAGATCTCTTAAGAATTTTAGAACCGTTTTTCCGGAATCGGCCACCTTAGTCGCCAAAGAAAGTTCCACGTAATCGGGATAACCGAGCAGTTTTGCGAGTTCGCTCCTTAAGGCAAGAATCTCCTGGATCAGTTTTCCGTTCTGAGGGGCCCTGGTAGTATAAGCCTTATATAAGGATTCTCGAATGGAGCGATTGGGTCCGTGAGTCATATAAGCCGTGTAACTCGGCATTTGAAGGGTGAAACGAAATTTACCGTCCTCCGTTCTAGCGGCGTTCAAGTCGGATTCGGGAATTCCCTCCACGTCTTCGCGACGATCCAAGACGAGTTCGAAGGAGTTTGTCGCATCGAGCAGATTTTGGGAGAATCGATTATCCAGATCGGAAAGGCGAATCTGAATCTCTTGAATTCTTTTTTTGATTTCCGTAGGAAGTCCGATTCCGCTCAACTTAAACTGTATGATGGAATCTTGAAGCGTTTTTTTCCTCGGAACGCTCAGAGTATTTTCTTCGTTTTTTAGAATTTCCTGATATACGAGATTCAACTCCTCGTTTTGTCCCAGATCGGAATAAAAAGCGGTGATCTCCGGAAGCACTTCCGTATAAAGGGCCTGAATTTCCTTGGAATTTTTTACGCTATTGAGATGGGCGAGAATCGTAAATTCCGCCTGCATCTCTTGAAAAAGATCGTTTAAAGGACGAATAACGTGCTCGTAAGTTCTTTCCTTTTTGGAAAGTAGAATCGGAAGTTCCTCCCGAATCGTTTTGATCTTTTCCAAGATGGAATTTTTAGTCTTTTCGGGATCGTCTGTTTTGAATTCGGGTAGCATTTCTTCCGCCAATTTCCTTTTACCCTTCGAAACTTCATCCACTTTTTACGAGATTAAAAAACCGAACGGACTGTTTCGAATTTCTTCCAGCCCGATCGGTTTCGTTTCCTGTTTGACTCGGTCGGGTTATATTTTATAACACGAATCTATGTTTGCCTCTCCTCTTCTGCGATTCGGATTTTTCATTTTTCTTTTAGCGGGATGTTCACACGCAAAAAACGAACTTCCCGTCTTTTCCCAAAATTTGGAATGTTCGCGGGAGGAACTTCCTCTTTTTATCCAGCCGACCCGGGATATCGAGGACGGAAACGGATTGGAAATCATCTATTGCAATCGAAGAGAAACTCCTTCCGGAAAAAAAATCGAACTGAGTCTCGTCTTTCAAGACGAGCGACATCCGTCCTTTTGGAAGGATGAAGTTTATAGAATCTATAGAGGTTTTAAATACGGCAGACATAAAGACATTGAAAGTATTCGTCTGCATTTTTCGGAAACGGGAGAATTGTCGACGGTGCATCTCAAGAACGTTTATTCCGGCGAACAGAGATTTGCCGAAGATCCGGTGCGTCATTTCGATTCCGTTTTGAAATCGGAACAACTGATGAAAGAGGAACGGAAGCCCGTTCTATTTATCAATACTTGGAATCATATGCTTTCGGAAAAGGATCTGAATCCGGAACTCTCCAAAAAAAAATTGGATTCGGTTGAACTCCGCACCGGAAGCAGAGAAGAACTCGACGCGTTTTATTCCGGAAAATAAAACACTTTTCCGAAAGATCAGTTTCGCAAGACTGGAAAAAATCGAAAACACCAAGAGGCCTTATATGACCAAAATTCCAAACAAACCTTTTGCGGAGTTGGCGCCGAACACTGCGGTTTCCAAAGATCAGGTAAAACGGAATATTTACGGAAGATATCTGGAAGAATTTACGGAAGGGGAAATTTTCGAACACCCTAGAGAGATCACGATCGACAGAGCCTTTGCTCAGGAATTTGCAACCGTGTTTATGGACGCAAACCCTCTTTTCTTGTCCGCGGCTTACGCGCAAGCGCACGGCTTTCAGGATATGTTGGTTTCCTCGCTTCAAGTTTTTAACATCGCCCTTTCTCTCGGAGTTCAAAACGATTCCGAAAAAGCACTCGCAAATCTAGGCTACTACAACGTTCAATTTTTAAAACCCGTTTATCCGGGAGATACTCTTTCCGCAAAAACCAAAATATTAAAAATTGATGATAAAGGCGCGGACAAACCCGGAATCGTAAGCGTCCGTACGATTTGTTTGAACCAAAAGAAAGAATTGGTTCTACAGTATGAAAGAAAGATCATGATCTATCGTTCCAACGGAAAACCGAAAGGAACTCCGAAGCCGGTTGTCAAAGAAGCCTTCTTTCCCGAAACGGACAACCCCGTAATCGAACTTCCTTCCCTCAAGTTTCCGACCGAATTCAAATCCTCGACTTGGTCTGATACTTACTTCGAGAACTTTCAACCGGGCCAGATCTACATTCATCAAAACGGAAGAACGATCACCGACGAACATTTTTCTTGGACTTACAGAGTCGGAAACACACACCCGCTTCACTACGATAAATTGTATTCCGCAGGAATCTCGGGTCCGATGGGCGGGGAACCGGTCGTCTACGGCGGTCTCGTCTTTGCGTGGTTATGCGGAATGGCGTCCAGAGATATCACCGAAAACATGATCTGGGATCTCGGATTCACGGAAGGTTATCACACCCAACCTTCCTTCAGCGGGGACACTGTAACGGCGATTACCCGAGTTTTGGCAGTCGAAGACCGAGGAAACGATTTCGGAATTCCTGCGGGTGCGGTTCATCTCCAAATCATCGGTTTGAAAAACATAAAGGCGAACGACGCTTTCGATAAATTCGGAGAGGACCTTTTTCTAAAAGAGAACGATAAGAAAAAACACGGAAAGGAAAAACTCGCCGAAAAGATTTTCGAAATCGAAAGAAAAATTCTGATCAAGAAAAAAGGTTAATTTTTCGGTCGCTTTCAATTTTAGGATATAAAAATCGAGAGCGAAATTTTCACCGCGATCTCTTTCGGGCGATTGCGCAGCTCTCATCGAAAGCCTCCGTCTAAGACGGGGGCTTTTATGTTTTCAGAATCAAATAAGAACTTTTCCCAAAATCCGTCGAACGCTAATAGAAACAAAACGCCTTAGTTTCACAAAAATGTTCGGCTTCACCAGCATTTAGGTCTTTTAACTCCTAATTTTGTTCATCAAGCTGCCTGATTTCTGCCAACATGATTTTAGGACTTTACATTGTTGTAAAAGCAGGAACTCCCGAATTACAGAAAAACACCTGACATCTAACTCCTATTCACTGATCCCTAATATCCTGATCCCTAGAACGCTCCTGCAAATTTCCTTTGAGGTTTTGGAACAAACACTTAGATCGACGTCGGGATTCTTTACAACATTTTAAAAATGAGGACTCCGATTGGAAAGGCTGATCGTCAAGACGATGGTGCGACCTTACTTTTCTTCCCGCCCAAAACTTCCACCATCTCCGTTTTCAGTTCTTGAAAGTATTCGTGTTTCCCGGTAATCCGAAAAAGTTGAGAGCTCCCTTGAAAAAGTTTCAGAATTTTTTTGGCTGCGGAGAGAGAATTCAGAGCGGAATCCAGATGCCCTTTTTTCTTTTCGGATTCGAAATAAGATTCAAAAACTTGAATCCAGTTATGTAAAATTCTTTCGGCCACGAGTTCGAATTCTTCGTTTCTTTCCTCCACGCTGTTTAAAAAACGAGCGATCGGGCAACCGATAAACTTTCCGCTTTTCACTTGTTTTAACAAAAGTGAATTCCAAGTATGAATGAATTCTTCCCAAGATGCGGAACGTTCCATCATCCTTTGCAGACCGTTTTCAAAATTCTCCCCTTGCAATTTTAAGTATTCCAGAGCGATTTCTTCCTTGGATTGAAAGTAACGATAAAAACTGGCCTTATGAGTTCCGGAATCGGCAATCAACTGATTTGTGGAAGTCCCCGAATATCCCCTCTGATAAAAAAGATCCAATGCGGAAGTCATCAGGCGATCGTACGGATTACTTTGTTTGTCGAAATTTTGAGCCATTCTAAAAATCAGAATCCATAAGTCCGAAAAATGTTCAACAATAACTAAAAAAATGATAGACTTAATAGTCTATTTTAATTCCATCAAGAATAGACCAAATAGTCTACAAAGGAAGTCACATATGTCGGAACTCATTCTCACCCAAAAAAAAGGACACGTTTTACATATCATTTTCAATCGTCCCGAAGAAAGAAACGCGTTCAACGTCGATATGCTCTTCGCTTTGAGCCGGGCCTACGATCAGATGGAAGCGGATCCAGAAGTCAGAGTCGGTCTCGTCTACGCAAACGGAAAACATTTCACCCTCGGACTGGATCTTAAGAACGTCGCTGAATTTTTAAGAAAGGAGAGAAGATTTCCCCTTCCTCCGGAAAGCGTTAATCCCTGGGGAACGACGGGCCGAATTCGAACCAAACCGGTCGTAGTTGCCGTTCACGGAATGTGTATCACCTTGGGAATCGAACTTATGCTCGCAAGCGACATTCGAATCGCCGCCAAACGCGCGTTATTCGGACAAGTGGAAGTACAAAGGGGAATTTTCCCTTTCGGCGGGGGAACGATGCGTTGGCCGGCGCAATGCGGCTGGGGAAACGCTATGAAATACATTCTCACGGGGGAAGCTTTCGAGGCCGACGAAGCCTTTCGTATCGGGCTCGTTCAGGAAGTCGTGGAAAAGAACGAACTGATTGAAAGAGGAATCTGGTTCGCCGAAAAAATCGCAGCCCAGGCTCCGCTCGGAGTTTACGCGACTCTAAAGTCCGCCTTAGATTCCATTAGGATTGGAGAATTCCAAGCGGCGGAAGACTTATTTCCGCAAATTTTGACTCTGATGGATACGGAAGACGCGAAAGAAGGACTCGCTTCCTTTGTGGAAAAAAGACAGGCGGTATTTAAAGGAAAATGAATATTCTATAAATCGATTCTGCTTTTCTAAATTACAAACTAAGGTGAGCTATGAAACGAATCGTATTCAAGAAAAGGAATGTTTTAGAATGGGAAAACGTCCCTGAACCGTCCATCGAAGGCGAAAATCAGGCAATCGTTAAACCGATTGCCGTTTCCCGTTGCGACCTGGATCTCGCCATCATAAAAGGTCACACTCCTTTTCGTCCCGGATTTCCGATCGGCCACGAGTTCGTCGGAGTGATCGAAGAAACGAGTCCCGAAATCGCAAACAAATTTCCGAAAGGTTCCAAGGTAATCATTCCCTTTCAAATTTCCTGCGGTCTCTGTCCCGATTGTAGGGAAGGTCATTCCAAGGCCTGCACGACTGTTCCTTACGGTCACTACGGTATGGGGCCTTCCGCAAAAGAATTCGGCGGAGCCTTATCCGAAAAAATCCGGATTCTCCCGTGATGATCCTGGGCGGGTTGGCTTCGAGTATCGGTCTTTATTCCGCTTCTCTCGCGGTCGGAATGGGCGCGTCCGAAGTTTTGTATCTGGATAACGATCCGGAAAGACTGAAAATCGCGGAGAATCTGGGAGCGACAGCCGTTTCCTATACGACTCTCCCTAAGGCCTGGAATAAAAAATTTCCTTTGATCGCGGACTGTCACGGTCTCAAAGAAGGAATGGATTTTTCTTTAAAATCCCTTTGTACGGAAGGAATCTACGGCACCGCTTCCATATTCTGGACGAATAAATTAGAAATTCCTTATTTAGAATTGTATAATACCGGCGCGACCTTGAAAATCGGCCGGGTCGATTCGAGAGAACATATTCCTTTGATTTTAAATAAGATCGCCGAGAAAAAAATTGAACCGGAGAAAATCGTAACCAGAACCTGCTCCTTCGAAGACGCGAAAGACGCCTGGTTCGAACCCGCGATCAAATTGGTCGTAAAGATGGACGTTTAAACTTTGAAATCGATTCGCCGCCTCGTGTTTCGTTATTTTAACGCGACTTCGGTTTAACCGATGCGAAAGCGATTGAAGCGAGATCAACAAATCGGAACGACAAAAAAATTTCGCCTTTCGGGCGAATATTCTTCTCTCACTTTTTTTCGTAAATCCCGTCCGTTATACCGAGTTGCGGAACCGCTTCGGGTATGGACCTTCTTTTACTTTCTTGCGAGAAAAAAATTCAATCCTCTTTGAATGAAGGAACGGTTGGCACCGATTCCCTTTTGATTCCGATGAGTTATTGGAACCGGCTGGATGCGCTTCAGAAGAAGGCCCTTTCCAAAAAACTTCCCTTTTTACTGAAGAGATATACGAAGTATGTCGCTTCCTTGGATCGCCTTCATTGGAGGGCCGGGAAGATCAAATACAACTGGGGCGTGGGCGAGTTGAAGAAGATGACGATTCATGTGAATTCGGGGGTTTGGGCGGTTTTGGGTGCTTTGGCAGCCGCGCACGGGGTTTCCAGATGTTTTCTTTTTAATTATCTTCTTTGGTTGGAAGACGTCGGAGTCGGGGATTCTATCGTGAATACGATGAACCGGGGAGTTCCTCAATTTCACGGGACCTACAAGATGACTTGGACCTTAAATCTACGAAAAAATCAAATTTCCAGGGCCCTATTCTTCGAACCCAACCCGATCACGAGCGAACATTTGTATTTCTTACCAAAACCCGACCTCTAAAAAACCGTCTCACTCGCGTTAAACGACAAAAATCCGGGTCCTCAAAACGCGTGAGCGATCGAGGTGGAAATACTGCAA
>NZ_ANIK01000016.1:0-55000 GCF_000347175.1 Leptospira alstonii serovar Sichuan str. 79601
AATTCTATGCCCGAAAATATATTAAATCGAAAATTAGCCCAATATGGTCTTATGTAAAAAAAAATAGCGGGAGGGCTTGACACAAGAAACATAGGAGAAAGCGACACTTTAGTTAAATTCCGCAGGAATTATAACATAAAGCGACGACGAATTCACGTTATATTAAAGGTAAACCCGTCTGAAAAATAGAATTCTGTTAATCAACCTCGGCGGTCCGCGCGCCGCTTCTGAAATCGAAAAATTCCTGATCGACCTTTTCGAAGATCCTCTCGTTTTCGATCTGCCCCTTCCCGAATGGATACGAAAACCGCTCGCAAGGCTGATCGCAAAAAAAAGAGCGGGGAAAGTCGCCAAAACCTACGAGTCTATGGGGTTCGGAGGAGGTTCGCCTCTTGTTTCGGAAACTTCCAAACAGGCGGAGGCGATCGCCAAAACCCTTAAAAAAATCACGGGACAAGAATGGGAAAGCGACGTCACCATGACCTGCGGTTATCCCGATATTAGAAAATTAGATCGGGAATCCCTCGTTCCTACAAAACGGAATATTCTGCTTCCCTTATATCCTCATTTTTCCAGATCTACGGTTTTGAGTACGGCTAAACTCGTGGAACAAACGACTAAGTTTTGCCCTGTGAGTCTCGAAGGTTGGGTGGCGCCGTTTCATTCTTCCCAAGTTTATTTGGAATCGATTCGGGATCTTATTTTGGACTTTTTTCAAGACAGATTGAACCGGAAAGATTTTTTACACTCCGAATCCTTTCGGAAAGTTACGAACTGGGAAACGATAGACCTTGTATTCAGCGCCCACGGGATACCGATTCGTCTGATTCAAAAAGGGGATAGATATAGGGAAGAAATCCTAACCAACTTCGAAAATTTAAAACGCCTCCTTCACGAAAAGGGATTTCGAGGAGAATGTCATATTTCATTTCAGAGTAGGGTAGGGCCCTCGAAGTGGACGGAACCGAACACAATCACGATGCTCGAAGAACTCGGAAAAAAAGGAATCAAAAGGGTAGCCGTATATCCGATCAGCTTTGTGAGCGATCATTTGGAAACCCTGGAAGAAATCGGAGAACAACTCAAAAAAATCGCATATGAAAACGGAATCGTAGAATACCATCGAATTCCGGCTCCCGGAATTTATCCGAAATTCATTGACGCGATGGCAAAAATCTGTTTGGAATCCGTCGAAGCTCCGAAAAAAGAATGTCTGTGTAAAAAGTTGGGAGGACATATTTTAAAATCGGGAGAATGTCCGATCAATCCGTAAACGATCGATCAATTTCCGTTTCGCATAACGTTCCAGGCCCTTTCTAGGATCGAACTCAGGCCGATTCCGTATCGAAAATTTCCTTCCGCAAAAATCCCTTCGGGAAGGCTACGATCCAACTCTTTGTTGAATTCAAGAAGTGCGGAGTCGTATACCGGAAGCGCGGATTTCCAAATCGTTACATAGTGATTGATGGGTTCGTCGTTTTGAGCCGCGATCTTTTTTCGATCCTCTTCTAAGATGGATACGATTTCTTTTTCTTTGAGTTTCACGATCTCAGCGTCCGACGCCCCTCCGAATATAAACGTCTCGGAATAATGTCCTTCGGAGACTCTTCCGGGAAAGATGGAGGAATTGAGCAAAACGCCCCTGGCCCGCACACCCGCGTCGAGTGGGAAAAGGATTCCAAATCCGGTTTTTTTTCCGAGCAGAGGTTTGTTGCCAAATCGAGTGACGGTCACAACGCCGAGAGTTTTACAGATTTTTTCGTATTTTTTAAAAACGGGAATACTCGAAGATAATAATTTCAGGGAAGATTCCAAACCGCAAGCGAGGACGATTTTTGCCTTCGGATATTTTTTTCTAAGAGAGCTCAGAGTAGGGGATTCTTCCGAACGTAATATTTTGGAATTCGGAGAGGATTTGATTTTTGTTTCCATCGCGTTTAGAAGTTCTCCCAAACCACCCCGAAAACTCACCGTTCCCCTTCTTTGTTTCGGAACTTTTTGTTTCGTATTTTTTTTTAGAGCCGTTTCTCGAATATTTTTTAAAAGCGAGCCCTCCGAAGAGATCCATTTTCCCAATACGAGCTCCGCGGACATATCCTTTAGATTTCCTGCATATACTCCGGAGAGACCCGGCTCCAACAGGTTTTCAACCGCGTCTTTTCCAAAAACCCGAATCCCCCACTGATAGACCGATTCTCCCGGCCGTATCCCGGCGGAAATCGCCGAAACTCCGTATAACAGCCGCAAGGCGCTTAAAAAAGACAACGGTATTCTTTTGGGAACTCCGTCTTTCCAGATGAATCTTTTTTTAGAGTTTTTTTTTGCGGGTAGAATGTCCAACTTAAGCGCGGACGCAAGTTCTTCGAATCGATAGGAATTTAGGATTCCGTTAGCGGCCGTTTCCACGAGCCCAAAAGGGGTTTGAACGGACCCGATCAAACCGCCGCTGCGGTTTTGTTTTTCATAAAGAAAAACGGATTCTCCCTTTAAAACGGCCAGTGTCGCGTAGAGAAGTCCGGTAAAACCGGCGCCGACGACGATATAATCGGGCGGTCGCGTATTCACGGATCGATTTTTGTCTTAAAATTGATATCTATATCCGAACATATACTTGGATTCGAGAGTCGCCGCGGAAGTGAAGCCGCCTTGTGCGTTTCCTGAGTTCGCCATCGGGTTGTAATCGAAGATCAATCCCTTCGTCGCTCCGTCCGAAATTCCGACCTTGGAAGAAATTTGTCCTCCGAAGATAAACGCATCCGCCAAGTTGACCAGATAAATTCCGGCTAACACGCCTAAGCTGGTTTGAAGATTCTTATAAGCCTTATCTACGGCTTCTCTTTTGTCTTGATAAGGACTGAATTCTTGATTGTAGATATGAAGCGCTAAAGGATCGGAAATCACGGGAGGTAAATCCGGATTTGCGATTCCCAGAGAGCTGAGCGCGAGCGCATCCTTGGAATACGGATTTCCATAGTTCTCATATTCTCTTTTGGCAACCATATACTTGCGATTATTCTCATATACTGCGTAACCCGCGACTAAAAAGAGGGTAGGGTAGATGACCGCGGCAAATTTTCTGCCCTCCGCCCATTGTCCCCAACCCGGAAGGGCCGCGGATCTTGCAAACGCTCCGACACGGGAAACCTCCGGTTTTTTAGGCGGCGGAGTAGGAGGAGGAAGGGGTTTATTTTTTTCCGCCGCTTCTCTTTCTTTTCTGAGACGCTCTTCTTCCTCTTGTTTTTTCGTCAGTTCGAGATTTCTTTGTTTTGAAAGTTTTTCTTCTTCCAATCTTAAAATTTCCGCGTTTCGGATCCGTTCTTCCTCTTCTTCGCTGAGATCCTTATAAATGACTTTTAAAACTTCCCTTTTGGAGACGACCCGTTTGCCTTCCTTAGTTTGAATCGTAATCGTTTTTTGATTTTGAGTGATTACCTTACCGCGAAAACTTCCGCCCTCGTGTAGAAGAACGGTTTCCGCAGAAATCGAAAAAACGAAGACCATGAATACGGCAAAGATTAAAAAAAGTTTTTTCATATATGATTTCAAAACGGACCTTCCCACGATAAGCGACTACTTACTATTACAAGAAATTTCGCATCTTACCTTTTATATATGTTTTGGACGACTGTTTGACCGAAAACAGAGTAGTTTCCTTTCAAATCGACCTCGAAAAAACCCTCAATTCCGGACTTTTTCTCCGTAATCTAAGATCCAAACCAGTACAAACGTTTCTAAGAAAAGGTCGACCCTTTTCGGTCAAAGAGAGAAGATTTCCTTCCCACCTAATTAGAGTATCGTCTTCCATCGAGGCCAAATACAGCCTCACGTCTCGCAAAATTCTCTCAGGTACTATAACCTTTCCGGTCGTCGATAATTGCAGAATTAACGATCTTTGTATCAAATCCTCTTCGTCCAACTTATGTCCTCTAAGTGTGGCGAACCCTTCCTCACGGATGCGTTTTTCATATTTTTTTACGATTTTTTCGTTTTGATGAAAACAATCCCAACTATCCGAAATCGCGGAAACCCCGAGACCCAAGAGCATGTCCGTGGTCTTTGTGGTATAACCCATAAAGTTCCGATATAAGTTTCCGTTTTTTGCCGCTTGAGAAAGAGAATCCGATTCCAAAGCGAAATGATCCATCCCGATTTCCCGGTAACCCGCTTTCAAAAACAGTTCTCTGGAAACTTCGTATAACTCGCGTTTTGCGGAACCGGACGGAAGATCGGCTTCCGTAAACAATCTTTGCGCCGCTTTGAGCCAAGGAACGTGCGCGTAACTATAAAACGCGATTCGATCCGGACGCAGTTCCAAAGTTTTTTCCACGGTGCGTTTCATACTTTCCAAATTTTGTTTCGGAAGTCCGTAGATAAGATCGAAGTTTACGGACGTATATCCCAATTTCCGGGAAAGTTCCGTGATTCTTTCCGTCATCTCGAAAGGTTGTGTACGATTGACCAGCCTTTGCACTTCCGGATCAAAATCCTGAACTCCCAAGCTGACCCTTCTAAAACCGAAATCGTGCAGAATTTTCAGCTGTGTGTCCCTGGTTCTGCGAGGATCCACTTCGAGAGAGAACTCGGGTTTCGAAGAGACATTCATTCTTTTTAATATGGAATCCAAAAGAATTTCCAAATTTTTTTCGGAAAAGTAAGTCGGGGTTCCGCCTCCGAGATGCAGTTCTTTCAACTCCCTTTGGCCGATTTCCGGAACCTCTCTTAGATAATTAGAAAATTCTAATAGGATAGCCTCGATATAAGAATCTTCCACGGAATGATTTTTGGTGATCGAAGTATTACATCCGCAAAAAGAACAAAGAGTTTCACAAAACGGAATATGCAAATATAAGGAAAGCGAGGAAGTTTCGGAATAAAGACGATTTCTCACCTTATTCAACCATTCTTCCGCGGTCGGATTTTCGGACCAATACGGCACGGTGGGATAACTCGTATACCGGGGAGCGGGGATATCGTATTTTGCGATCAGTTCTTTTGCGGTCGTCATTGAAATGTCTCTCTCACGATTTCTACGAAGGTTTTCACATTGTCTTCGGGAGTTTTCGGCATCACCCCGTGTCCGAGTCCGCAAACCCAACCGATTCTTTCTTCGGGCAAAAGATCGCGATACCTGCTTAAGTAGTACTTTAAGGTTTTCTTAAATTCTTCCCTTTCCATAAACAATAGGGTTTGATCGAAATTTCCCTGAACCATTCTTTTTTCATTTTTAAGAACTTCTTTCAAATCCCATCTATGATCGAATCCGAAACCCGCAAGGGTCCCGATCTCCCGAATCGTTTGAAAATGCGGAGACGCAGTTCCTCTTCCATAATATCCGACTCTACCGGGATAACTATCGGCCAAGGTTTTTATTCCGGGAAATACGATCTCTCGAAAAAACTCGGGTGAAAGATCTCCTCCCGCAGTATCGAAGATCATAATCAACTCGGCCCCGCCCGCAAGTTGAAGCGCGATATTCTCTTTTAAGAACGGGACTATTTTTTCCAAAAATTCATTCCGGACGTCCGTAAGAGTTTTCGGAAGAGAAAGATTCCCTTCGTGTTTTCCCGAAACCGCGTAAGTGAACAAGGTCCAAGGCCCGCCCACAAATCCGATGACGGATTTATCTTTGGGAATTCTTTCCCTGGTCAGTTTCATCGCGTCCTTTTGAAACTGCATAAAGGAAATTGAATCTTCTACGGACTTCAATTTTTTCAGGTCCTCTTTGGAACGAATCGCAAAACTCAAATTCGGTCCGGCGTCCGTATATTTAAGTCCCATTCCGAGCGCTTCCAGAGGAAACAAAATATCGGAAAAAAGAATCGCAACGTCGAAATCGAATTCGTCTACGGGACCGAAGGCGACTTCCGCGGCGAGCTCCGGAATCTTACAAAGTTCTTCAAAGGAATGTTTTTGTCTAAGGGCCTGATAGTGTTTATGATAACGGCCTGCCTGTCTCATCATCCATACGGGAGGAATCTTTTGAGCGATCCCGCCGATGGCGTTGGAATATCGTTCACTCGACATTTTTGATTTCTCCGGTCCATTGATAACCGACACTTCTTACGGATCGAATCACTCTTTCCCCTTCTTCGCCGAATGCCTGTCTGAGTCTTACGATCGAATTGTCTATCGTTCTATTTGTGGGGAAACTTTCCTCTCCCCAAAGTTTATCCAATATTTCCGCGCGGCTGACAGTACGGTCCCTTTCGGTCACGAGAAAATGGAGTAGGGCGCAGTCTCTTTTGGAAAGCGGAAACTCTTCGTTTCCCTTTTTAATCCGAAATCCTTGAAAGTCCAAAACGTAGTCCTTATAAAAAAATCTGGTTTCTTCTATGGAATGTTTATGCGATTCCAATACGTGCCTAACGCGAAGCAGAAGTTCCTTGAGATGAAACGGTTTGGGAATGAATTCCTCTGCTCCGAGTTCGAATCCTCTAAGTCTTTCCGGCGCTCCCGCCTGCGCGGTTAAGAATAAAAACGGAGGACAGTCTTTCGTTTCCTTCAGTTCTTCCGCAAGAGTAAATCCGTCCCCGTCCGGTAAACGTACATCCAAAAGAATGAGATGAGGTTTTTCGTCTTTGACCAATTTTTTCGCGGAAATCGCGGAGACGGTCCAGAGGACCTCGTATCCTTCTTTTTGCAGACGTTCTTGAAGGGTTTCTCCGAGAGAACGATCGTCTTCGACTAACAAGAGTTTGGCTTTCATCTCATGACATCCCCGGAAAATTCAAGTCTACTCTGAAGCCGACGGTTCGCGGAACGATCCGCATATCGCCTTTCATTTTTTTCATTAACTTTTTTATAATATACAATCCTATGCCGGTTCCGCTTGTGCTTCCGTGTCTGTAAAAAGGGACGCCCAAACCCTTGTATTTGCCGTCAAATCCGGATCCGTCATCCGTAACCGTAATCAGAACCCGATTCGATTTTTGTCTTTCGGAAATCACTTCAAGGACTTGAGCCCCGCCGTGTTTCAAAGAATTCTCCGCGAGATTTTTAAAAATACTTTCCAACGCCTTTCCGTCCGCAAAAACGAAAACGTTTTCCAACCGTGTAAGATCGATTTTCAACTCGGGGAAATCCTCTTCGATCGAAAGAAATACTTCGCGCACGTTCGTTTTTTCTATATAAAGAATTTCCGATCTTGTCAGACTCGCAAGATACATCGCTCGATTCATCTGCGATTCGATTCTCACGGAATCCATCAACAATCTATGAATAAGTTTGTTTTCGTTCGGATTCGGCATCTCTTCCTGAAGACTTTCGGCTTGAAGACGGAGACTCGCCAAGGGCGTTTTCATCTCATGGGTTACGGTGGAAAAAAAATCGTGAATCATCTTGTTTCTTCGAATATCGCGATACGAAAACCAAATCAAAGTGGCTCCTCCTAGAAAGAGCATGGAAAGGAAAAAAGTTCCCTCCATCTTGATCATTCTACTCTGTCTTTCCAAAACCGCAAGACTCTCTAAGGACGCGGACGAATCCAATTTCGCGCTGAGCCCGGCAACCGTGTTCGTAAGTTTTAACCCGAGTAATAACCACCAAACTCCGAGTGAAACGGTGACGAGCAACCAGGCGATCGCGAATAGAATTCTGGAATTTTTCCAAAAATACGACATTAGAGTTCTTTGAGAGCGTTTTGGGCTATCTCCAAAGTTTTTGCGATGACACCTTCGTTATGCGCCCAGGATAAAAATCCGACTTCGTAACCGGAAGGGGCAAGATAGATTCCGTTCTTTAGCAAAGCGTGAAATACTTTTGCGAACCCTTCCTTATGTCCTTCGGGAATTTGATCGATCCTTCTCACGGGTTTGGGAGTTTTTTTATGAAACCAAAATAGGGACGAATGTGTCACCGCCTCCCATTCTTCATCCGCTCTTCCGTTCAGAAGTTTTACCATTTCATCGGCAAAAGTTTTGGTACGAGCTTCTAACACGGAATAGACGGAATCCCTTTCCGCTTTTTTTAGAGTGGCAAGTCCCGCCCTCATACCGAACGGATTCCCGCTTAAGGTTCCGGCTTGATAAACCGGACCGGAAGGCGCGACCAGATCCAAAAGATCCCTTCTTCCCGCGTAACAACCCACCGGAAAACCGCCTCCTATGATCTTACCGTAAGTCACAAGGTCGGGACGAATTCCGAACAAACCGGCCATCCCCTGCAAACCGGTTCTGAATCCGGAAATCACCTCGTCAAAGACGACTAACGTTCCGCGTTTTCTCGCGGCTTCGACGATTTTAAGAATGAATTCTTTTCTTTGAATGAGCAGTCCATAATTCGCGGGCAGCGGTTCGATGATCAGAGCCGCGATATTTTCGGACTCGAATATTTTTTCGACTGCCGCCTCGTCGTCCAAGGGAAGTACAAGAGTGTTTGCGATTGAAGTCGCGGAAATCCCGGCGCTATCCGAAGAGGATTCTCCCGCCAAACCGGAGCCCGCTTTGACAAGGAGAGCGTCCAAATGACCGTGATAACACCCGTCGAACTTTAAGATTTTTTCCCTTCCGGTCGCGGCGCGTGCTACACGAAGCGCGCTCATCACCGCTTCGGTTCCCGAATTCACAAAACGAACCTTTTCCGCCCAAGGAATTCGATTCGTGATAAACTCGGCGAGTTCCAGAGAGTAGGGCTCCGCCGCTCCGAAACTCCAAGCAAGGCCCGCCGTTTCACGAACCACTTCTTCCACTTCCGGGTCCCTGTGCCCCAAGATCAAAGGACCGAAACTCAGACAATAATCGATATATTCCTCGCCTGCAATGTCGGTTAACGTGGCTCCGTTTGCGGAAGCGAAAAACACGGGTGTACCCCCCACGGAGCGAAAAGAACGAACGGGGGAATGGACGCCGCCAGGGGAAACTTTTTTGGCTCTTTCAAAAAGTTCTTCGGAAGTTTTTCCTTTCCAAGAATCGGAAATCAATTTCGAATCGGACGGATGTTGGCTCAAGATAAAATCTCCTTACCTCTTCTTGCGGCATACGTAATCA
Source organism: Leptospira alstonii serovar Sichuan str. 79601 (assembly GCF_000347175.1). Classification (GTDB taxonomy): domain Bacteria; phylum Spirochaetota; class Leptospiria; order Leptospirales; family Leptospiraceae; genus Leptospira; species Leptospira alstonii. The sequence continues at coordinate 8,985 of NZ_ANIK01000016.1, forward strand.
AATAAGCGGCCCCCGCTCTGGAAAAAATCTGCCAGGTTTCCCGCAAAGCCGCGTCGAAATCGCAGAAACCGTTTTGGGCAAGATAATGGATCGAAGCGTATTCTCCGCTGACTTGATAAGCGCCTGTCGGAAGTCCTGTTTTTTCTCGGATCGGACCGATGAGATCGATGGAAGTCATTCCCGGTTTGACCATCAGGAAGTCCGCGCCTTCTTCCTTATCTCGGATCGAGGAAAGAATCGAATCTTCCCGATTGCGGACGTCTATCTGATACGAGGAACGATCCCCGTGGCCCGGAGCGGAATCCGCGGCCGCGCGAAACGGTCCGTAAAAATTACTCTTAAACTTAGTAGAATAACTTAAAATTGGAATATTCGAAAAACCATTTGTATCTAAAATGGAGCGGTGACTTTTGACTCTTCCGTCCATCATGTCGCTAGGAGCGATTCCGTCCGCGCCGGACCGGGCATAAGTCAAAGCGATTTCGGAAAGACGTTTTACGGAAGAAGGATTATCGATACTTCCGTCCGCGCGCAAAAGTCCGCAGTGACCGTGAGTCGTGAGAGAACACATACAAGTATCGATCCACAAAAAGGCGTCGGGAAATTCCTTCTTTAGGGAGGAAATGGAACGTTCGTAAAAAGATTTCGGAATTTCCGAATCGGACTTACGTTCAGGAACGAGAAAAAGGATAAAATGAGTCGTTCCCTTCTTAAGATCGAATTCCACTTGTTTCAAAACGGACGATTCCGTGTCCCTATAAACGCCCGGAAGAGAATCCATCTTTTCCCTTTCCTTCAAACCTTCCGCGATAAAAATCGGTTGTATTAGTTTTTTTGAATTTAGACTTTCCGAAGACGCAAGATCTCTAAGTCCCGCGTTAAGGCGAATTCTTCTTTGTTTGGTTTCCAAGGTCTTTTCCTTTGAATTCTTCGAGCCCAAGGCTTTGAAGCCAGGACTCATAGTGTATAAAAACGGATAGGTTTGCGGATTCTCCCAGAACTTTTCGGATATGGGAAGAAGTAATTCCGGGTCCGCAAGCGTGAAATCGATTTCGGATCTGCGGATAAAGGGAAAGGGCCTTATCGAACTGAGACGCACTCATCCAAAAAAAATGGTTTTTTTCGGAAAGGTCCGGATGTTCCTCCATCGCCTGCGTTTGATACGTAAGAACCCGCGCAAGATCCGAAACGATTTCCGTAGAACCTACGTGAGTGCATTTCACGAAATCCAAAGACATTCCAAAAATGGAATGTCTTGGAAGTTCCTCTTCCCCGAGGGCGTCCAAGGAACCGTGCACCCAAATGTCCCTTTCGGCGAGTTGGACCCACGTTTTCAAACCGGACGTCCAAACAAGCCCCCTGTGTTCCAAAGCAGGATCCAAATTCGGAAACGCGTTCCCTCGGGTTACGAGCCAATCTTTTAAGACCAATTCTTCGGGAAGAATGATCCTGTCCTCTTTACCGTCCGCGGAAAGAACAAATCCCCGGGAAGAATCCAAAGGAATTCGTTTTTGTTTCAACGCTTCTCCCGGCACCGGATATGCTTTTGCAACGGACTCGGCGCGGGGAGCCGAAAAATCGGAGAACTGTTCCTCGATCTCCAACGTTTCCCCCGAGTCGGTCAGTCCTCTTTGGTATAAAATTTTTCCGTAAGATTTTTGAAGAATGGAAACGCCGATCTTTTGGTGACATCCCCCGCCGAATCGTTTTAGAATGGCGCGTTCTTCCGCGACTGCGGATTGAACTTCGGGTTTACTCAGAGATCGGATCAAATCCAAGACCCAAACGTCTTCGGTTCTTGCTTCCGCGGCGATGGCGCCCTGAGCGGGAGCGGACGGATTTAAGGAAAGTGGAAAAACCTGAAACACGGATTCGTTCAGGGTTTCTTTCAAGAACTTTCGTATTTCTTGATATTCTAATTCGTTCGAATTTAAAAAATCCTCCGACAAAAGCCGATCGAGAGCGGCCTTCGCAAGTACGAGCCCGTCCGCGTCGGACTCTTTCCATTTGCGGATTCTCGTCTGAATGTTTCCCCGAACGGGCAAAAAAGTAAGCGTAGAATTTTTATAACGGGAAGGAAGCGACTTAGTTAAGAATTTTCTTAAGTTATATTCTCTTCTCGGAGAAGAGGTCTGGATTTTCAGTTCGTCGGGGGAATCTTTGGAGAGGGAGGATCTTTTCCATAGAAGAACGTCTCTTTGATCCGCTCGATCCAACACGCCTACGATCGTCGTTCCCGGATGACCCTCCAAATCCAAGTCCTTCCAGGAATGAATCACGAGATCCACTTTTTTTTCCACGAGATCCTTTGTGAGATCCTGCGTAAAAACTCCTCTCGTTTCCATTTTCCAGAGTGGTGTCTGTAAATCCTGATCGCCCGAAGCTTCTCTAAAATGAAGTTCGATCGGAACGTCCGGAAATTTTTCCCTTAGGGCGCCGAGTACAAGGTAGGTTTGAAGTCTTGCGAGAGCGCTTTTACGGGAACCGATCTTTAGCACGCGGGACAAGTCAGGTCTTCCCAACCGAAAACGAATTGTTGCGCTTCGAGTTCGCGTTCTTCTACGAGTTCGTCTAACGCAGGCCGGATTCGTTCCCGAATTCGCAGGGCTCTTTCCTCGGTTTCACGAAGAGAATCCAACATCGCGGCAAAAGATACGTATTGAACGGTATCGGGCCATTTTTCTTCCAAAGGAACCTCTCTAAAATCGACAACAACCGCACCGTTTACGATCGAATCCGAATAAGAGGAAAGATCCAAGGGCGCCGCAATCACGATCGCTTCTGTGGAAGGATTCCAGTCGTTTAACAATTGCACGGAAATATCGGATTCATTAGAAAGTTCTAATAGACGTTTCTCGTTGCGTCCAACGAGAGTCACGTTCCGATTTTTCAACCAAGGAAGAATCTTTTCGGCGAGTTGCCCCGTTCCCAAAAGAGAAACCGAAACGGTGTTTTTCAGATATTTGTTGGCAAGGCCTCCGTAAGATTGTTCGCCGATATTTTGAAGATAACGGGAACGAATGCTTCTCGAATCCTGAATCAGACTGTCTCGGAACCTCGCAAGATATTCCCCGAATGCGGAAGAGGGGAGGGAGGAATTTTTGAACTTATCCCGAAATTGTGCGAGAACTTCGGTTTCGCCCAAAAGTTTGGAATGAAGACCGGAAATGACCTCGAGCACAAAACGATAACCTTCATAACCGTCATACTTCTCTAAAGTAGCGGGAAGTGCGGAAGGTTCCCCGTGTATCCGACTGTCTGCGATCCAAATCGTACGCATACAAGTCATCCAAGAATAGGAACCTGGAATCTCCACATTCTCTCTATCCTTTTGAATCGAATGATAAACTTGTAGAGTGGACCACATATCGATAAAAGAACTATACCAGTTTTAAAGCTTTGATTGTCAAAGAAGTGTCATTCCCTTAAAAAAGTTTCCGTTGACTTTATTGAGACTGGCTTTCAATTTGGGTTTATGCACTTGGATATACGGACACAGGATTGGATCGTATATATCGTCGTTAGTTTAACGGCGGTTCGGCTTTTCTTTCCTTTGTTGTCCGTCGTTCGAGATTTTATCGGCAAACCTTCCGATAACGACGAGGACGATTTCGGCTGTTACAACGGTGCGTGCAAGAGTTGTGATGCGGCCGTGACTTCAAAAAAGAACGATCCGGTTCTCCACTAAAGCCAGAGCGACTCCGTCCTCCTCATTGCTGTATCGCGTAACGTGTCTCGCCGAATTTCTGATTTCGGGAATCGCATTCTTCATCGCAAAACCCGCTCCGCTGTGGCGTAACATTTCCAGATCGTTTCGTTCGTCTCCGAAAGCGACAACACCCTTTCCATCCAAATCTTTTAAGGAAAGAAATCGGGAAATCCCGGACCATTTGGATACGGAGACGTTGATGATTTCGACGCAGTAAGAAACTCCGGGGATTTTTGTGAGAATACATCGAAGTTCGGAAGCCTCTGGAAGGGCGGAAATTTTATGAACGAGAAATTCCAAGTCTTCCCTACGAAGCGACAAAAAACAAATCACTAAAATTTTTTCGAGATCCGCGGAAAGAAGATCCCCGATCGCTCTGGTTCTAGAATGATCCCCGCCGGAATAGTTATGATACATTTCGTCCGTGATCGGAATTTCGGTGATCATATCGATGCCGTCTTCAAATTTATCCACGTGCAGGATCGGAGGAGTGTGGAATTCTTTTCCTAAATGAAGAATTTTTTGAACGGCATTCAACTCCAAATAACTTTCGGAAATCCTTTCCGCGTTCGGCGATTTCCTAAGAATCTGCCCGTTATTGGATACCACATGGACTTCTCCTTTGAATTCCTTTGCGAATGAGAACGTGGAATAAAATCTCCTTCCGGTCGCAATCACCAAATTCTTCCCCTGATCGATCGCCTTTTGAAGCACAGAATGGGTTAGGGGAGAAATCCTACTTTTGGAATTGAGTAGAGTTCCGTCCAAATCGACGGCGATTGTGTGAATCTGAGTCGGGTCAAAAGTCATAGATTGTTTCAGTAAATCCGATCGAATGATTTTAGAGAATGATTTTTCTACGTAACAGTTGGAACAAACGTCTTTTTTAGCCTATGCGCTGCGCTTGCCCCCAAAAAAGCCTATCAAACGTCAATAGAAGCGAGATGCTTTCGTTTCACAGAGATGCGGGAGTTCCCACATTTTTGTGAAACTCAATTTCGCTTTCTAAGGGTCGTTCGAATGGGTCGTTTAGGACAGACTTTAAACTTGTCGGAATTCCAACCGGCGAGTTCTGAATAATGAATTACAAGAATAGGTTTTCTTTTTTTGGGGAAGGATAAAACTGATCTTAAGTCGATCCCCGGGCCGACAAGGATTTCCTCCTTGTTCGACCGTTCAGCGAAACGACTAAGAAAAACGATGGAATTCAGTTTAGCATATTCCCCCTGTCCCAACGATACGTTTTTGTTTTATCATCTTGTGCACGGCAAGGCCGCGGAACGATTTCGAGTTCGGGAAGAACTTCACGATGTGGAAGAATTGAATCGAGCCGCGTTCCAAGGAAAATACCAGGCCACAAAACTTTCCTTTGCCGCGTATTTTTCGGTGATGGATCGATATTCCATTTTGGATTCGGGTTCGGCGCTCGGAAGAAATTGCGGACCGCTTCTCGTTTACAAAAAAGGAAAAAATCCCGGGAACCCCAAAGGAAAAAAAATTCTCATTCCGGGAGAATTGACGACGGCCAATCTTCTTTTAAAAATTTTCCTAAAGAACGATTTTCAAACAACCGCCGTTCGATACGATAAAATCATTCCTCTTCTTTTGTCCGGAGAATCCGACTTCGGAGTTTTGATTCACGAAGAAAGATTCACTTACGAAAGGCAAGGTCTTTCCAAATTTCAAGACTTAGGAGAATGGTGGGAAGAAACGACCGGCAAACACATTCCGTTAGGCGCCATCGCGTTTCGAAGAGATCTCGAAGAGAAGTGGAGGGAGAATTTTGATTCTTCCCTGAAGTTAAGTCTCGATCTTGCAACCGAAAATCGAGAAACGACTTACGAATATATCCTCAAACATTCCCAAGATACCACCCGAGAAGTCGTCGACGCACATATCGGCCTTTACGTGAACGAATTCACTCGATCGCTCGGTTCCGAAGGCAGAGATGCGATTTTTACTCTTTATCAAAAAGGCGTGGAAGCCGGTTTCCTACCGCCCGGAAAGGAAAAAAATTTGTTCTAATATCAGAAAATCATACTTTTTGCAAGTAAAAAGCCGCGCCACATACTCAAAACTTAAAGAGAGCCGCCCTTCAGCTCCCTCACAATGTCGTAACTCGCATGAGATTGATTCAAAGTATAAAGATGGATTCCCGGAACTCCCATCGCAAGCAGTTCCCTGCACTGTTTTACGGAAAAGTTTAAACTTCTCCTGTAAAATTCTTCGGGACGATGTTCGACCTCTTGCAAATCCTCGATGAGAGAAGAGGGGAACTCGCAACCGGCTATAGAATGGAACCGTTCGATCTGAGAAAAAGAAGTGATCGGCATAATCCCAGGAATCACAGGGACGTTAATTCCGACCTTTCTCACCAAGTTCAAAAAATTTTCAAAAATAGAATTCACAAAGAAAAGTTGAGACACCAAAAAGTCCGTCCCCGCGTCCACCTTCCATTTTAGATTTCTCACGTCTTCTTCGAGAGTTTTTGCATTGGGATGTTTTTCGGGATAACAACCGCCCCCGATACAAAAGTCCAATTTTTCGGAACGAATGAAGGAGACGAGTTCCGTCGCGTTTCCGAAACCGCCTTCGGGTTTTTTAAACTCTCCTTCTCCCTTCGGAGGATCTCCGCGAAGAGCCATCAAATTTACGATTCCGGAAGAACGAATTCCTTTTAGAGTTTCCAGAATTTGACCTCGATCCGCTCCGACACAAGTAAAATGAGAAACCGTAGGCAAAGAATAGTTCTTCGAAATCTCGGATAAGATCTGTACGGTTTTATCTCTTGTCGAACCTCCGGCGCCGTAGGTTACCGTGACAAAATCCGGATCGAGACGAGATAATTCCTTCACCGTTTCCATTAACTTCAAATCTCCTTCCGGAGTTTTCGGAGGGAAGAATTCAAACGAATACACCGGCCCCTTTGCAGCGCCGTAAATTTCAGATATTTTTTTCATAAACTCCTGATCATTGAAAGCAGAGAAGAATTTGGATTTGTCCTCGTCCGCCGCGGAGAGGGGTCAACGCTTTTCCAAAAAGACACCCGGGACGCAAAGATTCCGCCGAAATTCGAACAGCGTGTCCTCCGGTCAAACCGGTCACGAGCAAACTCCCCGGTTGAATCGGATAAGCGGATGCGTCCGCATTTACAGTCACAACTCCGGAGACGGCGACCAGCCAATGAGTTCCGTCGGAAGGAGCTTGATCGCCAAAAAGAAGTGCCGCCGATTTTACGGCAACTCCAATCGTATGAGTTGCGTTAGCCGCCTTCGCCTTCTGCAATCTTCCGTCTTCTCCCATCACCAAAATATCCCCTTCCGAAATCACGTCGGAGGGATTAACGGAAAAAAATCTTGCGATACAGTCCGCATTTTTTCCCGTCGAAATTCGAACAGTTCCGGAAAATTCGGATTCTCCCTCCGCAAGGAATGCCTTACCTGATCCAACTTCCCCAAAAGAGGGAATTCCTTTTCCCGTAGCCAAAAGGGCAACGCCTGATCTGGAATGAAAAATTCCACCAAACCCTCGTTTGGCGAGACCGATAACACCGGCGCCGTCCTTGTCTCCGGAAGAAGAATCCCCTCGAACTCCGAATTTTTCTCCGTAACCGATAAGGCCCGTGTTACGAGCCGCACCCACGATCCCGGCGCCTTTTTCACTTTCATTTTTTCCGTAAATGGGAGAGTGGTTTTCCGGAGGAGGGGAGATATTTGCATAGGCCGCCTCCGTATTTCCTTTTACTTTCAGAAAACCGGTATGAGAACTGAAATCGTGATCCAAAGGCGCGTAATCGTGCTTATGCGGCTTCGGATCTCTTTTGTCGGATAACCTTGGATCATCCGCAGAAACGATCTTTCCAGGCGTAGCGCTACCGAGTGTTGCAATTTCCACAATGCCTGGATACGATGTGGTGGCGTTACGAAGTCGTTTATCGTTTCCTTGAACGACTACGCCTTCTTTTGTTTCTCCCGATTGAGCCAACTGAATGATTCCGTAAGTTTCCGTTGTGGCGATTTTTAGGCGTTTATCATTTCCCTGAACGGCGGCTTCCGAAGATTCTTCTCCGCTTCTTGCAAAACGAACGATTCCGGGAAATTCCGTATTTGCTTTTTTGATCCGAGGGTCGTCTGCGGTTACGGCCTTTCCCGGTTCGGATGCGCCCGGCTCGGAAAGAATCGCAAGCCCGTATTTTTTCGTCGTGGCAATTTTCAATCGTTCGTCGTTTCCTTGAACGACTACGCCTTCTTTTGTTTCTCCATTCTCGGCGAGTTCCACAATTCCGTGGCTTGACACCGTAGCTGTTCGCAAACGGTCATCGTTTCCCTGGACCGCTCGTTCTGCCCGATTTTCGCCATTGGATGCCAGGCGAACGAGTCCGTGGGCGAGTTCCGTCGCATGTTTTAGGCGTTTATCGTTTCCCTGGACGACAACTCCTTCTTTTTCTTCTCCGTCTCCGGCGAGCTCCACAATTCCTTTGTATTCGGTAGATGCGTCTCTGAGTCGTCGATCGTTGGATTGAACAGCGACCCCTTCCGAATTTTCTCCGTCCACGGATAATCGCACCAGCCCAGATCTTAAAACCGTCGCATAGGGAAGGGGGTCAGCAGTCGGCTTATTCGTCAAATCGCTCAAATGCGGAGTCGCATACAATTCCAACTCTACGATCTTTGATTGATAGAATTCCTGATTTTTTTTCTCTTTTTGACGAGCGACGAGCTTCAGATAACGCACGTTTGTCGGCAAAAATCTCCACTGATACCAAACGCCCGGTTCGGATAAAAATTGATTCTCTTCCAACAATTGATTCCAGGATAAATCGTCTTCGCTGTAATAAACGGTAAAACTTTCCGGAAAAAAGGTCGGTTCGAGTTTCGGAGTCAAAAGTCGCAACTCATTCACGCGACTGATGGATCCCAAATCGATTAGAAAGAATTCTTCTCCGGGTTTTGAAACTTCCTTAGATGACCAACCATAGTCGGGTCGTTGGTCGATCAAATTTTCTTTCACCCAAAAACGATCCTGTTCCGTGCTCACCTCGATCTTAACAATTCCTGAAATTCCGACCTCTAGTTGACCTAAAGAAATTTTATATTTTCCGGAGCCGTCTTTCTCCGACACTTGGCCGATCAATTTCAAAAATTTTGCCTGAACCAAAGAGAAATTCCATTGTCCCGTTTTTTGATTCAAACGCTTAAATCCGGTCTCTTGTAAAATCGGCTCCCAAACGATTCCGTCCATGGAAATCTCAAATCGAAAGGTTTCCGGGAAAAAGGCCGCTTCTTGTGAATTCGAATAAAGTCGAATTTGATTGAGGCTGGAAATATCTTCAAAGTGGAGTGTGAGTGCTGAAATTCCCGGCGAGCTTTTGGTTTCGGAATATCGGAGTAATTTTCCTTCCTTTAAATCGTATGTTCCCGTAGATTTGATTTCGCGGATTTTGATCAAATCGGGGTGGCTGATTCGAATTGATTCAGAGTTCATTCAAGATTTGTCCTGGTTCTCTTTTTTTAATATTTTACGGATGTAGTTCGGTTTTCTTCGTTTTTTGGGGAAAATATAACCAATATCGGAGGACGGATTTCCTCTGTGAAGTACTTTGCTATGATCATTCGCAAGGACTCTGGTACCGGATCCAAAACACAAAGTGTCCTCCCGTCCGGCTCTACCTTAACTCTTTCCAATTGTTCGATACTCGATCGAGTCAATCGGTCTTTTGTCCAAAGCAGAAATCCTTTCCAAGTATTGTCTTTTAGAAATGTGTCTTTCTCGCTTTGATTAAATTCCGGCACGTTTGTGCGTATTAGATTTTTACAGATTCCTTGCACATATCTTAAATTTGCTTCCATTCCTCTTACTTTGGCGATGGTAAGAGCTTCGGACACAATTGACGTGCCGTATTTTTCTTCTAAACCTTTTATATTTAAGTGCGCTTTTTTCTTTTCTAGTTCTTGGTTTTGATTATTGGTAATGGTTATATTTATATGGTTTGGGGCTCCTTCTCCAGACCCCTGAGGTCGCCCTCCCGACACCCCCGGGATGCCCGTTTCTCCACCTCCAGGGTGTCCAAAAATATACCCCTGCGGTGGAATTTTGGATCCTTGGTAGTTGAAGCAAAAATAATACCGGGAGCTCGTATGTCCCGTTCCCGGTGTGACTTGAAGCAAGCCCGCTTGGATCAAGTCCCTTTTTCCTTGTATGATTGATTTTTTAGTTTTAAAACCTGTTAGTTTTAGTAGCATTTCCGTACTAGGCCATACGGGCTTAAAGTGCTGATCACTAAATTTAAGCAGCACGAGGTAGAGCGTTTTTGCGGCCGAAGAAAGGTTGGCCCAGACACCCGATTCGATGATATCTGCGAAGAACTTGATGTAGGGATAATGCTCACCCATTTTTCTTTCGGGACCCTCCTTTTAGGAAAGTACATTAATTTTAAGCAAAAATTCCGAAGAGAGTTGACATTATCCGACATAAGTATCATTATGTCTCATCCAACAACATTCCCTCGGGAGAATCCGGCCCCTGGTTAGCCAGGGGATTTTTTTCGTCCGGATCAGATAATATGCCTTCGGCCTCAATCCTTTATGATTTGAGCTGAGTACTATATTTCCGTTTACTATATTATGTCACATTAAACAATCCAGCTCAGGGTTTGTCAATCCAATTGAACTTCTTCCCATTGTTTTTGAAAATTTCTTTTGCTAAGTACATGTTTGTACTTTTTAAATGTCGCTTAATAAAATTATTAAGCGACATATGGAAAAATTATATGGATTCGAATTTTTTACGAATTTCTTTTTTGATCAGTTTTAAAATTTCGACTAACAGCGCTTCGTTGTCGGAACTGATCTGGATCAAACCTTGTTTTTTTGTAATCTTATATTCCGTTGATTTCGAATTTGGAATTTTCGGGTTGATGATACCAGTAATTTTAGGGGTAAATAAGTTTTCTTCTTCCCGGTTAAAAGATTTTGCGTCTTTTACGGTTTTGAGTGTGCCCGTCTGGAACAAATTTAAGAATTCAGAAAAGGTTCCTTTTCGCGATGCGGAGACGGCTTGGATTAATAGATTTTTACTTTCGACACCTGCCTCTTTACAGGACCTTAGTTCTTCTTTACTCAGACCTGAGATTCCGAGAAGTTCCGTCATGTAGCTTCTGCTTTTTCCAAAAAGATTTCCTAACTCTTGATCCGTATATTTGAAGCTCGTCTTTAAGTGCGACATTGCTTCCACTTCTTCATAAGGGGATAAGTTTTCTCTTTGAAGGTTTTCTATGATTGCGAGTCGAAAGGTTTCTTTTTCGTCCCGGTCTAAAATTTTACATTCTATTTCCGTCCATCCGAGCTGTTTTGCAGCGTGGTATCTTCTTTCTCCGGCTACAATTCTATAGTTTTCGTCTTCGGGATTTTGTTTTGTGACAATGATGGACTGAAGAAGTCCGTCTTTTTCTAAACTTCTTGCGAGATCCTCAACTCCTTTTTTTCGATCCTGCCTGGGCTGGTTTTCCGACGGGAGAATTTTATCGAGTCGAATTTTCCTAACGGTTCCTTCTAATTTTTCAGCCTGGAAAACATCGGCGAGAGAGCCAAGTCGTTTACTTTTTGAGCTCATTCAAAAACTCCTCTATAAACCCTTCATATTCTTGAGCCTGTTTGCTGGTTTTGTTGTATTCGAATACGGATTTTTTAGCAAGGTGAGATTCTCCAACTGCAACCCCGTCGGAGATGCTTGTTTCGAAGATGCGGAAGTATTTTGTTAAAACAGGTATGATGGTTTTTGTCAAAAGAGTCTGGGGTTTGAGTTGTGTTACTAAGGCGCCTAAGATTTCGAGGTTTGGGTTGATTCTTTTTTTGATACTTGTTATCGTTTGCTGAAGTCCTACGATTCCATCTACGGAAAATTTTTCAGCCTGAAGAGGAATGATCACATAGTTGGATCCGACGAGCGCATTGATCGTAAAGATAGACAAGCTGGGCGGGCAGTCGATGATGCAAAAGTCGATTCCATCAACTCCTTGGAGTGAATCTCTTAGGATATAAGGCGCATCTACGGAGCTTCCGGAGAGAGTTTCCACTTCTGCAAGGTTCATTTTAGAAGGAGCCAAAAATAGATCGGTTTGTCTCGTCTCTATCATGATTTCTTTGATCGTCATTCTCGAGTTGAAAACTCCATGCATCGACTTCTCTACGCTTTCCGGATTCGTAAAAATGCCGGTGGAATTTGCCTGAGGATCTATGTCAACGAGTAGGGTTTTTTTCCCTCTTCGCGCAAGCCCCATGGATAAATTGAGAGAAGTCGTCGTTTTCCCTTCTCCGCCTTTTTGGTTTGCTATGGATACAACTATCATGAATTCTACCTTATACTCTATTGTCGGACATCCGACATTGAATCCTTATCTATACCGGATTTTGATTCGTGGAAATTTTGCATTCAAAAATCAAACGAGATTGTTTACTTTTGATCTCGTTCCCAGATAGAGCGAAGGTTTCCTATCTTCAATCATTTATCCAAAATTGTTATTTTTTCCTGAAAAATTGTCCCGACCAAAGATTACTGTCGGACGTCCGACATCCACATCTGTACTTGGTTGACAGGATGCTTAATTTTAAACATCTTTCTTTTGTGCATCCCTCTTTATTGAATCTTTTTTTTACTGAGCAGCCTTCCCTTAAATTCAAAAGGGACGCTTTTTCAAATGCTCTGGAGGAGTGGGTTCGTATTTCTAACGGAGTCTGTGGTGTTTTAACTTTGAGTTTTGACCGAGGTGAAACCTTAGAAGAGGTTGCTAATTTCGGTTATGACGAAGACGGCTTTTTCTATTCCTTTTTATCTAGGGCTACCGGAAATTTAGACAAACTTTTTCTTAATTCCGATTTTTCTCCCCTTTGGTTTTCCTCCATCGAATCTGATCTTTTTCATCCGGAGGCCATCGGTTGTTTGGTCGGCGGGATTCGAGGGGACTCTTTTTTGGAAGGGTTTTTTCTGGTAGAATTTTTGGTAAAACCTTCCGACGCAATCCTTGCACTTTGGACCTTGCTCACAAAGAAAATCTCGGAAAATCCCCGTCCTGGTTTTGCCGTTTTACAGGCTCATTCTTCTTCAGCTCGCGTCGATTCCTTTAAAAAGGAAGGCATTGGAGAATTTTTGGCCGAAATTTGTGGCGTTCAATCTTTATCGGATTGGCTCATTGGTAAAAATTCTTGGGTCCGAATTTCCGGTCCTGCCGGTTCCGGAAAAAAAACCTTAGGTAAATGGCTGCATCGAAATTTGAGCCCCGAAAAAGGGATTTTAGTTATTGGTTTTTTGCCCGAGCAGATCTCTAAATTAGAGAAGTCTTTGGACGAGTGGATTCGGATGACCGATTCAGGCACGATTTTGATCGAGGGTGCGGAAAAATTCACTTCAGTTCAGCAAAAGTTCTTTTTCAAAATTCTTTCCGAGGGCTCCGGAGATTTTCGTCTAGTTTTTACGGAAACTGAGGGAGTAGAGCCGAACGAAATTTTCAGGCCGTTTCGAGAATTTCTCCTCCAAAGAACGATTGTTATTCCTAGTTTAGATATGCTTAATTCTTCTCAAAAAAATTCTTTAATTAGACTGATTTTGGATGATTTGAAAGAGTCCATAGGTCGCGAGGATCTCCGTTTGTCGGAAGAAAATCTACAAAAGATTCTAAAAATGAATTTTGAGAATAATCTTTCCGGCTTGCGCAATCTTTTAGATGAATCTATTTTGAGTTCTTCCGGTTCGGAGATCGGAATTCCGGACCGGAAAAAAATCCGGGATCGGATTTTGACAATTCCAGATTCTGAGGATCTTGATCTCCGAAGGGCGGTGGAGGCGGTGGAGAGGCAGAAAATTCTTCTGGCTCAAAAATTGTTCGGTGGGAATCAGATTCGAATGGCCCGTGCCCTTGGAATTTCCAGGGGATCTTTGCAGTATAAACTCAAACAATTGGAGATTGGTTAAAAGTGGATCTTGATTCTCTTTACGAAGAACGAAAAACTCCCAGCGGATTTTTAGTAAAAGTCCGTCTCGCAAAAATGACGTATGTCGTTTTCACCCAGAAAGGGCCCGAGGTTCCTAGAGGTTCGAAAAATAATTCGATCGTCGTTGCAGTTCCTAGAATCGTTTTTTTGGGATCGCAATTTAATCTTTCTCATTTTCGTCTCGGCGAATTGAGTTTCGTAAACGTAAAACAAGGCAAACTCGTTATTCCTTATCAGCATTCCAATTCGGGAAATGAAGTTCGGACTATTTTTTTGAACAGTGGAAGTGATTGTGACGTTCTTCCGGTAGTTGTATATCATTTTCAAAACAGCGAAGATTTAATTCGGTCCAGAGAAGAGGGTGTGGAAATGCATCATCTGGTTTTAGACGAATCCTATCCTCGCCAAGATTTAATCACTTTGAAAATTCGGTTTCCGTCCCTGAATATGTTGATCGTTCGTAAAAAAGTGGTCGCTCATAAACCCGTCGAGGCTCCAGTCGAAACGAACCAGGGTAAGGAATCCGGAATTGTAGATTTCAATAAAGTGCGAGCCGCCGACATTATGGATTCCGGAAATTTAAATATTCATTCCGGAAATCCGGTCTTTTTGGCTCGGATTCATTTGAGAAGAATGGATCTTGAAAAAGTAAAACAACTCCTTCTGGATTTTCAGTTAAAACCGGAAGAGGTTTCCTTTATTCGAACTTTTTTTGCGGTTATGATTCGAAACGAGTTTGAAAAAGACGAATTGAAACAAGTCAAACAAAAACTTCTCAACTTAGATGAGGGTTTTCGTCTCGCGGAGTTGATTCTTGAGATGAAAATTCACGAGTTTGAAGTAGAGCTCGAAAAAAACTTTGGCCCAGAGATCGCGAGTATGTGTTATGCGCTGCTTGAAAAAGAGCAAGACCGGGCCGAAGAGGAAGAAAAAGGGATTATTCTCTGGGAATGGAAGTTGAGAGTGAAGCGGCTTTTTCGTAAGAGCGCTTGAAAATTCTCCTAAAAAACTCCGGAAAGTAGAAAAAAAGCTTCCATTTTCTTGAAAAACAGACAAATTATAGAAAATTGCTATGTATTTTCGAACTGAGACAACATTTTTGGCACGATTTTTGCTTACTGGATTTTTGATATTCGGTGGTCTCGATGCGTTGTCGGCTTCTGAAAATGAAGTTTTAGAAGTTTCGGAAATTATAGTTCATCAAACTGAAGTAGATCGAGTTTTGTCGATTCCTGTTTTTGATAACGTTTCGATTTTGGACCAGGACGATTTTTTTGTTTTAGATTCGAAGGCGGTTGTCGGAACAAAAACTCATCGAACGGATTCGATTCGAAAAAAAGTTTTATCTTTTGAGTTACGGGATTTCGTTATAACTTTTCACGATCCGCATTCTAATTTTAATTTTCAAAATTCCAATTTAAATCCTGGCGCCTTTTTATCTTCCTTGGTAGTTTCACAAGATTTTCCTTCTCGAATCCAAAAATCGATTCTAATAAAAACAAATCCCGTTTCATCTCCGGAAAATTTTGAAGTTCTGAAAGTGAAAAATGACTCTATTGTAAGTCGGAGTTTAACTTCCGACAGGATCAGTCTTTTGGTTCTATCGTTATCATTTTTGTTTGGCTCGGATTCCTATTTGTTGTCGGTATTTTTCGATAATCATTTTCAACAAATGGAATGGGTCGTAAATTTAAAGGAAAGAATAGAGCCGATTCCGATAAGCCGATTCTCGCAAAATTGGAAAGAATCTCATCCTTATTCCATCCCAAATTCTGTGAGAAGGTCGGAACTCCGGTCCGCGTTAACAAAAAATCTCGAAAAAGGGATCATTGCCGGTGTGGTAGGCACGGGGAAGAATAAGGGGAAAGAGATTTTACCTGGTCTTCGGGTGAGCGGTGTCAATTTACTCAACCCGGGAAAAACGACGAATGGAATTCTCTTTTGGCTACGTAGTAAACTGGGAAGTAAATCAACATCGTTAAAAACAATTGAAATCGTAGAAATGGTTGGAATTCAAAAGTTGCCCTTTCTATTTAACATGAATTCGATAATTCGTGGAGAAAGTTTGGGCGAATCCGGCCTTGGGAAGGCCGGACCGCGCTTTCTGCTCTGATCAACAAATTGATCGATCACTCGAAAAACGGTTTTCTTTCGTCATTCCAATTTGTTGATCTCGCTTCAATCGCTTTCGCATCGGTTTAAACCGAACTCACGTTATTTCAATCGATTCTTCTGTAGAGAGAATTCGTCGTTGGATAAAATTCTAATTTTGTTTGTTTTTCAGCCCGCGGTTGAAAATCTTTGTTCATGGCTTCCAAAGTGAAACGATCTTCTTTTCAAAAATTGCTGAACGCAATGAAAAAGATGTCTCTTGAAATCAACGATTACGAGATTTGTAGGCGCCTCGAAACGATCATGATGACTAGCAAAGAAGACTTAAGCCAAGTAGTTGTAAAATCACTTCTCGATAACCCGCTGGATTTTGACCCAAAAACGTTACCTGAACCTTATGGTCAGTACATCCGACATTTTATATACATGGTAAAAAGAAATAAAAAGCAGGGGATTGATACGAATTTTGATACGCCAGCTAACTCAAAATCTTCGGAAAAACAAGCTCTCCCAATTGGTGATTCTGTAAAAACACCTCCTAAGAAAGAAACAGCCAAAAAAGCCTCAAAACGTTAAAATTTTCCTGTGGGTTAGACAGGAAAAAAGATAAAATTCTTAAGTGCCGATAAGTTGTCAACGGACGACCTGAATCGGGCAGTAGGCGGCATTCCGAGAGGGCTTAGGCAAATTGTCGGCAAATAAATAAATGCTCAATTTTAGGCATGTTTGTATATCGACGTCTTTTCTTGAAATTGTTTGGCCGCTTTCAAGTAAATTCCGAACGCCAATTCTTTTCTGCTTGTATTCTCATTCAAGGCGAGGCCTGCTTTGGGTAATTTATCGCTCTCCGAAAGAAATGATTAAAATTGGTCAATACAAAAACAAATTGTTCAAAACTTTTCCGTAACCTCAAACTTTTTTAGTCATACCATTCTTCGTTTATCCAGATTCGAATCTTATATTGCAGATCCGTTGCTCAATAGTGCTAAAATCGAGCCTTCCGCCTTAATGGGTCACTCTTCAAAAAGGCATAAATCTATAGAAAGCATTTCGCTTCTGCCGAAATTAGGGCAGAAGGCAAAAGAAAACTGCGGGGTTTGGTGACGGAAAAAAAGCCCAAACAGCGTAGGGATTTGAATCCGAAAATTACGACCACAGCGCTGGTTATGCCACTTTGTCATGTGCAGGAAGAATTCTTGCTAACGTAAAAATGGCAGGAAAAGAATTGCGAAACTTGTCTCAACCTCAAGAATAGGATTAACATTATGGCTGAAGTAATTAAATTGCGGGTTAAGTGCCACGCCTGTTCTTATATGATAGAGGGCTCTGCAAAATACGGAGCGGGTCATTATGTCCCGGAAGGTGCCGATTTTGAATTTATTGCAATTGGAAAAGTAGAAACTCCAAAAGGACGAAGAGTAAAAGCTGAAATTTCAGCAATTTGTCCAAATTGCGGGGTTAAAAATAAGTGGATAGTTTAATTTTGATCATATTTAATCCATTAATTTGAATTTAATATGATCAAAATTGTCGTACAACTTTCTCGAATTTGCATTTGCGTGACCCTATGTAATTTATTTTGCTTAAAAATAATCTATAGCGACAGGCCTACCTCCCTGCGTAAAACTTACATTTGTTGGATAGATCGCCTCCCATGGACAAAGCTTCGAGAGAATGCAAGTTTCAGTACAAGCCTCTAAATTTCATAACTTCCGCAGGAGTTCCCACGTTTTCGTAGTTAAGGACGGGTATTTTAAAGTATAACACAAGCATTTAGCATCCCTATTTTTCGGAGCTCATGCGAGCCTGTAATTTGTGACCGATTGTTACTTTTCGCCTAGTTGCGTTTGGGTTGAATTGCAGTGCTTAAAATAACTAATCAGTGTTTATAAACGTATGTTGGTTTTTAAGGAATAACAATACTAAATTAAAAAGATTACTATTAATCATATATTTTAGATTAAATAAAATGATTAATTTATGATTGAAAATTTGCTGTAAAATGAAGATGAATTCATCTCAATAAATTTTAGGTTACTTTCCTAATAACGTTAGTTCAATATAATAAATGTGAGAGTGATAGTAGCAGAAATTCCGAATGTGAATTTTCAATATTCTGTTGAGTTTTTTCTCTTAAGAATCGCTCAAATTGAAGCCATTTTTACTATGAAGTTTGCAACAACTTGCTACGGTGATCAACTCAGTAGCGCCTTTTTATGGATCGACGACGCCCAGCCCAGGAGTCGTTACACCAAGTTTCCTATTCACCCAATCTTTCTTAGGCCGAAATCATGTTAATAGTAGTTTCCATTCAAAATCGTTTCTGAAACTGACTTTGGTGAAGGTGTTTGGAAAATTCATACTACATCGAGTCCAATTTTAGAGGTTTAAGCTAAGTAATCTTGGTGTATTTTTTTCAATGCCGTAAAATCGGCGGATAGTGATTGTTTTGCTTCTCTATTTAAAGGATTATTAGCACTATTTTGAATCCTTCCATTTTTTCCTAAAATGACAAGCCCATAAGAATTTAGAACCTGCCTTAAAACCTGAAAATGTGGGAACTCCTCCGTTTTACTCCTGATTTTGTTCATCAAGTAACCTGATTATAGTATAGAGATTTACAGTCGTCTAACAGCAAATTCCTATATGCACTTGCTCATAGCTATATAATAAAATACCCAATGTTTTGTGTTGAAACAGTGTTTAGCGATGAAAATTGACGGTACTCAATTTTATAGAGATCAGTAGTAGTAAAGTGAGTAATTCATCCCAATACAAAACTATAAATGCTGGACATTTTGCCCTATAGATCTCGGATTCTTTTCTATTTGAGGGACTCGTTGAATTGAAAAACGGCTGGAGGATTTCCGTTTTACCGGAATTCTGGATTCGGACACAATTTCGATTAAGAGTTTGTCCCAAAACCTGAGGAAAATTTGCAGGAGTTCCCACAGAAACCGTTTCTTTGACGATTTTCGGCTTTTCCGTAATTTTTCTAGTCGTTTAAAAACGCAGGAGTTCCCACATTTTCAGGTTTTAGGACAAACTCTTAATGAATTTTACGACTCCGCAATACTTTCTTTTTTTTGTAATCGTCTGGTGCGTTCGATGGACTTTAACGGCGATTTATCCAAAGAAACAATCTTTTGTTCTCTATTTTTTACTTTCGGTCAGTTATTTTTTCTATCTTTCCTGGGACTATCGTTTCGGTGTTTTGATCCTTTTTACTACGGCTTTGGATTATTCTGTCGGAAGAGCTTTGGGTTTACAAAAAAACCTTCCAAAAAGAAGAGCTCTTCTCTTTCTCTCGTTATTGGGGAATCTCTCCGTTCTCGGATTCTTTAAATACTTTCATTTTTTTGCGGATTCGTTTTTGGCTTTGTTTCATTCTCTCGGTTGGCAAATTTCAGCGCCGACATTGAAGGTGATTTTGCCGGTCGGAATTTCGTTTTATACGTTTCAATCGCTCAGTTATTCGATCGATGTTTATAGAGAGCGAATTCAACCGGAAAAAAATTTTTTCCATTACGCACTATTCCTGTCTTTTTTTCCGCAGTTAGTCGCGGGACCGATCGTTTCCGCGAGAATCCTTTTGCCAGCGTTGCGGAATATGTTTCACTGGGAAAACGTTCCTCTTCGGGAAGGAATTTGGCTGATTCTTTTGGGTTTTGTGAAGAAGGCCGTGATCGCGGACCGAATTTCCGTGATTTCCGATTTCGCTTATCAATTTCCGGAATCCGTTTCGACTCTTTTTGCGTGGATGGGAGTCATTTCTTATTCGATTCAGATTTATTGCGATTTTTCGGGTTATACGGATATAGCGATCGGTTCCGCGCTTCTTCTGGGAATTCGTTTACCCGAGAATTTCAGGCTTCCTTATACGGCTACGAGTTTCTCCGATTTTTGGAGAAGATGGCATATCTCTCTTTCCGGTTGGCTGAGGGATTATCTTTACATTCCTCTTGGTGGAAATCGGATTAACGGTCTTATCACCTACCGAAACCTTTTGATTACGATGTTTCTCGGCGGGCTTTGGCACGGAGCGAGTTGGAACTTTGTGATCTGGGGTTTTATACACGGAATTTTTTTGGCTTTGGAAAGATGTTTTTCGGATTCAACGAGTTTTTCCGGGAAGGAACGAGGGTTAAATCGAGGATTGAAATTTCTATATCAGATTTTCGTAATTCTTTGTATTTGTTTGATTTGGATTTTTTTTCGTTCAAAAACTTTTTCGGGTTCGATCGAACTTTTAAGCGCCTTGTTTTCGTTTCGTGACGGGACCCAACCGACTTATACGATGCGGAGCCATTTTTTAACGATTCTTTTTTTTATGATCCTGGCTACTTGGATCGGGAAAAAGGAGGAATCTTCCGGAGTTTTTTCCCGTTTCAGGGAGAACCTTCACTGGAGTCTTTTTGCTTTTTTGAGCGCTCTGGGTTTTATCGTAGGTGTGGTTTTAACCGTGGAAACAAAACCGTTTCTTTATTTCGTTTTTTGAAAGGGTTTGCGCAATTTTTCCAGGATTTTACGGGAATCTTCGTAGAAATAAATATTTGATTCTCCGCATCGCGTTTTGCCGGACGGCGTTCCGTATATTTCCCCGATACGGTCCTCTCCTAAACCCCGTGTAAAAACCGCGACGGTTCCGGGATAATTTTTGAGATACCATTCTCGGTTTGAAATCGTATGAGAACCTTCTAATGTTCCATACGCGACGTGGATCGACGGAATTCTCTTTTTGGAAAAGACTCGGATTCTTTTTGCGGTCCAAAAGTCGGAAACGACGAGCGATATAGGCGTTTTTTGGGAAATTTCGTCCACACATCGGGCTTCCTGTGGTATCGTCCGGAAAAGCCGAAAAAAAGCATTTTCGACGTTTTCGGGCGTTTTTTGTCCTATGAACAGGAGCAAAAGGAATAAAAGAAAAATCGCAAGCGTCAAAGTTCGTTTTGGAAATCCGGCCACAAAAAGAAGGAAGAACGGAGCGGCAATCAAGGCCGGTGACGCATAACGTAGACTGTACTCGTCGATATAAGATCCGGTAAGGATCGGGACAAAAGTAAGAATCGAAAAAAAGAAAAATAAAAACGCAGTCGATTTCGTTTTTCGAATTCTTCCCAAACTAAAAATCAGAGAGATTGTCAGAATCAAAATGAAAATTGCGGAAACGGGAACGTTTTCTTTAAATCCGGAAAGAACCCAAACCCGAACTTCGGTAATATAACGTGCTCCGTCTTTTACCGCTTGAGCCAATGAAAGATTCGCCGAAATTTTTCCCGGCCTTTCGATGAACAAAAAGGATTTGAGAATGGCGTGTAGGATCAAGCCCGCAATTCCACAGACCAATAGAATTTTGGAACTTTCCGGTAAAAAACGTTTCCATTTCGAATCGACTTTCGTTTGATCGGGAAATAAGAACCCGTCCTTGGACAACTGTACGAACCCCGCCAAAATTCCGGGAACGATCAACTCTACGAACAGGATTCGATCGGATGCGACGGTGAAAACGATCCAAACGGATAAAAACCATACTTTACGTTTTTGGAATGTTTTATGGATGAGGGGCCAGACATACAACGTTACCAAAAACGCGCTCGTATGGATGGAAGGCAGAAATAAGATATAAAGGGTCTGAAAATTTTTCGCCGCCAAAAGCAGGAACGAAATCAGAAGTAAAACCCAGGATTTCACGAGCCTTTTTTCCTTTACGGAAAGGCTTTTCGATTTTTTTTCTTCCCTTGTAAAAATCCAGAAACGTTCCATCAAAACGGCGCACACGATGGTTTGTAAAAACGCAAAACAAATCAGAGCCTTTTGTGCGTTTTCAAAAATTAAAAAAAGAAAGGAAAGGATCGGAAAGTCCGGAAAAAAATAAGGAGAAGGAGTGAAGGACCAGGAAAGAAAATTTCCTTCGTCCGCGAACACATCCAAGGCAAGAGTTGGAAGATAAAGAATGTCGGAGTTGAGATAAATTTCTTCGGGACTGAAAGCGATAGAAAAGAATAGGGAAACAAAAAATAAGATCAGACTGAGAGAGTATTTCAACATTTTGTCAAGAGGTCGAGCTTGTTTCGTAAAGCGGCATCGTTCCCGTTCCCTTTTTGTACCGACTCGAGTCAAGGGTAAAGCTAAAAAGAAGTTCCTGGACACGAGGTTTCGATTCTAAGAATTTGTAGCTTCGGAATCATTTGAAAAAAGGACGTTATACTTTGAATCAAACTGAAAACGTAAATCCTAAAATCGCCGGGATGAATAACGGACTTCTTTTGATCTTCGGGATCTTGATCTTGTGCGGATTGGATTTTTTTTTCTTTCGTGTTTTGATTTGGAAGGTTCCGAACGAATCTCCTTGGAGCTCCAATCACTTCTATAATTTTTTATACGAATACTTCGCGCTGAAGGAAAAACAAAAACTTCATCCTAGAATTCTGATCGTGGGTTCGAGCATCGCTCATTATTCTTTCGATCGTGAATCCTTTCGTAATGAAATTTTCGATAGAACCGGAAAGAACGTGGAAGTGGAATTTCTTTCCTATGCGGGAATGACTCCTTTGGACGCCTGGCTCTGCCGCAAAAAGATCGCGGAGCTGCAGCCCGACTTTGTCGTTTTTCCGATCAACTTTATCGATTGGAGATTACATCGTGCGTATTCTTTGAATCCTTCCCACAAAAACGAAACGATCGATCCGGAAATTCTTCTTTTGGACGCGCTTGATTTTTTCGAGGCTCCTCAATCCCGTTTTATATTTCCTTTGGAAACCGCGTTTGAGTTTTTTTCCGAACTAGGGTTTGCGAGGACGAGCGAATATATATCCGCCTATCTTTTCGGATTTTATCGATATAAGGACGTCTTTGGGAAGAATCTCAGATCTCTTTACGATCATCGTTACGGAAGAAACACGAGTTATCACGGATATAACGGCGTACAAATTCCGGAACGAGTGACTTCTTTGGGTTGGACCGGAAAAAAGTTCTCCTTTATGCTCACGGAAGAAATGAAAAAGGACGGTTTTCTGGTTCAGATCGTACCTGAAATTCTTTCTTCCGGACCGCTTAAAATCACATTCCAAAAAGAGAATAGGATTCGGACGTTTTCCTTTTCGGAACCCGGTTGGAAGAAAATTCTTTTGGAAGGAACTTTCGTTTTGGGAAATCCGGAGTCACCGATCGCCGCCGAACTTTCCAACACCTGGATTCCCTATTACGCGGAAGGGGAAAATAAGGACTGGAATTACGACCGGCTCGGAGTTCGATTGCAGCAGACTTTCGGCACGGACGTTCCGAGAAACGGTATGCAATACACGAGGGAGGAGAGGCTCGAAGACCTTCGTTACATGGATATGAGCGATTTGGAATATTCTAAATACTTTAACTTTCGGCTGCTTGACGATTATCCACTGCGTCCCGGGATCGGGTACTTAATCGCCCTTAAGGACGCTAAACTCAGAATTCGCGACGAGAAATTTGTTCCCGTCCTTCACTTTCAATATCTGGAAAAGTTCACCGGATTTTTAAAAGAAAAGAAAATCCCGCTCTGGATCGTAAACAATCCCGAAAACCCGATCAGTTTGGATTGGTACGGGAACTCGAATTGGTACCGGGATCATCTTTTGTTTTTGGAAGGTCTTTCCGGAGACGGGGTTACGTTCAGCGATTTGAAAAATTCTCTTTCCATGCAGGACTTCAGCGACTATCATCATTTTACTTTTCCGGGTATGATGAAAATGAGTTCGATTTATGCGGAGGAATTCGTCAAAATTTCTGAAAGACAAAGGCGTAATCCTCTAAAACCTTGATAAACAAACCGTATTCGGTCGAATAACACAAATCGTGAGGGCGGGTTTTTTCCGTTTAATTTAAATTATGAGCAGGGTCAAAGTTGCCGTTTTAGGCGCCACCGGTTCCGTAGGTCAGCGATTCATTCAATTGCTGGAGAATCATCCTTACTTCGAGGTTACACATCTCTGCGCTTCCGAGAACAGCGCGGGTAAAACCTACGGCGATGTGATGAAGACGAGATGGAAGATCTCTTCCGATATCCCCGCTTACGCTAAGAACATCGTAATCACAACTCCGGACCCTGTAAAAACAAAGGATGTCGCATTAGCATTTTCCGGTTTAGACTCGAGCGTCGCCGGTGAAGTGGAAACGAATTACGCGAACGCCGGTATTCATATCATTTCGAATTCTAAAAATCATAGAATGGATCCGACGGTTCCTCTTCTTTCCGCGGAAGTGAATTCTTCCCATCTGGATGTTTTAACTTCTCAAAAAACAAAAGGTAAGATTATCACCAACTCGAACTGTACGATTATGGGAGTTACGATTTCGCTCAAACCTCTTTTGGATCGTTTCGGAATCGAATCCGTTATGCTCTTTTCCATGCAGGCGATCAGCGGCGCGGGTTATCCGGGTGTTCCTACGATGGATATTTTAGGAAACGTGGTTCCGCATATCGGAGGAGAAGAGGAAAAGGCGGAGATCGAACCTCTGAAATGTCTCGGTAAAGTGGAAAACGGTAAAATTCTACACGCCGATTTTTCGATTTCGGCGCATTGCAATCGTGTTCCGGTTTTCGACGGTCATACGGTTTGTGTTTCCGTAAAGTTCAAAAAGAAACCTTCCCGAGAAGAAATCCTTTCCTCTTGGAAAGAATTTTCAGGCGAACCTCAGACGTTAGGCCTTCCTTTGGCGCCTTATCCTCCGATCTTTTATAGGGAAGAAGAAGACAGGCCGCAACCTAGATTGGATCTGGATACAGGCAAAGGAATGACTACGGTAATAGGTCGTCTCAGACCGGATCCGGTTTTCGATTGGAAATATGTCGTCTTAAGTCACAATACGATTCGAGGCGCGGCGGGAGCTGCTTTATTAAATGCAGAACTTCTTTACAAAAAGGATTTCCTCGTATGATAATGTCATTCCATGTTGGAGCCTCAATCCCGTGAACTCAAAGTAGCGGATTATAATACCGCATTACAATTGACTCAGGCGCTTGAAGCCAGGAACGATTTTCAGTACAAGAAAATTCATAAACTTTTGCTCGTTATCGGCGATTGGACGGATAAATTTTTAGCCAATAGAATTTTGCCCAACGTCGATCAATTGGCAAGGGAACTGGATCTTGATAAGGATAAGGTTTCTCAGTTTCTGAAAGACCTTTGTACGAAATACAATCCTCCCATCGTAAAAAAGATCTGCATGGTGGATTTTAATCCGACCGGAGACGCATCCGACGGAAGGATCGAGTCGAGTCTCAAAATGAATCCGGTGTTTGCAAGACCGCAACCCGCGGACACTTCGACTAGTCATCGATACGTTGACAGCGTAAATCAAATCACGTTCGCTTCCATTCAGCGTTGGGTTAAGGAAAATAGGGTTTTTCCGAATAAGAAAGAATTTATCAAACGAATTCATTCCGCGATTTCGGAGAATAAACTCTCCGGCACGTACGCTTCCACGGAAATCGGAACTCTTTTTAACGATCCGTTCGACATTAACCCGGAACTCAAACAAATCACCGTAAACATCCACCTCAAACCCGTTTTGAAAAAATTGGTAGAACAGAAGATTTTGTTCTTTTTTAGAAACGAACAGGCGCTCAATCCCGGAAATCGTTCCGTGTTTTATTACAACGTCCAGGATGAAATTCTGGCGAGAATCGAAGCATATAAGATTTTTCTAATAGAAAATTTGGTTCCCGAGTTGCAAAAAATCGGAGCCATAGGCGTTTTAACGGACGAAGAAAAGGAAAATACCCGTTCCCTCGTCAATTCCATCATGCCTTACCTGAGTCCCGCTTACGGAGATCAAAAGACGGCGATGGAAGAACTTCTTGTTCTGATCCGTTTTGAAGAAGAGGATAAGGATAAGAAGGAGAAAGAAGAAAAGAAACTCAAACTGGGCGAAATCGTAGACTACATCAAGTCCGCAAATCGTATCGTGGATCTGAACTTTCTTCGTTTCCGAGGCCAACAGATCGAAGAGGATATTCGAACTCTCGTCGTCAATCACGATCAAATTCTTCATACCGAATTTGCGGACAAGAACACGTTGTATAACTACGTTCTTCATAAACTCGCGATTTCCGGCGCCGTCGAAGCCGCTAAAAAAACGTTCGCCTCCACCGGAAACGATACCGAAATCCGGATCTTGGATCGTATGAAGGTGAGGGATATGATCGAGGATAAGGATTTGGCCGCTTCTTTCGATAAGTTGGAATTATCCAGTTTGTTCAAATACCTTCCTTTTTTTACGAGATTTTGGAGAAACATTTTCGGAAACGTTACGGTTCATAAAGCGGAAGTGGAACAGATCCGCGCTCACAATACGATCGAGTTGAACAAACGAGTCGTGGAGGCTAGGAGTAAAAAGATTCAGGAAGACGCGTCCAAACTCGCCGAAAAAAGAGTGAAGGAAAAGGACGCCGCGGAGAAAAACGCGCGCAAACAACAAGCCACAACTAACGTTCCGCGGGAAAAAAATTCTTTCTCTTCCGTTCCGGTTCCCGCCGATCCTCTCAACGCAAAACTTCTGGAAAGAATCTTGGATATCTTGGACGATTATTGGTCGAACCAACAATATCCGGATCGAAACATTCTTTTGTACGAAATGGACGGAGAGATCAATGAGGACGGTTTGATCAACTTCCTCAAAAAATTCGGGAAAAACGATATTTTCTCCTTTATGGTGAGAAATCAGGAAGATAAATACACGTTTCCGATTCTCGTTACGAAACGTTATTTAAAGAAAAACGGCAAGGGGCTGATGGACAAGGCTTCCGCGATCATCGACGAACAAAAAAAAGCAAGTATGCCCGATCAGGATTTATTCGACTTTTGCATTTCTCTCGAAGCTTTTCTACGCAAAACCATACCTAAAATCTGAATTGTCCTAAGGCCCGTTCTCCCGAATAAAGGTATTACATGAAGAACGAATCCTCCGTATTTAGAAAAACGAAAATTATCTGTACCATCGGTCCGGCAACCGCCGATAAAAAAATGATTCAAGCGCTTGCCGAGGCGGGGATGAACGTGGCGCGGTTGAACATGTCCCACGGTAACCACGACTTTCATAGAAGTATCATTCGTAATATTAAGTCTCTCAATAAGGACGTTCTGAAAAACCCGATCGCGATTCTACTCGATACACAAGGACCCGAAATCAGAACGGGAGATCTTCAGGTGGATCATCTGGATCTAAAGGTGGGCGAGACGTTCACCTTTCATATCATTCCCGGAGAGGAATCCGAGGAACAATCCGTGTTCGTAAACTATAAGGATATCGTTAAGGACTTGAAAGTGGGCGACCCTGTGACCGTGGACAACGGACTGATCAATCTCGTCGTGGAAGAGATCAACGATTCGGCGCTCAAGTGTAAGGTTCTCGACGGAGGAAGATTGGGTTCCAGGAAACACATCAATCTTCCCGGAATTCGAGTCAATCTTCCGTCGATCACTCCGAAGGATCATAAGGATATCCTGTTCGGTTTGGAAGAGGACGTGGATTTTATCGCTCTTTCTTTCGTTCGTTCCGCCGAAGACATCAATCAATTGAAACAAATCATCGAAGAAAACGAAGGGCACGCGCAGGTCATCGCAAAGATAGAGGACCAAGAAGCCGTTCGTAACATGAAAGAGATCGTGGCCGTTTCGGACGGTGTGATGGTGGCGAGAGGAGATTTGGGAGTCGAGGTTCCGATCGAAGAACTTCCGATCCTTCAAAGAGCCATCATCAAAGAATGTGCGCTCAAAGGAAAGAGGGTGATCGTAGCGACACACCTTTTGGAATCGATGATCAATAATCCTTCTCCGACAAGGGCGGAAGTCA
This sequence comes from Leptospira alstonii serovar Sichuan str. 79601, assembly GCF_000347175.1. Taxonomy (GTDB): domain Bacteria; phylum Spirochaetota; class Leptospiria; order Leptospirales; family Leptospiraceae; genus Leptospira; species Leptospira alstonii. Next base: position 36,621 of record NZ_ANIK01000016.1, read on the forward strand.
CCGACGTCGCGAACGCGGTTTACGAAGAAGCGGACGCGATCATGTTGTCCGGAGAAACCGCCGCGGGAAAATTTCCGGTTCGTTGTGTGGAAATGATGGACAAGATCGCACAACGTGTCGAGAAAACGGGCGGAGTGGATTACGTTAAGGATAAAATTCCCCAGGATAAAAAGGAGTATATGGCGAGGTCCGCGTCGGAACTTGCAGATTCTCTAAAATGTCCCGCGATCGTTGTCATCACGAGAAGGGGAACAACGGCGCTTAACGTGGCCGGTTTTCATCCGCATTATCCTTTGATTTACGCGTTTACCAATATGACAACGGTTAGGCGGAAACTCTGGCTCACTCGCGGAGTAATTCCGTATCGAATCGATTTTTCCAAAGATCCGGAAAAAACGATCCGGCTCGCGATCGATACGCTCAAAAAGGCGGGAAGAATCGAAGACGGAGATCAGGTTGTGATTCTTTCCGATATCATCGCCGGAGAGGATCGGGTGGAAACGATCCAGATCCGCGAAGTAAAAACGTATTTGGCGATTGAAACGGAAACAACCTCGAAGTAAGCGGCAAATTCGGTTAAAGACTTTGCGGAGGAATATTTTATACGTTGATCGTTTTGCTAATTTCTTTTATATTGTGATACGGGATTTTTGAATTAAGAATTACGATGATTATCAGTAAAGTTCGCTTGATCAATTGGAAAAATTTTCGGGAAGCCGAGGTTCGGCTTGCAGAACGAATTTTCGTGGTAGGTGCAAATGCATCGGGGAAGTCGAACTTTCTAGATGTCTTTCGATTTTTGCGGGATATAGTTAAACAGGCCGGCGGTTTACAGTTCGCCGTAGAAAATAGGGACGGCGTTTCGAAAATTCGATGTTTATCGGGCGGGCGTATTCCAGGGGTCACGATAGAGGTTCATCTCGCGGATGAAAGTACAACGAATCATAATCCAAGATGGAAATATTTGTTATCCTTTAAACATTCCGGCGGGGGAATTGTTCGAAATCAAGTTTCGATTTTAGAAGAAAGAGTTTTTGACGGAGATAAAAATAAATGGATTTTAGAAAGAAAATCATCGGACGATAAAGAGGATTCCGAGACGTTAAGATTCACTTATCTAGAACAAGTAAATTCTAATATTACTTTTCGTGAAATTTATCATTTTTTTCAGGAAATTCAATATCTGCATATTGTTCCTCAATTGATTCGAGATTCGAATTCGTATCAGCTTTCCGCAAATAAAGAGGATTTTTACGGTAGAAATCTTCTCGAAAAAATGAATAAGACGCCGGAACGAACTCGAAATTCTTATTTAAAATTGATCAACGAATTTTTGCAAAAATCCGTTCCTCAATTGACCAATATCAGTTTCGTAAAGGATAAAAACGGAATACCTCATCTTGAGGCCATTTACGAGCATTGGCGTGCAAAGGGAGCCAAACAAAGAGAAGGTCAATTTTCCGATGGGACATTGCGATTGATCGGATTTATGTGGGCTCTTTTAGATACGCAAGGAACGTTCTTGTTGGAAGAACCCGAGTTGTATCTTCATTCAGCTATCGTAAGACTTTTGCCTGAATTTATCAGTAAGCTACAGAGAAGAAAAGGTAAGGTTAGGCAGGTTATTATTTCCACTCATAGTTATGAAATTCTAAGCAACGAGGGTATTAGCGGCGATGAAACGATCGTATTAATTCCGACGGTGGAAGGAACTGAGATCAAACTTGCGATGGAAATCGAAGAGATTAAGTCTTTTCTTGGTGCGGGATTTAATATGGCTGAAGCCGTGATACCCAGAATTGCTCCCAAGGAAATTCACAAAATTCTCAAAATTCAAAGCAATTGAGAGTAAGATGAAAATCGATATTGCAGGGGAAGATTTAGTAACGCAAGAAATCATCGTTAGAATTCTGAAAGATTATAGAAATGACGTTGAAATAGGCGCTCGAATTCCTGCGCGCGGCTCGCAGATTAAGGATATTTCTCGTAAACTAAATCGAGTTTCTACTCCTACGATTCTATTGACTGACTTGGATAATTATTTATGTGCTTCGGCTTTGATGAGTGATTGGTTATCTGGAGATTCATTAAGGGATCATCTTCTATTTCGGGTGGCTTGTGATGAAGGGGAAAGTTGGTTAATGTCAGACGTTTCAGGTTTCTCTAAATGGCTTTCCATTGATGAAAATCTGATTCCTCAAACAAGTTCAAAAGATAAAAGAAGACCGGATTGTATGGAGTTAAATTTTAATTTTAAACCAAGCCTTTATTTGATGCGAGAACTTGCGGTTCGTAGTTCGGATATGACACTACGTGAGAAACTAATTCCAAAAGCATACGCTAAAAAAGGCCCAGAGTATAATTCAGCACTTTTGCCTTTCATACAAAATATTTGGAACATTGAGGCGGCAAAGCGAAATTCATACAGTTTACGAAGAGCAGTTGAGCGTATTCAAGAATTTCAAATGTAAGATCTCCGTTTTATTTTTCCGGGGGATGCACGTTATCCGGCACCTTCAGGAAAGACTGTAAAAATTCTCCCATACCCAACTTGTCGAGAGCGTCCACGATCATTCCCGTGTAGTTGATCGAAGACTGAAATTTTTCAAACTCCAAACGTACTCTGAGTTTCTGGATGTGAAGATAGAGTTTTAATTCCTCCAAACTCATATCGGAAGGATCTTTTCCGAGAAAACGATCGCTACCGTCGAACGGGTTCAGGTCCGGAAATTCTTTCATGAACGGTCCTTGATCTTGAGAGAGGAGGCGGCGAGCCAAAGAAAGAGGATGGAAAGAAAAAAACTCATTCCACCGGTGCCGAGGCTCGAAAGGAGAAGGTCCCCTTCGGAGATTCTATGGAGGAAAACGAAAAAGGCTCCTAAAAAACCGACGAAACCGAACACGAGAAAGAAGAGGGCCATCTTAAAAAAAATGTAGGCTTGGATTCCGGTTTGAAATCGTTTAATTAGGAATTTTTTCCCGTAGAGGAGTAAGGTTTGGAAGTATTCCAGAATGGAATCGACCAAAGCGAGGAAATGCGATTTAAGATCGTTTCCTTTTTTCGTATATTCGTTGTCATACGATTCCCTTTCCGGTGTTCTTTTTTTTGTCATTTGTATCCTATTTTCTGCGGACGAGCATTCCGACGAGTAGGCCGATTCCAAGTCCCACACCGAGTCCGATCAACGCCGCCTTCTGAGGATTTTCCTTGATGTAGGTTCCGGTTTCGTCAATAATTTGTTTCGCCTTTTCGGAAGTATCGCCGGAGATTTGTTTGATTTTTTCCTTGAAGTCGGAGACGTGTTCCAAGTATTCTTCCCGCGCTTTTCCCGTAATTCTTTTCGCTTTGTCTTTTAGGGACTCCACTTCTTCGTTAAAGTCTTCCGTTTTAGATGTCATGTTTGTTTCCTCTCGATTCTTTTTCCAAGTTTTCCATCGTGGAATCAACCACTTTCGTCGTTTTGGAAGCGGGTTTTTCTCTCGAATTCTAAGGTCTAATGAAAAGAATGGAAAAATTCATTTCAGAAAATGCGTAAATGTCGCCGATTTTTAGATCGTTTAAGGTTAGAATCGAAAGAGAGCGAACGTTTCGGTTTTCGACGTGAAAAGTTAAGACTAGGGTAAACATATGAATTGGATCGGTAAACTGGTTCGTCTTAGAAGACGTCAAAAACAAAGAATCTTCAATAGGGCCTACAGACAAGCTTTGAAGTTGATGAAAAAAGAATTCAAAGCGGAAAGGGAACGTCATCTTCAAGCGGAGAAGGAACTCGAAAAATATTACAGAAAAGACGTGGACTCCGAGGCTAAAAAAACCCGGAAGAAAATTCAGGAGCTCGACAACTTTAAACTTTTGTTGGAAAGAAGAGAGATGGAGTTGGATTCCAAAATCGTGTTCCTGAACGAACAACTCCAAAAGATCGAGGAACTCAAAGCGAGAATGGACGGCGCGGTCAATCTGATGGCGAGAGCCGGTTCGCTTTCCAACGGAGCCGTGGACGACGCGGAAAAGATCAAACAAACCCTCAAAAAGGTTTTATAAATTAGTATGAACGAGTCGGAACTGAAAAGTCTGAGCGAACGGATTCCTTCCGGGTGGGAAGTAAAGCTCCGAGAGAACGTTCCGTTTTTATCCAAAACGTTTTCGTTTAACACTTACTTAGGCGGCGTGGAATTCGTGAACGCGCTTGCGAACGTCGCCGAAGGATTGGATCATCATCCGGATATTTTCTTAGGTTATCGAAAAGTTACGGTGGAAATTTTCACACATTCCAAAAATACGATCACCGATTTGGATCTGCGTTTCGTGGGAGAAGCCGAGAGAAAACTCAAAAGTTGAGAATGTTATAATGTTTGAATATGATTGAACCCTTCGGGTGTTGCCGCTGCGCGGCCGGGCTCTCGGCTCCGGTCAAGTTATTGTGTAATTTCGATAAACGTTATTCGTCGTTGTTTTCAATAACTTGACCCCGCCTCGATCCCTAACACGGTAGTGTAACGTGAGTTCGGTATAACCAATGCGAAAGCGATTGAAGCGGAACTCAGCAGAACGCTCTCTACGAAATCGCCCAAACTTTTTTAAGCCGAACTCACGTTAAATAACGTTCTCTAAGGATCACTAAAAAAAAGCCCGGCTTTAAAAACCGGGCTTTTTGCGTTCAAAACTAAGTGTACTTAATTTTTGGAAACCGATCTCTAGTCCGGAATAACGATGTTATCGTAGTTGTCGGTAAATCGGTAGCCGATTCCCCAGATCGTTTCGATCCATTCGGGTTGAGCGGAATTTTTTTCCAGTTTGGAACGAATCCTTTTAACGTGAGAATCGATCATTCTTTCAAAGCCGTCCCATTCCATTCCCCAAACCGCTTCCAGGATCATTTCTCTGGAAAAAACTTTTCCGGGAGAAGCGGCCATCAGTTGCAGGATATCGAATTCTTTTCTGGAGATATTTACGATATTGTCTTTGAGGGTGACTCTTCTGCGAACCGGATCGATTTTCAAAGCGCCTCGAATGATTTCACCACTTGCGCCGACGTTCGGTTTGATGCCCGCTTTTTTATCCCATCTGCGGAAAAACACATCCACCCTAGTCTTCAGCTCGCGGACGGAAAAGGGTTTTGTAATGTAATCGTCGGCGCCCAATTCGAGTCCCATAATTCTGTCGATTTCTTCGTTTCTTGCCGTTACGATAAAAATAGGAGTATTTTCGTCGTTTCGTCTAACGGTTCTGCAAACTTCGATTCCATCTATGTCGGGAAGGGAAAGATCTAAGATAACCATGTCAGGATGATTTGCTTTGTAGAATTTGAGACCTTCTTCTCCGCTCGTTTGTAAAGTAGTGGAGTAGTGCGCCGAATCCAAGGATTTTCGGATTAAATTTCCGATATCCGGATCGTCTTCTATGACTAAAATTGTTTTCATTACCAAGCTCCCGTAAGAGAATTAGAGGATAAAATTACCTTATCTGCAACAGATAAAACCGATGAAATGTTAATAAAGGAATTTTTTTTGTTCGCCATATTTTTACCGGATATTCAAACGATTTTCGATTTTGAACATTCACCTTTCCTTAGATAGCGGTGATAAAACCATGGATTGTGTTAAATTAATATCAAATATCATTAAAGTTCGAAAGTATGTAAAAAACTATGAGTAATCCGCATACGCATCCGCTCACTTGGGTGATCCTTTCGGTAAACGAAGACGGTCTCGACTCGGAGTCCGTTACGCGTGAATTGGATCTCAAACCCGATTTCAGTACTCCGATATCGGCCACCGATAAGGAAGGAAAACCTCTCGGCTTCGGTCACTGGCAACTTCATTCCATGTTGGACGCAAGGGCTCCTTTGGAAGAGCACATCCTTCAGATCTTGGAGAAGGTTCTTCCTTCCCGTCATAAGGTGAAAGAGTTTGCGATCGAACATTCTCTTTGTATGTATGTTTCAGTGGAGTTTTCGGATTCCTCGTTGCAGGAAACGGAAATCCCATCCCGCCTTTTATTACTTTTGGGGAACCTAGGGATCAAGCTGGTCTTTCAGGCTTGGAAGAAGGAATAGAAATTTTTATAAAGTTATCGGGATGCCCGCGTTTTTTGAAAATCTATATTATAGAATGCTTTAGAAGAGTGTTTTGCGCCTATCCGAATATCGAAACGAAAGTTTTTAGAGGTTCCCACTAAATAATAGAGTGTTCAGAATTCCGCCTTTAAAACGGGGATTCGTCTCAAAATTATAGTACCCTATTATATCGGAAGAATCAATCAAAGGATGAGAACGGCTCTATCCATTCTATAGAATCGGATCAATTTTTTAAACGAGGCGCTTGCTCCCGAGATGACAAGGGTTCGATTTTTAATTCTCAGATCGAACGCAAAGGAAAGGAGTTTCATCGCTACGGGAAGCGGCAAAACCTTGACTCCGCTCAGATTGATTTTCACATGAAGGTTGGATTGATAGAATATGAGCGCGAGTACGGATTTGAATTCTTCGAAAGCGACCTCGTCAAAGGAAGCGATGAGCGGAATCACTTCCGTGGACTGGCGGTTTCTTCGGATTTCAAAACGTTCGTATTTCTGAATCGGATTCATATTTCGATCTTTTCGGAAATTTCGCCTATGAGCTCGGAGAAATTCTCATAGGATCTTATCATTCTTTTTTTGCAATGGAATCAAGAGGAAAACAAAAAGTCAAATGAATGAGTTGAGCAAGGATATTTTAATCCGAAGAGCCAAGTTCTTGTCCGTCCTTCGAAAGTTTTTCGAGAAAAAGAATTATTTGGAAATGGACACTCCTTGTCTGAAGGCGGTTCCTTCCATGGAACCTTATTTGGATCCTTTTATGGTTCGTTCTCCCTCCGGCAAGGAACAAGGATATCTAATTACGTCTCCCGAATATTCTCTCAAGGAAATTCTTTCCAAGGGTTTGGAAAGAATCTACGAAATCACGCATACGTTTCGTTCCGGCGAGGAAGGAAGTCCGTTTCATAGCGCCGAGTTTTTGATGCTCGAATTTTATACGGTCGGAATTTCTCTGGAAGGTCTGATGGATTTTTGTACGGAACTTTTGGAAGTTCTGGATTCGGAATTTTATTCCTTCGGCTTTGATAAAAACAAGGTTCGCAGAATTTCCGTCGAAGACGCTCTTAAAAAATACGCCGGTTGCGGGATTTCCAAAGCGGAATTGGATCGTGTGATCGCCGAACACAAACTGAGCGAAATTCCGGCGGAAAAAAGAACAACCGAAGATTCGTTTTTTATTGTATTCTTAAATCTTGTGGAAGCGCATCTACCCGAAGGTTTTACGTTTTTATACGATTACCCGCCGGAATTGGCCGCGCTTTCCAAGATCGAATCCGGTTTTGCGAAACGTTTCGAACTCTATTACGGAAATCTGGAATTGGGAAACGCATTCGAAGAATTAACCGATCCGATCGAACAGATTTTCCGGTTTCGATCCGAACAGAATCTCAGAAAAAATCTGGGTAAAGAAGTGTTCGCCGTCGATTCCGGTCTGGAACGCGCTCTCCAAGAAGGAATTCCGAATTCTTGCGGGATTTCGATCGGATTGGATCGACTTCTTCTTTGTATTCTGGATGGGGATTCGCTCAGAGAAATCAGTCCGTATTACGGAAAGTTCTGAACTTTCGCTTCGCGGCTTTTGGCCACAACGCTCTCTACCATAACCTTACCCACAAGTACGTGGATCTCAAGATAAATCTGTCGGAATTACGACAAATCTTCTGTGAAACTTACGCCCCACCCTAATTTTGGGTGGTGGGGCGGGAGGTGGAAAGGCTCGGGAGGCTTTTCTCTATCAGAAAATCATACTTTTTGCAAGTAAAAAGCTCCATTCTTGTCGGAACACTTGAAAAATGTGCGTTTTTGATCCTTCTTATTCCAAAAACCTTCTTAACTTGTGGGTAAGGTTATGGCTCTCTACGGATCGCTATTTCTTAGCTTCGCTAAGAGCCAACGCTTTCGCTTCGCGGCTTTTGGCCACAACGCTCTCTACGGATCGCGTTGTGAGACCGAATTTATAAAATGAGAATAAAACTTTTGGTTGCAGGGAATGAATTCTTCCCTAAATTTTGGTGTGGCGGAGATCATGGCGAAAAAAGAAAACTACTACGTTACTATCCAAGGTAAAAAATACGATCGCGGGTTGATTGAACTTGCCCAGGAATGTATTTCCGGTAAACGCGACGGTAGAATTTCGATAAACGACGCGAAACGTCTTTTAAAAGCGGTTAAGGATAACAACAGTTATACGGACATCGAAAAAGATACGATCGAATACATCCGCGAGAATTATAAATTTACCGAAAAGTCGGACCAATGGTTCCGTACGGAAATCCGCAGATGGGCCGCTAAAAAAACTCAGGAACCGAAAAAGAAGGGGACGTCCGAATCGATCCTGATCGACGATACGCAAGCCCCGGACGCAAATTTTCCTTCCGGCTGGGAGGAAGACAAAAACGAGAGCGTTTACGAATCTTCGACAAAGAATTATACGAATTACATTCCGACTCCTTCCGCAAAACCGCATCTGAAAAAAGACAAGACCGTTCCGATCCTGATTTTTTTAGCCGGCCTTTTGATCCTCACCGGACTGATCTATTTCTTCTGGAGCTTATTCTCCGTTGAGAACTCCGAGAAAGCGGCAAAGATAAAAACGAAACCGACAACCGTAAACGCAAAGGAACCGACAAAAATAAAAACGAAATCGGCCGTTGTAAAAACGACGGAAGAGCCGACTTCTTCTTGGAAACGGAAAGAAGTTTCCACGGAACCGGGAAAAGAAACCGTAAAGGACCGGGTTGCGATCCTGAAGTCCAAAGAAAAAAAGAAGGACGAATCGGAAGTTACAAAGGCTCCCGTTTTCAAAACGGAAAGGAAGGATGAACCGGAAACCGCAAAAACAATCACTTCCAAAGTGGAAAAAAAAGCGGAACCTTCTTTCTCCTGGTTTGGAAAAGACGAAGACGCTCCGTCTTCCAATCTCCGATTTAGAGAAATCGAATCCAAAGTGATCCGCTTTGAAAAGAACAGCATTCAAGTTCATAAAGAATCGAGACCGGGTCTCAACAAACTTTCCCGTTGGATGAAAGCGGATTCATCCATTCGAGTCAAAATCATCGGCCATACTTCTCTGGAAGGAACCGAAGAAGCCAATCGAAAGGTTTCTCTTCTTCGCGCGGAAATGGTTCGCGATTATATCGCGGGTAACGGAATTTCCAAGGATCGTTTCGAAATCATTCCCAAAGGTGCGAGCGTTCCGATCGGAGACAACTCTAAGGAAGAAGGAAAAGAAATGAACCGACGCGTTGAACTTAGAATTCGTAACTGAAGTTGTCTCAACGTTTTCAAAATCCTATTTTTCAATCTTCATTTGAAAAATTCTATACAAACTAAATGCTTGCAACAGCATGATTTTATAACTTGTCCCAAGGCTCGGAAAGATTGCCGACTCCAAAACGCACTCCTTGAGCTTGTCTAAGGTTCTTGTCCTACTCGATGAACTTTAGGGCATTCTTGGGGCAGGCAACCATTACGGAGAAGACAATGGCATTCGATATAGAAATGATTCGCGCCCGATACGCTAAGATCGGGGATATAGTTACAAAAGCGAGAAACGTCGTTGGAAGACCTCTGACTCTTACCGAAAAAATTCTTTATTCTCATCTTTGGGAAGGCGATCCCAAAACAGCCTACGAAAAAGGAAAGTCTTACGTCGACTTCGCTCCGGACAGAGTGGCGATGCAGGACGCTACGGCTCAGATGGCTCTCTTGCAGTTTATGTCCGCGGGAAGAAACAAGGTTGCGGTTCCGTCCACAGTTCATTGCGATCATTTGATCCAAGCAAAAGACGGCGCGGTCGAGGATTTAAAAACCGCAAACACGGTGAACAAGGAAGTTTATGATTTTCTTTCTTCCGTTTCCAACAAATACGGAATCGGTTTTTGGAAACCCGGTGCGGGTATCATCCACCAAGTGGTTCTGGAAAACTACGCGTTTCCCGGAGGAATGATGATCGGAACCGATTCTCACACCGTAAACGCGGGGGGCTTAGGTATGATCGCAATCGGCGTGGGCGGGGCCGATGCAGTGGACGTGATGGCGGGAATGGCCTGGGAATTAAAATTTCCGAAACTCATCGGTGTTAAACTTACGGGAAAACTTTCCGGTTGGGCTTCCGCAAAAGATATCATCTTAAAGGTTGCGGGAATTCTTACCGTAAAAGGCGGAACCGGTGCGATCGTGGAATACTTCGGTGAAGGCGCCGACAGCCTTTCCTGCACGGGTAAGGGAACGATCTGCAATATGGGCGCGGAGATCGGGGCGACTACTTCCGTGTTCGGCTACGATCAAAACATGAAAGAATACCTCTTAAAGACGAACCGCAAAGACGTCGCGGAACTCGCGGATAAGATCGCGGAACATCTAAACGGGGACAAAGAAGTTTACGCGGATCCCGCGAAATATTTCGATCAAGTGATAGAGATCAATCTTTCCGAACTGGAACCTTATATCAACGGACCTTTCACTCCCGATCTTGCAACTCCACTTTCCAAATTTAAGGAAGCGGTTCAGAAAAACAACTGGCCGACCAACTTAGAAGTGGGGCTGATCGGTTCCTGCACGAACTCTTCTTACGAAGACATTACTCGTGCGGCTTCCGTCGCGAAACAAGCGGCCGAAAAAAATCTGGAAGTCAAAGCGGAATACACGGTGACTCCGGGTTCGGAGATGATCCGTTATACGATCGAAAGAGACGGACTGATCAAAACGTTCTCCGATATCGGAGGAGTGGTTCTTGCAAACGCGTGCGGTCCTTGTATCGGTCAATGGAGCCGTCATACGAACGATCCCGAAAGAAAAAATTCCATCATCACTTCGTTTAACAGAAATTTTGCGAAACGAAACGACGGCCTCGCGGGAACTCACGCGTTTGTCGCGTCACCCGAAATCGTGACCGCGTTTGCGATCGCCGGAACGTTGGATTTCAATCCTCTTACGGATTTTTTGAAGAACAAGGACGGAAAAGACGTTAAACTCGATCCGCCTACGGGTCTTGACTTTCCTCCGAACGGTTTCGACGTAAAGGATGCGGGTTTTATCGCTCCCGCTGCGGACGGATCTAAAGTAAACGTTTCGGTCGATCTTAAGTCCGATCGTCTTCAACTTCTTTCTCCGTTTACTCCTTGGGAAGGAAGCGACTTGAAAGGTTTGAAACTTCTCATCAAAGCAAAAGGGAAATGTACCACCGATCATATTTCTATGGCGGGCCCTTGGTTGAAATACAGAGGGCACTTGGATAATATTTCCAATAACCTTTTGATCGGAGCGGTAAACGCTTTTAACGACAAAACCAACGAAGTGAAGAATCAATTGTCCGGTGGTTACGAGCCGGTTCCTCAAACCGCCAGAGCGTATAAAGCGAAAGGAATCGGATCGTTGGTCGTAGGGGATGAAAATTACGGTGAAGGTTCTTCCAGGGAACACGCGGCCATGGAACCGAGACATCTCGGGGCCAGAGCGGTTCTCGTAAAATCCTTTGCGAGAATTCACGAGACCAACCTGAAAAAGCAGGGGATGCTCGCTCTTACGTTTGCCGACAAGGCCGATTACGATAAGATCCGGGAAGAGGATTCCATCGACATCCTCGGTCTGACTTCGTTCCAGGAAGGAGTTCCGTTGACTCTCGTATTACACCACAAAGACGGTTCTTCTCAAGAGATTAAGGTCAATCACACGTTTAACGCTCAGCAGATCGCTTGGTTCAAAGCCGGAAGCGCGCTCAACTTAATCAGCGAGGAACAAAGAAAAAAAGGATGATAAGGGCAAGATGAGTAATTGATGATCGCTCATCTTTGTTTCGCAAAGGGTCGCGCTTTCGTCTAACGTTTCCCGATCGGTTTCTTTTTAGAATCGGGTTCTAAACCTTTTCGAAAAATTCGAGCGACTTCTTTGATGGTCGCTTGGATTTCCGAGGGGGGAATTTTATAAATGCACTGTCCCATAAAGCCGAGTGCGAACGTAAGGGAAGAAATCGCATAGGCGATTGATTTTAAATCCGCCTTGGGATCAATCTTACCGGCTTTTTTGAATTTTTCCAACTCCGCCATAAATTCCGGAAGAGCTTTCGTATAAATTTTCTTTTGAATGATTCGGCTGACTTCCGGGTCCAAAATGATCCGACTTACGGCTACTTTCATAAAGTCTTCTGCGTCCCTAAAGTCTCTGCATTTACGGGAAATGGAAGATTGAAGACTTGCTTCTAAGTCTTCATAACTTTCCGAATTTTTGGAAAAGCTGGAACCGGGGGAATCATCCTGTTTGATATCTTCGGCCCGAGTGAGAATCGCTTCCAGAAGACCTTTTTTATTTCCGAAGTATCGGAAGATCAACGCTTCGTTGGCGTTTGCAAGTTTGGCTATGTCCTTAGTATTGGCCGCATCATAACCTTTTTTTGCGAAAACTTGAATCGCCGCCAAAAGAATAGCGGTCTCGGTAGCGGCACGATCTCTTTTGCGAATGATCGTTTCAGAGGTAAAATCGTCCTTCACGCGAGCGCTTCGATTATTTGCCTTCCATCGAATCGATTTCATTTTGATCCCTATAAAAGGTAAGACACGGTTAAGTGTCACTCACTATTTCAAAAGAATCATACATCCCTCAAATCGGTTTATGGAAAGTGCGCGATAACGTGTAAAAATATTATGAATGGCCGTTTTTATGTCGGGCAAAATGTTATAAAAGTCTTATATAAAATCTTTTTTCGATCGTCGTATAAAAGGATAACGAACGATTCAAAGGAACCTATAAGGGATTACTAACGCAATTGTTAAGCGAAGTCAACCGCTTGAGTGACGAAACGATTTCGGGAACGACATTGGAGAGCGGATGCAAAAATTATTCTGAAAAATCTTTGTAGAACTTTTTGACTTTTTCCACATACTTTTGCGTTTCCTTGTAGGGAGGAATTCCTCCGTAACGATCCACGGCTCCCGGTCCAGCGTTGTATGCGGCGAGTGCGTGATCCAAATTCTTATATTTGTGTAAAAGATCGCTTAGGAATTTCGTTCCCCCCGCGACGTTCTCGGCCGGATCGGAAGGATCGTCGACTCCGAGAAGATTTGCCGTGGAAGGCATGAGTTGCATCAGACCGATTGCACCTTTCGGAGAAACGGCGTCCGCTTTAAAACCGGACTCGGCTTTGATGACGCTTTGAACGAGGGCCGGATCGAGATGATTTTTTTCGGATTCCTTACGAATGATTTCAGTGAGAGAACCGTTCCGGTCTCCGCGGGAATCTCTTCTCCAAGGTTCCGAGTCGAGAACGGAATTTTCGCGTTCCGATTTCAGAATCGAATCGAACGTTTGTGTCGGTTTGTCTTGGATCGGAGTTTCTTTTACAAACCGACTCGGTAGACTTTCGATATCTCGAATTCGACTTAAAATCGTTTTTACGGTCTGGAGTTCTTCGATTCTCATATTATGTCTCTCGGAAAGTTGTCCCGAAAGAATGATCTTTTTTTGACTTTTTGAGGAATTTTCAAGGGATTCTTGATAAATCCAACGCATACGAAATAGTGTCTTTTCGTGATTGAAATTGCCGTCACATCCAGAATATCCGCGTTTCCGATTTTATATGCGAAGTCCCGAGGTTTTTTCGAAAAGGAAGGAATTCAGGTACAAGTTCGCGTTTTGGAAAACTACGATGCGGTCCTCGCTTTCCTCAGTTCCGGAAAGATAGAAGCGGGAGAAATTCCGTTTACGACTTGGCTGGATCTTCATTTGAAGAAGGCGGTACCGAATAAGTCCATCTTTCGGGGGATGATTCTTTCGAGAATGATTCACTCGTTTTATTCCAGATACAATTCGAGTACATATTCGATTTTGGAGGGAACTCCGTATCTGATACCGGTATTGCAGAACACTTCGATCGATAAGTTATTGGCGCAAGAGTTCATGAGGTCCAGCCGCTTTCATAAAAAGATTTCTTATGCGTTCGTGTATTCCAGATCTTATCTTTTGGAATACGAGTTTGCACAAACCACAACTCTCGGGCTGATCGGTTCGGTGCAGGAATCCCACTTTTTGAACAACGGATTTAGAATTTCGGAAGGACGGGATTTACCTCCGTATCGTCTTCCGGTCAACATGCTTGCGTTTAACGGAAGATTTGCGAAGACATATCCGGATCGAATCAATAAGGTCCAAACCGCCCTATCGCGCGCCATTCAATCCCTGATCGAAAATACGAGCGATACTACGGAGCACGTGATTCAGGAAAACGTCCCGGAGTTCAACGTAGAACCCGAACAACTGCATTACTTTTACAAACAACCCTCGCAGGACTTGAAAGAGATTCTTTCTCCGGTCGCGGCCCCGGAAGAGTTGGAATACTTGGGAAGGATTTATTGGAGATCCATAAAACATCTAACGGATCCTCCTCCGGTTCTTTTGGAAGCTCTCGACTTGGCCGCCAAGGATCCGATCCCTACGTATCCTGCGGCTTTGAAAACAAAAAAGACTTCTCTCATGGAGGAACAGTTTAGACGCGAGGACGAATCCAATCGTCTTTTGGAAAAGACCGGGGATCGTAGGGAACTCGGAGATTTGGTTTCCGACATTCACAATCTCGTTTTGAACGTCTACAATTCTAAAAAAGGCGTGCGTCTGCCGGTATTACCTCTCAAAGGGACGGCGTCCGCGATCAGAACCGGGATCAACTCCATATTGGACTTTTTGGTTCAGGAAATCCACGCTCAAGAGATTAAAACATCAGCAATTGATAATATTCTAATGATGCAGGGACTTGAGATGGATAAGAGGAATATCGAACTCCAGTTTTCGGACGATCGTTTCAATTATCTATTCGAGTTTTCCCCGATTCCGGTGATTTTGTTGGATTCGGTTTCGGGCGGGTTGATCGCGGGAAATTATAATTTCCGAAGTCTAACCGGTTACGGTAAGGACAACGTTCACAATTTGAAGTTGGAGGATTTATTTCCCGGTTTAAACGAGATGAGCGACTGGTCCATTCCGACCAAATCTCCGGAGACGATGCTTCGTGTGGATCAGGCGAGAATGAAGTTGAGGGACAAGTCCGAGATGGATGTTTCGCTCAGCATCACCGCGTTGTTCGAAAGGTCGAGGAAGATTTATCAGGTTCATATCCTATATGATTCCGAAAAAAAAGAAACGGAACAGGCCAAACACGAATTCATCTCGAATATCAGTCACGAGTTGCGTTCTCCTATGACGAACATCCAGGGTTATTTCGAGCTTTTGAGGGCGGAAATCAACGCTTCCTTATCCAAAGATCAAGGCGGAATGTTGGATGTGATCGAAAAGAACATAAAACGATTGAATCATCTCATCGAAAATCTTTTGAAGTTCGAGGAAGTTCAGGGAGAAAATAATTCCGGTCTGGTGGAAAACTTCGATCCGGCGCTTGTGATCGAAGAAGTGGTTTATTCAAACGAACCTTCCGCAAAGGAGAAAGGGTTGAGCGTCGAGCTTGATCTGATCAAAAAACTGAAAATCTGCGGAATTCGTTTCGAATTTTCTCAAATCATTACCAATCTTTTCGTAAACGCGATCAAATATACGGAAAGGGGAAAAATCGAGATCAAAATGATCGTGTCCGAAGCGAAAAAATTGGAGATCCACGTCAAGGACACGGGAGTCGGGATCGATCCGAAATATATCGAAAAAGTATTCGAGCGTTTTTTCAGAATTCCGAACGATCGAAACAAAAGAGTCGGAGGAACCGGGTTGGGACTTTCGATTTCCAGAACCATTCTCCACAAAATGAACGGTGAAATCACTCTGGAATCCAGAGTGGACGGAGGAAGTAATTTTAAAATTTTCCTTCCGCTACAACCGTCCGATCTCAAATGAACAAAAAAGTAATCTATTCGATTATCATAATTTTCTTAACTTTCTCGGCGTATCTCTTTTTTTTCGAAGAAGAACGTTCCGGCGTAAGGGACTTTTCCGAAGGTGAAAAACTAAAAGGCGGACTCAGTCGAAACACCGTAATGCGGGAAGAGAATTCTCTTTTCGAATCCGGAAATTTTCTGGACTTCCCCGCAGCCGAAGAGTCGGAAACTTGGGGCGCTTCAAAAGCCGAGGCGACCTCGTTCTATTCGAGTTTATCTGTTCAAGAAAAGGAACGGATTCGAAAGGAAGTGATTCAAAAGGTCAAACCTCTGGCGGAACGTTTTCCCGATAATTCCCTGATTCCTAGGGAGTTAAACAAAGAACAGGAGGAAAAACGAAAGAAAGACGAAGAGAGAATGTACGACATCCGCGTAGCTTTGTTGGAAGGAAGGGAAGTTGCGAAATCCGACATGGAATTTTATCTCGATTCTAAGATCAAAAAATCGAACGACATGACTGAAATTTTGGAATACGGTCTGAAATTTTTCAAGGACTCACGCAGGAATGATTCCGAGTTGAAGATCGTCGAAGAACGTTTGAGTTCCCTTCAGAAAAGTAGGGAAGAACTGATTTTTGCTAAAAAAAACTTGGAAACGGAGTGACCGACTTACCGAGCGATTTAGGATTTTCTTGTTTTGGCGGTGCGTTTGCCTTTTTTCTTGGCTTGAATTTTCTTTTTGGAATAGGAACCGCTCTTTTGCGGTTTCGGCTTGGCGGTTAATCCCGGAAGTTTCATGCCGGAAATCGTATAGGCAAGTTCGATCAATTCCGCAGCGCCAAGTACTTCTAAGATGTGAATATTTTTTTCAAAACCTAAAGTTCTTAAAAAGACCAGTAGATTTTGAACGCCGAAGGCCTCGATCAATTTCGGAATGTCGCCGATTCCCCTTTGACGAATCCAAATTCCGGATTGTTCCGGAGTCAACTCTCGAACGATCGGAATCAATTGAGTGGGCGGAACCTTTAAGGAAAGTTCGATGAAGTTCTGAATTCCCACTTCGTTTAACAATTCGATGGATTTTTGAGTTCCTACGTTTTTTAAAATTTCCGCCGAGGATTCTTTGCCGGTCTTAAGGGACATTTCCGCAATGTGCGCGGAGGGAATCGACGTGGACAATAGGACCAGATCGTCCATCGGAATCGTATTTGCAAAATATGTAATGTCTTGGGGCGGAACCTTGGAAAGAAGCGTGACCAGGGTTTCTTCCGGAATGCGGTTTAAGAATTCGATGATCGTTTTTTCATCCAAATTCTGACTGATATAAAGAAGCGTCTTATGATCCACTTTTTCGGAAAGTGAATATAACTTTTCATAACCGAGCGAACGAAACAACTGAAAGGACTTTCCGGTGCCGAGTTTGTCCAGATATTCCAAAGCTTTTCCGATTTGATTGATTACTTTTTTCATCCAAGCACGTCTTCCAAAAGACCGGCTACGAGATCGGTCAGAGGTTTTTGATTATGAACGGCAAGAATGTTTTCGGCGGTCGTTTTGGAAACGGAGTCCCGGAAACGAATATATTCTTCCTCGGAGTAACCTAAAAATTCTTTCAGAGTTTCCCCTCTGTATTCGTTTAAAACCGCGTCTCTGAAATTCTCGTAGAATTTTTCCGCGCTCTTTTCGAGAAGAGGGTCCTTAGAGATAGCCTTCTGAAGTTTTTCGAGATGTTTTCTTAAATCGGCCGATTCCAAACGACCCATATCGGAAAAACCGGTTTGAAAAAGAATTTTCAACGTGTTGGAAATGAGGATTTTTCCGGCCTCGCTTTCGGAAGAAGTATGTAACACTTCCGCGATCTTTTCCGTAAAACCGGGAAGTAAGATCGCCAGAAATCCGGAGATTTGTTTTTCAAAACCCGCGATTTGAAAAACACCCGCGAGTGGATTGAGTTTTTTATTAAATTCCACTAATATCTTTTCGAGGCCCGACGCAAACATTTCTTGGATCGGGGATTGATTTAGGATTTTCATCAAAAAAAACTTGGACGGTGCTGCCACGGTTCCGGTCGCAAATTCCAAAATCGCCTCTTGTGTTTCCCGGCTCATCGCATCGGATAGGGAGTGGAAAGGCAGAATCGTTTGTACGTCGATTCCTTGCAGGATGATTCTTACTTTATCTTCCGGAATTTTAAGTCCGCCCACGGGCTCCAAAGACAAGGAAATCTTTTCCGGCAACAGTTCTTTGAGAGTGGAATCGAAGATTAAATCCAAAGTTCGATTGATACTTTTCCCGACTTTCTCGGGATTTGTAATCCATGCCTTTGCCGCGGATCGATATTCTTTTTTCGGAGAAAATAAACGCTTCCAAAATCCCATTCCGATTTTTGTTCCTTGATTAAGTTAAAGAAAAGAGAATTTTGTCCAGCTCCGGTTTGTGATAGGTGAGCTGATTTGCGTGATACAAAAAAACGTTTTTCTTTATAAGATTTTT
>NZ_ANIK01000016.1:60000-239425 GCF_000347175.1 Leptospira alstonii serovar Sichuan str. 79601
CGACTCAGGGAGAAAGTTTCTATTATCACGGATCGATCATCCGGGAGTTGTTCAACTTCATTCCTGAGATTTTCAAACACTGCGGTTATTATTACACGGTGGTTCCCACGTATCCATCCGGGATCATCGGTTTTACGTATTGTTCGAAAGGTCCGGACCCTTATACTGTGGTTCCCGATCCCCAAAGGGTTCCGCAAGGACTGAAATATTATTCTGCGGAGATGCACAAGGCGGCGTTCGTGCTTCCTCAGTTTGCGCAGAAACATATCGTTCGTAAGTAAGATCATTAGTTTCCGGGGAGGGGCTTTTGAATTTTCAAAGTAAATTCCTGACCCGGAGCCAATCTCTACAATCTCTTCTTTGTATCGGGCTTGATCCCGACTACTACAAACTTCCGGAAATTGTTAAACGAAGTCCGGAGCCCCTCGTTCAATTTTGCCGCGAGATCATCGACGCAACCGCGCCTTATGCGGTCGCATACAAACCGAATATCGCTTTTTTTGAAGTGTTCGGTTCCTCCGGAATCCGTCAGTTTGAAAAAGTAATCGGTCATCTCAAAAGCAATTATCCTCAGATTCCGATCGTTGCGGACGTTAAACGCGGAGATTTGGACAATACCGCGAGACAATACGCGCGTTATTATTTCGGTGATCTTCAAGTGGATAGTCTGACTCTTTCTCCGTATATGGGTCTTGACTCGCTTCGCCCTTTTTTAGAATATCAAGATCATCTAATATTCTGGCTTTGCCTTACGTCCAATCCAGACTCGGCGCAGTTTCAAAAGAAAAGATTTTCGCAAACGGGCCGCACTCTCTACGAGGAAGTCGCGTACGTAGCAAACTCGATTTCTCCTTTGAACTTGGGTTTTGTAGTAGGAGCGACCAACCCGCTCGAGTTGGAAACTCTACGTAAACAAAATCCCGATCGGATTTTTTTGATTCCCGGTTTCGGAGCGCAGGGGGCAAAACTCGACGATCTTTTGCCGGTTTGCGGCCGTTATTCGTTGATCAATTCTTCGAGGGGGATTCATTTCGCTTCGAGCGGTTTGGATTTTGCGATGCGCGCCGGTCGGGAAGCGGAAAAAATTCATAAGATGATACAAGCTAAATTTGCCGTCCTGTAATCTACTTTAAAAATTCTTAAAATTCTAAAATCAAAGAGTCGGATTCAAGAGAATCTTCTTTTAAGAATTTGATTTTGAGGTGAAAATCTTGCGAATCCTCCAATACGGAAAGACGACACTTTTACTTTTGTGTTGTTGTGTTTATTTTGATTCTTATGATCTACATCGATCCGTCTTTGCGGAAGACGGGGACGTAGGCAAAGGGAAATGTCCGCCTGTTCTCTCCGATCGAGAACCTTTGGTTCTTGATTTGAGCGTTTCCGATCGGAATCTAAATATTCTTCTCTCCAAACTTCGGAGTGAAAAGATTCAAATCGTCGACGTCGAAAAAATCTCTAAGAAACAAGCTCAAGTAAGAATTGAAATTTTAGAATCCGAGTTTCAGACTCTTTTTTCGGGTTCCGTGGAATATAGTCTTGTCGAATACAGTTCTCATTCGGGAACTTACTGCCAGAGATACATCCGAAGTTATCGAATTCCATTTCGGTTTAAAAAATTCATTTGGGAAATACGAGTCCCGGACCCCCAAGTGGGATGGAACGGACCTAAATCGATTTCAAAAGAATAACAAACGTCAAAAGAAAAAAAGACCGCCGTAGCCTATGCAAACCTTGAGATTCCTGGAAACGATACAAGGAAATAATATTAAAAGAATAGAATATTCATTTTTTTTACTGATTAACTAAATGATTTGTGTCCGCAAAAATTCAAAGACGTTATTTGCGGACCTGCAAAATCTGGAAATAGAACTTGAATTTCTTTTCGGGTTTAAAAGGAGCCGCAGTGGAGCAGAACCTTTGGGAAATTTTATCCAAGTTGATTCCGACATACGGAGGTTTTGGTCTTGCGATCGTATCCTTCGCCGCCGCGACGATTCTTCCGTTCAGCTCCGAAGCTGCATTCGCTCTTGCGATTCTTTCGGGACTTTCTCCTTACGAGGCGGTTGTGTGGGCGTCTTTCGGGAATTGCGCCGCGTGTTCGGTTAACTATTTTTTAGGTTACGGCTCGGAAACCTTTGTTCGCAAAAAATTGGATTCTTCTCAGATGTTTCAAAGGTTATATCAAAAAATACAAACGATCGGTTGGCCGATCTTATTGTTGTCCTTTTTGCCGATTGTAGGCGATCCGATTACGATTCTTTCCGGATTTTTTAGACAAAGATTGTGGTTATTCGCGAGTATCGTATTCACTCTGCGTATCGCTCGTTATATACTACTCGCGTTCGTTTTCGTAAAATCGTAGAAATTTATTTCCATTCCAATTGATGGGTTTTGACGAATCTTTTATTCGGAAGTGGGGATATTACTTTTCTTATTGTGCCGCTCCGTTTTCGATGAGAAATATCGGCGTCGTTTCGGTAAGACCGAACGATTTGAGTCTGAAATTTTTAAATAAGAAGTTGTAAGTGCAAAAGGAAACGACATCTAAAGACGCGCATCCGACTTGGAAAGGAAAATCGATTTTTCATTTTCTAAAACGTTTTTCTCCGAAAAACGGAATGGATATCATCAAGAGGGAACTCAAATCCGGAATTACCCCGGAAAAAATTTCCTTAAGTATTGTCGTCGGCGCGGGAATGGGTGTGTTTCCTTTGATCGGAACGACGATGACTCTTTGCGGAATTTTAGGGATATTGTTCAGACTCAATCCGGTTGCAATTCAGTTGGCGAATTATCTCGTGTATCCGTTGCAGATCCTTTTGATCTTTCCGTTTTTACAAACGGGTTCGATGATTACCTCGACTCCGCTCGATCTGGATTGGGCGGAAAACATTTCCGCAGAAAACGTTTCCGCGATCGCAAAAGGAATTTTCGACGTGGCGGGTTTTGCCGTTTTAGGATGGCTCGTTTGGGTTCCGGGAATTTCTATCGTTCTTTATTTTCTTCTTTTACCGTTTATGAAAAAAGCGAGTAGCTTGTTTCATTCTAAAAGAATTCGGTAAAATCCTATCATTATATTCGTATTTCCGAATACTTTATATTAGAGGTGTTGAAAAAACAATAGTTCGGATTAACAAAACCGCCTCAATCGACCATTTCATTGAAGCGGACGGGGAATTAATTTTTCAACACCTCTAATTAAAACTCGGACCTAGTAATTCAATTTGAGAATCTTGATTTCTTTCTCTTCGAAACGGATCGTGTCCTTGAGATTCTGAAACTTTTCCGCGGAAAAAGGATTTTGATGGTTACGAATTTCCGTTTTTAACTTTAGGATTTCTTCATATAGATTCAAAATTTCCAAGGTGTTTTCCCTCGCTTCTTTGCGATAGAGCCCGCGCACCATTGCGATCAGTCTTGCGGGAATATCCGCGTGAACGATTTCAATCCAACTGAGGTCTTCGATTTCACGAAAGATCCAATTCTGAAGATAAAGAGCCACGAGCCTTTCCATTCTCATGATCTCTTCTTTGGTGTTTCTAGGAGAGATACTTTTGTAAAAGCGGTATCTTTTTTTCAGGTGTTTTCCGGTGGCAAGGGGATCGATGGTCAGACCTTTGAGTTTGGCCCATTCTCCCATTAAGGAAGGAAAAGATTCTTTTCCGAAAAAAGGTTCTCCGAACTCGCAGATATGAGCCGCGGAAGGTTCGAAAATGCGGAGCCTTGCCAAAAAAGAATCCGTGTCCGCGGTAACGAGTTGAACGGGAGCGATTTCTTCCAAGGGACTGAAAACCGCATTGATTTCCCTTAAAAAAGTGCTCTTCAACTGATCGCTCGGATCCGCTAAAAGAAAAAAATTAAAGTCGGACGAATCCCGAAAATCTCCTCTTTGTCTCGACCCGTAAAAAAGGATCTCGAAGGGTTTTAGGGAAAATACGGTTTGCAGATTTTGTTTGATCGACTCCATCTTCCCACTCTCTTATTCAAAAAATAATTTCATTCTCGAAAGATTTTCGAGAATCGCGTCGTAAGCCCTATCTCTTTCTTCCGCATTTCTAAACGGAAGGGATTTGATATGATTGAGATCGTTGTAGATGATCTCAATCGAATTGGAAGAGGAGTTTTTCTTGATCGTGGATATATAATCCAGGTTGATGATTTCAGAATCTCCCAGTTTCAACCACATACCAGATCCTTGCAAAGGATAGCATACGGATCTGTACGGAATCGGTCAAGAATACTAAAAAATTCTGAGTCCATTACGGATATTTTCATGAAATTTCTTTCCGAGCGTGGCCGGATTTTCTTCGGAATCGTTTTTAACGTCCGTTTCAAATACGAAAATGAAGGAATCTTTCTGCCATACCCACCGAACATAACAGTGTCCGTTATGGATTCCGGTTAAAACGCTGGCCCTTGAGTCGTTTGGCATGGAAAAATATTGATATTGTTTGTTCTCAAGCGAATTCAATTCCTCGTTTGTTAGGATGTGTTTGAAATCGACCTGATTGTCTTCCGTATAAGAGGAAGCCTTGATTCTTTCGAATTGGTTTGCCGAGGATCGGATCGTAAAATCGTAAAACAGTCCTCTCGCAAATAATTTCCCGGATTCGTGGAGGGTTACCCCTTCGGAAGTCTCATAGACCACGTCGTAGTTGAGTCTAAGATATCTGGGAGTTACGATCGAGACGCTCTTACCGCTTTCGGTAGTTTTGCAATTGGAAACGGTTAAAAATACGAACGTCAGAAGTAACAAAACGAGTCGCGGATATTTTCTTTCGACGCGGTTCTTGCGGTAAGTATCGTAAAGTCGATTTCGCTTAATAGCCGATTTCATAAAGTTCGTCCTGGTAGTTTCGAAAGACATACGAACGATCCGTTTTTTCCGCCAGATAGGAAGTAGGAAGAGGAACCTTACCCCCGCCTCCGGTCAGATCCACCACGTAAAGCGGAACCGATAAGCCCGAAATTTTTCCTCGAATCTGTTTCATGATTTCCACACCTTTTTCAATTTCGACTCGGAAACCTCCGCTTCCCCAAACCTCGTCGCACTGATGCAGATAATAGGGTTTGATTCCGATCGCGGTAAGACCGTAAAAGAGTTCTTTTAACGTTTCGGCGGAATCGTTGATTCCCTTTAAGAGGACTGCTTGGTTTAAAACCATCGCGTTTCCTTTTCGGATCAGAAAAGAAATTCTTTCCCGAACGAGAGGAGTTATCTCTTTCGGGTGATTGAAATGAGTGACCAGATAAATCGGAAAATGTTTTTTGAGAACGGCGCATAACGACGAATCGATTCTCATCGGAAGTGTTACCGGATATCGGGAGTGAATCCGAACCTGATTGATATGCGGAATGGATTTTAATTCTCTTAAGAGATAATCCAGTTTTTCATCGGAGAGGTTGAGCGGATCCCCTCCGGAAAGAATCACTTCCTTGATTTCCGGATGCGATCGAAAGTAAGTCAGAGCCTGATCCCATTCTTCCTTGCCGGGCGTATGAAAGGATTTGCTGACTTTTCTTTTGCGAGTACAAAATCTGCAATAAACCGCACATACGTGCGACAGATACCAAATCACACGATCGGGATATCGATGAGTGACTCCTTTGACCGGCATATGAGTTTCTTCCGCGAGAGGGTCCTCTCTTTCAAAATCGTTTCGAATCAACTCTTCCCGACGAGGAACAACCTGAAGTCGGATCGGACAGTCGGGATTTTTTTTGTCCGCGAGATTTAAGTAATAAGGTGTAACGGAAAATTCGAAAAATGTCGAACAAGCGTCGAAAGAGAGTTTTTCTTCTTCCGTCAGTTCGAGATGCTCGGACAACTGCGCTTGGGTTTTGATTCGATTTTGAATCTGCCATTTCCAATTCGACCATTTCGGAGAAGATTCCAAATCGGTTCGAGAGTAGTGGATGTGATCGAAAGAGGAATGGGACATGAAGGATTGGCTCCGGAACAAAATCCTCCGATCGTCGTTTGACGCGTCAACCAGTATTAGGGTTCAGTGGATAGGAGTCAGATATCAGGGTTAAAATTTTTCCGATTGGATTCCCGACTCCGACTTACTTTTTGACTTCGACTTCTACGGTCGGGAGAGTTCCTCTTAAATATCCGCTTTTGAGGATCGTGCTTTGTCCTTCCTCACTCGTAACATACGTGATAAAGTCGTCTATTTTTTGCCCGTGATCGGAAAGGTAGAATAGATAGAGGCCTCTGGAAAGTTTATATTTTCTGTTGTAAACGTTTTCGATACTCGGGATCACAAAGGGATCTTTTCCGGAAAGAGAATATTCCAAAGCGCGCACTTTACCTTTATTTTCAAGAAGGGCGCTTCCCATTCCCATAAACCCGATCGCGTTCGAATTGGAATCGATCGCCGCCGCCATTCTATCATTGTCCGCAACGATTTTAGCGGATTTGGAATACTCCACATTCTTTCTGGTTTCGAAATTTTTAACCCCTAAATCTTTTTGTTTGAGAACGTGCGTTTCAAAGTAGGACGCGGTTCCAGATTTGTCGTTTCGAATCACTAAGTCTATCTTTCCGGATTTGCCCCCGACTCGCGACCAGTCCGTGATTTCTCCCGCAAAAATTTTAGAAGCGGTTTCCAAACCCATTTTACGAACCGGATTGGACGGATGAACAATGATTGCGATTCCGTCATAAGCGATCGTGAGGGATTCGAATTTTCCTTTGGAATCGAATTCTTTGAGTTCCTTTTCGGTAAGGGGTCTGCTTACGGCGGCGATGTCCGTTTTACCCTGAACTAATCTTTCGATTCCTTCGATCGAACCTCCGCCGTGAACTACGACTTGGATTTCCGATTTCTTTTTCGAATATTCCAAACCGATCATCTGAAGCATTAAATGCATCGTTTCCGAGCCGGTGACCGTGATCGTTTCCTTAGGTTTACAATTTCCGGTAAGCGCGCCGAGGATCGTTATAAGAATCATAAACTTTAGTTTCATACGTTTACTTTTATGTTCCTGTGAAAAGTTGTCCGGGATACTTGCTTGTGGTATCAAAAAAGTCCATTCTAATTCGAGCTTGAATTATTACAAATTAACACACGGCGTTTGGTTTGCGGTGGCAGATGGATCGTTATTTCTTGGTTTTGCCAAGAGCCAACGCTTTTGCTTCGCAGCTTTTGGCCACAACGCTCTATGGATCGCTCGATGGCTTCTTTTTCTTGACAGGGCGCCCTTTCCCCGAGAAATAGAAGGAGGTAAACTATTCTTAGGAAATTCCATGACTCTTGGTATCACAGAAGTAAAAAAAGGTATGGTTCTCAAAGTGGAAGGGGATCTTTACTCGGTCGTCAAAACCGAATTCGTAAACCCTGGAAAGGGTTCGGCTTTTATCAGAACGAAACTCAAAAACCTTACCAGAAACAGCTCCATCGAACGCACATTCAAGGCGGCGGAAAAATTGGAGAGCGTCGAATTAGAAAAAAGAAATATGACCATCTGCTACACGGAAGGCGACGATATCATCTTCATGGATTCCAACGACTTCGAACAAATGCCGGTGTCTAAAGAATATGTGGAAGACATTCTTCCCTTTTTAAAAGAAGAAACCGCGATGGAAGTTACTTTCTACGAAGGCAAACCGATCGGAGTCATTCCTCCTAACTTCTCCATCTTGCAAGTTACCTACGCCGAAGAAGGTCTTAAAGGAGACACATCCGGCACGGCTCAAAAACGAGTCACCGTCGAAACCGGCGGAGAAATCAACGTTCCGATATTCGTAAAGCAGGGAGACGTAATCAAAATAGACCTGCGGGATCTCACTTACGTGGAAAGGGTCAACAAATAACAATCTGCGGAGGTTATCTATGGCAACGATAGTAAGACAAAACGGCCTGGGGCCGATTCAGGAAACGAACGAAGTAAAATCCTTTCTCAAAGAAAGGGGAATCGATTACGATCACTGGCAGGTTCCGCCTAACGCGTCAAATCTGACGGACAAGGAAGTTCTGGCCGATAACGAAAAGGAGGAACTCCTCAAAAAACTGGACGATCGTTTCGAAACTCTCAAAGAAAAAGAAGGGTATCAATCCAGAGACTTGATCGTGTTACATCCGAACGTATCGGGATTGAACGATATGCTCGCAAAGTTCGATCGAGTTCACTATCACACGGACGAGGAAGTGAGATATATCGTGGACGGTTCCGGAGTTTTCGGATTCGCTCTCAAGGGGGAGAAATTTCTTGTTCACGTAGTAAAGGACGATTTTATTTCCGTACCTAGAAACACAAATCACTGGTTTTATCTGGATGATAAAAAGAGAATCAAAGCGGTTCGTTACTTTCAGGATATGAGCGGCTGGGTTCCGAACTACGTGGAAGAAACCAATTCCCTGGACTGATATGTCCGCTAAAAAACAACTGGAAAGGCTCTCGGAATTGGGAGCCGCCTATCACAAAAACGGATGGATGCCGGGAACCGCCGGAAATCTTTCCATTCGTTTGCCGGAAGAATCCGGATTCTGGGTTAGCGGAAGCGGCTTGGATAAAAATCTATTAAACAAACGTAATTTTCTATACGTCGACTTGGAATCTGGTAAACCTTCCGCTTCGAAAAATTCCAAGGCGGAAAAGGGACTCAAACCCAGCGCGGAAACTTCGATCCACAGAGCCGTCTATCGCGCGTTAGACGGAGTCGGATGCGGGTTACACGTTCATACCTTGGAATCCAATCTGATCCGTGCGAACACCGCCAAAACCGATCCCGTCGCTCTTTTGGAGTTGCCCTCGATCGAAATCCTAAAGGTTTACGGAATCTGGGAGGAAAGCCCGAAAGTTTATGTTCCCGTAATATACAATTTTCCGAATGTACAGGACATTTCTGATTGTTTGGAAAAATATCTGAAAGAATACAAACCGACGGTTCCTTTCTGTATCATCGAAAAACATGGAATTACGGTCTGGGGAAAGGATACGGTACAGGCCAATCGAAATCTGGAAGCGACCGACTTTATCCTCAAATACATCGTATCCTGGAAGAGTTTGTCTTATCCGGGAGAAAAAAAGAATCTTCCTACGGATACGATCGAGTTGGACCGTCAGGAAGTGTTTTCGACGGAATTTCCCGTTTATCCCGCCACTTTTTTTTAAGGGGAGAATTTTTTGTCTTCCGAAAAAGAAAGAAAACTCATCCTCGTCGCCGGAGCCGGTTCCGGAATCGGAAAATCCGTATTAGAAAATCTGAATCTATTGAATCAAGCTGCGATCGGAGTTTCCAGGACGGGGACGGCTTGGAAACCGGACGGCGAGTTTGAACGAGGAAAGAATTTTCAGTGTAATCTTTCCAGACAATCCGAAGTCCTTGAATTCGTAGCGGCTTTAAAAGAACGGGTTTCTTGCTTGGTCGGCGTTTATTTCACATTCGGAAGCGGGCTTTTTAAACCCGTAGAACAAATCACATTAGAGGAATGGAATGCACATTTTGTTCTCAATCTAAATTCCCTGTTTTTACTTACGAAAGAAATACTTCCGCTTTTAAGAGCGGGATCTTTTTTGTGTTATCTTTCTTCCACCGCGGGCTATCAGGGGTTTTCGGATTCTACCGCTTACTGCGCGAGTCGGCATGCGATCGCGGGTTTTGCAAAAGCTCTCCGGGAAGAATTGAAATCGAAAGGGATTCGAGTTATTAC
Source organism: Leptospira alstonii serovar Sichuan str. 79601 (assembly GCF_000347175.1). Lineage (GTDB taxonomy): Bacteria > Spirochaetota > Leptospiria > Leptospirales > Leptospiraceae > Leptospira > Leptospira alstonii. The sequence continues at coordinate 69,663 of NZ_ANIK01000016.1, forward strand.
CGTATATCCGGGCGCGGTGTATACGGATATCTGGAAGGGAAGAGAGGGTTTCGAGCAGGACGATATGATCCCGGTCGACGACTTCGGGAAGTGGCTCGCCACACTTTCCACTTTGCCGGACGCCGTCTATCCGGACGAGATCCGATTGCTTCCCCGCAAAGGAATATTATAATATTCAACTATTTAAATGTTTGATCGGAAGTTTGACCGTGAACACCGTTTTTCCTGGTTTTGAATCGTAAAAGATCATCCCTTTGTGTTTTTCTACGACCTTGAGACAAATATCCAGACCGAGCCCGCTTCCTTCTCCCGGAGGTTTTGTGGTAAAAAAGGGATCGAAGATCCTTTCCCGAAGAGATTCCGGAATTCCGGGTCCCGAGTCCTCCACTTTGACAACCGCAAAATCGTCCTCGCGATTTACGCTGATCTTTAATTTGCCCGAGTAATTCATCGCTTGGACGGCGTTCATGATTAGGTTCGTCCATAGATGTAAAAGATCGTCTCGATAGATCGGAACGGAAGGTAGTTCCCCGAACTCAACGTAGAGTTCCACTCCGTGGCGGAATAAATTTTGATAAAGGGTCAATACGGTTTCGATATTTTCTTTAAGATTAGAATGTTCTAATACGCTGTCGTTGTCGAAATGCGCGAAACTTTTCAGAGCGTAGAGAATTTTGGAGGACCTTTCCACGGCGGCTTGGATCGTCTGCGAATTCCTTTCCGGTCCTAAAAGGTCGGTGATGAGTTCTAAGATGGGAACGGCCTCTTCGTGTTTTAGGAGTTCCAGATATTCTTTTTCCTTTCCGTAAAGACCGCATTCGAACGCGACTTCGCAGAGTTCGTTGGAGGGGGCAAAAAAACCTAAACTTTCCAGATTGGCCCTGACTTCCTTAACTCGTTTTCTCCTTTCAAGACCCAAAACCAAATCGGAATGATTCCCCGCGATTTCAACGAGGTCGGAAATTTGGTTTCTGATCCTTTCCGGGAGTACGGTAAGAAGCCGGAAGTAGATTTTGGATTTCTCACGAAAGGATTTCGTATAGTGTTGTATGTTCTGATTGGAAGCTTGGATTGCGCCTAACGGGTTATTGATTTCGTGCGCGATTCCGGAGACGAGTTGACCTAAGTCGGCGAGTTTAGCCGTTTGAACGAGCTGGGCCTGGGTTTTTTTCAACGTGTCTATGATCTTTTCCAATTCTTTTTTTTGGTCCTCGATCATTTGATTTTTTCTGACGATCTCTTCGTTGGCGGATTTTAAATTCGCAATTTCATTTTCCGCGTTATAAACGTCCGTCAGGTCGGCGCCCGCGGATATGACGTAGTTTGTTCTGAAATTTTCATCCTTGATCTCCCTGTTTTCCCATTGAATCACTTTACGTTCTTTGAATTTACCGATCCATTGTTCCTGGGTTTTGGAGAGGATCCTGCTTCGAATCATTCTAAGATAGGTTTTTTTGACGGATTCCTTCTTGTCGGGTTCGACGAAGATATCCCAGAAAGTTTGTCCGTGTACTTCGTCTGAGCGATAACCGAAAGCGTTTTCACAAGCCTTGTTGAATCTGAGGATTCTACCTTCCCGGTCGAGAACCAAAAAAAGAACTCGAGTGGAATCCAGGATCATATTCAAAAAGTTTTTTTCTTCGATCGCCCTTTCTTCGCCTAACTTGCGTTCCGTGATGTTCCTTAGGGAAAGAATCCAAAAATCGCTCCGTTCGGACTGATTGGAAAAATTCCCGAGGATCACTTCGTAATATCTGAATCTTCCGTTCATAAAAAGCCTAAGATCGGGGATGGAGTCGATTTCCTTCCGTTTGTATTTTTCGATCAAGTGATCCAGTTCCGGATAAATTTCCTTCAAGGTTACGCCCGAAAAGTTGAGTCGGTTGAGGAATAATGCGATCGCCGACTTATTGTAATCCAGAATTATATTGTTTTTATCTAATATTAAAATTCCGTCCTGAATTAGGTTGAATACCTTATCCCGCGCGACCGGGATCAAATCCATCATCTTAAAATAAAAAATACCGTACGCCCAAACGAGGGAGGTTACACAACCGGTGATCGGAAATACGTCCAGATACGGATTGATAAACGGAAAAAGTCCGGCGACCGTCATCAATCCCCCCAAAAACGGGAATAAAATTCCGATTAAGAGCATAAACATCTGTCCCTTTTTAAATCCCTTAAAGGTCAAAAATTTCCAGATTAGGATCACGATGATAATCGTTTGAGCGGAGAAATAGTAGGATACGAACAACCTCATCCAAGGTCCGTAATCATAGGTAAGCGCTTTCCAAGGAGTATTTGCAAGAAATTGAATATTTGTTCGTATTAACTCGGGTTTATATCCGGACCAGATAAAAAGTTCGTTGGAAATCGGAAATAGTAAGAGGAAACCGATCAGAGGAAATCGATAGACGAAGGTGAGAGACGTAATTCTGGGAATCAAAAAAGAGATTCCGATTACGATTATGTCCTTTCCGATAAACTGAAAATCGTCCCAAAAAAGAATCCATCGTTCGTTTTTGGAAAGAATTTCAAAAAAACTCCCGAACGAATAAAGGGCCAACCCGCAGATTACGAACAGGAATTCCTTACTACCTTGAACTCTCCGGTTTTTATACGTTATATAGGAATTGATTCCGAAAATCGCAAAAGAAAAACCCGAATAAAAGGCAAAAGGAGACCAGACGAGTTCCATGTTTTCTTGGAGAGGCGGCAGATTCAGATTCATTGGCGCTCCACTTTGGGGTCACATCGAAGAATGATTTTTTCGAATAAGTTTGTAGCCTAAGCGAAATTGATCGAAGTGAAAAGTAGAAAAACGAAGTCGTTTTAAAAATCGGAATTTTTTATCTTATCCCTAGATTCTTTCGCCCATTCTAAAAAACTATGTGCGGACGCGATTCCGAAATTGAGAGTGATTAGGCATAACGTTTTGTTCGGATTCGAATTTTCGGAACCTGCCATAAACGTTCGAATGTTTTCGTAGATCTCCGTCAGACGCAGGGCTTCCTCTTTTGTATCCTGAAGATGTCGAATCAGGACCTCTTTGTCTACGTGATTGCCGAAAAAAATTTTGAGAAGAAGTTCGTTCCGATACGGAAATTTTTCCACGGGTTTTTCCAACCACTCTTTGAGTTCCTTTTTCCCCTTGGGTGTGATCTTATAGATCGTAGATTCGGGGCCGGAACCTTTTTTTTCTTTGGAGGATTTGAGACATTCTTCCTTTTCCAGTTGTTTCAGAATCGGATAAATTTGTCCGAAACTTTCCTGCCAAAAAAAGCCGATGGATTGTTCGATGGTCTTTTTGATTTCGTAGGCATTTTTAGGACCTTGTCCCAAAATACCTAAGAGTGCATAACGTGTTTTATTGATACGAGCCATTGAAAAGGTTTTAAACCTTGATTTCTTTTATAGATACGGAATGAGTAACACTTACAAATGAGATTTTTACGACAAATTCATAAAGACAAAAAGTTAGATGCCTCAAACTATAAAATGAGAAGTATATCTTTTAGATACTATCTGCCAGAGAGATCAAGCATAATTTTAATTCTTTAATTCTTTCGGTTTTTAAGTTCCGATAAAATCGCCGAAAAATGTGAGCTCTTCCTCATATTCGGTTCTTGTTTTTCTTTCCGGCTTCTCGAAAGATTTGAATCATTTTAATTCCGTCGGTGAGATGCGCTACGGCGCTGATTCCTCCCATCATCGCACCGCTCATTCCCGGCGAGGCGGCATCCGCTCCGGTAAGAAATAAATTTTTGATCGGAGTGATCGGAGAAAACCAAGGAGCCGCCTCTTCTCTAAAACGGTCGGGCACGCAGGGAAGACCGTAGATCGTTCCGTTTTTATGAAGGGTAAAATGTTCCGTGGTCAGAGGAGTGGAAACTTCCGTGTATTCCACGATGTTTTTAAATCCCGGAAAACGATCCTCTATATAATTCAAAAGTTTGTCCCGGATGGAATCTTTCAGTTGTTTATATTCTTGGTCCCTTTCCTTCCAAGGTTGATCCTTCCATTTTAAGAACGGAGCGTAGCTGCTGAATGCGATGACTTCTGCCGTATGTGCGTGAGCGTGCGGATCCTTGAGAGATGGAAACGAAAGATACGCGCCCGGAATCCGATTTCCCAGAATCCAATCGACCTCAAAATTCCGATCATGATCCAAAGAGTCGTAGATCCAGTAATTCTCTCCTAAAAATCCCAGTTTTTTCGGATCGTCTTTGAATCCGATATAAAGAGTTACATTCGTAGTCATAGGATGACGTTCGGCAAAACTTTTGAGTTTTTCTAAAAACGGAATTTTATTCCGGGAAGGAATCAACTTCGTGTAAGTGTTATATGCGCCTGCGTTAGACACGATTGCGTCCGCGGTATATTCTTCGATAACTTCCCGTTCGGCTTCCTCCGATTTTTTTCGATTTTTGACTCTAACTCCGACCGCTTTTCCGTCCTGTATTAGAATTTCTTGAACTTCTCTGGAGAGTAGAATTCCTCCTTCCTTTTCTTGAATGATTTTTTGAATCGATTGCGCGATGACTCCCGAACCTCCTATCGGATAATAACCGCCCTTCAAATAATGCGCGACGATGAGTGCGTGGATCGCAAACGCGCTGAGAGAAGGAGGAAGTCCGTAATCCCCCCATTGGGATGCGAGGACTGCTTTGAGTTTCGGGGATCTAAAATTCCCGTCCAAATATTCTTTTGTGGTGATCAGCGCGGAGGAGGATCCGATCAAGTCGATCGTATGTTTGAACTTGTCCAAAAACGGAGGAAGCGCTTTGAGTATCATATGTCTTCCGTGCCAACTCGCAACCTTCCGAACGTCGTTGAAATAATTGCGAATGGCCTCCGATTCTTCCGGAAATAAGGATATTAGATCTTTCTGATATTGTTCCGGGTCGCTGTTTTCTCCGAAAGTAAATCCGGGGTAAACGAACTTCTCGAAGATTTGAGGCATTTTATTCCATTCCACTTGATTGCGCGTGATCAGATCGAAGATTTTGCGGAGCATAGAATTCTCATCCATGTCTCCAATGTAATGGATTCCCACGTCCCAGAGGAATTTACCTTCCCTTTTGAATACGTGTGTGAAACCTCCGGCCTTGAAGTGTTGTTCCAGGATTAAAACTTTTTTATCTCTATATTGCGCCATCAGAGAGGCGACGGTCAGAGCGCCGATTCCGGAACCGATGATGATAAGATCGTAATGAGTTCGTTTGATATCCATAAAAAACTCTCCCTGACAAGTTTCGGGACAGATTGTTACGAATATAAAAGTTTATAAAAGGATTTTTTTTTAAGAGTAAGCGGGTCGCTTAAATGCGATAAAAGGAAAATCGGGGTTTAAACCCCGATTTCTTCTTCGGTTTTCTCGGATTCTTCTTCGTTCATCAAATCCTTGAGTTCGTTGTAGGCTTTTTCCTTTTCCTGAACTCCCGTCTTTTTGATGGCCTTTCGAAGTACGTTTTCCCATTGTTTTACGGGAAGATTCGCCTGGATGTCTTCTAAAAGTTCCAAGATGCCAATGTCGTCTCCCGTATTGAAGATTTCGTTCGCGTCATAACGAAAGAGCGCCGACAACTCGTCGATATACACTCCGACGCTGCTTCCTTTTCCGGAGGCTAACCTCTTTTCTTGAAGTTGAACCTTTTTTTCTGCCTTGCGGAGGTCTCTTTCTCTTCTTTCCAGTTCGGTGCGTTTCATAGAAAAACCCTCGAGTATAGCTGATAAGCCAGTTTTTTACGGGGGCTTTTCATGTATAGGAGATTCCCGGGAGGCCCCCGGTACCGGTTCTAAAAACATTTCTTCTAAAATCCATCTCTCTATACTATAGACGGATAGAATGAACGTTTTAGCGGGGCTTTCGCTCAATATCCCTAAGGAAATATTTTTCTAAATCCGTCCGGAAGAACTCCTAATTTGCGAGTTGTGTAATCCATAAATACGACTCCCGTTTTGGCTTCGCAGATCACCTTACCGTTGGCCGGACCGTCCGCGTGAGTCATTCTATAATAGATGTCGCAACCTCTTTGATTGAAATCTCCGGCCGTAATCTCCACTCGAATCTTATCTCGAAAGAAAGCTTCTGCCTTGTAAACGACCGCGATGTCGGTCATGATGATTCCCAATCCTTCGACGTTGAGTTCGTTGTAGTTGTGTTCCAAAAAGAATCTCGCTCTCGCTTCGTGAAGCAAGGAGACAACTCGATCGTGTGCAAGATGATCCGCAAAGTTGACGTCGTAAATTCGTACGTCCAAATCCACGGACCAAATAAATTGATTTGGAAGTTCCAATTGAATTCTTGCCATGGTTATTGTTTGTGTCCTTCGGCTTCCGCTTTTTCCATCGCCTTTCGGATGATTTCCGCGGTTTCCCGTTTTCCTTGTGTTTCCTCTTCTTTTGTAAGAGGTTTATGAGAATCGACGTTCTCAATGATTTTGTAATCTTTCCTATACGAATCCATTTTTGAGTATTGAAGATACAAAAGAACGGAGACGAACCCGAACAGAATGATCGCCGTTCTTTTTGCCGGAGCTTGCAGATAGGAAGTCAGAACGAGATAGAATAAAAACGGAATGTATGCGGTAAACGCGACTCCGATCCCGATACCCAGATAAATATGAATCAATCCGCCGAAACTTTGGAGCAGCAACGCCGCCCAAAATACGCTTAAGACGGCCGTGCTCGCTCTGAAGTTTTTCCTCCAGTCGGTGTTCCCGCCCGCGATCCAGGAAAAAAACATATAAAGAAAACCTAAAGTAGGAAAAACGATAAAACTTGAGAGAAAATACGCGACAGGCATCTCGAAAAATAACAAAGTCAAAGGCGGACTTGAAGTTCCGCTCGAAGCGAATAAGGTCATTCCGATGACTGCAACCGCGTATAAAAAGCTCATGTAGACTAAACAACGAAGATATAAGGAGATCAGGGGTTCTTCGGGTGCTTTGGAAAGATTTTTGAAAAAGGAAACCGGTTTTATTAGAACTTCCCGGGCTTCTTCGATTGCGTTCGTAAAGGAAAAGGAAAACTTGAACATTGGATTATTTCACACAGGTTTTTTTCTAAAAACTTACGTGGCAAGAGGAAAAGAATCCGAATTCCGATTAAAAACGAAACAAACTTTTAGACCGCGGGATGTTCTCGTTTGACGGTCCCCTGCATGTATTCTTCCAAGTAAGTATGATCCGTATAATCCAACATTTTCGTAAAATGAACGTGGTCCCTTTCGTAACCTAAGACAACTTCCAGCGGTTTGAAAATATTGAGTCCGGCGCTGATTTCAATATCGCTTCCCCGGAATTGAAGCGGGTGTTCGTATCCCGCGGCGTGAGTCACCGAAAGGACTTCCCTGCGCAGTCCTTTGATATAGTTCGCGTTCCGTTCCGCTTTGAGTTCGATGTCGAGACCTGCTTGTAACCAACGGTTTTGAGTCGCGACTCCGGTGGGGCAGTGATCCGTATGACAACGTTGGGCTTGGATACAACCGATGGACATCATCGCTTCTCTGGCTATGTTGATGAGGTCGCAGCCCATCGCGAACGCTACGATGGCTCTATCAGGAAATCCTAATTTACCGCTTCCGATCCAAGCCATTCTTTCGGAGAGTTTTTCTTTCTGAAAAATCTGATAAACTCTGGCAAATCCCACTTTGAAAGGAAGAGAAACGTGATCCGCAAAGGCTAACGGAGCCGCTCCCGTTCCTCCTTCTCCTCCGTCGATCGTGATAAAGTCCGGGCCCTTGCCAGTTTGTTTCATTCTTTCCGCGAGTTCGTTCCAAAAATGAATTTCACCGATCGCACTTTTGATTCCGACGGGAAGTCCGCTCGCGGAGTGAAGCCTTTCGATAAAGTCGATCAGTTCGTTTACGTTTCCGAACTCCGAATGTGCGTTAGGCGAAATACAGTCTTGTCCTAGGGGAACTCCCCGGATATCCGCGATCTGTTTGGTCACTTTTTTTCCGGGAAGAATTCCTCCCTTGCCGGGTTTGGCGCCTTGGGAAAGTTTGATTTCTATCATTCTTATTTGAGGATTTTCTTGAATTTTTTGACCGAACAGATCCAGTGAGAAATTTCCTTTTTCGTCTCTTGTCCCGAAATATCCGGTTCCGATCTGCCAAACGATATCGCCGCCTAACTTGTGATAGGGGCTGATCCCGCCTTCTCCCGTATTTTGATAACAGTGCGCCATCATCGCTCCCTTGTTGAGAGCGGAGACCGCGTTCTTACCGAGAGATCCGTACGACATCGCGGAAATGTTCACCACGGACGGAGGACGAAAGGGTTTTTTACGATTGTGAAATTCTCCGATGATCTTGAGGCAGGGAATCATGGATGTATCGTTTTTGAGATGTTTTACTTTGGATTCGGGAAACGGAAACGCGCTGTGTTTGATGATCGGATAACCCGCTTCGTACAGAAGTTCCGTGGTTCCGAAACCGAAGTTGTTGTTTTGTTTTTTTGCGGTCGCGTAAACCCAAGAACGTTCCGCTCTGCTAAAAGGCATCTCCTCTTTATCGTTGGCGACCCAGTACTGACGCAGTTCGGGACCGATCATTTCAAAAAGATAACGCAGTCTTCCTACAAGAGGAAAGTTATGTTTGATCGCGTGTCTTCTTTGAAAGATATCATGCAGAAGAGCGATGATCGTATAAGCACCGACGGCGTAAAACAGAGAAGACCACGAAATAAACTGTAAGACATCGGGAATTTGCATCGGGCAATTCTGCACCTTTTGAAAACGTTCCGCAAGAAATATTTTTACTAAGGCAAAGGATTCTTATTTATGTTTGTAGACGAATTGTTTGGAGAATTTTCCCCGTTTATTCATTTTGGCGCCGATAAAACGCGAGCCGTCCTGGATTACGAAGCTGTTGCTCTTTACCCAGTCGCCCGTGTTGATGATTTTTAGATGAGGAATGCAGAGAAAGTCGTGTGTGTGACCGGAGATAAGGACCCTGTCTCCTTGATGTGTGATTTTGGAAAGCCGTTTGTAGTATCCGAGAATTTCTTCCGTGGTGGTCGGATCCTGTCTGTTCAGATGTTTTTGATAAAACGCTTCCGAAAAACGGAATAGCTTCGGGACGAGAAGCGCAATCGCATGCAAAAAACGTAATAAAAAAATCGAACCGATCCAAGTGAAACGATTGTACTGACCTTGATGACCGTGAACCGCGATCAACGTTTCGTTTTCGGTTTTTTCGCAGACTTTCCAATTCCTTTCCCGAAGATATCTTTCGATCTTGGGAGGAAGGTTCATCAGATAGGAAGTGGAGTCGTGATTTCCCACGATGTAGATCTTATCGCCTTCGAATGTGGATAAGGAATCGAGCCTGTCGAAGAGTTTGTTGAATTTTTTTCTACTTTTTTTGAGCTTACGCGATGCGCTGAAAAACCAATTTTCCAGGATGTCCCCCACGAGATATACGTTCTTGAAACGAACGTTTTTTCGATTCAAATGATCCAGGAACTGAAAGAGTTCTTTGTGTTTGTGTGATTTTATCTTTTTGTCGATAAGGTAGTGAACGTCCGAAAGAAAAATTCCCTCATAGACTTTGTCTCTCTCAAATTTCATCCTACGTTGGTTTCAAAATCAATTCAACGAAAAACGAAGTTTTCGTCAAACGATTCGATCCGATTCTTTCTCGTAAAAAATAAAATTCGAACGATCCGATGCCCTAACAAATACGAGGATTCTTATCTTTGATGAAACGTTTCTTTAGAGCTTGCCCGAAAAACCGTCGAGCGCCAATAGAAGGAGACAGGTTCTAATGTGGAATTTGCGTTTTTGAGCGTAAAAAGCGCGTTACCTCTCTTTAAAAATGAGATTTTTCTAGTCATTCTTATTTTACGTTATAACTTGGGTCATTTTGGCTGTCTCAGTTTGTGCTCAGGATTCGTTTATTTAGATAACAAAATGCCTGATGTATTTTTGAGGAGATTCAAATGAAAGAGTTTTTACAAAAGACGATGAGAGGGGCGAGCGTGCTCCTGATAATGTATGTGATTTGGAATTGTGGAGGAGAAAAACAAAACGATTCTTCCTCTTTGCTAATGCTTTTGGGGCCTAAACAGTCTTCGCAGACTGAGACTTATTCTTTTAACACGATGGCTCCAGATGGTGAATTTCAAAATATAGGCGCAAATCAAAATCAACCGGAATTCAATGCCGGATCAGAAATAGTGGAGTACAGCAATTCCTCGGAACCCGATCTTATGGTTTATGTTTATTTTCCTGGCTCTAGACAAATGAAACCGGGAGAAGACATCTCTCGAAAACTAAGCCTTCAGGTTGCCAACTTTGGAGGAGGTCTGGCGGCTGGAAGTCGTCCCGATCAGGAAGGTTATATGGTAGATTTGATTCTTTCTAAAGACAAAGAGGTACCCGAAGGTTATGCTCCTTATTCTTCCGATTTTAAAGAAGACGTTTTGTTAGGTGGCGGAAGAATCAGCAATACTCCGGACCTGGTTTCAGGGGCTCTCAAATATGTAAGCGAAGGATCGAATATCCTTCCTAAAAACGTACCAACGGGAGATTATTATATATGTGCGAGAGTCGATATAGGATCTAAGATTGCCGAGTCGAATGAGGGCAATAATACGAATTGTTTTCCGATCTCGATTCAAACGGAAGAACTACTTCCCGATTTAATCATTCCTCGCGCTTCCGTCTATCCTAGCGGAATGAAATGTAGAGCCTATAAACCGATGATGTATGTGACCGCCGAGATCAAGAATATCGGACAGGGTGTAAGTCCTGCATTGCCGAACGTAGGTATCATAAACGCACTAGAGCCGGATGGAATTCATGGAAATGGAATAGGATACGAATCGGTAATCCAACCCGGAGAAACCGTCACGGTGACGTTTCCGATTTATTTTCCGATTAACGAATCTTTCGAAGTGAACACTTCTTTGGTTGAAAAGAAGCATACATTTGATCTGAGATTGAATCGTGGAAATTGGATACCCGAATTGAATGTGCAAAATAACGCATATATTAGAAAGCCGTTAGAACTTACAATTCCGGAAGGTTATTGTAAAAGTCATTCTGGTTGATCTTTAATCCTTTGAAAAATTCAATTTGAAATATCCTCTCCATCGGGCTGTGCAACCAGCCCGATGCGAATAAACCCCTCGTTTATAAAATCCGATTCATAACAAAATTTATAGAGTTAAGATTGTAGTCGTTCGATGGATTTTTGGGACAAGTTCTAAAGAACCTTGAACCGTTCCAGGGCTTCTTGTTCGAGTTTTTCCCTGTGACGGGGATGTGCGATTGCGATCAAGGCCTTGGCTCTTTGTCTCAGATTTTTTCCGTATAAATCGGCGAAACCGAATTCGGTTACTACGAAATGAACGTGAGCCCGAGTTGTGACGACGTTTGCTCCCGGTTTTAACAAGGAAACGATTCTGGATTCTCCCTTGGATGTGGTGGAAGGAAGAGCGATGATGGGTTTGCCTCCCGGTGAAAGGGACGCGCCTCGGATAAAGTCCATCTGACCTCCGACTCCGGAATATTGTCTGGTTCCGATCGAATCCGCGCAGACCTGTCCCGTTAAGTCCACTTCCACCGCCGAATTGATCGCGGTCACTTTCGGATTTTTTCGAATCACGTGAGGATCGTTGATGTAACCGATGTCGAGCATCGCAATTTCCGGGTTGTCGTCGATAAAGTCGTAAAGTTTGGCGGTTCCCATTACAAAACCGGAAACGATTTTACCCGGATGTTTCTTTTTACGGATACCGTTGATGATTCCCTTTCGAACGAGTTCCATCACGCCGTCCGAAAACATTTCCGTATGAATTCCCAAATCCTTATGAGAAGTCAGGCACGTTAGGACTGCATTGGGGATCGCTCCGATTCCCATCTGCAAGGTAGCGCCGTCTTCTACGAGAGAGGCCACGTTTTTACCGATCGCAAGCTCGACGTCCGAAGGTCGTTCGGAGACGTGTTCGTATAAGGGAAGATTTCCTTCCACAAGGGAATGGATTTTATTCACGTGGATGATTCCGTCCCCGTGGGTGCGCGGCATGTTTGCGTTGACTTGGGCGATTACGATCTTTGCGGTTTCGACGGCGGCCTTGCTGATATCGACCGAAACTCCGAGGGAACAAAAACCGTGTTTATCGGGAGGGGACACTTGTATGAGGGCTACGTCCAGGGGAAGAATTCCGTTTCGAAATAGAGAAGGGCATTCACTTAAGAAAATCGGAATATAGTCTCCTCTGCCTTCTTCGACCGCCTTTCGGGTGTTAGCCGCCACAAAAAGTGCGTTCGTAAAAAATTTTCCTTCCATACCCGGTTCCACATAAGGAGCCTTACCTTCCGTGTGGAGATGGACCATTTCCACATCGGTCAATTCGTCGGCCCGAGCCGTCAAAGCATCGATGAGGAGCCTGGGTGCGGCGGCGACGCTGTGGACGAAGACCCTTTGACCCGATTTGACCGAGGAAAGAGCGGTATCAGCGGAAATAAATTTACTGTCGGTTTTAGAACTCAAATTTTCCATTCCTAAATTATCGGCTTTGAAACTTAAATTCGCAAGCCCGCCGATTCGTTGCGGGTCTACGAGTTCTAATCTGTTGTCGGCAGGATCTCAAAGGATTTTCGAAAATCAGAACGTTCAATCCATTTTTTCTATCTACAAAGAAACGGCATTTCGCCAGCTTATCCATATGTCTTCCCATTCTGCTCGTAACATTCACGTAAAATCCGAAGCGATGTTGATCTTTGTTTTGGCGGCCGTTCAATTCACGCATATTCTCGACTTCGTAATCATGATGCCTTTGGGGAGTTATTTCCAAGAAGCGTTCGGTATCAATCCGAGAGAATTCTCCTTTCTCATTTCCGCATATACTTACAGCGCGTTTTTGGCCGGAATCGTAGGCGCGCTTTTTATCGATCGTTTCAATCGAAAGTCCGCGGCGATTTTTTTATACGCGGGATTTATTCTCGGAACCGCATGTTGTGCGGTCGCAAATTCCTACTTTTTTCTTTTGTCTGCGAGAATCATCTCCGGTGCGTTCGGAGGAATTTTGAGTTCCGTTATCTTTGCGATCGTAGGAGACGTGATTGCGATGGACCGGAGGGGAAGGGCGACCGGCGCTATTATGGGAGCTTTTTCCGTTTCCTCCGTGATCGGAATTCCCTTGGGATTGAAAGTCGCCGAGTATTACGGATGGAACATGTCCTTTGCGGGGATCGTACTTTTGAGTCTTCCGATTTTTGTTTTGATGTATTATCATCTTCCGAGTATTCCGCCGTTTCAATCCGCGGGAAAGGATCCGATTAGAAATTTTTTTCGCATTCTCACGTATAAAAGATACATGGCGTCTTATATGCTCATCATGTTCGTGATTCTCGGAGGGTTTACGATCATTCCGTTTATCGCGCCTTATATGGAAAGAAACGTGGGAATTCCCAAGGAGAACATTCCTTGGATTTATTTCTTCGGAGGATTGGTTACGTTTTTCTCTTCCAGGGTGATCGGGATTATCTCGGATAAGGTCGGAAAACACAAGGTATTCTATATTCTGGTTCCCTTATCTTTTATTCCGATCTTTATCATGACGAATCTCGGTCAGACGACGCTCGTAAACGTTTTGATTCTCACGACCGTTTTTATGGTCCTCGTATCCGGAAGATGGATTCCGGCCTTGGCGTTGATTACTTCTACGACCGAACCGAAGGATCGAGGAAGTTTTATGACGGTGATCTCCGCGTTACAGAATCTCGCGTCCGGGCTTGGGGCCACGATCGGAGGAAGCATTTTGACGGCGGCGAGTCCCACGGCTCCGTACGAAAATTACGAAGTAGCCGGTTATCTGGCGATGGGCTTCAATGTGATCGCCCTGATATTGATTTCCAAGGTGAAAGCGGTTTCTTGAACGCGCCTCAGTTCAGGAGATTGGGAACAGATGAATTTCGTTACGCTCTTTATGTTTCACAAAAATCTAGGAACTCCCACGAAGTTCGAGAATGGGCCTTCAAAAAAAATCCGCTCTGTTCTTGACAATTCAATGAGACAGAATATTTTGCTGCCACACGAAAAGGAGGTGGTCTAGTGAATGATAGTTGTTGTAAACAATTGACCTGTGAGGTGGCTGAGCAATAGCCCGGAGTTTCACTTGCAATACGGCCGAAATGGGGCATTGCAATCCAATCAGACCGCTGACCTTTCTGAGTTTCGAGAACTGGTCATTCCCGAGCTTCCGATCTCGACAGATGGATGTCGATGAAACGATGCAGTCGCTCAGAAGGTTTCCACTTTTCAAAGATCTGCCCATTGAGTTCCTTCGAACAAACTGAAAATTCTTCTCTTTTTTCCGACCCCTTGAGATTCAGGTAAGAATGAAACGCGCTCTTATTTTATCCGGGGGCGGAGCCCGAGGCGCTTACCAAGCGGGAGTTCTCCGATATTTGGAAGAGATCCAATTCAAACCGGATATCATCTGCGGCACTTCCGTCGGGGCAATTACGGCGACCGCGATGGGATGCGGAATGAACGCGGCGGAAATCACGAAGTTATGGAAGTCCATCGAAGCGAAGAAGGTAATGCGTTATTCCATCTGGAGCGATTTGGTGGACATTTTCGTAAAAAGTTATTCCCCCTTAACCGACACGACACCGCTCAAGAATTTACTCTATTCTCATCTGGACTTTCGCAAACTGAGAAAGAATCCGGTCGAAGTCATCATCACCGCGGTCAACATTCTCACCGCAGAACTCGTATTTTTTAGAAATAAGGAAATCGATATAGAACACGTAATGGCTTCTTCCGCGATTCCCATGTTCTTTCCCTGGCAGTATGTGGACGGAAAGCCGCATTGGGACGGAGGAGTGATGGCCAACACTCCGATCCTTCCCGCAGTCGAACGCGGCGCGACCGATATCGTCGTAGTATTACTGTCTCCCGTCGGAGGAATCGATATGGGTTTACCGAAAACGAGAAGGGAAGGACTGGAAAGAGTTTTCGAGTTATCCCTCATCGGATCGTATCAAACCGTGATGTCCAATTTAAACTTCGAGAAAAAAAATAAGAAGGGAAAAAAGTCCAGACTCACTTCTTTGTTATCCATACCAAGCGCGGATCGACCCGAACTCAAGATACGAACGATCGGTCCCAGAACCTCTCTCGGATTCGGGAGCATCCTGAATTTCTCCCAAGTGCAGGCGGATTATCTGATCAGCAGGGGATACGAGGACGCAAGAATTCAATTTGAGGAATATTATGGAAGAGTTATTCGTTAAGAACGGATATTTCGCCGACAAAGGCGGAGCGATCTATCAATTGCGCGGAGTCAATCTTTCCGGCTCCGCAAAACTTCCTTCCAAACCCGACGGGACCACACACTTCGATCAGAATCTCACATTCGTCAATCATAGGGACGTGTCCTTTGTGGGAAGACCTCTGGAGGAAAATCGGGCGGCCGAACATTTTGACAGGCTTAAAAAATGGGGATTCAACTTCTTGCGGTTTCTCATAACGTGGGAAGCGATCGAACACAAGGGCCCCGGAAAATACGATGCGGAATACATAGACTACGTGGAAAGAATGGTCTCTCTCGCCGCGCAAAAGGGACTTTATCTTTTTATCGATCCGCATCAGGACGTATGGTCCCGATTCACGGGAGGAGACGGAGCCCCCGGTTGGACTCTGGAAGAATTGGGAATGGATATCTCCAAAATCCGGGATTCGGAAACGGCGATCGTCCATCATCACCAGGGAAGAAATTATCGAAGAATGTCCTGGCCCCTCAATTATCAAAAATACGCATGTGGAACGATGTTTTCCTTATTTTTCGGAGGAAGAGAATTTGCGCCGGACACAAAGATCGGCGGAAAAAACGCACAGGATTTTTTGCAGGATCACTACATCGATTCCGTACTCAAGATCGTGCGTAAACTCAAGAAGTATAAAAACGTAATCGGCTTTGATACTTTGAACGAACCTTCTCCCGGATGGATCGGAAAAAAGAATCTGGGTGAATTCGACGGATTCGGATTCGGCAAGATTGTCAAAACTTCTCCGTTTAAGGAAATGTATCTCTCCGAAGGACGCGCCGTCTCCGCGGAACAAGCTTATATGCTCGGGTTTTGGAGTTTTCCTTTCGGCAAGGTTCGAATGAACGGAGGTGGAATTCCGCTCTGGAAACGAGGACATCAATGTATCTGGAGAAATCACGGCGTATGGGATTACGATCCGAACGGGGCGCCGATGATGTTAAAGCCGGAATACTTCTACAAGAAAAACGGAAGAAAATACGAATTCTATACGGACTTTATGCGGCCTTTTATCAAGAAGTTCAAAGAGAGAGTGCAGAAGGTGGAAAGCCGATTTCATATCTTTGTGGAAAGCGATCCTTCGAGACTCGAACTGGAATGGAAAGAAACGCCGAAGAAAAATCACGGTTCCGTAATCAATGCGACACACTGGTACGATATTTCGGTGCTTATGCTCAAACGTTATTTTCCTTGGTTCGGGGTTCACGTATTCAAACAAAAACCTATATTCGGAAAAGAGAATATAGATAAGGCCTACGAAGAAACGATTCGAATGATCCGGGAAATGTCCGAAAAAAATATGGGCAACTGTCCGACCGTAATCGGAGAAACCGGAATCCCAATGGACCTAAATCAAAAAGTCGCTTATCTTAAAAACGATTACGGAGTTTTGGAAAAAGCGTTGGATCGGGTGATGAAAGCCGTGGAAAAAAATTTCGTAAATCTTGCGTTATGGAATTATACGCCCGATCATACTCACAGTTTGGGAGACAGGTGGAATGAGGAAGACTTATCGATTTATTCCATGGACACGCCCGCTTCGTATGACGAGGACGGAGGTAGGGCGACGAGGGCGTTCAGTCGACCGTATCCGATTACCACCAAGGGTTTGCCCGTAGCCTTATCCTTTGATATGGAAAGATCCTTATTCAAATATTCCTTTCGACAAGACGGGAATATTTTTCCGGAAACGGAAATTTTTATCCCGGCCATTCATTATAAAAATGGATTCGAAGTGTTGGTTAATGCCGGAACCTATCAATATGATTCCCGCGCCAAAGTATTAAAATTTAAGGGAGAAAAAGGAATCCTACATTATGGAATAACCGTTCACCCGTCCAAAAAATCACTTTTCACGGAACAAGATCGGGCCAAAGTGGTTCCCAATATTCAAAAGAGGAAGATTAGATGAAAAAAGCTCTCATGATTTCCATAGGCGTTCTCACGGTTCTTTCATTGACTGTAAACTGTCCCGGTTCTAAACATTCGGCCGAAGAGTGTGCTCCGATCGTAGACGAAATGTTAACCAATCTGACCGCGGGACAAAAAGCGGAAGATGCCGCAAACATCGCGACTATGAAAGCGACTTTGGTTCCCGTATTACAAAAAGAATGTATGTCCGGAAAATTCGATCTTACTTGTCTTAAATCTGCAAAAAGTATTCCTGCAATCCAAGCTTGTAAGAAATAAGATTCCACTCGCCTAATCTTAGTTTGTTCTTACGGAAAAAACTAAGATTAGCGGAAATTACCTTTCCAAGAAAATCGTCCGATTCTCTCTTTTTGTTCCGAACCGATCCTTGCGGAACTTAAGAATTCTTTAATTCTCGAAAAGAACTATTATCCTTAAGTTTGTTGTTTTCTAATATTAGAATTGTTGAAAAAATAATTTTAGATCGCATTTTATTTCATTAGAACAGACCGTTCGGTTCCGCGCGGTTTGATAATAGAAATCGTGGAATTTTTCAACAACTCTATTACAAAATGCTTTATAACAGCGTTTTGCGCCTATTCAAATATCGAAACGGAAGTTCTTAGAGGTTCTCGTTAATCTAAAAGAAAAAATCCTTCTTCTTCCGAATAACATCCGTGTTCCCGATACGGTTCCGACGGATAAAAATGAATCTTTTGCGCGTATCTCCTTCCGATTTTGAGACAGCCGACGCAAATATCGGGTCGAATCGCCCAATCACATTCCTCCTTTCGAAAGGAAGGGAAAACCCGAAGGAGGGGTTTTATCTCGGCGATTCCGTGTTGATGTTGATTTGAGGATTCATTTTGTGAAACGTTTTGAGAGGACGCGGGATGTGGAAATTCTAAAAAAGTTCCTCCTAACAAAACCCCTAAAACGCAGAATGTTTTTCCGAGCTTTTGAATGTGTTGTCGCCGCTGCTTTTGTCTCATTGCATCGCGTTCAAAAGAGTTTTCGAAGTCCGGACGCATCATCTATTGTATCGAAAATAATTTGGTTCTTTTTCGAAAAAAAAACCGATTCTGAAAAAAATCCGGAATCGTTCTGTTAACCTAAGAATAGAAGGCAAGAGCGGCAAAGGAATTTACTTGAAATCGGCTTTCCTAATTTCAACGTAGTTCCCAATGACCTCCCGGAAAGATTTTATGGACTCTCTCTATCGAGAGTATAGTGGAAGGATCTTTGATTTCCTCTATAAATATAGTTCCGGGAATCCTGAAGTCGCGATGGATCTGATGCAGGATACGTTCCTGAATTTTTTCAGGAAATATTCGGACTCGAATATCGATCGGGAACAGGCGATTCGTTTGCTCTATACGATTGCTCGAAACAGGTCCATCAACTATTCTCGGAAATTTTCCACGGTAAAAGAAAGTGGAAATCCGGAAATGCAGGATTTTCAGGAACAAAAACTCTCGTTTGTCAGAAAGACGGAACTCAAGGATTTGGAAGAGCGTCTTTTGCTTTGTTTGGATGAACTGGAAGAAGACGAAAAATATGCGTTGATTCTTCGGTTTATGGAAGATTACAATCTGACGACCATTGCGGAAATTATGGACATATCGGTTTCCACCGCTTCCCGCCTAATCGTAAAGGCGACGGCGAAAGTGATCGAAATCGCGGAACAAAAGAATTTAAGACCCTGATTATAAGAGCATAGATAAAAAATGGAAGAATCGGGAATGAATAGAGAAGAGAAGATTCGAGAAATTCTGTTCGAAGGAAAACAAAACGATCTAAGTCCTTCCGTAGAATGGCTGGCCAAAGGCTTGAGCGGTTCTTGGGTGGAATATTCCTTCAAAGAATCGGATTTCGAATCTCTCTATACGCGCGCAACTTCCGGTTCTTCAAAAATGCTTTTTTTGTCCGATTTTACGAAAAATAAATTCGTTTGGGGACTTTCAGCGGCCGCAATTTTTCTTTTCGCTGTTACATTAGGATATTATTCTATTCTTAAAGATAGGCCTTCTCCCGGAATCGAAAAGGGGGGAGTCGAAATTTCACAAGTGGAAGGGGACGCATATCTCACTTCTTCCGATCCCAAGGACAAAATTCTTTTAAAACCCGGAGTTAGAATTCAAGAAGGCCAGAGAGTCGTTACGGGTTCGGGGGCTATTCTGAATCTGAAAGTGTCCGACGGAATTGTAGTGAGGATTCTCTCCGATTCGGAAGTTTCGTTTCGATTGATCGATCTTTCCACACACTACAAAATCGGAATCGATTTGGAAAAGGGAGAACTTCTGACTCATATTCATAAAAATCTTAAAAAAGAAGAATTCATCGTTCGTTCCGAAAACGTAAGCGCGGAAGTTCGGGGTACAAGTTTCAGTTTTCAAAACGTTCCCGGAGAAGGAACTCGGGTGCGGGTTTTGGAAGGCCGAGTTGCGATCAGCGCTCGTGTGGAATCTCAAAAAACGGCGCCGGGAGGCGAGCAGGTTCTGGAACCCAATCAGGGAATTTTCGTAAATCAAAAAGGTTTTGTTAGAAGTCATTTGAACGATTCCGAGAAAGACCGTCTTGCGGCTGAGTTTGAGAGGTTGCCGATTGCAAACATTCCTCGGGATAAAAACCGAGCTTACTCAAGTAGACAAGAACTCGTAACGGATTTTCAAAGATTGGAGAAAATCGTTCTGACGGACGGAAAAGAGATCGAGGGTGTCATCGTGGATATGGACGAAAAAGCGATGTATGTTCAGACTCTTGAAAAAGAAATCGCCATTCGGAGAGAGTCGGTCTCCGAAGTCATTCAACTCCACTGAAAGCAAATTTTCTTTGACAGTCGATCGGTAAATCGGGAAATCTATTCTTCGAGGATCCGCATAAAATGGTACAAGAAGACCCCGGTAAAAAAAGAATTTTCAGCAATTACGTCGTAGACCGGGAGTTTCAATTCAAGTTCTTATTGAATTATTCCTTACTCATCGTTTTAGGTTTCGTTTTAACTTTAGGTTTTTTGTATTGGGTGAACTACACTAAGTTTGATAAGGGAGTCGTCTTTCGTTTGAGAAACGATCCGGTCAAAGTGTATCAAAAAGGTTTTGAAGATTACAACGGAGTGGAAAAGGAAAAGTTCGTAGAAAGGGAAATCTTTCTTCCCGATTACGATCACAAACTCGATATGTTTACGATTCAGGTGAACGGAATTCTGTTTTTATCCGGTTTGTTTTTGGGAATGACCGCGATCTTTACCATCATCTATTCTCACAAAATGGCGGGTCCGGTTTATAATATCAAAAACCAACTTAGAAAATTAGCGGCGGGTCAAGGTCCGGCCAAGAAGATCAAAATTCGAAAAGGAGACGAGTTTCAAGAACTCGCGGATCTTATGAACGAAGTTATTGAAAAAAGAATCAACAATCGCATTTGATGTTCGGGAAAATTAGTTGTAGATTTTTTAAAGAATTCGTGTAAGTTCTTTCGATATGATTCGTAAGGCCTTACTCTTCGTTTCTTTTCTTATATTGTCGCCTCAAATCGTTTTTGCGGATGAGGAAGTGGCGATCGTACTCTTTGTTTCCGGAAAAGCCCAATATATACAAGCCGGCAAAACCGAGGCGTTGAAAAAAAACGTCGTCCTTACAAAAGCCGCGAAAGTGGAAACCGGAGAAGGGAAAGCGGATCTGCAATTGGGCGCCAACTCCGTGGTTCGACTTGCACCTTTTACTAAAATCGAAATCGCCGAACTCTTTTCGGACGGATCCAAGAATACGACAAAGGTTACCTTGATTTCGGGCAAACTATTTGCGAACGTTCAAAAGTCCGGTAAAAAAGAAGACTTGGAAATCAGCTCGGCGTCTTATACGGCGGGAGTTCGCGGAACTCAATTTGTGATCGCCGAAGAAAAAACAAAGGCTCCTAAAAACGAGGATTCCGACATACCCGACGGGATTTTTGTAAACGAAGGAGAGATTGCCGTTCATTCTTCCTCCGGAAAAGATTTGGATCTTAAGACGGGGGAACAGGCCACTTGGGACGGTAAAGAATTGTCGGTGGAACCGCTCAAAGAATTCATGAAAGAAAAGATGAAAGTCATCCAAAACTTCAAGGCCATCAAAGGCGAAAATTATCAGATGCTCAAGGATCAGAAATTGAAAAACAAGGAGCTTCTGGAGAATTTTCCTAAATCATAATATTTTAAAGTTTTAAACTTAACGTTTTTGATAAGAGCTTGTCCAAAAATCTCAAAGGAAATTTGCGGTAGTTCTCGCGTTTCAAGTGGTTAGGACTTTACAACATACATACAGCTGCTCGTAATTCCTACTCACTCGTTCCTAAACAAAGTAAAAATGGACTCGGACAGCCTGTGTTCTTTACGAATCGTTCGGCAAGTCGCTAAAGTCAGTTCGGTTTAACCGATGCGAAAGCGATTGAAGCGGAATCAACAAATTGGAATTAGGAAAGAAAACCGTTTTTAGAGCGATCTATCAATTTGTTGATTGGAGCGAAAAGCGCGGTCTGGCTCCATTTTTTTCTTACGGAAAAAAATGGAGCCGGATTCGCCCAAACTTTCCAACCGTCGAATAAAAATTGCTTCCCGGATTTGGAACTTCAAGAATTCTATCGTCCCTATGAAAATCTTAAGAACCCCGGATTCCGCTTTTGAAAATTTGCCAGGTTACGATTTCAAAGCCAATTACTTAGAAGTCCGGAATCTGAGAATGCACTACGTGGACGAAGGAAGTGCGGAAGAAAAAGAAACGATTCTTTTGCTGCACGGAGAACCGTCTTGGTCGTATTTATACAGAAAGATGATTCCTGCTTTGTCGGTTGCAGGTTACAGAGTGATCGCCCCGGATCTGATCGGTTTCGGTAAGTCCGATAAACCCGACGACCCCGATTTCTTTTCCTATCAGGCTCATATGGATTGGCTGAAAGAATTTGTGGAGAAGTTGAATCTTGGAAACGTCACCTTATTCTGTCAGGACTGGGGCGGTCTTTTGGGGCTTCGGCTCGTTGCTGAAAATCCGGAACGATTTTCCAGAATTGTAGCGGCGAATACGTTTCTTCCGACGGGAGATGTTCCTCCAAAAGAGGATTTTCTGAAGTGGAGACATTTCTCCCAAAACGTAAAACGGCTTTCGATCGGATCAATCGTCAAAAACGGATGTGCTTCCGCGCTTTCTCCGGAAGTGGTAGCGGCTTATGACGCCCCTTATCCGGACGAATCTTATAAAGCCGCGGCTCGTAAGTTTCCCGCTCTGGTTCCGATTTCTCCCGACGATCCGGCGTCGGAGCCAAACCGAAAAGCTTGGGAAATTTTAAGGACTTGGAAAAAACCTTTTTTGACAGCATTCAGCGACGGAGACCCGATCACGAAAGGAGGAGATATATTTTTCAGAAGATTGATTCCCGGTGCAAAAGGTCAAAAGCACGTTACGATTGCAAATGGCGGACATTTTCTTCAAGAAGATAAAGGAGAAGAATTGGCGGAGGTTATCAAAACGTTTATCGAGGCAAATCCGGGATAACTTCAATTCGTCCTCCGGGATATATCATAACCAACCCCACAAGTTAAGAAGGTTTTTGGAATAAGAAGGATCAAAAACGCACATTTTTCAAGTGTTCCGACAAGAATGGAGCTTTTTACTTGCAAAAAGTATGATTTTCTGATAGAGAAAAGCCTCCCGAGCCTTTCCACCAATTTCGCGACCCGTAGAGAGCGAAATAGAGTTTATTCACCCCACCACCCAAAATTAGGGGAAACTCAATGCAACGCTCTCTACGGATCGCGTTGCAGGGCGTAAGTTTCACAGAAGATTTGTCGTAATTCCGACAGATTTATCTTGAGATCCAAGTACTTTTTTTGTGGGTAAGGTTATGGGGATATATGGAGGGTAAAGGGACCTTGGTATTCTCTCGATCCAAGAGTGCGTTATAATGGGACATAAGATACATTATCGGAAGTTGGGTTTATGTTCCAAATAAGAACGATAATATATATTATGCCGCGTTTGTTATGTCCCCAATTCGACGGCCTAATTCTGAGTGATTTAGTTTAGCAATTATTACCGAGACGAATTGGCGACGGTATTCTCAATTTTTTCTAATTCAGATTCCATTGCTCTACGTATAAAGTTTTGGATTGAATTGTCTAAAACTGCGCTGAAATTAGTTTTGCGAGCCTTTTTAACGACCCGATCAAATCTATCTAATAGTTGAGTATCAACTCTTACAGTTAAAGCTTTTGTCGCCAACATATATCACCTCCTCTTTTTAAAGATTATCTAATAATTACACTTGATGTCAACTGACGTCAACGAAAAAACTCTGTCTCTTCCGTAAAAAATGTCCCATTAAACGAGAGCGACATATTCCCAATTTACATTTAAAACGTATTTTGTATTCTGATTTGGGATATAGAAAACGGGCCGTTTCACGAGATTTATTCGAGTTTCACGGGGATATACCGTGGGAATATTGATCGAGTAGACATATTCCCAATTTACTATTTGGACAACTGTTTTTGATTTGATAATTTGAATTCAGTTGGAAGATTCGAAACTCTTGGGGGCAGTTGTTTCAAAGCAATTTCTCGTCCGTCGGGCTTTCGACAAATCAGATTGTTACCTCTACAGAAAAGAACCTCCAACCCAGCTTTTATCGCTTCTTCCCTTGCTTTAGAAAAGATTAATGCAGTTAGGGCCTGAGCTTCTTGTATGTTCAAACCCACTTCAATCGCCCGCCTAAGAATAGAATTACTAAAACACAGATGATAAACACAATGATCGGCGTAAGATGATCGTATGCTTTTTCTAAACAAAACTCGGTTGCTTTTTGCTCAAACCAATCGAACGGCCAGAACCCGAGTTCGTTTAACGATTGAGAAGGAATATAATGATTATTGCAATTACAGCCCATACCCAAAGCCCTCCATCGAAAAATTTATCTTGGAACGAAAGACCACGACTCCAATTCCGAATTTGAAAGTGAGGCGGATCTGACTCTTTCCAATCGATTCCCCACTCGATTTCTGAATGTCGGTTTAAAACGGATTCGATAGATTTACGATCCTTTTCCGCACTGAAACCGTTAATATCCAACGCGCGACCGAATTGATGCGCGGAAGAACCCGGCGGGGCCGCCGGACAGTGGCCGGTCCCGGCCTTACAGGCCGCATAAAGTTTAGCTTGTCTTGCCCACGACCGGCGGGACTCGAAAACGAAAACGCCCGGAAGGGAACTTTTCAAATCCTGAAAAAACGAAACCAGACGAGGATCAACGTTCTCAAGAGAATTGATAACGGCCATAGCAATTACCTTCTCTTACCGAGAATGTAGTCACCGAAAGTCTTCCAAGCGATGAAAGCACAGAGACCAACGATCAAAACCGTTTTAAAATCTTGTAATAAATCTTCTGCTGCTTCTTTTACACGTTCCGGAATTACTGGAATATTTGTTCCCTTCGTATCAAAGTCAAAGGTTAAAACGGATTTAGAAAAATCCGGAATCTGAGAATTTGCCTGGGAAAAGATTTTGTTAAATTCCGGAATTTGCGGATCTTTAGAGTAAATCTTAAAAGAGAATTGTTCCCTGAAAACAGTTCCGGCTTGCACAATAAACGAAATTCTACGTCTCTCAGGTTGTTCTAAGAAGCCGTAGAAAGAACGTAACGAATCCGGAATGTTTACGGACCCGGAAAAACCGGACCAATCAATAACGTGTCTAACGTCACCGGAAGGAATGTATTTACCGTCAAACTCAAGAGGCATTATCGCTTACGTTTTTTCAGAAGCTTCGGACCAAAAACAATCGCAAGAGCAATTCCGATTAATATAATAATCGAATTGTCGTCTTTCTCTTCCTTCTTAGGTTCAACCTTGCCGGAGACAACGATTTTGGAAGGAGGACTGGGATCGGTTCCACCAGTGCCGGACGGCGGTTTTGGAGCGGGCGGCGTCGGCTGTGAAACGGTTCCAGTAACAGCGTTCGAAATCGAAAACTTACCGGCGTTGAGTCTCTGAAAATCTTGGATAAACTTACCGATCGCTTCTTGAGACGCGCCTTTGTCAGACGGCAATTCAAAGGACATTCTTTTCACGTCGGGGTTGTGTAAAAACTTGTTATAACCCGAAGGTTTGCCTACGGTAAGATTCCCGGATCCGGATTGTTTGTAGTAGATATAATAACGTCGTGCCATTATTTAAACGCTCCCAAGATAAAGATAATAATCAAAATCACTAATAGAATATCGAAAATCGGAATTGATTTTTTGGTTTTTTCGATATCCGAAAACGGAATATCAAAAAGATCGTAAGTTCCAACGATCGACAAATTTAGCGTAACGGCTTCCGAAACCAAACGCTCGACCTGAGTTTTTAGTTCCTGGGTAGCTGGAACAAAATAAAGACCTCGAACTTCAGGGTGGCCCGGAGGGTTGTAGCCCTGGAAATGATCTTTCAGTCCATACGCTTCAAATTTTTCTAATAGAGTATGCTCCTTCTCAATCGTCCAATTATTCAGGCGGAATAAAAAAACTTTCGTGCTTAACGAACTATCCGGCATTTTCCACACCTCCGGATTTTCCAAGAGAAGGAAAGGAAATTGAAAACGATTTTAATTTCCAAACGAAAAACGTAATCGCGCCCAACACAAACAGAAAAACAAATAACCATTTGTCAAAAACCCAATCCCGCCATTTATCGGCAAGGGCCGACTCCGAAACCCCTTTATCTAAAAGTTTCTTCGTTTTAGAGAGAGTCTTTTTAACAAACTCAATATCCCCTTTCGGAATATCGTTAGACGCTAATACGATTTGTCCCACCCGGTCCAAATCGATTTCGTTTTGTTTCACCTGTTCAGAGTAAGACGCACACGAAACAAAGGAGAATATTAAAAATATTGAAATTAGACGATTCATCGTCTTTTCCTAACGTTTACGGATTTGGAATCGGAACGAGATAAAAGTTTACGCACAGAGATTTCAAAATCTTTCAAGTGTTTTCCACGGAACGCTAAAACAAGATACACACCGTTATTCGATTGAACGTCCTCTAAAACCTCAAAAACACAATTCGCGGAATACGGATTAACGACTAACGTATTCGTAAAATCGAATTCGATTTGCCGGTTCTCGGTAGAGATTTCCCGCACAGACGAAACAATATTTTGTAGAAGCTCCGTTAAGCCGTCCTTGGCTTGACCCCGCATATACTGAGGGAAATGCAAGGCCGCGCCTCTATCCGTGAAACTAAAATCCACAGACGACGAAAAAAGACCCCGGATCAGATCAAAGGAAGAAACAGATTTTTGAAGGGGTGTAGCACTGATATTCTCTTCTTTCTCTGTTGATCCTTCCGGGGATTTACGAAGTGACAGCGTGTGCAGAATTTCCGTGAGCAATTCAGGATTTTTAAACCACAGAAAACCCACACCCGCAAGGAGTAACGAAGTCAAAAACGAAAACAAAACGAGAAGAACTCTGAAAATTGATCCTTCATTTAAGAACTTTATAATTTCTAAATATACAGTTTCCATGATGTTACCCTATTGAAACTCTCTGGTATTTCATTTTTCCTGAAAATCCATTCGCGTTTAAAAATTCTTTCTTAGGCTTCACACCATCCGGAGCGATCGAAACGTGAACCCAGGTCGCGCCGGAAATAGTCCCTTCGTTGATGAGTTGGTGAAAAGGAAGATCCAGTTCTAAAATCTTTTTACAGATTTCTGTTTTGCTCATTCCCTTGATCCCGAAGTCAACCGCTTCCCCGCGCATATGCTGGCTGGTAACCGAGCCTTTGACTTTACGATTCACGACAGGAGAACGAAAACCCGAAGAGATTGAAATCGTAAGTTTTACGTTTTCGTAAAGCGGTTCAAGGATCGTCTCACAAAGTCGTTTTAACGATTCGATAGAACGTTCGTCGGGGACGTTGGCCAATCCCGTCTCTGTAACGGTAAGTTGTTTTAAAGTAAAGTTGTTTGAAAGATTCATAATGTTATAACACCCTAATTTTGTATCTAACCGCGGTCCACGCCGGAGCCACCTCGTTGCCATTTCTCGGATTTCCGGTTCCGTCCGACACGGGCGAACCCGTGTATAATGTTGTGCCGACGTTCGCCCCGCCGGAATCCGCATAACGTCCCCCCGATCCATAACTTCCACCGGCGATATCCCCCGCGTGCTGCTGATGGATATGGGGAATTTGCCGATCTTGTCCGGCGGCCCCAACCGGCCCACCGTCGTAGTTTCCGCCGGAAGTTTTAGCCCTGCTTCCGTGAAGACCTGCACCCCGAGGGAAAATCCCTCTACGATCCGGAACGTTAAACGTAGTCGATCCGTTTCCGAAATCGTATTCCACATTTGTAATCAAATCCCCCGACTGAGAGGACGTAAGATTAATCACCCCGCCGGTAGGGCTGGAAGAGATTTGAAAATCGTTCACGGTAGGGTTGCGAACATAATAATTTGTTAATGCGGTAATTCCACCGCCTGAAAACGAAAACTTAATATATTGTCCTTCCGACAGACCGTGGGCGGGCGAATTGATTCTGTCTGTGGCCGCCACAATACTGGTAACGGTTCGATGGACCAAATTCCACAGAGTTGAAAAGATCACCCGCGAAATCGCCTGACCGTTCGTTTCTTTGAAATTAGAAGAGGGTAACTGATCGAGGCCGTCCTCTAAAATACCACCGAGCGGAACCTGAAAACCACCACCGGCGGCGGCATTCAAGGCCGCCCTTTCCGCGTCCGTAAAAAACCGATGTGTCGCGTCCTCAAGTATTTCCGTCGCGGGAATCGGACCGACATTCCGTTTTTGTAATAAGGCCGAATCGGATTCCGATTTGGTATAATAACTGGAATTGTGATTGTGATTCTCCGGAGGAAATACAGGAGGTTTATTTTGAACGTCACTCCAACCGACTGGAGGCAGTGGAGAATTCAACTTCGCCCTTTCCGCGTCCGTAAAAAAACGATGTGTTGCGTCCTCGGAAACTTCCGTCGCGGGAATCGGACCGATATTTCGTTTTTGTAATAGAGCCGAATCGGATTCGGATTTTGTATAATAACGGGAATCGTGATCGTGAACCCCAGGCGGAAATGCCACGGGTCTATTTTGAATGCTGCTCCAATCGGGAAACTTTATCGTCAAAGGAATCCAGTTCGGTAAAAATGTAGGATCGTCACCGGCCAGGATAAAAGATCCGGGACCTGGAATATCGATTCGAATTGCAATGTCTCCGCGTTGTGCGTTTAACGATAACATCCCAGCCTGACTATTCACCGTAAACGTGTCGCTAATTGCAAGAGCCGGAATATACTGAATTGGGATTTTTCCAGTAGTAGGATCGAGAGTGATAACGGACAACGCCGGATTTGTAAACAGATCCGCGAGCACCAAAAACGTATCCGGAAATTCGTCCTCGATTTCTTCATTGTATATTATCCAACCGAAAATCGGGTCCCGTTCTATGATCCAACCGGAACCGTTTTCGAAACGGTCTGTTTCGATCTCGATCCAGCCCACCTAATCTTCCTCGATCACTAAGTTTAAAAGAGACGAAATCGAAATATTACTCTTAGTCTGACTCTTTGAAACCGGAGTCGGAGAAGAAGCATACGGAAATATTAATAAATACTCATATTGTCTCGGGATCGGAATTTTGATCTGAGAGTCGAGAGAATCGATCATAGAGACCGAAAAAAACGGTTCGATATTATCGAAAATGCTTTTGATGCTATTGTTTCGGGGAGCAAAAAGGAAATCATAATTCGGCCCAAAACTTGAACATCTCAAACGGTTCGAGGCGATCTTGTCCGAGTTTTCCGTTTTGAAAGATAAAGTTTTTGCGATTGTCAGGTTTGGAACCGAAACACCGTCCAGCGTAACGGAAGAAGAAAGAATTTCAGAGTCCGAAAAATTCTTTAGAATTCCGAACAAAGTTGGGTCGGACGTTCCGAAAAAATTCAGCCACTGAACCGGAATATAGCTTTTACGAACATACGAATAGTTCTGGGATAACGTCCAGAGAATCGATTTAATTTTTTGTTTCTGAGTGGGTTTGAGCTTTATAGCAACAACCGTAAATTCCAGGTGGCCCGGTAGGTTATACGCGGACTTAGGGACAGAGGTTTCAAACAGAACGTCGTTTGTTTGCGGGTTTAAAATATTTTCCGCGCTAAACGCCAGCTTTTTTGAAAATAAAACCTCTGTTGCCATAACACGCGTTAAACGTATTCCCCAAGAACAGACAAACAGACGTCACCCGCGTTTAACGGAACCGTTTTCGTTTTCACCCAGAGCTCAATTTCGAGGGTATCCCCTAACACAAACTCTACAGGGAAATCGGCCGTCCTGTCCTTTGCCCGGTCTCGACCGATTACTGAAATTTGAGTTTGACCGGTAACAATCTCCCCGTTGGAACCGGACCGTTTGATTTCAATTAACGCGTCTTCCAGGCCCGCTTTGTAAACGAGAGCGATCGCGGTAACTCGAATCGAACGAGAACGATCGTTTTTGATCGAAAGGACCTTCTGAGACGAGCTACTTGCGGACAATGCGGACGACTCGCTGGACAACACGATATCGTATTTTTGTCTGAAATGTCTGATAACACCGGTAGGTTTTGCTACCGGCCTTTTTTGAACTATCTCATTCACGTTAGTCGTTCCTTATCTCTCAGCCTTACCGTTCGAGAAAAACGCCTCAACCCCGAGATACGCCACGAGGTAGTGACCGTCCGCGTAATTCGGAATGGTCACACCGTCGGCAATCGTTAATTCCAATTCCAAAGACTCGCTTGTTTTTACAGGCAACGGAGATTCAAACGGAACCACAAGCGCGTCACTTCGTTTGATCCACGCCGAATGTGTTTTCCGTGATACGGCTTGAATTGCAGGACGAACCGTGTTTGATGCGGTTCCTACGTCTGTGGTTCTAAAAAGAAACGGGAGGGGTTCCAGGATATTTCTAAGAGCCTCGATGTGGTTTACGTCCCCGCCGGTTTTTAGGGTAACGCTTGCAGAATTTCTAATACGTTCGATTACGTCCGCAATTCCTACCGTCGCTTCGTTGATCGAAATCGCGCCAAAGTCCGGGCCGGTGATTCCGAAATAGAGAAGCGCGACCTTACCGAAATTATTCGGAAGGGGGTTCGTTCCGCCTTCGTAGTTTTTAATTTCACCGGGAAGGTTTCTAAAAAACGAATAGGATCTTTTTAACGAATCGATCTTGGTTCCGGAAAATAGAGTTTTGTAATAAAACTCGGATCCTGGCTTTCTGACTCGGGATGTGGTTCCGTCTGGATTTTTTACTGTGGCTGATTTGCCGTGAGTTCTGCGTGACATGTTTTTTTCCTTAAAAATTTAAAAAATGGTTTCGTGTTTAGAGAAGAACTTCGTCTCCATACAAGACCTCTTCGCCGTGGATTTCGTCGTCTCCGAGAAGAACTTCGTCTCCGAGAAGAACTTCTTCACCGTGAATTTCGTTCTCGTCTCCATAAACTTCTCTGTTTGTAGGAGCTGCAATTTCGTAGTATCCGTCTCCGTCCACTTGAGTGGCCGCGTCTACGAACCCTTTGAGTTCGCTCATATTCTGAAATTCTAATTCTTGTCTGTCACCGGCTAAAGAGACCCCGAAGATTTTTTTCAGGATTTTTTTGTCTTCCGACTTTTCTTCATCGAGAGATTTCAAGATTCCGAATATTAGCATAATTGCGGACCCGAGGATTGCGAAAGGTTTGTATTCCTTTTGTTTGATTGCAATTGCCGCGATAACCGCAACCAAAATCGGAACGGCAATGGGCCTGAGTTTCTTTTTTGTGTCCAGAGAATCCGGAACGAAATTTTGAGCGAGATACGAACCCGCGAGTGTTGCAACCCCGATCGCTATCCCGATAAAGGTCTTTTTATCAAATTCTTTTTGTAAATTAATTGCCATTTTGTTTTTCCTGGATTTTGTTTTAGCGACTTCTATCCGTAGATTTTACGGTTCAGTTCGTTGTCCTTTTTCTTGCGACTCTCGTAATTGGAAAGTTTCGTTTTGTTTTGTTTTTCAACGTCGGCAACCCGATCGAGATAACGTTGTTTAACCTCGGGAGAAGAACCTCGTTTTGGTTTTTTCGGAAGTTTTAGTTTTTTAGGTTTTTTTAATCCCATTTTATTTACGTCCTTTGTTCATATAAATTACGAGTCCGAGAGCGGCGATCGCCCCGATATACATTAGGTTTTTCTTATCCTTATCTTCACCGGAACCACCACCGGAATCGGGTGCGTTATCCAAGTTACGATTCGAATAACTGAGTTTTAAACCGCCTTCCGGAGTTTGTGCCAGCTTCGGATTAGAAAAAGAAGAGTTAGAAACCGCTTTTTTGGCCGCTGGCTTCTTGGCGACGGCCTTCGGTTGTGGCCGCAAGATCGATGAAAATGCGTTGAGTTTGTCCATAGAACGCGCGTGTTTTGCCGCCGCGTTAGATTGTTGCATACTATTGATCGAGTTGAAAATCTGACCCGCCGTTCCCGCGGCCATCATCGCTTGGGGTAAAAATCCGAGTTCCCCGTTTACTTCTTCCATTGATTCATCCGTTGGAATTTCTTCCGGTTCTTCCGAATAGTTTTCTGTTTCCTCGAAAGTGCCGGGATCTTCAAAATTATTTTGTGTTTCGTCTAACTGCTCGTCTTGAGGTTCTTCGTCCGGTTGTTCGCCTTGACCCTGACCCATCGATTGCAGAAGGCCCATTCCGCCTTCTGCAATTTGACCGACCAATTTTCCGGCACCTTTCAAACCCTTTCCGAGACCTTTCCCTATATCCTTGAATGCCTTTTGATGGGCCTTAATGTAATTCTTGGCACCCTTCCCAATTTCTTTGCCAACCTTGCCCATACTTTTTGTAGCGTTTCCAAGGCCGCGACTCAGGCCGCGAGTATTGAGTTTGAACCCTCTCATTACCGGCATTCTGGGAGATTTGAATTTAAGGGCTTTGAAGAGCGCGCCCCACGCCCCGAGTTCGGCGCCGGATAACGTGATCGGGATCGCGTCGTCGTGGACCAGACTGCCGAAAAATTCAGAGTGTTTGGCGTCGTCGAGTCCGTTGAGTTGCGCTATCTGAGGAGAGTATCCGTCAATTCGTTCTACGTAAAAATCTCCGGAAAGTTCTCCGTTTAATTCCGTTTTTGGAATATATTTTCCGTAGACTTTCGTAATACGGAAATCTTCCGGTAGCGTCTCGTCGCCTTCGAGTGTAAGTCGGCTGCTCATCTAAAAACAGAATAACCGAATCGGAAAAAAAGTAAAAGTGGGAAATTTCTATAACGGGGTTATAGGTTAATGATAGGTTAACGACAGGTTAATTTTTTAGAATTTTTTTTGAAAATCACTGAGATAGTATTCCTTTCGAAACTTTTCTCCGTAAAGTTTTTGTCCGAAGACGGAACGCTCCGGATACGTCGCGTCAACCGGTATCCAGTGTCCGTTTAATTGGATTTCGGGATAGATATGGTGAGGCCGATCGAACTTTCCACACACAACCGCACGGCAAGGGATTTTCTCAATAATCGCTTTTGCCAATATCGGAATCGTTTTGTCGTCACAATCCCGAATCGGGAACCGAGGATCTTTCGTATATTTAAAACGACTGACTGTTTCAAGACCCACGGGGTCCGCGTAATACGGCAAGAGTCTCACAAAATTATACAATTCGAATATGCTCTTGTCTTTATATTCCCCTAAATCCTCCGGATACTGGAAAGCCATCCGAAATACTTCCGAAACTGTGTCTTCGTAAGAATCAAGTTTTGTCAGAGTCGGTTTTATATTTTTGAAAATATCAGGACGTTTAAGAGAGAGTGATTTTATCTTTTCGAATCGCTCCCTGTCGGAGAGAGAAAGTTTTGAAATTGTTTCTTTGAGTGTGTCCATCCAGAAAAGAATGGCACACTTTTAGAAAAAGTACAAGGGATTTTTTTAGGCTTTGGATAGTCTTCTCTTTAACACTTTTTCCTTCGGAGGTTTCACGAATAATTTTCCAGCGTCGTATTGATTTTGAATATTATCGATATATTGAGAAAATTCATCCTCGGTCATATCGGCCACTTCTTCATTCATCTTTTCCCGTTCATTGATCATTTTTTGAACGATCCCCTTTCTCTTAATCATGATATAAAATCTCCATCGGGTTTCTGATTTCTAACGTTGAATAACCTAACTTTTCATTCACTAAGTTATATCCTTTAATTCTATCCAAACGAACTATGTGCTTAAAATTCCAACTTATCAAAACGTCCACTTTTGCAATCGTGGCACACGCTATGTGAATACAATCCCGTCTGCTGGATTCTCCTACAACTTTATTCAACAAATACGTATCACCTAATGTCATCGTTTCTTTTGTAATTCTAAGAGCTTCGGATTCCGGATAATAACGGGAATAAAATTCACGGACCCAAGTCGGACTGTTTCGAAGTTCCCATGTCACTAAGGGAGAAACGACTAATTTAAATTTCCCCTGATCCACTTCCTCAAAAAACGTTTCCGTCCATTCAGCAAACTCTTTGTCGAAATAGCCGCCATACACAGAAGTATCCACATATACGCGTTGAATTCTACTCATTTTTTATTCCTTTTTTGTGTTTTAGGTTAATCATAGGATAACAATAGGATAACGACAGGCAAACTTAGTTTAACGATAGGTGAATGACAGGTTAAACATAGGGAAAGTTTACCTGTTCCATTTTCTTAAAACGGAACTTCATCAATCCGTACTTTCTGTTTTTCCTCAAATTCTTTCACCAGGTTCTGGTATTTTTTGTTACGCTCAAACTTTGGTTCCCCCTTTTTTTGTAGCTTATCAAAATAATTTTCTCCACCGTATAACTTTGACATTAGATAAATCGCTCCTGAAACCTGTTCATTCAACCAGTCGTCAATATTTTGAAGACCGGTTTCATGCTTTGGTAATCCTATTCCCTGTCCTTCGCAAGTATTCAAAAACTTAGTCCACCAACTGCAAACCGGCCAATACCGTTTATGGATTTCCTCTATATAATCAAATCCTGAACTATCTTGTTTTTGCGTGTATGCCGGTTCTAAAAACTTCAAATAATAAAACGCGGTTTTCGGAAAACTCCTGTCCTCAAACGTCGCCCGTCGTGGATCTGGAAATCCATGTTTTGAATCTGTAATTTCTCCCGTTTCCGGATTTACGTTCCAAGTCGGATTGCAATATTGATCCGCCGCCTTGTGGTTTAATTGAAATTCTAATCGATTCCAAATCGGCCAGACACATTCCGATCCTACTTGAAGCCTCTTGTCGTAAACCCGAACAAAGCAGTTACTTTTTCGAAATGCGCCTATATAAATCGTATGCCCAAGTTTTCCAAGTTTTGGATCTAAAAATAGAGAACCGGACTTAATTCGATCAACCGGAGATTCATATTCAGAATAACCTCGAAATCTTGTCGAGGTTTCCTTTCGTTCCAACTTTTCATAGATTAAAGGAAGGTTCAAATGTCCCTCGTAATCATCCAACGCTAAATCGATCCTCGTAAATTTGCCTTTTAACCCGATCGCTTCTCTGATCAAATCCGTAAGAGTATATTCAGAATATTTAAAATTAAACAAAGCTTTTGAGGATAATTGTATGTGAATTTTTTGATTTCTTCTTTCCGGGGAAAAGGCGCCGAATACATCCCCCGCACCTCTAAATTGATGAGTGTGTCCCGTCACAGTCCCTTTTTCCTCAATTCGTAATTCCCCAAAAACTTTTTTAAGCCAACTCCAAGACGCATCCGAATATTCGATTGAAAACGCCAACCAATCCACAAACGGAAGTTTTAATTCGTCCGGAACAAAAACGGAAAATTCAGGAAAACGATAATCGTCAAATGAATCCATATCACCAGCATACCTTTTAGATAGATTATTTAATTTCCATATCACCAGCAGGGGGGTAGTTACTCGCCCCCCCCACCCCGGAAAATCCGGGCACAAAAAAAACCGGAGGACGGAATTGTCCCCCGGTCTGCCTGTGTGTTGCCTTATTCCCTTAGCTTCCCAGCCATAAAATAAAGCCCATTTCCATCAGTATGGAACCTCTTCCGACACTTCGTTCCGTTTTTCGTTGTTCGAAAACACTACGTTGAATCTTTTTTGTATCTCCCTGTCCGGAAACAGAACAAATTTTAACTTGCCTTCCGGAAAGGATGGTGCAACGATTTCTGCGGATAGAAATTCCTTAGAACCATTTTGAGAGATTTTTTTCCAAATGGCTCCAACCCGATGAGTTGCGTAGTAAACAAGGTAGTCGGGTGCGGAGCTTTTCGAGTCCGGCGAATTTTTTTGTGAATTTTCCGAAACATAAAACTCTTGTTTTATACAAAACGGAAGATTAATTTCTAAATTAAAAAACGGTTTGTTATTCTTGTCTACCTTCTCTTCCATATATCCAAGTTTACTCATTTGGCTTCACCTCTTTCATTGCGTCTAAGAGAGATAAAAAATCACTCTCCTCCAAATAGAACAGGACCGGCGTCCTGTCCGTTCGTGAAATGTAAATTTCGTATTTTACCGCTTCCATTTCCGTGACCTTTTGGATTCTCGTTTTTTCCGTTGTTTCTGACATTTGTTTCTCCTTTTGTTATATTCGTTTTATTGAAAGTTTCACGGCTACCGCCGTGGGATTTACAGGGCTCCCGCTCCAGGCAGTCCGATTTTTTTCGTATCTCCTTCCATTCGGGGCGATACTCCTCCGGTGGAACTAACGTGCAACAAAACACGGAATACAATTCCCGCTGCCAGTCCCGTCCGTCGTTTTTGGGCGTATACCGTAAACGTCGCGGGCGTGTATTCCGTGGATCGTAATAATACGCGTTAGCCACTCGGAATGTTATCCTGAATCGTCGTCTTATCCACTCCAGAGTTTTCAATTGCAGTTTGGATTTTTTCCACCATACCCGGACTAATGATTCTCATGGATGCAACATCCAGGACAATTACCGTTCGATCTTTTAACACAATCGTTACCGATTCTATCTCGTTATTCATGTTATTCCCCTTTTGCCTCGCGTAACGCTCGGTTAATTTGTTCCTGTTGCTCCATTGACAAATATTTTGAAAACAAAGGATACAATGTTTCCAAAATCGCAATCAACAGAGAATTGCTATATTCCAATTTTTTAATCCTTTCTTCCATTTATTTACCTCGATTTAATATTTCCATAATGCTGTTTTTTTGGCCGCCGGCTGGAGTTTGGTTAATAAAACCAGACGCGAGCTGCATGATTTGAGCTACATCAATCCCGCCACCGTTGCCGGTCGGTATATTCGGAACTTCTAACCCGAGAGTCTTTCCGAGTATGGATAGCACGAGTGGGTTTTCGAGAGCTTTGGTAAGATCGAAACCTTCAGACGTATTTCCGTTTTTCAATTCGCCTTTGATCCTGGATTCAATCGCTTTCGTAAGTTTCGTCCGTTCCGCTTCTAACAAAACTTGATTGTTTTTTGTGATTTCTAACTTGTATTCCCAATCTTTATTGATTCTGTCGATTTCGGCCACACGGGATTCATTGAGCCTTTTGATTTCCGCTTCGTATAACGAACGGACAGATTCCAATTTTGTTTCCCAGAGCTGTCGTTCGTTTTCGTGTGCTATTCGATCCTGGTCTCTCAGTTGTAGCAGAAGAGCTAAATTTACGTCCCCGGTCGTGTGCGTTACAGGAGTTTCCGGCTCTATGATGGAATTTGATTTAAGAGTTTCCTTTTCGGGGATATAGAAATCGAAACTGGAAACTTCCGTTTCTTCCCCTTCTCCTACTCGTTCCAATACAATCGCCTTATAGTTTTTTCCGGTCGGAAGATCCTTAGGTATGGACAACTTTTGGGAAATAAAATAGCTCCCACTTTTTGTATCCTCAAATCTAACCTTGTAATTCGTGCCAGGTGCAGACTTCATACCTACGCCATTTAGTAGACGTTTTGCTGTATTGAGATCGATCATTGAATTGCCTTTAGAGGCCCTTCCTCAATGCACG
Organism: Leptospira alstonii serovar Sichuan str. 79601; assembly: GCF_000347175.1. Lineage (GTDB taxonomy): Bacteria > Spirochaetota > Leptospiria > Leptospirales > Leptospiraceae > Leptospira > Leptospira alstonii. Next base: position 106,890 of record NZ_ANIK01000016.1, read on the forward strand.
AACTTATTAACTTATGCGAATACGGTTTTTCCTTACCATCCTCGTTTGCGAGACGTCTGGCTATTTCCGTTTTGTCGTATCCTCTACGAGTTAAATCTTTTACCCGTTCTACGAAATCAGTGGTCCGTAATGTTTTAGGCATTTATTTTTCCCCTAATATTGCAGCTATGCGTTTCATTTTCCGAATAGTGGCATTTACAGTGCTGGCATTGTATAAATTGTAATATTCCAGTTTTATTATGCTTTTCTTGCGTTATATACATTTGCATTTCCGAAGAAATCTTTCTGATTCCCTTTTCAAATTCTCTTTGAAATTTGTTTTGAACCGCACCGAGGAATTTGTTTAATTCCTCTTCTATGATTTCGTCCAAATAGCTCACAGTTTGTTTGCTCTTACGTTCGCTACGTGATCGAGATAGAACAGGCCGAAGGCGGTCAATGTGCCGCCGGTTATAACTAAAAACAGTTCCATTTCTTCCTCTTTTTCTAATATACGAATTGTTAATTCAACCTCGTCGATTAAAATACAAAACTTCCTACTGATATTATAGTGATCCGCCGAACCAAACGTATCCTGAAAAATGCCGTCAAGGACCTGATCGTGAAACTTAAGTGACTCAAGAAAAACTTGAAGCTTCTCTCTCCGATCCCCGGAGCCACTAAACTTGAACTTCTCCAGAATTTCGTTTTTAGTATTTGCCACGTCCTGCAAATAAAAGTAACAATTCGGAAGCCGTTGTGACGTTAGAGGTGTTTTATAATATTCAGAAATTCTGTTTATTTTATATTTTCGTTCCCCAAAAAAATATCCTAAAGTGACTAACGCGCATACAGAAAGGCCCGTAAAAATTATTATCAGCATTTGCATTCTCCATTATGTCACATTGTATATTAAAAAAATTTAATCTTCCCAGGAGGCAAAAACCGGTTTCTGTATCCCGTCGTTATACAGATCCGACAGCGATTCAGTTGATACAAAACCGTCGCGGGGCGTCCGCAACCCGAGCAAGTCTTTAGTTGCGTTTGACTACCCGATTTAACTTCCGGTAGCCCTTTTGCTCGCAACGTTTTGTTTAGTTCGTCTACGAATTCTTTCATTTGAAAATCACTCGCATTCCCCATTCTCCACGAATGATTTTTTTTAAAGTTCGGAACGGATATGGTCGTAGAGACCTGCAATAAAAAGCAAGGTCACTATCATTCATCCCTTGCCCCTCCCTATCAAAAATCCGAATATTCCAACGAAAAAAAAAGACATATACCACGCAAAGGATTCAAACAGCAACGTGCCCTCATGCGGGTTTGGATTCAGCGTTTCTATCCAAAACGAAAACAAAAATCCAAGGGACATTCCACCGAATAAACATATTAAAAATCTATAATACTTCATGCTGATACGAACTCCGGTTTATTTAATCGGATTAGATTCCCGATTGCGTTTATAATTCGAGCAATTGCGATTTTCTTTTCCGGGTTTTGGAGGGACGAAATAACTACATCCTGATCGATGGAGTCTCGTCCGTTTGAAAAATGGAGAAATAACGTCCCGATCTGGGAATCGAAATATTCGGAATTCGTCGAACAAATTGTAACGCGTCCGATCCCTGGACTCAACTCGTGAGTTACGTTTCGAAACTGTTGAAACGTATTCAGAAATTCTTTTACGTGCATTGTCACAGCTTCGGACTCGAAGCTGTGTGCATATACGGAAACCGGGCCGTGGTTGAATTCGATAGAAAGAACTTTCATGCCCACGATACCGTTCCATTTTTTAAAAAGCCTTTTGCTCCTGTTAGCGTAATTGGATAACAACGATTCGGATAGTTTATCAGTGTTATCTGAAGGCAGCAGCCTTCAAAGCGTAAGATGTCCTTTTTAAGAATTAGACACCCTCCTTTACGAAGTGCGAGACAGTTTCTTTTTTGTTTTGAATCAATGCTTATGACTTTCATTTTGCATCCCATAGCACAGTTTTCATTTTTTCTAATTTAGATTCAATGGCTTCGAATCTTGACAATTCTTGCTCATAGTATTTAAGTATCTTATTGAAATTTTCTTGGTCAGTCCCTTCGAAATCGAGAATCATCCGCACATGGACAATCTGTTCACGAGTTTCATCCATTTTAGATCGAACGGAATAACTCAGTTCTATCAATTCATTTAATGTAAGTTCCGTTTCCATTTTAATATTTCCTGTAAAGATCCCTGAGTAGAATAATCAGATTAGTTAATTCCCTTTTGGTAAATTTGCGCGCGGCGATCCCTGTTTCGTGACAACCGGCTTCGGCTCCGAGTTCTCGGGTCTGGCGCATAACGTGAGAAAAATCTTTGATTCGATATCTGACGGTTTGAATCTGTTCAAGGACTGTAGTGAGTCCGGTTACGATTCGAGTCAACGCTTCGGGTGTAATCGTTTCGTTTGAGGGCCGCAGGGCATGGGCGAATCGGTTCGAAACAGCGGAGGGAGTTTCACCCTCCCCTATTTCTGTCATTTTAGAACTTCGTATTAATTCCATATTCGAATCATCGAATATTACGGTATTAGAAATTCTGTCAGTTTCAGTTTTTAAATTGGTCATAATATAGTTTAGAAATAATCACTAAACTATATCACTCAGTGATGAGACTTAATTCGGAACATAATCCTTAGGGACAATAATATGTATTATCGGAAGTTGCCTATTGCATCGGTTTTCGGGTTAAGTTTGGATTGATGAAATAACGCGCCTTTATGATGTTTGTATATTCGGTTATTGTTATGTGTTTATGCGTCATTCGATGGTTTATAGTTAGGCGCCATTTTATTAAAATTAATTAATAAATCAAAATTATGACCACAATATTTATTTCTCATAAATCAACCGACAAACCAGTAGCAAGGACACTTAAGCAAGATTTGGAAAAAGTTGGGTTTAAAGTATGGCTCGATGAAGATCAAATAAGGGTTGGAGATAGTATTTCGAGTAAAATTCAGGAAGGTCTCCAAGAATCTGATTTTTTACTTATTCTATTAAGTAAAGCGGCCCTTGAATCTGGTTGGGTGCAGGCTGAATGGAAAAGTAAATATTTGGACGAGATTAATTTAGATCAAGTAGTGATTTTACCAATACTATTAGAAACTTGTAGTATTCCTATATTATTAAAAGATAAAAAATACGCAGATTTTAGGAATGATTATCAATCAGGCCTTTCGGATTTAAAAGAAGCATTAATATTCCATAATTCTACAATTCAGAATATCTCATCTATTCAGTCAACAGATGATGATCGAATTGAATGGGTTGATGAAAACAAAGGATTCTTAGTTAAATTTATAGAAAATTTAATTACAATTCACTATAAGGTAAAGCCAGAAAATAAATGGGGCAAAATAACATATTATTTAATTTTGATTTCCGTACCAGTTTATCTCATTCAATTATGCAATACGAATATATTTTATAATGATTTACTATTAGTTCAAAACGGGACTTTGACGTATTCAAATCGAGAATTTAAGGTGAAAAATGGTAGTTCAGATACTGAAAAATTAAAATTTGAAGACCAGCATCAAATTAAATGGAAAGTTGAAATTGAAAATATTAAAACTGGTGAACGTAAAGTTGTCGAAATATTGCTTCCATTATTTGAAATTCGTTCGAGCGCTCTAAAGCAGGAAACGCTTGATGGGGATGAAAAAATTACTGCTTACGAATTGGCACCAATCTTAAATTCTAAAGGAAGCCATAAGGATTATTTGCGCCCTGTTGATGCAATTAGTAGCACATCTGAAAAATTTAATATGATTTTAAATAAAGCTAAAGAGAAATTCAAAATTCAAAAGGGCGAAGAGTTTAAAAATTGGCGTTTCGTTGAATAAAAAATCGATATAAATTGCACGTCGCATAACTTCGTCTCCTCGCTCCGTTCGAGATTTGCTCCGCAAACTCTCACTCCGGTCTTCGACACATTGCTTTGTCACTTCGGTTTGCGGGACGCGACTAAGGTCGCTCGAACCTCGTGCCAACCGCATCGCGCTTAAGCGCTTGCGGACGCAACGTCGAGGAGACTCTTTCGTTATGCGACATGATGCTAGCATAATTTGAGAATTCATATGGGACGATCTTTAGGTAAAGGCAGTAGGCGATTTCCTGGAAAAGATGGGGGCGCAAGAAAAGCGCACTATGTTGATTTGTTGACCCGTGCTACCCATATGAAATCAACCAAAGTTGAGGTGCAAGGGCCTTACTCTTCGATTTCACACCTGCTGGGGTGGTTCAAAAATGAACTTGCTGAAGCGGTGTATAAAATTGATCAAATTTTGGCCAGATCGAAGATCGACTATTACGCGGAAATTACAGGCCACTACATGACCATTTTTGTGTCTCGTAACTCCGAAGCACAGGTTAGGCGCCTCTTGGCAGACTTAAGTGGACCTTACATTGCAAAACGGACAGCCAAGATTGCCGGTTTCTGGCGAGAAATTGACAAACCACAGGTCAAGTCGCCTGATTTCAATAATTATGTTTTCGCGCGTTATGGGGAATCCGCCTCTGAGCGCGGTGACCATTTACATTATTCTGCCCTCTTATTTCGTCACGTTGATCGATCTAGTTACGGCATAATGGAATGGCTTGGATCCGACGTACCGCATGACAGAATCCTGAAGAAAATCATTGAAAAAATCCTTAAGGACAGGGAATTTCGCGACAGTCTCTTGACAGAGGATCCAGATCTCCCAGTCCTGTGGAAACGTCGATAGCATCACGGCACATAACAAAATTTACCTGCTGCGCTCGCTGCGGTGCCGTGGCTCCTCGCGTGCTCGGCCCTACGCGCCAAAGATGCCTTCGTCGCACAAGCGGGACGCTTGTTTTGTGCTCCTCAGGCAGGCGCTTCGGGCACATTTGGTGACGCAAAATGGCTTTACAGATTGAAATAATGACACAAGCGTCACCAAACGTCAGGTAAATTCCACGTTATGCGCCAGTTACGTAAAATTGCTTTTTCTCGGAAATTTTAGGAATAAATGAAACGTTTATATTTAATTAGCGGCCTCGGCGCAGATGAAAGAGCATTCAAAAATCTAGATTTTGGTAAAAATGATTTAAAATACATTTCTTGGATAGATCCTCAAGCTAACGAAGAGGTTTCTAATTATTGTAAAAGACTATCTGAACAAATTAGTAAAGCAGAAGATATTATTCTCATTGGAGTTTCTTTCGGAGGAATTATTGCAATTGAATTATCTAAGATTGTATCAGTAAAAAAAGTAATAATAATTTCTAGTATCAAAAGCAAAATGGAAATGCCAAAAATTTATCAGTTTATTTCGATTTTAGGTATTATAAAAATTGTTCCTGCATTTATTTACAAAATCTATACTCCAATTCTTTCATATTTATTTGGAATAAATTCTGATGAAGATAAAAAATTATTGAAAGACTTCATTAAATCAACGAATGCAAAATTTATGAAGTGGGCACTAAGCACAATATTAAAATGGAACAATAGACAAGTTTCGGATAAAATTACCCATATTCACGGCGATAAAGATAAACTTTTTCCTATTGGATTAATACGAAACGCATTAATTATAAAGAATGGTGGACATTTCATGATTCTCAATAAGTCAGGTGAGATTTCCTTTAAATTAAAGGAACTATTAGCAAACTGAATTAAACTCGCAGCCTTCGCATAACTTCGTCTCCTCGCTGCGTTCGAGATTTGCTCCGCAAACTCTCACTCCGGTCTTCGACACATTGCTTTGTCACTTTGGTTCGCGAGCCGCTCACTAACATAACCTTACCCACAAGTTAAGAAGGTTTTTGGAATAAGAAGGATCAAAAACGCACATTTTTCAAGTGTTCCGACAAGAATGGAGCTTTTTACTTGCAAAAAGTATGATTTTCTGATAGAGAAAAGCCTCCCGAGCCTTTCCACCTCCCGCCCCACCACCCAAAATTAGGGTGGGGCGTAAGTTTCACAGAAGATTTGTCGTAATTCCGACAGATTTATCTTGAGATCCACGTACTTGTGGGTAAGGTTATGGCTCACTAAGGCTCGCTCGAACCTCGTGCCAATCCCTTCGCGCACAAGCGCTTCGGGAACGCGAACGTCGAGAAACCTATTTCGTTAGGCGAAATCGCAATAGATAAGCGAAAATAAATATAATCCATATAAAAATCTAAATAACTTATGTTTTGCATATAATATGATTGAGATTAAATATTGGAAAAATGATTTAAAGATTCTCGCTAAAGAACTTAAACTTAAACCGCTGAGAATATCAAATAAAACACTTAGAACTATGGAAAAGCGAATTGTCCTTTGTTTCCTTATAATAAGAAAATTGTTAGAGGCCAAAACGAAGTTAACTCAGAGTATTTATGATTTTAAAACTATTATTCACTATTATCAGGTTAATCACGATTCATACATTACGAAACTAAACAATGTTTTCTTTGAAAAACATTATAATATGGATAATCCTAAATCTAAAGCTGTCGGTATTAGATTTATTTGTAATAAATTAATCCATAGTGAAATTCTATTTCTATTAAGAGATCAAAATCTTCATTATTCGCAAATATTAGTTTGTTCTGAATTTGAACAAAAAAAAGCATTATATGACATTTCAATTAAGACGATTATCGAGATATTATTACTCATTGATAATGATCAACAAAAATCACTAGTTTACACTTTCGATAAAAGTATTGATGACTTTATCATTTATAGCACATAATAAATGTAAATGATAAATTGCGACTTCGGCTAACTGCGGTTTCCAGCTCGGACTCACTCCGGTCTTCGCTACATTGCTCGATTTCGGTTCGCTTTGATCTTTGTTCCGTCGATGGAAATCGTTTCAAAGTCGATAAAACCGCTTTCATAACCTAAAAATACCGTTTGAGAAAAGAGTTCTTCGATTTCATTTTTATGAATATTCCAAAACTTTGAAATAACTGTATGAAATTACTTTCTTCGGAGAAATTGCAGGTCGACCTATATTGCATCCTCAACAGGCCCCTTCCTTCGCGCGTTTATCGCACTCCAAAATCATGAACGCCGGGAAGCCTAATTCGTATAGATCGAAACTTTTGTCTTTATTGAATTGACAGAGCGAATTTCTGTATTACACTGTAATATAGGAATGGAAATATGAGAAAAATAGTTTCTGTCAGTCTTGATGAAGGTCTAGATTTACTTTTAATCAAAAATGCCAAAAAGCAAAAGTTAACTAAAAGTGAAGTTATTAAGCGAGCATTAACCCAATACCTCTATTTGAACGATGCTAAGCAAATTCGAACTGGCTTAAAGAAATATGCGGAGAATGCCGGATATTTATCCGAAGAAGAAATTTATAAAGATATTTCGTGAAAATAGTATTAGATACTAATGTTTTGCTTTCTAATTATCTGTTCCATGGCTACACTGCTGAGGTATTTGATTACGTTTGGTTAAATCATGAAATAATTCTTTCTGATTGGATAATTTCAGAGTTTAAAGAAAAATGTATTAAGAAATTTAAAATTCCTTCAGCTTCTTTAAACGAAATCATAAGTCATTTGAGACGCGGTGTAAAGATAATTATCCCAGAGGGTTTACCTCCAAACTTCTGTTCTGATCCAGATGATAATAATATTCTCCATGTCGCTCAGTATTCTCATTCAGAAATGATAATTACTGGAGATAACGATCTATTAAAAATGAATCCATTTGAGAAAATTGAAATAATTTCTCCGAGAGAATATAAGTTAAGATATCTAATTTAATATCAAGCGAAACCTTCGAGGCAATTCTTTCGTTAGGTGAAAAGCCAAAAATCTTTATTATTATGAGAAATAAATCAAAAGTACCTATTTGATAACTCACTCAAGTTTTTCTTAAGTAAAGAATAGTATCCTTAAAGTTTCATCTACTTGGATTACTTTTAGATGTGTTTTATCTCCTACTCATCCCTATAAAAATGAGTACCCGGTAAATAAGAAATAAAAAAGGATAGTTATGTAAGAAATGATAAAAACCAAAAGAGACTCAAGGATTTAGAGAAAAGAAGACAGAAGGGAATCCGTTTGCTTGAGAAAGGTTACACGTGTTATGGAGTGACAAAAGAACTTGGGGTCAGTAAGCAATCGGTAATGCGTTGACGTGAAAAATACGAAAAGAATTCGGGTAACGCTCGCGGACAGAATTAGTTCCTTTTCTTAAATTACGAAAAAAATCTAAGATAATCCGCTTCCTTAGAAGCTATAGAACGATTTCCATTAGAAATCGATTGGGGACAAATAGTTGAGTATCAAATCTCGAATCTTAGAAATGGGATAAACAAAGTTGGCATTTCCGATTTGATAATTGCTCAGAATGTAATTCAAAATAAAGCGATGCTCTTTACTCTGGATAAACATTTTAAACTAATGAGCAAGAACATTAAACTAAAAGTTTATTGATGTAGCACTTCGCCTAACCGCGACTTCTCGCTGCGCTTCGGGAGCGCGAACGTCGAGAAGTTTTGGCCGTTAAACGCAAGAGCCTGATTTCGATTCAGTCGCAGGATTGCAGATCTTTCTAGAATCTATATTTGAACGTCATGTTGATTTGGTTAGGAAAAGAAGCCAAATCAAGCCTTCTTTTTTAAATCGAATTCAGAAAGATTTAGTTAATGTCTGAAGAAATTAAAGAAAGATTTGAGTTTATATTAGAATCAATTTCTCTCATCGAAACAAGATTTAATAAAATTAGATTTCCGGATGATTTAATCAATTCGGAAGATGGAATTACCATTCTATAATCCTACATTCCAGAGATTACTCATTTAAAAATATACTTGAAATACTGAACGTTTCCTCACCTAAAAAGCCTACACGAAACCTAACAAAGATTTGCCTCTTTTAAATGAGAGCCTGTAAATATGAAACTATCTTTATTGGAACGAAGTTGAAATTGGTTTTGCAGAATCATTTCCCTTTGAAGTCGGGTTTCTTTAGAAACTTAGATGAACCCGATCCAAAAACGTGAATGTATAAAAAAAAGCCGCCTCACAAGGGCGGCTTCCAAAAGCTACTATCGCAAATCATCTGATCCTGCCACTTGCAATGATCGTTCGCACCCTGGTTCTACCACTGGCTCCGTTGATAGTAGCCGTGCTACCTACTTTTGCCAGTGAACGTTTTTAGCCTGAGCTCCATTAGCGAGTATCACAGTACGTGGGGCCGCAGGGGGGCACCTACCGTAAGCGCACTCTGTCATCTGGAAAATCCAAACTGCATTCGCGTTTCCTCGTGCATCCAGAGTCAGCAAGGGTTGCAGCAGTTCCTTCAGTAAAGGTCAACTCAAGCAGGAGAAGGAACGTTCGTATAAATTGTTCCACTCAACTGCGCCGACATTCGTGGTCATGAAAGATGCTACAATAGCACTTAGTTTAATATTCGCTTTAGTTTTCATTTAAATTTTCATCTTACTCGTACCTTTAGACGGTCCAGCCATCGTAAAATATATAAATAAATTAAATAATTCTAATAAACATGATTCTGAGTCTTAATTAGAATAAATCGGAACATTTGTCTGGTTTATAAAGAGTCATGAAGGATGAAGAACGCTCGATAAAACGAAAAAGAGCGCTTAAACTAGAGATAAAGAGCAGGACGTAAAAGCAATAATTCCTTTGATTCCGTTGAAATACGTCCTGAAACGTTTTTCCACCTTGGCGTTGATCGGGGAAAATCCAAAAAACAAAAATCGGAATAATAAATTCAAATAAAAATATTAATATGTAATAATATTTTGATTCGTTTTAGATTTGAAAAGTTCTGGAATTGGTCTTTTTTCTTTTGTGCGAACAGTCTTAAGTTATATGTTTAATTTATTTTAACGATTTTTCTCTCGTTAAGATTTCTTCAAAATTAAATTCTATAAATTCTACATTTCGAATATTCTGAATTTGTTTTGTTTTTGGTTTATACGTTTTCAACATTCGCATCATGACGAAACCATGCGTACACAATGCGATAACTCGATCGGAAAAAAGGCTTATCCTAACCATTAAGGAAGAATGGATTCGGTCGTCCACATTCTGTTTCGATTCTCCGTTTGGAAAACGAAGCGTGTCGTAAATCGGATCAGGGTTGTTCCATCTTTCCCAAAAGGATTGCCCGAAATAAAAATCGACTTCGCTTATCAATTTTCCTTGTCCTTCTCCCAAAAACGCTTCTCTGAAACCAAAATCGAAAATCGGATTTAAACCGAGCGTGGCCGATACGATTTCGCTCGTCCTTTTGGCTCTTTTAAGGTCGCTGCTTAACAAAATTTCCACACCCTTACTTTTTAAGATCGGGATTATGGATTCGGATTGGCGCTCCCCTTTTTCCGTAAGCGGAATTTCCAGATGTCCTTGGAGCCTACCTTCTTTGTTCCACTCGGTTTCTCCGTGTCTAAAAACGTAAATCGCATTTGATTTTTTGAATATATCTTTCAATTTTTTAGTTTCCATTCTTTCCAAAGACAAACTCCGGTCGAATAAATCAAAACGTAAAATCCCGCGGTTAAAACGGAGGTTAATAGGATCAACCTATTGGTTTGAAGAATCTGTTCCGTTTGAAACACTTTTTTGGGATCGCCCAGTTTCGGTTTTATACTTTGAATTCCGCCGTAAAAATTGGTTCCGCCGAGTTGTATCTCTAAAGCCCCAGCGACCGCCGCTTCGGTTAGTCCCGAATTGGGACTCGGATGTTTCCTTCCGTCCCTACGAAAAATATATAATGAATTCTTAAAGTTATAACCGAGGATCAGGGATGAAAATACGAGTATGTAAGACGTGATTCTCGCGGGTAGGTAGTTTGCCAAATCGTCCATTCTTGCGGGGAAATTTCCGAATTGTCGGTATCGATCGTTTTGATATCCGAAAAGAGAGTCTAACGTATTAATCGATCGATAAAACATCGCCCAGGATGGCCCGCCGAAAACCGCGTAAAAAAGCGGAGCCGTAATACCGTCCACGAGACTTTCTGCGGTGCTTTCCACACAGGCTCGAATGATTTCGGACTCGTCCAAATGTTTTGTGTCCCTCGCTACGATTCGGGAAACTTTTTCACGAGCGAGCATAAGATTTTCTTGAACTAAAGCGTCGTAAACTTCTGTGCTATGATCGATCATATCTCGGATCGCGATTGTGGTATAAGTCGTAATGATCGATAAGAACATCGCTAAAATCCAATGAAGTTCGTTCAAGAATTGGATGAGTAAAAGCGGTATCGAAAAAGAAAGAGAATACACGTAGCAGGACGTCAAAATCCCCGCGGTTTTTTCCGAACCGCAACGGGCTCTAAAGAATTTTTCGGACGCTCTTGCTAATTTGCCGATCGCTCTTACGGGGTGAGGAATATTTCTAGGATCCCCGAATATTAGGTCGAGAAGGATGGACGCGGTCACGATCCAGAGCATTTTTAATCCAGTCCTATCGCTCGGTGAATCAGATTCGTATTCAAAGACCGTCTAACGTGTGACGCCAGCCTATCCAAAGACTTTTCCAAATCGTAATGGACTTGGACGTCGATCAAAGGTTGTTTTCCCTTCCGGACTCGAATTTGATCCAGATATTTTCTGCGAAATTCGTCCTTATCAAAAACTCCGTGAATGTATGTTCCCCAAATCCTTCCCGTTAAATCGCTATGTCCCAACTCTTCGGTCTTGTCGTTTAGAAAATTTACGAGAGCATTTCCGACGGATTCTGTTTTTCCGTGATGAATTTCGTATCCTCGGACTCTGCATCCCGTGGGAATATGTGTTGCGGTAGTTTGTTCGAGAGATTTATCTTTTTCTAATACGGTTTCGATTTGTAAAAGAGCGAGTCCTTTCGCGCTCCCTTGATCGGTTTCGATTCTATACGGATCGAAAATGTTCCTTCCGAGCATTTGATAACCTCCGCAGATCCCTACTATATCGATTTTTTGATTTTGTGCGAGAGAGACAATTCGATCCGCTAAACCGATATCCCGTAAATGATTCAAATCGGCGATCGTGTTTTTACTTCCAGGAAGAATCAAAACGTCCGGTTCTCCCAAATCCTTCGGGGCCCGTACGATCCTTATTCGAACGTCGGGTTCGGATTTGAGCGAATCTATATCCGTATGATTGGAAATCCTAGGAGTGTCTATCAAAACGATGTCGATTCTTTCTCCTAGTTCCGATGTGTCGTCTAACGCTCCGGATTTGAATTCGAGGGAATCCTCCTCCGGTAACCCGAGGTTTTGAAGATGTGGTACGATTCCGAGCACGGGTTTACCGGTATATTCTTCGAGATATTCAGTACCCGTTTTTAAAAGTTCTTTTATCCCTCGGAAACGATTGATGATAAAACCGAAGACGAGTTTTCTTTCCCACTCCGAAAGGGTTTCCATCGTTCCTAAAATCGAACCGAAAATTCCTCCGTGATCTATATTTCCGACTAGGAAAACGTTCGCCTTGGCGTATTCGGCCATTCTCATATTGACGATATCGTTCCTTTTCAGATTCACTTCGGATGCGCTGCCCGCTCCCTCTATTACAATTACATCATATTCGGATGAAAGAGAATCGAAGGATTTTTTCACTTCTTCGAACGCGATAGTTTTGTATTTTGTGTAATCCTTGAAATCCATTGCAGCTACGGGTTTTCCGTTGACGATCACCTGCGAGTCCTTTTCACTCGAAGGTTTGAGCAAGATTGGGTTCATTCTTATATCGGGGATGATTTTCGCGGCCTGTGCCTGTAGGGCCTGTGCTCGTCCGATTTCACCTCCGTTCAAAGTTACGAAGGAGTTGAGAGCCATGTTTTGAGATTTGAAAGGCGCCACTTTAATTCCGTCTTGTACGAGAATGCGGCAGAATGCGGCGGTTAAGATACTTTTACCAACGTTAGACGCCGTTCCCTGTAACATGATCGCGGGCTTTTTTTTCGTATGTTTGCGGATTTTATTCGTTCCATATAGGACGTCCGAAAATGCGTTCACGATTTTTTCGTTTTCCTCCGGATTGCGAACCGCGATTCGAATGAAATTTTCGGATAACCCGGCAAAGTTTCCGCAATCCCGAACGGCGATCCTGTGTTTTCGAAGTAGTTTTTGGACTAAGGAAGATGTGTCGCGGTTGTTTAATATCTTAATCAGAATGAAATTAGCCTCGCTTGGAAATACATGCATAAAATCTAAATTACAAAGATCGGATACGAGTTTTTCTTTCCAGATTCCGTTTTTTTGTTTTGAGTTTTCCAAATATTCCGTATCCGAAAGCGCTTTTTCGTAAACCGATGCTGCGAGCGAATTTACGTTCCAAGTAGGGAGTCTTTTTGAAAGCAGGGAACAAATTCGAGAAGAAGCAAAACAAACTCCGATTCTCAAGCCGGGAATCGCAAGAATTTTTGTCATGGACCGAAGCAGAATCATGTTCTCGGTCCTGTCTCTGAGAAACGAGGATTCTTCCGGACAAAAATCGATAAAGGATTCGTCGATTACAAAACTTGAATTTGGGAACTCGTAGGCGATTTTTAGAATTTCGTTTTTATCAAGAGTGATTCCGGTCGGATTATTCGGATGTCCTAAGAAGACCAGAGCTTTTTGATCGGGTTTTGATTTTAAGACGTTTCGAACCTCGTCAAAATCCAAACGAAAAAAAATTTCCTCTTTGAGGACGAATTCCGTACAAGGAATGTTCCTAAGTAAAATCGCTTTCTTGTAGTCGCCGTAACAAGGAGTTGCGATCAAGGCGTAGTCGGCATCGACCGCAAAAGGAATCTGGAAAATAAGTTCGGACGCTCCGTTCCCGAGAGCGATCTGTCCCGGAAACATTCCGTATTTCGAATATATTTTTTCTTTTAAGGAAGTATAATTCGGATCGGGATAAGAAAGAAGGCCGCTGATTTTGGAATGGATAAACGGCCTTAACCATTCGGGAAATCCGATCGGATTGACGTTTGCGGAAAAATCCAAGATCTCGTTCGGTTTACACCCCGCTATTTGCGAAAGTTCGACAAGATTTCCTCCGTGTTCCGGTCGATTCACTTATCTTTCTTTTCCTTTAGTTTCAAATTTGTTTTCTCGTATCCGAAGAGGAATCCCGCTCACCATGAAGTAAACGGAATTAGCGTTATGCGCCATTGTTCGATTGCATGTTCCCAGAAGATCTCTGTAGATTCTCCCTATTTTATTTTCAGGCACGAGTCCCGATCCTACTTCGCTACTTACAAAAATCACACGTTCCGCTGCGGACTTCCGAATACAACGGACGAGTTCCGAACAATTCCTTTCGATCGTAGTTTCGTCGATTTCGGCTTTTTCTTTTTCCGCACGATAGAGTAGATTGTTGATCCAGAGGCTGAGGCAATCGATCACGACGATCGACCGCTTCCGTAAACGACCGGACTCAAATACATTCAAAAGATTGAATTCTTCTTCTACGGTTTCCCATGGAATATCCTTCCTTTCTTTTTTGTGTTTTAGAATTCTTTGATACATTTCCTCGTCAAAGACGGGACAGGTTGCGACAAAGTATTTTTGTCCTTCGCTTTTGTTGGCAAGTTCGAGGGCAAATCCGCTTTTGCCGCTTCTACATCCGCCCGTGATCAAGGTTATTTCGGTCATTCGTTTTCCGATTTTACGGATTTTCGAATCGATTCGTTTTCTTTCCAGTTTGCGATTCCTTGAGCTACTGATTCGTGAACGGCCTTTCCGATGAGATGACCTAAGAGAGTATGTTTTCCCGTATAACGCAATTCCGGGTAACGCGAGGGAGAAGCGAATGCGATACAATCGGTTCCGGTTCCGGTTGCGAGCTTCCGGCCCGCTTGGCTCGATATCTCAGCTTCCAATACGGCGAGTGTTCTTGCCTCCGCGATCAAGGAAACCGCTTCCAAGGAAGCGCTTAGATTCAAAGGAGCCGAACATTGTACGAGTATATTGATCGTTCCATATGCTTTCGGTTGGAAAGGGATGTCTCCTATGCGGACGGAGTTTCCAAGTCCGGCGGTGACGATCGATCGGATCCGTATATCTTCTTTTTGTAAAATAACTTCCGAATAATTTTCAAGACAAACGCTTGTGAGAAAGCCTACTACGTTTCTGGATTCTTCTTTTTGGAGTAAACGTTTACGGAAGTAATCGATCGGATCGATGTCCGGTGTGAGGTCCTCGTCTCGGACGCGATGCCATAAAACACAATCGACTTCTTCCCTCCAACCTCCTCCGATGATCGCCCAACTTAGAACGTTATGCGGCTCTTCAAAGTGCGCCGCGAGCCAAGATACGGAATCGATTTTTACGCAAGGAGCATGGATCATCTCGGAACCCGTAAACAGGATCGAACAAATCCTACCGGTAAGGTTGGGTTGGACGCCCAGTGCGCATGTACGTAGGAAGCGAGGACGGAATTATGAAGATAACCATCTTCGTTTACGTCGTTCCCTTTCCTTTTTCTGAGGTTGTAAGCCAGTTCGATCGGTTGCGATGGATCGAGTTCGAAATCGGAATAACGAAACTGATGACCTCTGAATCGAAGTCCTTCTTCGCCGAAGATCGTTTCTTTTTTTGTAACGACTTCGACGTAACCGAGAGCTTTTAATTTTTCGCCCATGGTCGCGGTTCCGGGAATCAGGCCGACCATCGGATGGGATTCTCCTCCAACGAGTCGGATTTCATTCGAAAGATACATGAGTCCGCCGCATTCTGCGTATATCGGCCGGTTATTATATGCGAATTCTCGAATGTCGTTTAACAAAGACTCGTTCTTAGATAAGGCGTGCGCGAAAAGCTCCGGATATCCTCCTCCGAAATAAAGTCCGTCCACGGGAGGAAGTCGGGAATCGGAGATCGGAGAGAAAAACACAAGTTCGGCCCCGGCTTGATTCAATCGCATTAAGTTTTCTTCATAATAAAAATGAAACGCGGAGTCCACGGCGATTCCGATTTTGCATCGACTCGAAACTATTTTTATTTTAGTGATCGGAGCTGAAATTTTCGGAGCGGAGCCCGCGATTTTTAAAACGGAATCTATCTCTAAACATTCCTCTCCTTTTTCTCCCCAAAAAACGAACTTTTCTTCGGGTAAATTTTCTTTCGAAGCGGAATACAAACCGAGATGTCTTTCCGGAAACGATTGTTCGGGATGTTTTGAAAATCCTCCCAGGATCGGAATGTCCAAGGACGCGTCTTTGAGAAGTTGAATATGGGATTTACTTCCTATAAAATTGGTGAATGCTCCCGCGAGATTCAAATCGGAATCGAAAGTTTTCAGACCTTTTAGGATTGCGGCGACGGTTCTTGCCATCCCGCTTGCGTCCACGACGACTAACACGGGTGAGGCGAGCCATTTTGCTATCTCCGCCGTGGAACCGACCTCCGAGTTCGGAGAATGACCGTCGTACAATCCCATCACTCCTTCAATGACGGTTATATCTGCGTTATGACACGCTTGATGAAAGGTATTCAATACGGATTCTTTTCCCATCAACCATCCGTCCAGGTTATGACAGGTTTTTCCGGACGTCCGGGAATGGTACGTGGGATCCAAATAATCGGGTCCGCATTTGAAGGTCGCGACCTTCAATCCTCTTTTTCGGAGAGCTTGCGTAAGTGCGAGAACGATCGTAGTTTTTCCGACACCGCTTCCCGTGCCTGAAATTACGATTCTCGGAGTTTTGATTTCTACGTTGGAAACGTTCATCAGAAATCGATTCCTTTTTGCGCGGGAATTCCGTTTCGATACGGATGTTTTTTGACTTGGGTCACGCTGACTAAATCGGCGTAGTCCGTCAGAATTTCCGGGCAGTTTCTTCCCGTGATCACAACGTGAACGTTTTTCGGTCTTTTGGCGAGGATATCGATTACCTCTTGCGCGTTTAACCAGCCGTAATGGAACGCGTAGGTAATTTCATCGAGTATTATAATATTATGATTTCCTTCTAATATCATTTTGCAAGAGGCGGACCATGCGGCTTGTGCCGCGACCCTATCCTTGTCCAGATCGTCGCTGTCCCAGGTAAAACCCAAACCCATAACGTAAAAGTCGAGTTCCGGAATTGTCTCTGCGAACATCCTTTCTCCGGTTTCCCATTTCCCTTTTAAGAATTGAACGATTCCGCATTTTAATTCTCTTCCTAACGCGCGGAACACGATTCCAAGCGCTGCCGTGGTTTTTCCTTTCCCGTTCCCGGTGTGAACGATCACGAGTCCTTTCGTTTGTTCCGTATCCGAAATCATGATTTTTTTTTCGCCTTTCTGAAGCCGTGCGAAAAATCCGCAGAATACAATCTGGAATCCGCAAAATCGGAACAGTCTAAAACCGGACCTACAAATACAATCGCTGTGGATGAAATTTTTTCAGTCTTCACCTTTTCTGCAATATCGCATAACGTTCCTGTGAGAATTTTTTGTTCCGGCCAGGTCGCTCTTTGAACGACCGCAACCGGGCACGTTTCTCCGTAGTAAGGACTTAGTCTTTCGACGATCTTTCGAATGTGTAAAACGCTTAAAAAGAGCGCAAGAGTGGCCCCGGACTGGGCCAGAATTTCAAGTCTTTCCTTTTCCGGTACGGGTGTTCTTCCTTCTGTACGAGTGATGATTACGGTTTGAGAAACTTCGGGAAGAGTCAGTTCTTTTCCCAAAGCCGCAGCGGCGGCGGTAAAGGAACTGACTCCGGGAACGATCTCGTATTCAATATTCAAAAAATTGAATCTCCTTATCTGTTCCGCGGTGGATCCGAAGATGGAAGGATCTCCGGTATGGACCCTGGCTACGTCTTGGTCTTTTTCTTTAGCTTGCAGAATTACGGAAATAATTTTGTCCAACGTCATATTCGAAGAATCTAATACGACTGCGTCTTTTTGCGCTCTTTCGATCACCGCCTTGGGAACGAGTGAACCGGTATAAAGAACAACCGGACAGGATTCCACAAGTTTTGCCCCTTTTATCGTGATCAATTCCGGATCGCCCGGACCGGCTCCGATGATGTAAACTTTCATAGCCCTTCGCTCTTTAACATTTTAAAATGATTCCACGAACCAGATTCCAAACTTCCAAGGGTAACGTTCCCAACCAGGAGATGTCCGTATATTCTTGTCCGTTTAAAAAAACAGTTTCACTTTCACTTTTTGCATAAGTCAGAAGACGTTCGCTTACGGAAGAGTTTCTATGTATAACGAATCTCTCGTAAATTTCTCCGGGGGAAATTTCTTTTGGAACGATCATCAAAAATTCAAATATAAATTTTCGAACTTTTTCAAAATCCGTAATATTCAATTCTAAATATTTACCTCCGTATTCTCCCGGGTCGGCAAAACCGAAATCCTCGAAACGCGTAGGGGTTTTAAGTTTTCCCACGATATAAAACTTTTCTAAAGTATGAAAAATAATTCCTCCGCCCAAGCGACCTATGTAGGCTAACGTGTTCTTTCCGGGATCTACGGATTCTAAATTTTTTTGTACATCCCGTTTTTGAATTTGTGAAAGTAGATGTAACGTTTCCTTTGCGTTTATAGCCGAAGAATCTTGATTCATAGTCTTTGAAGTGATGGAAGAATCCATCCTTTTCGAGAAGGTCGGTGTATCGGAAAGCGTCGAACTTTTGGAAGATTCTTCTCGATTCTCTTCCACTTCCATTACGGAGGTCGAGGTTTTGACAAAGGCTCCGTCTATCTTTGTGATGTTTAGGTTTATGCGGGAATCGTTTGCGTTCTCTCTGCTTTGTAAATCTCCGACGGAACGAAGTGAAAAACCTTTTCTTTGTCCTTCCTTAAGGCTTGCGTCTTCCAAAGAATACTTGTTCGTGTAACCTCTCGGAGTGATCATAAAACCTTCGTAAACGAATGTGTTCGTGGAACCTATGATCACGGTAGTGTTCATTCCGATTTCGTAATCCAAGAAACGATCCAAATCGGAAAGTCTGACGTCTTGTTGTTTTCGATACGCGCTTTTGACCAAGGCGACCGGAGTTGTTCCGGGACGATGTCGCTTAATAATTTTCGAAGCTTCTACGATTTGCCTTTGTCTTCGTCCTGAAGCCGGATTGTAAAGAGTGATCACGAAATCCCCTTTGGCCGCGTATTCCAAACGATTTTCGATGACGGACCAAGGAGTCAAAAGATCCGAGAGGGAAATTCTCGCCGTATCGTGAACGAGGGGCGCGCCTATCAAAGAAGCGCAGGAACTATCCGCCGTAACTCCCGGAATCATTTTAATTTCGGGAGGATCGCCCCTCTTCCAACCGATTTTTTTCAACACTTCGAAAACGAGTCCCGCCATTCCGTAAACGCCAGCGTCTCCCGAAGAAATCAAGGTGACGATTTTACCTTCTTTTGCAACATCGATCGCCGTTTGCGCCCTGCCCACTTCTTCCGTCATTCCGGTTCGGGTCACTTGTTTGCCGACTAAATGGTGTTTGACGAGTCCGATATAAGTGGTGTAACCGATCACAAGGTCCGCTTCTTGAATCGCTCGTAAAACGGCCGGTGTTACATGTGCGTCGTTGCCCGGACCGATTCCGACGATGTTCAGCCTCCCCTTTTTCATTTTTCTTTCTTCTCTAAGTTTATTAAAAAATCGGAATGTAGTATCGAGTTCTGCGATCGTTTCGGGTACGGAATTCTGGAAATTGCGATCGTAAGATTTTTACCGTTCGAGTCTTCCTTGTATTTTTGTTTGGGAAGAAGAAGCGAATCCGCACCCGAAGCGAGAAGACTTGCGGCTTCACTCACGGATTTTGTTCCGACGAAATTTTTTACGACATCCGAGGGGGAGACAATTCTAGAAACCCGGTCCAATTCTTCCGACGGGAAAGTGAGCAATTCCCAGCCGTATTTTTGAGAGAGGGCGAGAAACGCCTCCTCGTCTTTTTTTATATCGGCGGTGGCGATCAAACGAACGCTTTGAATGGCGAGCCCGTTTTCGTTTAACGTTTTACGGATCCCGTTTTCGACGGTTTCAAAAGGGATGTTTCGGTCGCAACCCAAACCTAAGACCAATGATTTAGTATAATATAATATAGAATTTTTATAATGACTTTTGTGGGTTGTCGCTAGGTCGTTTCTGTCCGTGGCGATCAAAAGGATTTCGTAATCGTTTGGGTCGACGTAGTTTAGAGATGTGGAATATTCCACACCTTTCGGAAGGGTTTTATCGATCGGCCACCAATTCGGTTCTCCGGATTCCTGCACGAACAAAACCTTGGTTTCGTTCACGACTGCCGCACAACCTCGGGTTACGTTTCGATCGGGATGTTCCAAAACCCAACCGAGTTCCCGACCGAGTATATCCACGGTTAAAGTTTCGGAAACGTCGGATGCGGTCGTGATCACGGGGATATTGGCAAGAGTTTCGGCGAGTCTTTCGGTAAAAAAGTTTCCTCTCCCGACGTGCCCCGATAAAACGCAGATCGAAAAATTGGCGCGATCGTCCACGCAGAGAACCGCGGGGTCCGCTTTCTTATTTTTCAATAGAGGAGCGATCATACGTACCACGGCGCCCACGCTGACGACGAATATATGACAGTCGTATTCTTGGAAGGTTTCGCGTAACGTTTTGTCCATGGGAAGGGAAAGAAGTTTGGAGTTCGGCGGGGCGTCTTGGATGAATTTAGGAGAAACGAAAAGATCCGCCTCTTTCCAAACGGATTGAATTCTTTTGGCGATCTCGAGTCCGTGTTTTGTGATTACAAAAACGGAATACGGTTTTCTATTCCGTTTCAATGTTTTGTCCTCTCAACACGCCTTTGCGTTTTCGAATCGATAGAACCACCGTCGAAAAGTAATCGCAGCTTTCGTTTTGGATCGTTTCCAGATCCTTGACGATTTTTTGCCGATCGGTCGTTCCGTAAGAAACATAGATCGCGTTTTTAAGAATATTCAATTCTTTCAATATACTAACGAGCCGCGGAACGACCTGCCCGACTTTTGTGAGAACGATCGTATCGAAATGTCGTACGAGTTCGGGAAGGTCTTCGATTCCGTAGGTTCCGGGAATCACGCAGAAACGTTCTCTTCCGTCTGCAAGAGGAGTTTGAAGGACGGCGGGAATCGCAGTGATGGACGAAACCGCGGGAACGATTTCGACTTCGATTCCGGGCCAACGATCTCCCGCTTCTTCTAAAAGATAACTCCAGGAACTGTAAACGGAAGGATCTCCTTGAGTGATAAAAGCAACGTTATGCCCCCTTTCTAAACGTTCGCCGATTTCCGCAAAGGCCTTATCCCAGGCGGGAATAAGAATTTTCGGATCTTTTGTCATCGGAAAATGAAGAAACAATTTTTCTTGGGAAGGATTTTCTCCGATGATCGGAGAACAAACCCTCCAAGCGAAAGGATCCAGGTGTTCGCTACTTTTAGGAATCGCAAGTACGTTCACAGAATTTAAAATCTGAACGGCTCTGAGCGTAATCAAATCCGTAGCGCCCGGGCCTACTCCGACCCCGTAGAGTTTTCCGTATTTCTTGGAATTCATGCGGAGAATCCCTCCGGCTTTGTGATTTTAAAGATGTGAATCGGATTCAGAGCCTCGTACTTAAGATAGTCCGCGAGAGGTTGACCTCTGGAAACGTTCAAAAGAGTTACTTCCGGCACGAGTCCCAACTTTTTGAAACTTTGGTGGGCTTCCGAGACGTTGTCCAAGGTGACCGCGTTTACGACCAAACAACCGAAAGCCGAAAGTCTATTTAATGAAATTCTAATAATCTCATAAAGGTTTCCTTTGGAGCCGCCCACAAAGACGCAGTCCGGGTCGGGAAGATTTCCCAAAACCTCCGGAGCTTTTCCCGGAATTACTTGCACGTTATCCGCTTTTCGGGAAAGCGCGTTTTGTCTGCAGATTTCGATTCCTTCCGGATCGACTTCGATCGCGTACGACTTTCCGTTTTTGGAGATTTGCGCGGCTTCGATCGCCACCGAACCGGAACCGGCTCCTATGTCCCAGATGACGCTGTCGTCTCTGATACCCAAAAAGGCGATGGAAAGAATTCTAACTTCCTTTTTTGTGATTAGTCCTTTTTTAGGAATCCGTTTCGCATAACTTTCTTCGGAAACGTTAGGCACAACTTGCGGGGATTTCCAGTTCGTATCGTTTCGAACGAGAATCAAGACGTTCAAAGGACCGATCCCTTTCTCTTCGCTTAACGATTTCAGATCGAATTTACGGACTTTTTCCTTTTCGCCGCCTAAATTTTCGCAAACAAAGGCGGTCCAATCGGACTCGTCGAAAGAGACCAGATACGAAGCGATCGCCTGCGGATGATTGATCTCGTCTGTGAACAACGCGACCTTACGAAACGATTGCAGTTTTGTAACGAGCCCTTTTAGGGGTCTTCCGTGTAAGGATAAAATTTCCGCGTCGTCCCATTTGATTCCGACCCTGGCAAAGGCGTGTTGAATCGCGCTGGGTGCGGGAATAATATCCACATGTTCAAGTCCGACTTTTTTAACGATCCGGCTTCCGATTCCGAAAAA
This sequence comes from Leptospira alstonii serovar Sichuan str. 79601, assembly GCF_000347175.1. GTDB lineage: Bacteria > Spirochaetota > Leptospiria > Leptospirales > Leptospiraceae > Leptospira > Leptospira alstonii. The sequence continues at coordinate 129,328 of NZ_ANIK01000016.1, forward strand.
AAGAGGATCTCCGGATGCAAGCACGCATATCGTATGTTCGCAAGCCAGTTCCGCGATTTTTTCGATCGCCTGGAAACAATCTCCTTTGAATACGATCTTTTCACCGGGGAACTGAGGAAAAAAATCTAGATGTCTTTTTCCTCCGGCAAGAACCTGCGCTTTGGCGACCGCGTTAGCCGCAATACTCGATAACCCAAGACAACCTTCGTCGCCCATACCGATCACTGTAACCGCTTTCATTTATCCCCTCTTCGGGAGGATAAAAGAAGAAGGGCGTGTAAGATCGCGACCGCGATTGTACTTCCGCCTTTTCTGCCTCTCGTGAGAATATAGGGAATATCAGAATATTCTAATGTTAAAACGGCTTCCTTGGATTCCGCCGCGGAAACAAAACCCACCGGAACTCCTATGATCAGAGCCGGTTTGATATTTTCCGCCCGGATCAGTCTTTCGATTTCGAGCAAAGCGGTGGGAGCGTTTCCGACGGCAATCACGGCTCCATTCAAAAGATTGAATGTTTTTGCTTTTCGGATCGCTTCGACGGCTCTTGTGAAATTTTTTTTCTTGGCGCGTTCGATCACGTCCGGGTCGGAGATAAAACAGTATGTCTTACAACCGTAAGCTTCGAGTCTTTCCCGGTTGAGACCGGCGATGATCATTTGAACGTCGCATACGATCGGACATCCTTTCTTTAGCGCGTCGATTCCGGAATCGATCGCTTGTCGATGTATCTTGGTGATGTTTTTGAACTCGAAATCCGCGGTCGCATGGATGATCCTTCGAACCACTTCCCATTCTTCTTTGGAAAAGGAGTGAACCCCCGCCTCTTCGTCTATGATGGAAAAGGATTTATCTTCGATCTCCCTTCCGAGAGTCGTCATTTGTCTCATGTCATTCATGGATCGTATTTCCTTCCGTAAAGTCGATGTTTTGCGAAAAACCGTCGCACTTGCCCAAAAGCGCTCCGTCAAAGTCCACCATATAACAGGAAATCATCATATTCGTACCCGCGTGTTTGGAGCAGTTCTTAACGACTATTTCGCAGATTTTTGTCGAGATGATTTCGTAACCGTACGCTTTACAAACTTCTAATACGTGTCTTGCGGTATTCGCGTGTTGGATTTTGATCGCGATCGTTTCCGGAACTCCCGCGGACCTTGCGATTTCCGATAACATTTTCGTATTCACGGAAGAACCTCCTCTGTGAGTCATCATTACGCCGTCGGCCATCTTGGATAACTTTCCGATCATTCCTACGATGATGACGCGACGGATGGATTCTTTGACCGAGGTTTTGATTCCGGTGCCGATAAAGTCGCCGACTTGGATGAAGGAAAGTTCATTCCAATTCGGGAATAGATCCATCGCGAACTTTTCGGACTTACCGCCCGTTGTGAGAACCGCCGTATCGATTCCGTATTCTCTCGCCACCTGAATCGCTTGGATGACGCTTGCTTTAAACGCCGCCGTGGAATACGGTTTGACGATTCCGGTGGTTCCAAGGATGGAAATACCTCCGATCAAACCGAGGCGTTCGTTCATCGTTTTTTTCGCCATCTCTTGGCCGCCAGGAACGCTGATTTCCACCTCAGCGCCGTTAAACGAACTTCCCTGTAATTCTTCCAAGATCATTTCGCTGATGTTTTTTCTAGGAACCGGATTGATCGCGGCTTCCCCTACTTCCAGGCCGAGTCCCGCTTTGGTGACGGTTGCGACTCCGTCTCCGCCTTTTAAAACGATTTTACTCTCTTTTGTTAAGCGAACTCGGGCCGTTAGTTCCGCTCCGTGAGTACAATCCGGGTCGTCCCCCGCGTCTTTGACAACGCTGCAAACGGCAACTTCACCTTCGAGTTGGCAACGTTTGACCGGAAAGAGAACCAGTCTTTTATTCGGAAGAGTCGTTTCGATTTCCAAAACGGGTTTACCTTTTAAGAGAAAGCGGGTCGCAGCCTTTGCCGCCGCTGCGGAACAGGCTCCCGTCGTAAATCCTTCCCTCAAATCTTTCGCTATCATCGCCTAACGTATCGATTACGCCGGAAAAATTTCATGAACGAAATCGTGTATCTCTTCCAGGTCTCGAAAAAGATTTTGAAAGGTAAAAATGGAATTTTTTAATTCGAATTCTATCTTCTTGGTTAAGATCAAAAGAGAACGATAATATGCCATTTTAGGATCGTCCTTTTTCGTTTTGGAAATCATTTCCTCCAAATCGGTTAAGGAAGCTTCGTAAAATTTGATAAGCGACTCGAAGTCTTTCGCTTCCGCCAAGGATCGGATCGGTCCCGGAGCGTTTAACCTTTCTTCTCCGATTTCCGCTCGTTCGTGTCGGATCGTGGCCTCGTCCCTGATCCCGATTACGTTCATCATACCCAACCGCAACGCGGCTACTTCGTGACATGCCATTCTATTCTCCTCAAATTATTGCATGATGTTGTCGACGAGTCTCGCGACCAATCGATCGTTTAACAGGTGTTCTGCGACGAGCTCTTCCGCGTCGTTTTCGTTCACTCTTTGATACCAGATCCCGTCCGGATAGACGACTAGGGTCGGGCCTTCCCCGCATCTTCCCAAACAGGAACTTTTAGAAACTCTAAAGTCCGTTTGTCTGCCGTGTTTTTTAATATGGGAGCGGATCCGATGGATAAGCGAAATGCTTCCCTTGCTCGCGCAGTCCGCGCTCTCGCAGACGTAGATGTGTTTTTTAAGATTTTTATGCGGGAACTCGTGAGGAGCGGCCTGAGTATGAGTTTCCAAATGTCTCATACTCCAAAGAAGCGAGTTCAGACCGCCGACTTTGTTTTTAAGTCCGGGGATGGAAACTCGGTACTCGCAGTTATCGCAGGGAAGGATTCCCTGTCCCGAAAGAGCTTGAAAAATCCTTTCGTCCAGGATCGGAAACAAAATCGGATCGGGTCCGAAATGAGAAGCCGTTTCGATTTTGATCCAAGGATATTTTTCGGAATATTCCCTAGATATATTATAAATCTGTTGTATTAATTTTCCTTTAAATAGAAAATACGGAAGAATCAGAATGCGGTCCGGCCTGAGTTTAGCGGACATTTCCAGACTTTCGCGTAAAAGAGGTTTTGTGATTCCGATAAAACTGGGTTTAACAAAAAGAAAGGAATTGGATTCCTCGAAAAAACGAACCGCCTTGTAAAAGTCCCCGTTTGCGTCCGCGTCGGAGGCCCCCCTCCCCACGACGATAACGCCGGTTCTGGACGCCGAGCCGGTCTGTTTGGAGCGATCGGATAATAAATTTATGATATTTGCATGAATTCCCAAGGGCGCCGCCAAAATAAATCGATGATTCGGGAATTCCTCCTTGAGATCGGAAAGGATCAAAGGGATATCGTTTTTGACGTGATTGGAAGCGAACAAAAATAGAGGAAATATTAAAATTTTTTTATGTGTTTTTGCAAATCCGCGAAGCGCCGTTTTTAGGTCGGGTTTCGCGAGTTCGATGTAAGCGATGTTGATTTCATATTCGGGACGAAGAGCCGCGTATCCTTGAACGAAGGTTTCAAATTCCTGGCGGGAAGAATTTTCCCTACTTCCGTGTCCTACGATCAGAATTCCGAAAAGGTTCACGCTCTTTACGCCTTCTCCGGTTTTAAGCGAAGCATAACGTATCGATCTTTTAAAGTCGAGGCGGAAAACCGGATCGTGATATTCAATATCCGGTAAACATTCTCAATCGCGGACGTAAAAACGATAGGCATGGGAAACTCCTACTTTTCGGATAAACTTAAAAATCAAACGACGACTAACGTATCGATTCTCTATAAGAGCCGAACACGAACGCGTGTTATACTATATGTTCTATTTAAGTTACGATCGCCTTACTTCCGAGGACGAAACGTATCTCCAGGATTTTCATAGGATCGTATTCTGACTTGAGATCTTCCTACTCGGCATGCCTTCCCAGGTTACCCCAGTGACTTAATATGCCTTTCGTCCCTCTTACAGCGGCGGATACCGTGACGGATTCTAACCGTCTTCCCACCGACGTGAAACATCGATGAATCCCATGAAAATGGACTGTAAGTCCAGCAGTATTCGAGTTGAATTTTTTGGAAAGGATAATTTGAAATTCGAATACAAAAAACAGAATTTTAAAATATTCAAAGAAACGACTATTGATAAACGTATCGTCTGGCGATAAAACGTAATACTAAAGTAATGTGTTTATTATTAACTTGGAATATTCTTAAAAACGATTGATGTGATCTTTGTCGATTGAATGTATTTAATGTTTTGGAACGTTTTAAATCGACAAAGAATTAAAATACGATCCGGCGGAGCCGTTCAACTGTTATATTCGGCGTTTCAATCACAGTAAGAGTAAAAACCTTTTGAAGTTTTTCTAAGTCCAAAACCGAGAAAATTCGTCCGATTTTCAGGTTGAAAGCGGGTTTCATCCGATTTAAAATCAAAACCTGTCCGTTCCCAAACCGGTGCAAGTTGTCGGATACGGTTCGAAGTTTCGAAATGGAATTAATTGCGGGATTCTTGCGACCGAAAAGCGCCTCAAGAATCCTGCTTGACCCTGAAAAAAAGAGATGTATACATTCTGCATGTTCTTTCTAGCGCAAGCGCGTCCCATTCTTATCTGGCCGGAATTTTCTTGGATCCCGGTCATCAACGGGACTATCTTTGTGGCCCTTCTGCTTCTCGCCGGATATTATCTGGAAAGACGTTTTCGCAATTCGATCGAACATCGCGCCGCGCTTAGGGCGAAGATTCTGAAAAAATTACCCCTTGCGTATATGAACGGAAGAGACGTACTTCAGATTCATTCCTTCTTGGATCACGCCGCCGTTTCCGCACTTCAAAAAATCGCGGAGTCACAATCCTGGTTTCAGGAAGTTTTTCTTCCGGAACTCGGGCTTTATCTCGCTTATCAAGGAGAACTTCCCGCTTGGAGAGACGCAATCACATTCAAAAGATTGCAACATCTAGTTCACGATCTCGGTCCTCATCCTAGAAAAATGATTCCGGTCGTATTTTTAACCGATGGGGAGGAAACCTTTCCCGGTTTTTTGTATTCGAGTCCTCCGGGCGCCGATTTTATTCAGAAGTCCCTTCACACAAAGGTATTCACGAAAAGACTCTATCATTCGTTTCCGGTTTCAACGGGAGATAAGATTCACGTTTTGTATTCGAGCGACGATAAGGAATGGATTCGTTTCGATGCGAAAATTCTCAGCTTGAACGGAAGCGACATGGGCATTCAAGTCGAAACGGCTCCCGAAAAAGATCCGGAAAAAACGAGGATCTGGGGCGGAATGCAGATGGGAGGAGCCGGAGGGGTGGAAGACGTCGCTCTTCCGGAAGAATATCAAGGAAGTCTAACGCAGATTTTAAACTACGCTTCGATGAGTCCTTCGACCGCGGCCGAGATTCAAAGAAGGGTGTACGCATTCAGAGAACACCCGGGTCTGGTTCGTAAAGAACATAAACCGGAGGAGATTCACGCCTTTATAGAACTCTATTCCGCTTGTTATGCGAAATACAGATCGGACATCTCGCAGGTTCCGAAACCGGTTCTTCTTTTCTTATATTTTTTTTATATGGACGAGAACCTTCTTTCTACCGCGAGAATCGTCCAACTCTACGGAACTCTGGAAAAGATCCGAAGTCATACGCAAGATCCGCGTACTTCCAATCATAAAATTGCGGTGTACTTATTGCCCGAATGGTTGGGACTGATTCTCTCCGGTAAAAAAAATCCCTCCCGAAATCATCTCGCACAATCCTACGAACAAGTAAGGGCTACGATGATCCGTAAAACGGGAACGGACGAATACGCGGGCGAGAGCGGGATCGAAGACCTGTTGCATCTTCTGGATTGGGAGTTGAGTAATCTTCTTTTCAACGGACTCGTCGGCGTTTCTTCCGATCCGAATCTTGCCTATCCGATTCTTTCCGACGATCAGATGTACGGAGAAACCGACGCGTTCCTGGTCACGCATGAAAAAATAAACGCGGTCGTGGATCACGTTCATAAGATCGACAAACATCTTTTTTACAGACAGATCTCCTTCGAACCGGAGCAAAGTCCCGGCAAACCGGAACTCGCGTTGAAGGAAATTTGGCCCGATTGTATCCTGCTTCCCGTATTCGGAAACAGGGGCGTCCTTTGGCAGGAAATTACTTCCGGACTGACATCGAGAGGACGACTTGTGTTTCCTCAAGTTTTGAACGAAAACATGACCTTGGCGATCACGAGGACTCTCGGAGAGTTTCGATGGGAGATGGAAAGAACGGTTCGAGGAAGAAAGTGGAAGGATTCTTCTCCGCCTTCCCTAACGTCCGAATATTATCTTTATCTGGAAAATTATCGAAAGTCGCCCGCCCTGACTCCCGACGCGAAAAAAGGCGTCGATCAACAACTCCTGAAATATAAGAAAAATCTAAAGGATATGTTCGCTTCGGATTATTCGTATTGGATTCTTTTCGAGTCGTCCGGAAAACTCAGGCTCAATCGAGCGGCCAGGGATATTCTCAATCGATATGTTCCGTTTTCTCCTCCGATACGGACCGAATTGCAAACACACCCGATCCTCAAGGAATCGATGGATTTGTTCGAGGCCAGAAAAAAAAGACTCGTTTCGGGAATCAAAAAAAGATATAACCCCTACTTTCAGGCCGGAAACGTTCCGTTGGAGGTTTCGGAAACGATTCGATTTTTCGAAGAAATGTAAGAATATTATAATAATCTTTCAAAGGCGGAGGTGCGTCGGTCTTTCGTCACGAAAAACTTGGAATGACAAACGGGACAACCGTAGTTTCCGGATGTTTGTGTTTTCAAAAGATGAAAACAAATCGGACAATTGACGAGCACGGGAGAATCTTCGGAGAAATCGGAATCGGCCGCAATCAAATGCGATTTTGCGGATTCCCGATCTTGAAATACCGGAATTTCTTTTTCGCCTTGCGCGGAAATTTCGATCCGCGTCGGCACGGAACAAATCGCAAATTTGGACGCGGGAAAACGTTCGGGAAGTCGGTTTAATATCGAAACTCCCTCTAACGTCGCCGATTCGAGTTCGGATGCGTCGAAAAGAATTTTGCGCGGAGACTCGGACAATTCTTCCAATTTGGAAAGAAGGATCTCTCCCAATTTAAAATCCAAATCTCCTCGGAGGTTGATGATGATTTCTTTCAAGGTGTCCCGAATATAAGAACCGATTTATTCTCCTATTGGAGTGAGGCAAGAAAAGAATTTCTGCAACACATTTTTCGATTCGCCTAAAAATCGGAGTTATCCATTTCAAAAAGATTGGACTTTTAGGAACAAGCGGATTTTATTTCCTACATGCTCGGACAGTGGAATCGAAGAATGTGGATCTTCCCTTTGGATTTGTTATTCATGGGAGCGTCCTATTTTTTGGCGCATTGGATCCGATTCGAATCGTTTGTTTTTCTCGCATCTCCGGAAAGATTTTTCACCTCGTTGATAATCGTCATTACGGTGAGAGCCGGAGTTTTTATTCTCTCCGATATTTACAGATCGATTTGGGTTTATGCTTCGATACACGACCTCGTGGAAATCATCAAGGTCACCTTGCTCTCGTCCCTCATTTCTACCACGGCGCTTTTGTTTTACAACCGATTCGAACAACTTTCCAGAATGGTTCCCGTTTTGGATACTCTCCTCCTTTTAAGTTTTCTTTGCATCCGTAGTTTTTCCTGGAGAGTGTTTCGAGATCAGTACATTCTCAAAAAATCCAAGGAAGAAGGGCTTCCTACTTTGATTTTGGGAGCGGGAAAAGTGGGCGCGACTCTGCTTTCCGAAATTCGCAGACACAACGAGCTCAAACTCAACCCGATCGGATTTTTGGATGATAACGTCCAAAAGATCGGAGCGCATATCCAAGGGATTCCGATTCTTGCGAAGATCGATCAGGCGGAACAGATGATCAATCGTTTCGGAGTCAAACAGGTCATCATCGCAATCACTAACCCGGACGGAAAACTCATCAGTCGGTTGATTCGTTCTTTTGAAAATACGGACGTGAAGTTCAAGATCCTTCCCTCTTTGGGTTCCTTGTTTTTTGATTCTCCCAAATTGAACCAACTCAGGGAGGTTCAGGTGGAGGATCTTCTGGGTCGTCCGGTTGTGGATCTTGAAATCGAATCCATTCGATCTTATCTAAAGGGAAAATCCATTCTCGTTACGGGAGCGGGAGGTTCGATCGGAAGCGAACTTTGCAGACAGGTCGCCGTTTTTGAACCGTCCCGAATTCTTCTTTTGGATTCGGCGGAAACTCCGTTATACGAAATCGAATACGAACTCGGAAAAAAATTACAAGGACAGAACATAGAACTCATACCGATCGTCGCGGATATTAAAAATATTTCCAGAATCAGTTCTATTTTCGAAAGACATTCTCCCCAAGTGGTATTTCACTCGGCGGCTTACAAACACGTTCCGATGATGGAAGTTAATCCGACCGAAGCCGTGATGAATAACGTGCTCGGGACAAAAAACATCGCGGATATATCCAGAATTTCGGGTGTGGAACGATTCGTTCTAATCTCCACGGATAAAGCGGTCAATCCGGTGAACATCATGGGTGCTTCCAAACGCGCGGCGGAATTGTATCTGCAACATATCTCCCGAGAAACAAGAACCAAGTTCATCACGGTTCGATTCGGAAACGTTCTCGGTTCCAACGGTTCCGTGATTCCAAGGTTCAGGGAACAGATCGCAAACGGCGGGCCGGTTACGGTGACTCATCCCGATGTGATTCGTTATTTCATGACGATTCCGGAAGCGACCCAGCTCGTCCTTCAAGCCGGAAGTATGGGAGAATGTGGAGAGATCTTCATTCTTGAGATGGGAGAGCCCGTAAAAATTCTCAACTTGGCGGAAGAAATGATTCGTCTCTGCGGTTTAAGACCTCACGTAGACATTCCGATTCAGTTCACCGGACTCAGACCGGGAGAAAAATTATTCGAGGAACTCCTTCTGGATTTGGAAGGAATCAAAAAAACGCATCATCCTAAGATCAAGATTGCCGCGCCTCTGGAAAATCAGGAAGTGACTACGTTTGTCGCCAGGTTCAACGAATTGCTGACCGCGGGAAGAACCAATAAGGACAAGGATATCTTCTTTGCCTTTAAGGCTCTGGTTCCCGAATACAAGATCCACGGGGATTATTTGAACGAAGCGAACGCGGGAATTTCCGATCAAAACCTGAAGAATGGATAAACGGAATCTGAAAGAAGAAATCCTGGCTCTCAGAAAGTTCAAACGTTCCCTGTTCGATCTTTACTGGGACGGATTCGGGACCTTCTATGTCCACGCCCTCCCCCATAACCGATTGGTCATCGGCAAACGCGGGTTAGTCGGAGAGGAAAAGGAAACCGGAATCGTTCTTGTTTTCGGACCCAAGGGCGGAGTCCGCAACTTGGACGCGGGAGAGGAATGGATCTACGCCGAACTTCAATTCGGTTATATCTGGGAAGAGGTTTTTATACCTTGGGATTGTATATTCCGTTATTTTGATAAAACGCAAACAACGTTGACGAACATGAAAGTTTTTACGACGGAGCAAACGGAGGTTTTCAAGGAACTTTCCTCCGGCGAAAAAACGGCGGATAAAAAAGAGGATTCTACGAAGGGCGATCAGTCCAACGTGATTCAAGTGGATTTCGGGAGTAAATCGAAACAATGAGTCAAAATAAATTCAAATGGTTTGTACCGGGAGATTTGGACGGATTTTTCGGTCTGATGATCGACAATCTGATTCAGATTCTCGTTCTTTCTTTTTTGTTGACCACACTCTGCGGAGTTCCGAGCGACTTTGTCTATAAGGTGATTCTTCCGGGAACCGCGATTTCCCTGTTACTCGGAAATCTGTTTTATTCCTGGCAGGCACATCGTCTGGGCCGCAAAGAAAACAGGACCGACGTCACCGCCCTTCCGTACGGAATCAACACGGTTTCCTTGTTCGCTTTCGTATTCTTTATTATACTTCCCGTATATAAGAAAACCGGCGATTACAAAACCGCCTGGCAGGTGGGGCTCGTTGCGAGTTTTTTTTCGGGTTTGATCGAAATGTCCGGTTCCTTTGTGGCGGAAAAGATCCGTAAGGTGACTCCGAGGGCCGCGCTTCTTTCTTCCCTTGCGGGGATTGCGATCACTTTTATCTCCATGGACTTTTTGGTCCGCACCTTTCAAAATCCTCTGATCGCGTTTTTACCTTTCGGAGTGATTTTACTTCAGTACTTTGCAAGAGTTGTGTTTCCGTTTCGCCTACCGGGCGGGCTTGTGTCCGTTGTTTTAGGAACCGTTCTCGCTTGGTCCGCGGGGAGCTGGGGAAATCCGATCATGGACGGAGCCTTGCTCAGAGGATCTACGAGTCAAATCGGGTTCTACTTTCCCGTTTTATGTATAAGCGATTTGTTTACCGCGTTGGGATTTGCGGATATCTTAGAATACCTCGCGGTTCTGATTCCGATGGGAATTTTTAACGTGATCGGTTCCTTGCAAAACATCGAGTCCGCGGAGGCTTCGGGAGATTCTTTCAACACGAGAGATTCTCTTCTTGCAAACGGAGTTGGAACCGTAGTCGGTTCTTTTTTCGGATCACCGTTTCCGACAACGATTTACATCGGACATCCCGGTTGGAAGGCCCTGGGCGCGAGAGCGGGTTATTCCACTCTCAACGGAGTTTTTATGACGATCGTTGCTTTGTTCGGACTTCTCGCTTTCATCCAGGCATTGATTCCCGTGGAAGCGGGAATGGCGATCGTGCTTTGGATCGGAATCGTGATCGGTTCTCAGGCGTTCGAAGCGACGCCGAGCAGACATGCTCCGGCGGTTGTGATCGGGATTTTACCGGCGCTTGCGGGTTGGGGAGTTTTACTCGTTCAGTCCACCTTCAACTACGCGGACAGATCCATCGCGGGAATTCTGGAGAATGCGGGAGTAAAAGAGACCGCACATCTTTGGATGTCCGACGTTCCTCTTTCTCTTCCGTTTTTACCCTATCCACTGGGAGGACTTTTGAGTTTGTCCCAAGGGTTTTTGATCTCTTCCATGATATGGTCCTCGATCGCGGTGTTTGTCATCGATCGGGATTTTAAAAAGGCTCTCATCACTTGTTGGATCGCTGCACTTCTTGCAGGGACAGGATTTATCCACGGCTTTTCTTTGCGTGGAAACGATATTCTCAATCAGTTCGAACTGGGTTTTAATTCTTTCGTAACCGCATATATTTTATTGGGAATTTTATTTTTGCTGGCTTCTTTTTTTCGAAAAGAACCTAGGAAAGTGTAACTCGGGTCTAAGACTAAAGATAAGATCTTTTATGTCTAAATATGTGAATCAACGGATAACGTTTCCTGCGAAACGACCCATAGGGAGTTTAGCATGAGTTTTGGATTGCGAAACAGAATCGCAGAACTCAACAGAACGCTTCCTATGGGGCGCGGAACTCAACAGAACGCTTCCTATGGGGCGCAGAACTCAACAGAACGCTTCCTATGGGGCGCGTTCTGGGTCTAAAGTGCGTAGAGAACGATAGGATTTTCAACGTCGTCCGTAGAAATGGCGCTTATTGTAAGTTTATAAAATTCAATCTCGCTTCCTATGGACGCGAGATAAGGAGAAACCAAAAATGTGGTTTAAAAGAATTGGGTTGTTTTTACTGACCAATATTCTCGTAGTCGTAACGATTTCCATCGTTACGAGCGTGTTCGGAATCGGTCCGTATCTGGACGCAAACGGAATCAATCTGGGTTCCCTACTCGCGTTCTGTTTCCTCTGGGGAATGGGGGGTGCGTTTGTATCGTTACTTCTGTCCAAGTTTATGGCGAAGATGATGATGGGAGTGAAGATCATCGATCCCAGATCCGCATCCGGAGCGGAAAGAGAATTGTATTCCAGAGTGGAAAGACTTGCGAGAGCCGCAAACCTTCCGATTCCCGACGTGGGAATTTATCATTCTCCGGAAGTAAACGCATTTGCGACCGGACCTTCTAAATCCAGTTCCTTGGTGGCCGTTTCCAGCGGATTGCTTCAAGTTATGGACAACGCGGAAGTGGAAGGTGTGCTCGCGCACGAGTTGGCGCACGTGGCCAACGGAGACATGGTGACCATGACTTTGGTTCAGGGAGTTATTAACGCTTTTGTAATGTTCTTTTCGAGAATCATCAGCTACGCGCTCAGTACGATGGTAAAAGACGAAATGCAATACACGGTACGTCTTGTTTCCAATATCGTTTTAAGCATTCTGTTTAGCATTCTCGGATCGATCGTAGTCGCGTATTTCTCAAGAACCAGAGAATACCGCGCGGATGCAGGCGGAGCAAAACTCGCGGGACGTCAGAATATGATCGCGGCTCTTGAAAAACTAAGACGCACGTTCGACGCGCCCCAAGACGAAAGAGGAGGAGAAGCACTCGCTACGATGAAAATCTCCGGACATAACAAATGGATGGCCCTGTTTTCAACTCACCCGCCGTTGGAAGCGAGAATCGCAGCTCTAAAGAATTCGGGATATTAAGAACTTGTTTCCAAAAATTAAAAACAATGGGATATCATTCCGAATAAATCGGACGTTTTGGAACGGATTCTAAGATTCGTTTCAGACGGAAGATTCAAAATAAGCCCGGTTTTGCCGGGCTTTTCCATATTCGGGATAAAAAAGAATTGTTTGAAATGTCTCTGACTTTTTGAATAGAACCCGTAAATTAAAAATCCCGGGACGTAACACCTAGATGTCTATTGTTAAATCCAAAATCAGAACCATACCGGACTACCCGAAACCCGGAATCCTGTTTCGCGATATTACTTCACTCTTACTCGATCCGGAAGGATTGGCGCTGACTATCGGCACTTTCGTAAACCGTTATCAAGGCAAAGGAATCACAAAGGTGGCGGGAATCGAAGCCAGAGGTTTTCTCACAGGAGCGCCTCTCGCATTCCAGCTCGGAGTCGGTTTTATTCCCATTCGTAAAAAAGGAAAATTACCTTCGGAAACCGTGTCGGAAGAATACGATTTGGAATACGGAAAAGACGTGATCGAAATCCACAAGGATGCGGTCCAACCCGGAGATAAAATTCTTCTGATGGACGATCTGATCGCGACCGGCGGAACCATGATCGCCGCCGTAAAACTTCTCAAAAAACTCGGAGCCGAAATCTACGAAGCCGGAGTTATTATTGATCTTCCGGATTTGGGCGGAGGAAAAAAACTTCGGGAAGAACTGAAAGTTCCGGTTTTCGCGATCTGCGAGTTTGAAGGGCATTAGAAAATTTTAAAATTAGAATATTCTTATTTGGAGGATTCATTGACGGTTAAACTATCCGGTTTTTTTGGAATTTGGACTCGAATCGGTTTGAAAAATGCGATTCTGTTCTTTTCGGTTGGGTCGATGCTTTTTACCCAAACCGGGATTTATGCCGTGGAAAATCCTCTCTCTTTTGACGAACTCCGAAAGGGAGTTGTACAAATCCGGGTTTATTCGCAAGCGGTAAATCCGTTTTCCCCTTGGACGACCGACACGGTTCGGGCCGGATCGGGAACCGGTTTTTTAATCGGAAATAAAAGAATTCTTACCAACGCGCACGTAGTATCCAACGCGAAGTTCGTTCAGGTTCAGAGATATAACCAAACCGAATGGTATGGAGTTAAGATTCTCCATCTCGCGCATGATTGCGATTTGGCGGTTTTGGAAGCGGAAAGTCCCGACTTCTACAAGGACTCAAGAGATTTACAACTCGGAGAAATTCCGGAACTCAATTCTCCACTGATCGTGGTCGGTTATCCGATCGGAGGAAACAAGGTTTCCGTAACGAGAGGGATCGTATCAAGAAAGGATCAATCGGTTTATTCTCACTCCGCAGTCGACAGTCATTTGGTTTTGCAAGTGGACGCCGCGATCAATCCCGGAAATTCGGGAGGTCCCGCGATTCAAGACGACAGAGTCGTAGGTGTTGCGTTTCAAGTGGCGACCAAAGGGGAGAATATCGGTTATCTCATTCCGACCAACGTTATACGCCATTTCCTCACGGATATAGAAGACGGAAAATACGACGGATACGTGGAACTCGGAGTAAGAACTCTCAATTCGTTTAACGTTTCCCTCAGAAAGGCAAAAGGAATTCCCGATCATCTGGAAGGGGTTTTTGTTTCCCGGGTTTTGAAAAACGGTTCCGCCGAAAAGTTTCTAAAGGAAGGGGATTTTCTCACGGAGATCGACGGACAACCGATCGGAAAAAACGGAACCGTCATGCAGGACAGGGACGCGCGAGTGGACTTTGTGGAAATCGTGGACAACAAACACGCGGGAGATAAGATTTCTTTTAAATTGTATCGGAACGGAAAAGAAACCTCCGTTTCTTTTCCGGCGCTTCGTATGCCCGATTTCGATTTTATGAGGAATCAATACGATAAACCTTATGATTTCGAGATGATCGGCGGACTTTTATTTCAAGAAATGTCCCGGGATTTGATCACGAGTTGGGGCCGGGGCGGAAATACTTCCGGCGGAAGCCAGCTTTTATACAGATTCTTTTACTTTATAGAGGACGGACTCAATCGAACCAAAAAGACCGACGTCGTTTTATACCGAAAACTTTCTCATCCGGTCAATTCTTCCTCGGAATATTTTGTGAATCTCGTTTTGGAATCCGTAAACGGAGTTCCCGTTAACGAGTTGAAGGATCTGAAAAAGATTTTAAAAGAATCCAAGGACAAGTATCTCCGTTTGAAATTTTTGGACGTTCAGGTCCCTCTCATTCTGAATCGTGAAGAAGCCGAAAAGGCCGACGAAAAGATCCGTAAAATTTACGGTCTGGAATAGTTAAGGAAATCATAATGTTAAGAATCTGGATCATACCGATAATCGTCTGTTTTTCGTTGGGGATTTACGCGGAGATTTCTTCCTCGGACCTTCTTCTCATTAACAAAAACCGTTCTAAAACGAAAAAGACGAATCCTGATACGGAAAAGAAAGCCGATCTCTTAAAAAAAACTTCGGCCTCCAAAGGAACTCAGGAAATTTATCATAAAAGTATCGTTCAGATCAAAGTCACTTTTCAAGAGCCCGAGTATCATCAACCTTGGAAGAAAAAAACCCCTAGGGTTCGAAGAGGAGTCGGGATGGTCGTGGAAGGAAACCGAGTTTTGATTCCCTATTCCCTTTTACCCGATGCGACTTTGATCGAAGTAAAAAAATATTCTTCCTATTCGGAAATGAAAGCGACCGTCTTTCGGCAGGATCCGGAATCCAATCTCGCTTTACTTCGAGTCGAGAAGAAGAATTTTTTCGACGATCTGATCCCGCTTGAATTCTCCCCCGTTGTAGTTTTTCCCAAACAGGTAAACGTCTATCAACTCGACAACTCCGGTTCGATCCAAACGACCGCCGTGACTTTTTTAAGTATGGATATGGATCAGATGCCTCTCGGTCAGGTCGAACTTCCGATCGTGGATGTAAGTTCCAGCGAAGGTTTAAACGGTTTCGGAGAAGTTGCGATTGAGAACGGAAAAGTATCCGGCATTCTTTACGATTTTACTTCCGGAAAAAATTCGGGGAGAATCATTCCTTCTTTTATCATTCAAAAATTCTTAACTACTCCGGGAGCCAACGTGTTCGGTTACAAGGGATTTCGTTTTCGTCCGATCACGGACGGGGCCGTAAGAAAATATTACGGAATGGAAGAATCAGATTCCGGAATTTTAGTGGCGGACGTGATCCCCGGTTCTTCGGCGAGCGACGTTCTCAAACTGGAAGATATCATTCTCGAGTTCGGCGGTAAGAATGTGGATTCGAAAGGATATATCGAACATCCTTTATATGGTAAACAAGTTCTTTCCTTTTTGGCGCACGCGGGAGATTCTTTCGGATATTCTTTGGGAAAAGAAATCCCGATGCTCGTACAAAGAGATAAGAAAAAAATCCGTTTGAGTATGAAGTTGAAACCCTTCCCATATTCGGCGGTTCGAATTCCGTTTAAAAACATTCCCGCTTCCAACGATTTTGCCGTGGAAGGAGGTTTTGTTTTTCTGGAACTCTCCGAAGCCCTTTTGGAAGAATGGGGAAAGGATTGGAGATCCAGAGTGGATCGTAAACTTCTCTATCTCTACGACTACTACAAGTTTCACGAAAAAGACGGAGACGTAGGAAAGATCGTTCTTCTTTCTCAGGTTCTTCCGGACGAATCCAACAACGGCTTTCACGATCTGAGTTTTAAGATCGTGGAAAAGATCGACGGACAGGACGTGAAGTCGGTTCGGGATTTAAGGCGAAGTATTAGAGAGGGTAAATCCGACTACGCTTTGATGTCTTTGGACGACGGAACCGAGATCGCATTGGATAGAACGAAACTTTCGGAGATCAACGAAAGAATCTACAAAAGTTATAAGATCCGTTTTTCGGAGAACAACGGTAACTAACGTGAATTCGTGGAGAGAGTTTGGGCGAATCCGGCCTTAACAGGCCGGACCGCGCTTGAACTCAATGTTTCTCCCCGTCGAGCGACCCCTAGAAGCGAGACGTTGGACCTCTTTGCGTCACTTTAAACTCATGCAACGCTCTCTATGGATCGCGTTGAGGAAACTCAACACAACGCTTCCTAAGGGGCGCGTTGTGGGTCGAAACATAATGCTCCAATCTGCAAAGCAACATGTTAGCTTATTAGTATATTCCAAAATATTCATTCTTGGAGTCATGTTGCATTGCAGTATTTCCGCTTCAATCGCGTTCGCGTTTGTTATACCGAATTCGCGTTATTTTAACGCGAGTTCGACGGTTGATTCTCATTTCCAGATTTCGTAGGGAAGCGTCGAAGAGATAAACGCAAGTTTGAACAAAAAAATAAAAAATATACTACCTGCGACGATCCAATAAAAACGATCCGCAATGGAATCGTCCTCCAATTTCCAAAGGATTAAAAATGCGATCGAAACCGTGAACATTCTGGAAACGTTTTCGTAGGAAGACCAATACAACACATAACCCGCCGAAAAGACGGAAAACATCACCCAAAAGAAAGCGAATCGCCCTGCGATTCCTTTTTTCCAATTTCCGCTACCGAGAACGAACAAACCGGAAAGAAATAAAAGAAAAATCGGAATTCTTGAAAACTTTTTGGCGAACAGGATTAACCCCGTTTCAAAATTGGGAACTTGCAAAAAAGATAATAAAGAGGGTTGATTGATCTCTCTCCAATAGCCGACAAGACCGTCTAACGGAGCGAAAAAATCCGCAAATCTTGCAGGGGACCAATGCGGAAAGTGTAGCCTTAAAAAGACGGCCCAAAAAGCCGGTAACAACAAGGTCGAAACGATTCCCGTCGCGTTTTTCCACTTCATTTCCGAGAGAGCCTGGATTCCGAGCGGGAAGAGTAAAAAAAGCGCCTGCTCCTTCGTTAAAATCGCAATTCCTCCGAACAAAGAAAACCAGATCCACTTTTCTTTCTTATAAAACCAAAACGTGATCACTAAAAATCCGGTTAGAACCGCGTCGCTGACCAAAAGCGCATAACTTCCCAAAAAGAAAGGGGAAAATAAATAGAAACTCGAATAGATACGATATCTTTCACCGCATAGATCTCTCAGTAAAAACCAGGAGATCAAAATCAAAACGAGATTTAAAAAGTACATTCCGAATACGGTTCCCCAGTTACCGAACCAACCGAAAGCGGAAACTAAAAACGGATAACCGATTCTAGGCGCTCGGATGTTTTCTTCAAAACCCTTGGGCCAGTTTAAATGGAATTCGCTTAACATTCTGGAATAATAATAAAAGATTTGTCCGTCGTAACCGGCTCCTAAATCGCCGTGACGACCTAAGAACACGATCGCGCCCTTGGGAGTTTCTTCCGGGTTTTGAAGAACGAACTGCATTCCGAAATTGATTTGGGAACTCGGGTTCCAGTCGTATCTTTTCCAGATCAAAAGGGAACAAAGAGCGTATAACGCGAAGAACAAAGGAAGGATGACGGAAGGATTTTCGAACCAGGATCGGGTTTTAGAAGGAAACGAACTCAGGTTCGCTTTCATCGCTCTTTTCGTTCCGAGGAGGAGTTTAAGAAATTCAGAATGGCATTCGTATATAAAGTGGAACTGCGTTTTGCCGCGTTGTAGGTCAGATGGTGAGGGTCTAAGAAGGATTTTTTATCGGGGATCGCGTCTTTGAAATCGTAAAAACCGAACGTATCGCTTTTATGGGAGTTTAAAAATTCGAGATAACCTTTATACCAGTTTCCATTTTTATAATATTTGCTTTCGATCGGATTTTCGGGAGAATTGACGATGATCAGTTTTTGACCGTTTGCTTTAAACTTGGCGATCGTCTTTTCCAAAAATTGAATTTCGGACCAGGTGAAATAAGAAGAATTTCCCAGGATTTCCTTGTTCCTTTGGATTTTTTTCAAACGATTGAGGGCGCCTTCGTTTTCCGGATTGAAGTAAAGACGTCTATCGTAGTCTATCAGATAGTCTTCGTCGGACATGGTCTCGATCCGGTCGTCGTCCAAACCGTGAATTCTTTCGTAAGCAATTCCCGTTCGAATTTCTCTTCTACAAAAATTCTGAGGAAGACGAATTCCGTAGGTCGCAGGAACTCCAAAAATTCTCGCATCCACTTCGTCCGAGCTGGTCGTGGGTGATACTGTGAATCGTAACGTTACCTTTTCGGGTTTATTTCCATACCGGTCTTTGAATTCCATAAGGAGCGGTTTCCAGCCCGGTTTGGCATAAGTCTCATCAAAGGAAATGTATTTTAAAGGTAGTCCGCTCGGAGTCATTTCTTCGATCGAAACGTTAACCCCCGGTTTTTGAGTGAAAATATCTTCCGACAGTTTTCCATCTTTGAGTTCACATTCGATTGTGAATCGAGGAGGAGTCCATCCCCTTAGGAAAATTCCTTCTTCCGGCATGGCGCCCGTATAATAATGATAGGAACGCATGGTTCTCGTATGATGTTCCATGTATTCGATCCAAGGATCATATAAGAAACTTCTAAAACGATTGAGCAGGATCGAGGTCTTGGTCAATTGGGCAAAAAACTCCCCCTTTGTGTAATTCGTCCAATGATCCGCAAGGAATTCTCCGGGAAAGATAAAACGGTTTTGATGACGGACCTTGTAATCCTTCATCCTAGCTTCTTCGTCAAAACGAGTTTCGGAATTTTCCGTTTTTTGAATATAATCTAATTGTAAATCTGCTGGATTGAGTACATAAACTACGAGTTCCGGCTTCTTTGCCAAGATATCGTCCGAATAATAGTACAAGTCCGTGGGTGATAAGGCCGGATGAGAATAAAATTCCGTTCTGAATTTTTCCGCATTTGGAACGCCGGATCTTCTGAGTTCTCCCGTGATTTGTTTCGGATAGGCCGTATAAAGGGCGACGCTGCTTCCCGCGACGAGGATTCCCTTTTCTTCCTTTTCAAAACGGATGTTTCTACGGTGATAAAGAAAATTGTACCAGGGAGAAGTGTCCCATTCGAGTTCGTTTGGAAATTCGAAAAGGGCAATCGGAAACAGAACTCGATCTAAAAATAGAAATCCGAGTAGAAGGAGCAGCGAGATCCAGATTGTTTTAATTTTGATTCGAGTTTCGGAATTCATTTTGTCTTGGAATTACAGTCGGCGCAGGTTCCATAGAGAATGATCTCATGGGTGTCCACGGTAAAACCTTTCGGACTTTTGTCCAGAGGAAACGGACAGATTTCAACGTCATACACACGGTCACATTGTTTACAATGAAAGTGATGGTGGTGATGAAGACGACTCGCTTCGAAACGAGATGTTTCTCCCGGAAGGTGAATCTCATGGATCGTTCCGGTTTCCATCAGATGGCTGATCGCCCTATAAACGGTGGCGATTCCTAAGTTGTCCAGATTCTTTCGGGAAAGTGTGTAGATTTCCTTGATGGATAGAGGGCCCTTTGCCATTTCCAGGACTTTCAGAATTTCTCCCTTCTGTTTTGTGTTTCTGAGGGTTGCCTTTTTATCTTCCACGTTGGTTTTAACGACTTAAGAGCGATGCTCCTACCAAATTTTCAAATTGTAACGTTTTTCCTGTCAATCGAATTAACCCGTCGTCTCCGCGCGACCTATTTCGCTAGCCTTAGAGAGCGAAATTGAGTTAAACCTCGAACGACCGTAGGAGCGAAATAGAATTTCTTCCCTCACCCAAAATCAAGGGTGAGGCCGATCTTTTCACGATAGATTGTCATAATTCCGACAAGGTTTATCTTCAAATCCAAATACTTGTGGGGGGTTGGTTATCGTCCCTAATATCGAATACGTGGGAGTTCCCACATTTTCCGAAAAAGCGGAGAAATCGCCAGAAATAAGTTTGATTCTCAATATCAATATTTAAGAATTGTCACAGTATTGTCAGGAGATGTAAAATGAGTTTAGCAAGTATCCTTCGGGAAGGAACCTCCGAAGAACACAAGGCCGCAGAAAGCTCGGCTTTCATTCGTTGTTTTATGAAGGGGGTATTGGAAAAAGGAACCTACGCGAGACATCTGGAAGCGTTTTACTTTGTCTACGAGTCCATGGAAGAGGAATTGGAGCGTCACAAGGACAATGCGGTTTTGCAATCGATTTACTTCCCGGAACTCTATCGCAAAAAAGCGCTTTTAGAAGATCTTCATTTTTTTTACGGAACTTGGAAGTCTATCGATCGTCAGCCTACCGCAGCGACTCAAGTGTATGTGAAAAGAATCCGCAAAATTTCGGAAACTCAACCGGAACTGTTGGCGGCTCATTCTTACGTGCGTTATTTAGGAGATCTTTCCGGCGGGCAAATCCTGAAAAAGGTGGCTGCAAGGGCCTTGTCTCTTCCCGAAGGAAAAGGGATTTCTTTTTATGAATTTCCCTTGATTGGGGATATCAACGGATTCAAACAAAATTATCGGGCCGCGTTAGACGCTCTTCCGGTAAACGATTCCGAAAAACAGTCGATTCTCGCCGAATCCAAACAGGTTTTCCTTTTGAATCAAGGAATCTTTTTCGAGCTGGAGCGGGACTTGCTCTCCGCAATCGGTAAAGAAACTTACGATACGGTTCTCGGAAAAGGTTGATTTGAAAAAGTCCGCATACTTTTTGCCGGGGGCCGTTTTCTTGGCAATGCTTCCGGTAACCATGATCGTTCCCGTATTTAAGGAAATCGTAAAGGACAGATTTCAATCGGGCAACGGAGAAGTCGCCTGGTTCCTGAGTATCGCGATGCTCGGGTCCTTCTTCTTTGCGCCGTTTGCCGGTTTTCTTTCGGATTATTTCGGAACTCGCAAGAAGCTCATCGTTCTATTTTGCGGAATCGACGCCCTACTTTTGAATCTGCTTCCTTACGCGGAAAGTCTTTCTACTCTTTTGTTTTTCCGCTTTTTGGAAGGGGGCGCACACGTATTCGTGATCGGATTACTTCTCGCTTCCGTTGCGGACTTGGAACAACTCGAATTCGGAAGCGGAGCTTTGATGGGTTTATCCGGAATGTTGCTTTCTTTAGGAGGGGCCGTCGGACTTACCTTCGGTTTTTTAGGGAAACAGGATCCGACTCTACCGTTTCGAATCGGTTCCGGAATTTTAATCTTTCTTGCCTGGATCGTATATCGATTTGTTCCCGAAGAAAAATTTAGATCCGCGGAAAAACATTCCTGGAAAGACTCGGGTGTTCTCTTTTTAACTCATCCGCTCCTATTGTTTCCGTTCGCGTTTCAATTCTTGGATCGTTTCACGAGCGGATACTTTATGAGTTCTCTCAATCTGCGTCTTCGGGAGGAATTTTTCCTCAATCCTTCCGAAACCGGAAGAATGTTGTCCTTGGTTTTTTTACCGATGGCCCTTTTATCGTATCCGGCGATCCGACTCTCCAAAAGAACCGGCAAGTATTTTCCGGTTGCGATCGGATCGTTGATCTACGGGGTTTCCTTGATCCTTTCCGGAATGTTTCAGTCCGTCTTGTGGATCGGAGCTTCGCTTCTATTCTGCGGAATGGGCGCGGGCCTTATGTTCGCCACTTCTCTGCGACTCGCTTCCTCTCTCTGTACGCGTAAGAATAACGGACTTGTGATGACCGTTTTGACGGGGATCGGCTCTCTCGGTTTCTTTTTAGGTCCGATTTCATCCGTGAGACTCGATCGGGTTTCATCCGAGTTAGCGCCTTTTTTCGAATTCTCTCTGACCGCGATCGTATTCGGATTCGCTCAGATTCTGATCGTCCTCGCGAGTATTCCTTTTTACGGAACTCTCAATAAAAAAGAATATTAAAATATTCTAAAATTATTTTTCACTTGAATTAATCGGGCGAGTTACATAAAAAAGTTCGGGCGAATCCAATTCTTGTCGGAACATTTGCATATTAGATGTTAGGGACGAGTGGCTAGGAATTAGGAACAGCTGTATGTTATGTACGTATGTTGTAAAGTCCTAACCCCTAAAACCTAATCACTAGCCACTTGAAACATTGACTCCGCATCAATCGCTTTCGCATTGACTATACCGAACTCGCGTTTTTTAGATCGAACTCGCTTAAAACTGGGCCGAAAAACCGCCGTAATAAAATCGAGGTCGGGTAGGATTGTAAGCCAGTTCGTATTGATTAAGAACGTTATCCACTCCTAAAAAAAGAGCGAAGTGTTTATCGAAGAATTTTTGTTCGATTCTGACGTTCAAGATCGTAAACGGTTTCCCGTAAATTACCGGAGGATTTTCGTTCAACTTCACTTCCGTGGGAATGTAGTCTTGTCCCGACGCGGAAAGATTGTTCGTGGAACTATAGAAAGGCCTTTTATCCAGATGTTTTCCTCTCAGGTTGAATTGAAAACCTCCGGGAGAATTGTAGATGAAATTCGCCGATGCCTGGTGAAGCGCTCTTCCTTCCAACGGTCTGTCCGTGGTCAAATCCCTCGTATCCGTGTGATTGTACCCCAATTCGAGAGTGAAGTATTTTAGAAATCTGTAATGAACACCGAACTCCCCTCCCCTTGTGTACGCCTTTGCGACGTTTTGTAATTGAAACTCGGCGAATTCTCTTCCTCGATTGGAATCGAATTTATACTGAATCAGGTTGATGATATCGTTGCGGTAAACACTGAAAGAAAACGTCAAAAAACTAAAGGGACTGTATTCCAAATCCGAGTTGATCGTGATCGATCGTTCCGGTTTTAGATTCGGGTTTCCTTCCACAACGTAACCGACGGCGGGGTTTTCAAAACGAAGATACAACTCTTGAAAACTGGGCGGACGAAAACCTCTTCCATAACTCGTTCTCCAAACCAAGCTTTGAAAGATATCATAACGCACCGCAAGTTTAGGCGTGGTCTGATTTCCGAATTGAGAATCGTCGTCGTATCTGACGCCGGGAATCATCCGTATTCGAGGGGAACGAGAAACGGTCCACTCGTCTTGAAAGAAGACGGCTTTTCTCGTTCTATATACATAACGATTTTGTAATCGATCCGATTCCAATTCGTTTGCGAAGGATTCGACACCCATGGTGAGAAAATGCCTTTCCGAAGCTTCCATGTCCAACTGAACGGTTCCTTGGGAAGTCAGTTCGGAGTTCAATTGTTTTACGTCGAGTTCGTCCGAACCTCTTTGATTGTTGTAGTATTTGTTTTCCCATTTGGAGATGTTGCCTCGAAAGGAGACCAGATTTTTTTTTCCGAATCCGTATTCCAAAGAACCCGTAGCCAGGAAGTCGTGCGTCTTATTGTTCCGATCGAAGACCGCTTTGGATTGGGTTACGTCCACTCCGCTTTGATCCCTGTGTTGGTAAAGAACTCTCGTTTTACCTTTGAACTTTCCATCCGGGTTGAAGGTAAGATTCATCCCCGTGTTTAAGTCTTGATAAGCGTTTCCGGTCGTAGCCAGAGAATCCGGAACCAGTCTGTAACCCGGATTTTTGTTGTAACCCGCAGAAACCGCGCCGCTTACAATATCGTTTTTAAAACCCATATTGGCGGTCGTGTTGAATTCTCCCTCGGTGTTGAAGTTCTTTCGACTTCCGTTTCCGTACGTGGTTCGCATCTCGTAGCTTAGTTTTTTATCCGCTTCCCTTGTGATGAGATTGATGACTCCGCCGATCGCGTCGGCTCCGTATAACGCCGATGAGGCGCCTTTTACAATTTCGATTCTTTCCAAGTTTTGAACTTTGAAACGGCTCAGATCCACCGCGTTGTTTAAACGTCCGGAAATCCTTTCTCCGTCGATGAGAATCAGAACGTACTGAGAATCGAGGCCGAGCATACGAACTCGCGAGCCGCCGAAAAACGGGACCACGTCGATTCCCAACTGGGTTTCTAAAACCTCGGCTGCGTTTCTGGCGCCGCTCGCTTCTATCTTTTTACGGGAGATGACTTCGGTTGCGACCGTGGAATCTTTCAGTCTTCTTTCGCCCCGTGAACCGGTAACGACGATTTGAGAATCCTCCTGGGACAGTCCGTTTTGTTCGTTCCCGTTTTCTTTTTGAGGCGGTTCTTTGTCGTTGTCCTTCGGAGTGACTGTGTTAGGTAGTATTTTCTCGACGTTTTTCTTTTTAGATCCCGGCGGAATCCCATTCTCTTTCGTAGTAAATATGTTAGGCGATCTTTTCTCTGCGACCTCGGTTTCCGTTTTTGTCTTTTCCTCTTGAGCTTGGATCGGAATACAAAAAAGAATTAGTAATAGGGTCGATTTGAATTGGAAGGATCGACGGATCAAAAAGGGCATATATTAGTACGGGATCTGTTTCCATTTTACGGTAGGATGGGCCGAGGTTCCTTCGGAGTTGTAATAACCTGTAACTTGAAAGAGATAGTATTCGTTTCCCGTGTTGGAACGGATTACGAAAATCTTATAGTTCGGTTGTAAAAAGGCGAGAGTGTAGTTGAACCATTTATTGAGTACGTCGTTTCCCACATAGTTGGTCTGGACTCCTCCGGCTGCGACTTCGGAAACGTTCGCATCCGGAGAAAAGGAAACGTTCGGACAACCGAGCGCCGTGGAAGTGCTAGAAACCGCGGCGTTAAAATCGGTAAAAACGGGATTGGTCATACAAGCTCCGCCTTGTCCTCCGGAATGCGTAGATCCCCCGTTGGTCTGAAGTTTGAATCTTTGAAAGCCCACATCCCAACCCCCGGATGTGTCCGGAACAAAGGCCTGAGCCTTGTCCGCAAAACTGAATTTGACCCATACGTCATACGAAACCGCTCTGACCTTCGTGGTAAACGATCCGTCTCCGTTCGCTTCGGTGGAAAGGATCTTGGAACTATTCGCTTCTTCGATTTGTTTTTGTAAGGCGAGGATCGATTGTTTGAACGCAAGTTCTCTTTCGTCGATCGCGGGGTGTTGTCTCGCGCAGGAAACAAGAATGAAAACCCCGAGCCCAAAGCAGGTTTGCTGCCAAAGCGGTTTGAGATTCGGGAATTCGTTCATTTTAAATCGAGTGAACTTTTAATATTATAAAATTATAATCTTACTGAAGTTGAAATGTCGTTTTCGCGGGTTCTGCGGTTCTGCTCGCAAGATAGAAAACGAAGTAATAATCTCCGCCTTTTGTCGCGTTCAGCGTGTAAGTGTAAGGACCGTCTCCGGCCACCGAACCGTATTGCCCCTCGCTGTTTGTCGTGTAAGTCGATCTTGTCGTATCCTGAGCCGAATCGGAAAGCGGACAGGAAGAGGTATTATAAATCAGAGGCGCGTTATTGTTGTTGGAAGTTCCCTCGTCAAAGTCTGCAACGTTACGTCCGGTGAAAACGACTTTGGTCCCATTGACTGCGCCCGTAACCTTAATGGCTGCTATGGAGTGATTTACGAACGGAACCTTACCGTAAACAAGGGTTTGAACGGAAGTATTCGCGGTCATTGCAGGAAGAGAAGCGACTTTTCCGCTGACGGTTGCGGAACAGTTATAACTGGGGCTTAAACCGGCTAGAACCAAAAGAAACATCGTGGTCGTATCGTCTTTTTCTTCGTTTTTACAGTTTAAGAATGAACCGAGAACCAGGCTGAAAATGACTGCGGTTTTTGCATATTTTTGGATATCTTTCATAAGGAACCCCTTTAGTGATTAAAGTCATTTTGAAAATTTGAACTTGAGAGTCAAACTCAAAATTGGAACAAAGTGAAAATGAATTTTTGAAATCTACAGAATGGTTTTTGGAATAAGAACAAAAGTCCCGAATTTAGCGAACACCCTAAATGTAGATGTGGGAACTCCTATCTCAGCGGACAGGTTTAGACTTTACAAAGATTTTATAGTACAACGCAATTGTGTGGGAGTTCCCACATTTGAGTCGATAGGCTTTTTAGGACTATATTTTAGACTTCTGTAAAGTGATTCCCGATGCAATCCAATCTAATTCCTAACACTGATATCTAACCCGACAAGTATGAACCGAATCCGCTTCTTTTCCTCATTCAACTTTTTGATAGTCGGTTTATTGGTTGAAATTTTTTCCTGTTCCCTTTTAGAAAAAGAACCCGTTTTCGGCGGGATTCCCGTATTTTCCAAAGAAGGTAAAATTCTCAGGTATTATCCGTATCAAATTCGTTGGATCGGATTCGATCCGAATGAATTTCCCGATACCGCGAGATTGGTCGATTTCAGAAACCTCGTTTCTTTGGAAATTCTTCATCCCGAATTTCAGAATTTAGAAGAACTCAGTTCTTTAAAGACGATCGGTTTTTTAAACGTAAACGGAACGAAAGTAAAAGACCTTACCGCTCTCTCGAAACTTCCCGTTTTACACAGCCTGTATTTGGGCGAAACATCGGTGGATGAAAAAGATCTGAAACGATATCCTGAAGCCGGGAAATTGACTAAATTAGGATTGTATAAAACCAAAATTCGGGACCTTTCCTTTATCGACTCGGAATGTAGATTACAACAACTTGATATACGAAACACTCAAGTTTCGTCCTTGGAGCCGATCGCAAATTGTAAAAACCTATTGGAACTAAGAATCGGTCATACCAATATTGCGGAAATTCGTTTTGTCTACGAAATGAAGAATCTGCGTTATTTAGAATGGTCGGGCTTAAATCTTTCCAGGGAAGAATTGGATCGGCTTCGGGAGAAACTTCCTTATCTCAAATTGGTCCCGATATACGCTAGTTCATTATAATATTTTAGTTTTTTAATATACGAGCGGGTTTGATTCCCCGCGATTGTCGTATAGAATGATGTCGCCTTTTTCGACCGGAATTCCTTCCGCGGTAACCTGTCCCGTGGTTTCAACGGTTTCCAAGGCCCGCACCGGATATCTTTTTCCGTTTTCTTTTTCTAATACGATGGACGCGTTTTTTCTCACTCTGGAAAGTCTAAGCCCCCAGACTTCCAGAACTTTTCCTCCGCTTTCCAATACGAGTGCGCTGATTCTGTTCGGCTCCGAAGACGCCGATTTTCTATAAATCCCGATCGGATTTCCCGGAATAAAATCGGGTTCGATGGAAATGAAATTGGATCGGGTCGATTCGATTTGAAAAGAAAGATGATCGCAATCGTAGGCGTGGACTAATGCCCATCTGTTTCCGGATTCTCTGTTTGTAAAAACCCGGCAGGATTCCGGGACCAATTGCGCTCCTCTGTTTGTCGTTTTTACGATTCCTTCGATTCTGGTTTCTTCTCGATTTTTGCTGAGGGTTACGCTCAATTGAGTGAATACGAATTTGGTTTGTTTGCGGGTCGTGTCCAGAAACAACTGTCTTACAAAATAACCCTCTTCTAATTTTTGAATTTTAGAATAGTATTCTCCGGATAACAACGGTAAGACGGGTACGGAAACGCGCGCGTTTTCTTCTCTTGAATCGCCTACGGAACAGAACTGGACCGTTAAAATGCAAAACGTAAACAATAGAAAATATCGTCTCTTCTTGGTGCGAGCGAAATGAAGAAAGATCGGATTCAACGTTGATCGTTCCTGATTGTGGAAAATATCATTGTAAAGTCCTAAAATCTATCCACAAATCCTAATAAGGTTCATTCCATTCCCATCATTCCGCGGAATTCCGACATTCTTTCTTCCGCCGCGTTTTGTGCGAGCTCCAAGGAACGGGATACGGCCTGTTTGATACTTTTCTGTAAAAGTTTTTTATCGTTTTTTGCAAGAAGTTCGTCTTCGATGAGTATGTCTTTGATGTTGAGTTTACCGTCGGAGATACAAGTCACGAGGTCGTTTTTGGACTTTGCTTCGAAGGAAAGCGCCATGAGATCCTTTTCGACTTTTTTCATTCTCACGCGCATTTGATTCATCTGCTTCATTGATTCTAACTTGTTGCCGAACATTCTTAATTCCCTTTATTTAGAAGAAGTTTTGATCGAGAATTCATAAATCGAAACGAAACGTTTTCAAAATTCTCTTCCGATCAAATTCTGAAAACGTTAAAAACGGGCAACCAGAAAAGGAGTTAGAAGGAAAGCTCCATTCCTAAGGAAGTAAAGTATTCCGTATAATTTTGAGAGAACGCCGGAAGTCTAAACGGACCCACGTCCGCATAAATCACACCCTTGGAAAGGTTGTTTCTGAAGTTCATGAAAAAGATCGCATTCTGAAAGCTCGTTTTCCCGCGGAAACTTGCGGAAAAAGAACGCTGGGGTTCTTCCACCTGAGTATTGATTCCGGAGTTTTTTTGCGAGAGAAGATTGTAGTAGTTGTTTCCAAAGAATAAAGAATACCTTCCGGCGGGATCCAGAAACATCGTAAATCCGAAAGTGGTAGCGTCCGATTCGGGAGTGATATAAAGTCCGTTGTTTTTGGTATTCGGGTCCGCCGAATAACTGTATCGCACATTGAGAACGATTTTTGAGAAGTCGATGAACATCGAAAAACGCGCGGCCTCGGGATTGTAAAAACCCTTGTCTTTTTCCTTATTCAAAACCGAGGTTTGGAACGAAAGACGTTTCACGGGTTGAATGTTCGCCTGCCACTCGATCACCCTTCCGCCTGTGTTTCCCATCGCCTGATTTCTAAGAACCGGATTGGTTCCGACGTTCGGATCTATATTTGCGAACTGCGCGTTTGCGGAATACGGAGCATACGAAAGTCTGTTCGCGGTTAAACTCGAATTTCCGAAAGAACTTCCGGAAACGATTTTTGTGTTGAGATATTCGTTCGGTTGAAAGGAAAATCCCGCCATGGAATAACCCTGATCTTTTTGATCAGCCGTGTAAGGAAGAGAATTCCCCGTTTTCAGAATGGCTTCCACCCCCGGTAAAACCGTATAACTCAATTCAAAGGAATCTAACTTGGTTTGACTCACTCCGCCGGTATTTCCAAAAGGATCCGCTTTTCTTCCTCGCAGGGAAGGCGCAAGTTCGGCAAAAGGAAGAAGCGGACGAACGGAAGCCATCATCCCAATCTTATCTTGTTTGCCGCCGAAAAACCGGGCTCCGGCGTACGAATCACCGAAGAGAAAATCCGGTTGATTCCAGCTTAAATTGTTTCGAGAAGAAAAGGGAGATCCGATAAAACCGGGGCCCTTGTCTCCGATCGGTTCCAAATCTTTTCCCAACCCATCCAAAAGATTCGGTCCCCTATGACCTAGGATTCGGAATGTTTGAATTTCTTTTTGTTTCTGTTCTTGTTGGGTAGGATTGGATTCGCGTTTTCCTTTTAAAGCGGGACTGGATTCGTGTTTCTCTTCCAAAGGGTAAGATTCGATTTCTTGAAAATTTTCGGGAGTTTTGACTTGTACGACGGATAAGAGAATCCCCAGCCCGACCGCGGAAAGGCTGCTGATAAACAAGGAGGATTGGATATTGATTACCTCGATGATTCTCATATGCTAAATTTATTATCGGTAATCAGAATCGAAGGACCACTCGCAAATGTTAGATCCCGTTTGAAACGAATATTTCCGGAAAAAGTCGCTCGGACAAAAGTCTTTTCTCCTACTCGGAGGGACCTGCTTCAAATCTTTCAAAATTTTAAAAAGATTCAACTACGAAAACGAGTAATGAAGAGCCAAAAACGAGCGCTGATCTTTACTTCCTCCAGTCTGAAATTTTCCATACGCTTCGGAAAGAAATTTTTTCTAAGTTCTGTCGCATCACCGGTATGAATTCCGTTTCTATTCGTGTTCTTCTTCTTTTTTCCGGTCGATTCTCTCCTCTATTAAATGGAACAGGCTTCCTTGCGGATATTTTCCGTTTTTGCCGAATTTTCCCGCCGGAATTCCGAAAACTTCCGGAATCAGTTCTTCCACATGGGAGCAGGTAAAAATCTGAAATTTTCCCTTATCCATCGCCTTGCGGATATGAGAAGGTAGATTTAAGTCCCGCAAATTCGCCGCCGGGATGTAAACCGCGTATTTGTCCCTGGAATTTCCCACGATTCGAATCACTTCGTACCAAGCGGCGATCTTCGTATTAACGGAACCGACCGGAAGAATTTCCCCATATTGTGAAAGCGCCCCGGTGACCGCAATATTGCAAGGAATTTCGAGACCGCTCAGAGCGGAAAGTATCGCA
Organism: Leptospira alstonii serovar Sichuan str. 79601; assembly: GCF_000347175.1. Lineage (GTDB taxonomy): Bacteria > Spirochaetota > Leptospiria > Leptospirales > Leptospiraceae > Leptospira > Leptospira alstonii. The sequence goes on from NZ_ANIK01000016.1 coordinate 159,758, forward strand.
AGAAGTTCGGCGCAACTCGCGGAATCTCCGTCGATCGGCGAATAGTTCTGTTCAAAAAGGATCGATGCGTCCAAGCCGAAGGATTGGATATGAGAGAACATTCCTTTAATATAAGATTGTAATATAAAAACTCCCTTATCGTGTAAGTCTCCGGAAAGATTCACTTCTCTTTCTATGTTGATGAAGTTTCCGGAACCGAGGGCGACTCGCGCGGAGACTTGGTTTACTTGTCCGAAATCGGATAAGGAAGAATGCAATAAGATTACGGAAAGCCCGTTGATCCTTCCCGTTTTTTTTCCTTTCAGTTGAATCGTGGTCAAACCTTCTCTTACGCTTTCCAAATATCTTCTTTTGTAGACCGCGATTCTTTTTTCCACCGATTCGATCGCCGATTCGACTTGGGTTCTCGTAATCGGTTTTTTTTCCTTTCTGTACAAAACGAGAAGTTCGCCGACAAAGGTTCTGAGTTCCGCAAAGGAAAGGGAAAGTCTGGTTTTACTATCGTTCCATCGAAGCGCAATTTCGAGTAACGCGTCCACTGCGGAAGAATCGAAACCTGGATATCCGGGTTTTTCCCAGGAATGGATCAGTCCTCCGAAAAGCTGAAGATTCTTTTTCGTTTTCATCACCGCTTCGTAAGGAAGATGAATCTTAAAGGAAAAGCTATCGTAAAAGTCGGGATCGACCCCCGAGATGAAATCGACCTCCCCTTCTTCTCCAGCGAGGATGAGTCGAAAGCGGGTGTTGACCGAAGGATGAAAACGGTTCATCTCTTTGGAGCCGGTCATTTCGGGAAGAGTGAGAAAGTCTATTTTTCCGGTTTGTAATACTTCTTTAACGAGAAAGTATAGATTGGAATCTTCCGTGAGCGCCCGCATCGGAAGTAGAAGATAACCTCCGTCGGCTTCCGCCATTTTGCCCGGACGGTATTCCGTGTTTCCCGGAAATCCGGCGAGCGTCAAAAATCCGGGATGAGGATCGCAGATGACTTTGATGTTCTTTTTTAAACCGGAAACGTATTCCTGAAACAACGTAAGATTGGTTTCCAGTCCCGGACCCGTGATGAGAATGTTCGAAAAAATTCCGGGATTTTCCAGAGCCCTCGGCAAGGAACTGAGTTCTTCTCTGTGAAACGCTAAAAAATCGGGAAGACCGTTTTTAGGTCTTTGGTTTCCTGCATGAAGTCTGATTGCCGATTGATTGGAAGTTATTCTTTTAATCACTAAAGACGATTCTCCCTAAGTTCTTTCTTGGATCAATTCTATTCTATCGAGTAAAAACCCTTCGTGTTGTTTCGTAAATGAGTTCAAAATGTCGGCTATTAACCAATTGAATCCGACGGAAAGAAATGATAACAACGATCAATCGTTACAGCGAAACGTTCAAGTAGAACGTTTTCCTAAAATCAGCATCGCGTCTCCGTAAGAGTAAAATCGAAATTCTTCCCGAATCGCTTTTTGATATGCGTTCAAGATCAACTCTTTTCCCGCAAATGCGGAGACGAGTAAAAGAAGACTCGAACCCGGCAGATGAAAGTTTGTGATTAGACCTTCGCAGCTTTTCAGTCGATCTTCCGGTTGGATAAAAAGTTCCGTGGCGCCGCGTCCCGAACGAAAAGAATCGGTTGTGCGGTCGTAAGCGGATTCGAGCGCTCGTAGCGTCGTAGTTCCGATCGAAAAAATTCTTCTTCCTTCTTTTTTGGCGAGGTTCAAAATTTCCGCGCTTGATTCTTCCAGAAAGAATTCTTCCCGATGCAATTTTTGATTTTGAAAATTTTCCTCGGTGAGAGGTTGAAAAGTTCCGTAACCGACTTTGAGTTCCAAGGTGCAAAGTTGGATCTTTTTCTCTTTCAGAGTTTCAAAAATGATTTCTGAAAAATGTAAACCCGCTGTCGGAGCCGCGACGGAACCCGGAGTTTTTGCAAAGAGCGTTTGGTATCGGATTTCGTCCTTGGAATCAGCGTCTCTTTTGAGATACGGAGGAATTGGAATCTCTCCGATTTGTTGAAAGTCTTTTTCTTGTAGAGAGTGTTCCGGTTTTAGAAAAACGAATTCTCCTTCTTTTTTTTCCACCGTAAAGGATACGGTTCTCGTTTTTTCGTCGGAAAGTTTTTCTCCTACTTTCAATTTTCTAGAATTACGGATCTTGCATCTCCAAAGTAATTCTTTCTCTTCTAAAAATATCGCTTCGTGAATACGCTCCAACGTTTTGAGATAAACTCTGCGTTTACTTACCTTGGTATGATTGGCTATTAGGACGTCCCCTTCCTTTAGATACGAAACGAGATTTTTAAACGAAGGTTCGTTCCAAATTTTTCCGGTGCTCGCGTCGAGAATCATCAACCTACTTTCGTCCCGATTGATCGCCGGATAACGTGCGATCCTTTCCTCGGGTAATAAAAACTCGAATTCTTTGAGATCTTCATACAACATCTATTTGCAGTGGATTTTCCAATAAGCGGCAGGAGAATTCTTTTTCTTTTTAGGAGTTGAAGTTTTCGTTTTTCGACGAAGTGGAAAAGAAAGCGTTCTTCTGAAGGGAATTTTATTGGTTGGCTTTTCGAGTGTATTTGAAAAGTGTTTCAGAATGCAATTGAGAGACCGAAAGACCTGGATTCTGATCGGAACCGTTTTGTTTTTCTCCCTTCTCTTTATCAACGGAATCTCAAAATCAGGAAACCGTTCCGATTTTAGGGATTATTATAACGCTTCGGTTCGATTTACCCAAGGAAATAATTTATATAATTTAGATCGGATCGATGAGATTTTTGCGAAACTCCGATCGGGAGAAATTAAAATCGAAGAGGCGTTTACTCCGAAAGTATTTTTGCAACTCAAGGACATGATGGAAGGGCTCGGTTCTTATATCTACCCTCCTACGTTCGCTTTTTTACTCATCCCGATTTCTTTTTTTCCGTACGAGGTCGCGTCCGGAATTTTTCTTACGCTGAATTTTTTGGCGCTCCTCGGTTCTTTGTACATTCTATCCGTTCGTTTTCATCGAAAAGGGAATTTCGTTTTTTTCGTCGTTCTTTGTCTTCTCAATCTTCGATTTCTGGAAAATCATCAGAACAACAATCAGGTCGGTTTTATTCTGATCTTTCTGATTTTGGCTTCCGTTCATTCGAGTAAGGATTGGTTGTCCGGTTTTTTACTCGCACTTGCCATCGTAATCAAGTTGACCCCCGGTGCGTTTGTACTTTTCTTTCTGATGCAAAAACGTTACCGTGCGGTTTTTTATACGTTCGTCTTCGTATGGTTTTGGATCTTTCTCCCTTGTTTATACGCCCCTTCGTTTACGATCGAGATGACCTTGACTTGGAAACAATTGATTCTGGACAATTACCTGAAGTCTCCGCTGTTTCGAGCTTGGAAGAACAATCAAAGTTTGAACGCGACTCTTGCAAAATACTTTCTGAGTTATGCGGACGTTTTAAACCAATCCCGATTCGGGTATCCTCTCCAAGAACTGAACGAATCGGTCGTTAAAGGAATGTATTCCGTTCTTTCTTTGGCGCTTGTGATTCCGTTTTTCGGGATGGTTTTTGCGAGGCGAAACGTAGAATTTACTTTGGGTTGTCTGTTCGTTTTTTCGATCGTTTTTAGCGGGATCTCCTGGGTGCACGCCTTCGTTTTTCTTTTGTATCCTTCCGCGATTTTGCTGGATCGAGTTTGGTCCTTTGGCGAACATTGGATTCTCCCCGTTTGGGAAAAGAATGCGGACTCTTTTTTGAAAAGAAATTTAGATTCCATAAAAATTATATTCGAAAAAGATAAAGTATCTTTCCTTTTTATAATAGGATTCCTTTTGATTCTGTTTTGCAATCGTTCCGTCATCGGAAACGCGGCCGAGGAAAGATTGATGATGGCCTCTTATCTTTTGTACTTCGCGATCTTTCAATACGTCCTACTTCTGTTCGCTCTGAACTACGAACCCGCGATTCGGACCAAAAATTAATACGACTAAAGAACCGATGCCGATCCGAACCAACGAACTCAAATACAAACCTAGGGTGGGAGTGGACGTTCGTCCCCTCGCCTATGGAATTACGGGGAACTCCAGATATCTCGCGGAAGTTTTAAGAAGACTGGTTACGAGCGAATCTCCTCTGGAATACTATCTCTATTCCAATAAACCGATTCATACGGTATTTTATGATATTCTTTCAAACATACATTCCCGTTTTTTTATGACCGGTAAACTTCCCGGGTTTGCCTGGCTCAATTGGACGATTCCGCAAAGAATCAAAAAAGATAGGCTGGATCTTTTTTGGGGAACTCTTCAGTTGCTTCCTCTTACTTGCGGAAACGCTTTGTCCGCGGTGAACTATCACGATCTCAACTTCCGGTCCGCGCCCGAGACGATGACAACCGCGAACTTTTGGCAACATAGAATTCTTTCGCCGATGACTTTGAACCGAGCCGATCTCGTGTTCTGTCTTTCCGAAAACACACGCCGGGATATCTTAAACTTCAGGGCGGACCTAAATCCGAAATTAAAGGTCGTGTATCCCGGAGTGGAATCCTTTCCAGCGTTAAGGGAACCCCTTCGTAAAGTTCCGAGAAATTTTTTATTTACCATCGGAACTCTAGAACCTCGAAAGAATTTGAGCACACTGATCGATGCGTATCGAGAACTCAAAAAACGAAATTCATCCTATCCTTTTCCGCTTGTGATCGCGGGTCGTTTGGGTTGGAAGGCGGAAGGTCTGACCGAACTTTTAAAAGAAGGAAGTCTGGAATCGGAAGGCGTCTTTTTTGTGGAGAATCCTTCGGACGAAGTGCTTGCCTGGCTTTATCAAAAATGTTCCGCGTTTTTATTTCCGTCGATTCACGAAGGGTTCGGTCTTCCCTTGCTCGAAGCGTTGAGAGAAGGAAAAATCTGTGTCGCTTCCGATATTCCTGTTTTTCATGAAATTTTGGAAAGAGACGTGGACCTGTTCGCGGAACCTTTGAACGTAGACTCTTGGGTTTTTGCATTGTCGGAACTACGACATAGAAAATTACAGAGACCCTACGTTTGGGACGCGTCTCAGTGGACCTGGGACCGGACCGCGAAAACAATCGAAGAAGGTTTGATCGATCTCTGGAAACATAGAAAGGAATTGCATCACTAAGAACATGAAACAGAATGAAAAAAGAATTTACTCGGGATGGGAATCCTTAAACGCGAATGAAGTTTCTTCCGGCTCTCGGATTCGTCTGAAAATCAATCCGATTCCTCCGATTTTCGCGACTTTGATCGTCTTTGTAGTGTTATACGGTTGTTACTTGGGAGGCGAATTTTCGGCCCTTTATCTCCGAAAGTTTACGGATTTTCTTTTGATCCCGAAGGTATTGAATCTTCCGATTCTACAGGATCAAAGGCTTTATTCTTCGATCGGTTTTCTTACTTTCGGTTATATCGGTTTTGCTTTTCTTCTGGATTGGGTTCGTTTTATCGGAAGGACTTGTTTGACGGCCCTTTCTCTTAGAGGGGACATTCTTTCTCTGGAAACGAGAGGTCTTTTCGGAAAAAACGTGTTGCAGTGGAATCGGAATCAGAACGGAATCCAAATCGTACATAAAACCGGTTTGTTCAGAGAACTCCTCGGTTTGGAAAGAATCGTAATTGTAGCTCCCGATCTCAAATCTGAAGGACTTGCGTTCGGAATCCATTCTCCGTTTTTCTTTCGAGGTCAAAACCGAAATTTGATTCGAGGGCTTTTTGAATATTAGAATTTTAAAATGCGATTGTTTAAAAATTTTTTATATTAGAGTTGTTGAAAGATCAATTCTCTATCTGTTTGCGTCTTCATTGAAATGAACGATTGAAGCGGTTTTGTAAGTTTGAACTATGGAACTTTTCAACAACTCTAATGAAAAATCCGTTATGCCGCTTATAATTCAACTTTTTGAAAATAAAATCGGATGAGAAAATATTCAGTATTTTTAAAATGATTTCCAAAAGTGCGATTCAAAATAAAATTTTCTTCGGATTTCTGATCCTTTTTATATTTTCCGTATTTCTTTTCGATCTTCGGTTTTTATCCAGACATTACGATTGGGATGCGATCGTCTACGCCTACAACGTCAATTCCGATCTTACCTGGAGAATTTTCTACAATCCGCACCATCTCGGTTTTGAAAGTACGGGTTATCTTTATCTCAAACTCTGGAGGGAATGGTTCGGAAAAGATTCGGTGATGTTCGGACTTCGTCTTAGGATTTTGGGTTCGGCCCTTCTTTTTCTTTTTTGTTTTATCTGGATGTATCGAAAAATCTATTCGGACACGTTAGGCGCGATTGTATTGGGTTTGGCGATTCATTTTTCCCAGGGGTTTTGGTTTTATGCGCAACACAACGACACTCCTCTGATTCATTCCTGTTTAACCGCGCTTTTGTATCTGTTCTGCGTTTATTTTGCGAAAAACGGACATTCTCCGATTTCCATTTCGATTCTTTTTACGATTCAACTCTTCGGAGTTTACTTCCATCAATCGGATATTTTATTTTTACCTTTGGCGCCGATTTCGATTCTGTTTTCCCAAACCTGGAAAGGAAAAGAATTCAACTTCCCCCAGAAGCTGCGTTATGCGTTTTTGTATTGTTTTTTTCTCGTGGGAATTCTCACTCTTTCGTATCTCTACGTGGGTTTTATCTTATTGGACCGAAATCTTTCCTCTCCTTTGGACAGCGAAAAAAAATTCGCGAACTGGCTCTTTTTGTATGCGACCAAGGACAAATGGGGAAATTCCCCCGAATCGAAAAACTATGTGATGAATTTTTATCGGGGAATCGGAGACGCGTTTCTCAACTTCGAAGGTGTGAAGAGCGGTCTTCGGGTTCGTTTGTCTACTTGGGAACGGCGCGAATCCCTTCCTTATAATCTCAATCTCGCTTTTTGGATTTTTATCTTTTCCGCGTTTCTTTTGAATCTTAGGAACGTGTGGAAACGTTTTCGGATCGAAGCGGTTTTACTTTTATTCTGGCTCGTTCCTTCGATCGTATTCTACACTTGGTGGGAAGGTTACTTCTTCGAGTTTTGGGTGGGAACGTCGATCGGAATGATTCTTCTTGCGGCTTTGACGATGAAGTCCTTGGAACTTCGTACGTTCGCGTTCGGGAGCAGAGCTTTTTATCATTCGATTCTTTTTGCCTGGTGCCTTCTTTTATTTTTAGTCAATTTTTCCTTTTCTACGTTTCCTCGTTCCGCAAAAAAATCCATAAGTTATATCCAAGGAATCGAATTCAAACTAGAAGCGATTCTTCCCGAAAAAGTATATCCTCCCGGATCGGAAAAAACGGGGATTTTCGCGACGGATTCCGAACAGCCAAGTCCGTAAATTGAAGTTGTAAGGATAATCTATTTTGAAAAACTGCTCTTCAGATCTTTGAAAACCTGATTCAGACGAAACATGCTTTTTAATTCGCTTCATTTTCTATTCTTCTTTCCAGTCGTACTCATCATTCATCATTTACTCAAAGGAAAGATCCAAAGGATTTTTCTTCTCGGAGCCAGTTTTTATTTTTATATGTCTTGGAGAAAAGAATTCATCGTTCTTTTACTCTATTCAATCGTTATTGATTACTTCGTTTCTCTCAAAATTCAAACGGCGCCGTCGGGTTCGCAAAAAAGAAAACTCTGGCTTTTGTTGTCCCTCGTCACCAATCTAGGACTACTCGCCTATTTTAAGTATACGAACTTTTTATTGGGCGTGGCGAACGATCTCACTCCTATTGCCGGTTTTAAATTTGCGTATTACGACATCATTCTTCCCGTCGGAATTTCATTTTATACGTTTCAATCCCTGAGTTATACGATCGACGTGTATCGAGGGCAGATCGAAGCGAAAAAATCCTTTTTGGATTTTTCTCTTTACGTTTCTTTCTTTCCTCAGTTGGTCGCGGGTCCGATCGTTCGCGCGCAGACTTTTTTTCGGGATTTGGAACTTCCGCTTCCGGTCGGTAAGGAAGACATACAAATCGCGTTTTGCCAGATCTTGATCGGTTTTACCCGTAAGATCGTTTTTGCGGACAATCTCGCAAAAGTCGTGGATTCCACGTTTGCAAATTATACTTCTTTAAATCCGATCGAAATTTGGACGGGAGCCCTCGCATTCGGATGGCAGATTTATTTCGACTTTGCGGGTTATACGGACATTGCGATCGGGGTCGCGCGTCTTTTCGGATATAAGTTCGATCCGAACTTCAACTTTCCGATGGTCGCTAGGAATATTACGGATCATTGGTCCCGTTGGCATATCTCTTTCTCCACTTGGATTCGGGATTATATCTTCATTCCGCTCGGAGGATCGAGAGGATCGGCCCTTTTTACTTATAGAAATATTTTCATCACTTGGTTTTTTGCCGGAGTTTGGCACGGGGCCGCGTATCATTATATAAGTTGGGGACTTTGGCAAGGGATTATGATTTTTGCACATAGGGAATACGCCAAAACCAAATTCGCCGTTTTGTTAAACGAAAAGGGGGGAATGATCTACGACGTCTGCGCGAGAATTTTTACGATGTTTTGTCTAACGTTTGGGTTCGTGATGTTTCGCGCGGAAACGATGGAAAAAGCGGTTCCTATGATGAAGTCCCTTCTTTTTTTGGGTCCGGACGGTTTTGTGGGAGTCAAAGGATATTCGAACTATACGTACGGAATTCTTTTGTTGGTTTGTTTTGTGGCCTCTTATCTATTCGCAAAAAATAATATAGAAAAAATCGTTCGTAGCCGATGGAAGTTCGTTCTATTCTTTCTTGCGAACGTCTTTATGCTTTTGATTTTCGGAATCACGGAAAGCCAGAGTTTTCTCTACTTTGCGTTTTAGGACAAACATCCGTTATGAAAGAATACCTTGCGTTTTTCAAAGATTCCAAATTTTGGATTCCGGTTTTAATCCTGATTTGTCTCGAAACCGGAATGCAGTTCGGTTGTTATCGACCTTTTTTGAAAAAGAATTCCTATGCGGCTAACGTTTCGAGAATCACGAACCACGTTCTTGAAAAACAAAAGGAATTCGACCCGGACGTTTTGGTAGTCGGAACGTCGGTCGCTTATCAAGGTTTGTCCATTCCGATCTTAAACAAAGAACTTTCTCCTATGGGAAAGAAGATTCAATCGATTGCGATTCCAGGAACGGAGTTGATCGTCCAGGATCTTGCCGTTTTAAAAACTCTTCCTCGTTTCAAAAACGTAAGAACCGTAGTCCACGTATTCGAAATCACAACTCCTTGGGTCGGTCAAAAAATTCTGAACCTGCATACGCTTGCGATGATTTCGGAGTTCAATCGTTTGGAAGTCTATCCTAGAATTTACGATTTCGGTTACGACGTAAACGCGGACGATCTTGTTTACATCACTTTGAAGTCGATCGCGTATAGACGGGATATGCAAGATCTGATCTTAAGTCCTTCCAAAAGGATCAAGGACATCGGGAAACGTTTCAAAAAAGAAAATCCCCATCCTTGGGACTACGAAAATTCCTATCAAGAAAAAATCAGCATGTATCCGATCGGGGACGTTCCCGATTGTGTCGCAAAAACAAATCCGGCCAACGGCCAGCCGATCCCGGAAGGGTCGGACCGATTTCATAAAAAGGCGATCTTCGATACGTGTATCATCGCAAGTAATCCTTTGACGAATGCGAACGAGGACGCGGTTACAAAACAATACTTCGATCGACTTAAAATCCTTCACGACGAAATTCGAAAAATCGGAAAAGAGAACGGTCAAAACATCCGGATCATCGGTGTCGTGGCTCCTTACAGTCAACTCATTCAACAATGGAGACTTCCGGAAAGAAACGAAGTTTGGAAAAGGGAACTTTCAAGAATCCATCCTTCCGATCCGGTTCCGATACTCGATTATCAGGATATCTTGGACGGTCCCGATAACGGAGACTATTACTACGATCTGATTCATCTCAATTCGATCGGAATGCAGAAATTGACGTACGCGTTTGCGAAAGATCTAAAAGCCGTTCTGGAAAAGGAAAACAAATGATCTTTACCTCCACTCTCTTTCTACTTTTCTTTTTATGCGTTTACGTCCTCTATTGGGCTTACAACGGAAGGAAATACAGGGAATGGGTGATCGTAATCGCTTCCTTGGTCTTTTACGCGACTTGGAGCGTTCCATTTCTTTTTCATTTATTAGCGATTCTTTATATCAATTATTGGGCGATTCGGAGTCTGTTTAAAAAGAAAAGTCCCGGAGTTTTAAGGGCAATCGTAGTTTTCGATTTGATCAACCTCGGAGTTTTTAAATACTTTTATTTTTTTACCGATAATTTTTACGCTTGTACGGGTTGGGGATTTTTAGATCAGAAGACCTTCGGTTTTCAGATCGTTCTTCCCCTTGCGATCAGTTTTTATACGTTTCAGATCATCGCGTTCGTCGTAGACGTATATCGCGGCAAAATCACCGAAGACTGCGGTCCTTTTCGATTTATTCTGTTCATTCTGTTTTTTCCTCAGTTGGTCGCGGGACCGATCATGAGGCATCAAGATTTCTTTCCGATCTTGGATAAGGTAAGAATCAAACCTTCTTACGTTTACGCGGGGTTGTATCTTTTGGGACTCGGAATCGCAAAGAAAATTTTAGTCGCGGATAACATCGCGTCCTTGGTGGATCCGGTGTTTCGTAATCCTTCCGAATACGACGGCTATTCTCTCTTTCTGGCCGCCCAAGGATTCACTTGGCAGGTTTATTGCGACTTCAGCGGTTATACGGATATCGCTCGGGGTTGCGCTTTTCTGATGGGATTCAATATTCCGGTCAACTTCCGCGCTCCGTTTTTCAGCCAAAACGTTCAAGATCTTTGGAGAAGGTGGCACGTAACTCTTGCCACTTGGCTTCGAGATTACATTTATATTCCTCTCGGAGGTTCCAGAACTTCGGAGCCCAGGATTTATCTGAATTTAATCGCAACGTTCACGTTAGGCGGCTTTTGGCACGGAGCCAGTTGGACGTATGTCGTTTGGGGTTTTTGGCACGGACTATGTTTAGTGATCGATCGTCTGATGGACCGATTGAAAATTCCGAAGTTGCCCGAAAAAGGTTTTTTCTGGTGGTTCGTTCGGGCTTTTTTCGTATATTCGATTTTTATGATCGGCGCGGTATTTTTCCGCTCTCAGTCCGTGACGGACGCTTGGCGTATCCTGTTTTACGGAGTTCAATGGATTGCGGAACCCGCAAAGTCGATTTTAAGAACCGATCTGCTGATTCCTTTTTTGATCGGAGCGATTTTACTTCATACTTTGGAATATTTCGAAAAGGTTCCCCGATTTTATTTCAAATATCAGAAAATTCTAATTTCTATTTTTCTAATTTTATTGGTACTGCTCCTTTCCAATTACGCCGGAAAGGGTCAGGACTTTATTTACTTTCAATTTTAAGGAGGGATGAATGAGTTCCCGAAAACGATCGCGCTTGATCCCTTTGTTACGTAAAAAATTACTTACGGTTCCGCTCTTATTTTTTATCTTTGCAATTTCTTTGGATCGTCTACTGTCTTCGACGTGGGTAAGGCCCTATACGGAAGCCGGCGCGGAATATTACTTTTATGAGATGAAGGACAGGGTTCTTGCCGCCTTGGTCAAAGAGAAGTCCGCCGCAAACAAGAACGAAAAAACCCTGATCTTTTTCGGAACCTCTCACATGGGAGAATTTTCACTCGATACGATCCGCAAAAAAAGAACGGATCTGATTGTGTATAATTTTTCCGCTCCTTCGGCGCCTTTTTCGTATCATAACTACAATTTGGAAAAACTTCTTTCTGCGGGAGTAAAACCCGATTACGCGATTTTGGAATTTTATCCCGATTCGATGACCGATTTTTGCAACCGTTATCCTTTGCGTTATTCCTACGATTTCCCGTATTTTTTACGTTATGCGAACGAGTTTTCCACAAACGATTGGGATACGTTTTTAAGATCCAGAGTTTTTAGAACCACGGTGTTTCCTCCCAGATTTAAAGAAGCGATGGCGAGAATCAAAAACCCGCAAGCCAAAGAAATGATGCTCAGGATTCGGGATCTTTTGATGAACGAATCGGACAAGTTCAACGGAGGAATCCCGAACGTATTGTTGACGAACACTCCTCCCGAAGAACTCGAAAAAGAATCCGCAAAATATTACAACGACGTCTACCGAACGATCAGGATCTCTCCCGTTCAGAAAAAATTTCTGTTTCGATTTTTGGAGACCGCGGAAAAAAACGGAATCAAAGTGATTCTTTGGTCACCTCTTCTCTACGAAGGTTTGGAAAAAAGAGTCAAATCCGCGGAGTTTTATCCTACCTGGGAGAAAATTCGCGCAAAAATTACATTAGAATTTAAGAATGTAGTTCCTCTCGATATGAACGATTACCGCTCCGAAGTGAAATGCCAGAAATACATCGATCCTCATCATTTAAGCGGCGGTTGTTATCCGGCTCCGACGGCAATCCTGGTCGATCGACTGGATGCGCAAAGATGAACGAAAGCGAACTTTCTCTCGATCAGGCTCAAAAGAAAGTGGACGAATGGATTTCCGACTTCGGGGTTCGGTATTTTTCGGAACTCACCAATCTTGCGGTTCTCATGGAGGAAGTGGGAGAATTTGCGAGACTGGTCGCGAGGAAATATGGGGATCAGTCGTTTAAAAAGGGAGAAGATCCGGAAGGAATCTCCAAGGAGATGGGGGATATCCTATTCGTTTTGATCTGTTTAGCGAACCAGATGGGAATTTCTCTGGAAGACGCGTTAGTCGCAACCTTAAAGAAAAACACCGAAAGAGATAAGGATCGACACAAAAAAAATCCGAAACTGAATTGATGATGAAAACCTCTATAAAATCCGAAAAATAATCATTAGAGTTGTTGAAAAATTAATTCTCCATCCGTTTCATTGAAACGGATAATTGAAGCAGTTTTGTTAATCGCCACTATGGAATTTTTCAACAACAACTCTATTCAAAATTTGTAATTTAACGCGAGTTTGATGTAGCCAATGCGCTCTCTATGGATCGCTCATCTCAGCTACGCTGAGAAACAACGCTTTCGCTTCGCGGCTTTTGTTTGTCTCGCTCTCTATGGATCGCTCATCTCAGCTACGCTGAGAAACAACGCTTTCGCTTCGCGGCTTTTGTTTGTCTCGCTCTCTATGGATCGCTCGACATACCCGAACTCTGGCGTTGATTATTCTTTTTTGACCGCAAGATGAAGTTCTTTTAAATTAGAATTCTTTAAACTGTTCAATACGAATACGAATTTTCCGTAACCTACGTTTTCGTCTCCGTAAATCCATACGACGTGATTCTGAAATTCTCCCCGAGATACGATTTGTTTCCAATCGGTTTCCGTAAAATCCCGTTCCGCATAACGTAGATTCCCGTCTTTTAAAAGAAAAACTTCCCTTTTGGTATCGCTGCCTCCGGTCTCCGCTGTCGTTTTGGGAAGAGCCACGGGTATGGAATGAACTTCTTTCTGAAAACTCATGGCGACCATAACGAAAATCAAAAGAATAAAAACCACGTCCAACATACTCGTCATGTCGAGGGGAGAATCGTCTCCTTCCAAAAGACTTTTTCTTGTTCGAGGATTCTTTTTCATTCCGAAGTTTTTAACGTATCGATTCTTTCGTGATCGACCGAAGCTTTGAGTTCTATTTCCGTTTTATGAAGTATCACTTTGAGATATTGAAATACAAGGACGGAAGGGATTGCGACGCATAATCCTTGGATCGTAGTGTTCAATGCGAGTCGAATTCCTTCGGAAAAAATTTCCAAACTTACCGTACCCGCGTTTTTCATCTCTTCGAAAGCGACGGAAATTCCGATCACGGTTCCGAGAAGTCCGAGCATGGTGGCGATTCCGGCGAGATTTCGGATCCAAGAGATCATCGTTTCGGGAACGAAAAATTCTCTCTGAAAAAATTCTTCCGGATCTTCGAGTATGAAATTTAAATCAGAGTTTTGTTTCTTTTTGTTTCCGTTTGGATCGTCTCCTTGGAGTCTAAAAAGAATTTTTCTTTTGAGGATAGGAAGAAAGGTTCGAACTCTGATAAAAAGTCCGAGATTGATAAAACTTACGATCAGAATGAGAATTGAAACCCATCCTCCCTTTGCAAATAAAACTTCCACAAAAACCCCCAAAGCTTACGATCAAGATTGCTATTCCCTTTTCGTTTGTCATTCCAATCTTAAGCCTGCCGACCAAGAGGATACACCGAGTTCGGAAATCCGCGCCGCAATCGGATTCGATAAAAACTCTTCTTGCCAAACATTCTTCAATCATTTCATTAAACTTATGTCAGAATTTCAGATGCCTCGGACCGATTCCAAGGCGGGTTTTGTTCGGGAAAATTTCAACAAGATCGCAAAGAAATACGATCGGTTCAACGATTGGAACAGCTTTCTTCTGCATCGGGTTTGGAAAAATCGATTGGTTCGAGAACTGGAAAAAAATCTTTCCGGCCGTTTATACGTAATGGATCTCTGTTGCGGAACCGGAGACATTTCGGTGCGTCTGGAAAATTCTCACTCGGTCGAACACGTTACCTGCGTGGACTTTTCGGAAAACATGCTTGCAATCGCAAAGGCTCGACTTGGGAAACAAGCCGAAAAAGGTCGGGTTCGTTTCGAGATAGGAGACGCGACTCGACTGGTAAATTTTCAAAATTCTCAGTTTGACGCGGTTTCGATCGGTTTCGGCCTCCGTAACGTGGACGACCTTCCAAAAGCGATCGGGGAGATTCTCAGAGTTTTAAAACCGGGCGGATTGTTTCTCAATTTGGACGTGGGCAAGGTAAAAAATCCTTGGATTCGTAGGCTCGCGGATTTCTATTTTTTTAAAATCGTTCCGATTCTCGGTTATATTCTTTGGGGAGGAAAGAATGAGATGTTCGATTATCTTCCGGTTTCTTCCCTTTCCTATCCGGATCAGGAAACCCTAAAGTCGATTCTGGAACAACAGGGCTTTCCAAAAGTGCGGTTTCGGAACTTCGTTTTCGGAAACGCCGTTCTGCATATTGCAAAGAAGTCTCTTTGAAGGACTTAAAAATTGTCTAAAATAACACAGGATGCTTAAAAAAAATCTTTCATGAAATCGAAGAATCCTATATAATTCCTTCCTCGGATAGTATTTAATATCAAGTACTCTTCGTCTTTTATTCTAACTATAAAAAAAAAGGGATAGGGATCATGAAGAAAATTCTAATATTATGGATTACTTTCATCGTTTCAGTTGGTTGCAGTCATAAGAAAAAAGGAATGTTATTTCCGTTTCTGACTTTACTCAATCAAAATACGAACGTATCAACCTCGGCGCCTCGATCTGATGAATCGAGTGCGGGAACCGCGACGGCTTCCAACGGAGGATCGGTCGTAATTGTGGACAATACGGCAGGTGGAAATAATTCCAGTCCTACTTCCTCTTCCAATAACGGCAGCAGCTCTTCTTCCAATTCCGTAAGTTCCTCCAATTCACAATCCTCTTCGTCATCGGGAGGCAATTCTACGAGTTCCGCCGGTTCTTCATCATCCAATAATGATTCAACGAGTGGTTCGTCACCAAACAGCGGCGCCGTAAGTTCCGGTAGTTCTTCTTCCGAAAATACTCCGTCTTCCAGTCCTTCCTCGGATAACTCAAGTTCGGGTGGAACGAACACAAACGCCGTAAGTTCCAGCTCCGGAAGCGGTGATGGCGGTAACTCCGGTTCTTCCTCCGGAACCACCGATACAAATGTAAGTTCCAATAACGAATCAAGTTCTTCTTCGGGAACCGGAAACGATACGAGTACAAGTGTAGGTTCGAATAACGGTTCTTCTTCGGAAATTACCGGTGTGATTACCGTAACCGATCAAATAGGAAGTATTCCCTTTACGTATAACACGGTACAAACGATTCCTTTGAATATAATCGTAACGGATAAACAATCCAAACCGATTTCCGGAGCGACTATTATCGTTTACGATAACTTAGGCAATATACTCTTTCAGGGAATTTCAAACGGCATCGGGAAGGTTACGGGAAGTATCACCGTAGCAACTACGTTAGGTGAAATCACTGTGGAGATTGCGGCAGGTGCGGAATCGATTTCCAACGTAATCCCGTTGAACAATGTGGTCGAAATCAATCGTGAGATAAAATACGAGATTCCCCTTCCGGTTGTAACCGCTCCGGCCGACGCCGATAAGGACGGTGTTCCCGATAGTTTGGATGCGTATCCGCAAGATCCGGTTCGTTCTTCTTTGATTCGAATTCCAGCGGAAGGAATCAGTACCGTAGCCTACGAAGATCAATATCCCAGCGCGGGGGACGCGGACTTAAACGACTACGTCCTTCATATTCACAACGAAGAGGACTTGAACACGGCTGGGGATGTGATTCGCCTGAGGGGAACGTACCAACACGTTGCGCGGGAAGCCGGGAATAAACATACTCTATTTCTAAAACTTCCGGTTCCCGTAGGAGCTACGTTTTCAAGAAAAGTGATCAGAGAGGACGGAAAAGTTATCACCGAGTTGACGACAAAAACCGTGTCCGCTTCCGATCTCAATCAGGGAATTCAAATTCACGAAGAATCCAATAAAACCACGTCCAACCCCAACGTAAATCCGGGCGGTGTCTACAAACCGGGACATATCGCTACGATCGAGATCGTGTTTAATACTCCGGTGAAAAAGGCGGTTCTCGGAAGTTATCCGTACGATATCTTTATCAAGGTTGCCCATACCGGAAAAGAGATTCACTTTCCCGGACTTTATAAAAACACAAACGGAACGGACAAGTATCTGGATTCCAACAAGTTCCCTTGGGCGATTTTGGTTCCGGGAGCTTGGAAATATCCGTACGAGGGTATGGACATCCGTAAGGAATCTCAAACCGGTTATCGGGAATTCAATCTTTGGGTGGCGTCTAACGGAGCGTCTTACAAAGACTGGTATAAACACATTACAAATCAAGCAAAGGTGTTCCCGGTTCCGGATGAGGATTCGGAGCTGATGGGGTTCTTGTTGTATTCCGTGAAAAAGAATGCGATTCTTGTCGCGGTTTTACTGATGGTTGCCGGTGCGATCGCCGCGTATATTTTAAAAAGAAGAGTTCTTTCCCGGGCCTAATTCGGTAAAAAGAAAGGGGGCATATTCCGATACTTAAGGGGAATATGCTCCTTTATTTGGGATTAGAAGGTCCTTTAATCGTCTTTTTGAAATTCGGCACGGCGATTTTCGCGGCCGGATTTTATTGGTTTTTTTATCGCAGTACATACTATCATCCGAATCGAAAGAGTTTCGATTTGTCCGCGATCTTTTGCGGAGTTTTAACCGTAGGACTTGCGATCTTTCCGGAAATTTTAGTGAAACAATATATCGACGAAAGTTCCTATTTCGACAGGGCCTTCCAAGGTAGTTCCATTTTGGAGGAAGTTCCGAAGCTGCTCGTCATCCTTTGGTATTTTAAAGGTTTAAAATCCGTTTATAACGTTTCGGACGGAATTTACTTCGGACTTACATTAGGCGCCACTTTCGGGCTTTTGGAGAATTTTTTATACGCGCCGATTCTCGATTTTTGGCCCTTGTTTTTAAGAACCGTCACTTCCCTTCCGATCCATACGTTTACGGGAGGAATTTACGGTTATGCGACGATGCAGTATTATCATTCCAGGCCCTCTTCTTTTAATTTTTTGGGGCTTTTTTACAGTTTGTTCGGATGTTTTGTTCTACACGGAACGTTTAATTATATTTTGCTCATAGACGGAAATTTCGTAATTTTACTTCCCTTCATTCTTGCGACCGGATTTTTTGTTTTGGAATATCTGCTTACGATTTCCCAGAATATTCTTCCGATCGAAGTCCTTCAGTCCATCGGATTGTTTGGGGACGATTACAAGGTGGTTTCCAAGTTCACCGGTTACGATTCCTGGATGCGTCTGAGTCAAAATAGGATACAAAAGGTCGAACCGATCCCTTTGTTTCGACAACTTCCCAAGGGAAAAATCGCGGTATCCGTTTTTCTTTTTTTGATTCCGACTTTATTATATTCCATTTATTTAAAATTTCCGGAAACGATACCCCTTTTTCTGGAAGGAATTAGAACCTCCGAATTTATCGGACTTTTTTTGATCTATCCGATCTGGCTTTGCATCCTGATACTTTTTAGGGGAATTTTCAATCCAAAGTTCTTTCGGGAAAGAATTTTAAAAATTCCGTTGTTTATCGCCGTTACGATCGTTCAGGAAGAAAGAGAATATCCTTCCTTGGCGTATTCACTTTCCGGAAAGGGATTTTATTCTCCGATTGAAAAAAACCTTATCATCGGAGATCGGGTTTACGTGACTTTTTACGTGGCCGGTAAAGAATTTCCTAATATTCTTGCGATTCCCGTCTGGTTGAACGTGAGGGAGGACGACCCGGAGTTCGCACCCGGAGCCGTTTTTATTTTCGTAAATCCGCCGTGGAAACTTCTTTTTTGGAGATTATCGGTCAGAGGGAAACAACAGTTTCAGAATCTGATGTATCAGATCGTTCATCCAATCGGTTCATCTCACTCTGTTTAAACCGTCAAAGTCTTCCGCAAAGATACCGAATTCTTTTACATGAGTTCCGAAAAAAGAACCCGAAAGAATCTCCGTTCTCAAATATTTGGCATTGTTCGGAACGGTCAGGCCTACGTCGCTCGCACCCGTAGATAAGGGAAGTGTCTTGGATTGAATTTCGACCCAGTCCGGTCCGACAAAGGACCAACGAACGTAGATCTTTTCGTTTTTGGAAAGTTTTTTCTCTTCCGGAATAAAGGCTCTTAAACGGATCGGAGCCCTACTCGCTAAAACCCAGGTCGCACCGGAAGAAAATTCGTGATAACGAATTCCATTTTGAACCAGACCTTGTCTTTTAGCCATGAGTTGGTAGGACTTCAATTCCGCATAACGGAACTCAGGTCCGCGCAGGTTCGGCGCGATTCCGATCAAAGCGTAAAACAACAGGAAAGAACCGAGGAGTAACGCAAAAAGATTGAATCCCCCTACGATTGCCCGGTGGAGTTCTCTCGTTGGAGGAGAAGAGGAAGTGACGAGCCAGAGACAAAAAAAAGCCGCCGTGCCGCTGCTTCCGGTCCAAGGCATAAAAAAGATCGCGATCGGCAAAAGTAAAATCAGGATTTTCCAATGATCGCGTAACGCGATTTCCAAACCGACCCAGACTAAAAAAACGAGAGTTAAAAAAATCCCGCCGTCGTGTAACAGAAATAAGAAGGAAGTAAGCCCGAATTCCCGTATTCCTCCGGGTGGAACGGGATTTACGGATCTGGAATCGATCCAGTTGAGGGCGAAACTTCCGGCGCCGTTTCCCATCCAAATCGATTGTTTGCTCCAGTTCCATGCGGATCGGGTTTGAATCCATCCTTCCGCCCAATAAAGATCCAAAAAACGAACGAGACTACCTCCGGAAGCGCGATAACCTTTAATCCAAGTTTGGTGGAGTTCCTGCCAGGAATCGAACGACCAGGAAAACGATCCGATCCATACGATCGAAATCGCAATAACAACCCAGGCAATCGTACAAATCGGGATGATCGACAATTTCCACCAACGGTTTCGGATTTTAGGAAAGGCGGTAACCGAATAGGCGTATATTAGAAGAGCGGAAAGTAGGATCCAAGAACCGGCGCTGAAATATTTTCCTAAAATCAAAAAAGGAAAAATAAGCCCGGCGCTTAAAATGATCTTTGTAGGGAAACGCCAGCTTCTGGAATGAAGGTAGTGAAAAAAATACGCGATTAAAAGAGGAAAAAACCAATTGAGAGAACCCGTATCCGCAAAAAAACCGGAGACGGAATAAAAACCGCCGATCCCAGGAGTAAACGGAATCGCAGAATAGCGGGTAAATCCTTGGATTAAGAATAGTAGTATATTCAAAAATACTCCCGCGAAAAGGCCCTGTCTCCAATACTTTACGGGAGAATCGCTTTCGTGAGAAGAGGATTCTTCCGCTAAAAAATAAAGGACGGCGAGCATCCAAGACCCGAGAAAATCCAAACTCAATCCGAACGCGTATTTCGAGCTGATTCCGGGCAGAT
Organism: Leptospira alstonii serovar Sichuan str. 79601; assembly: GCF_000347175.1. Classification (GTDB taxonomy): domain Bacteria; phylum Spirochaetota; class Leptospiria; order Leptospirales; family Leptospiraceae; genus Leptospira; species Leptospira alstonii. Next base: position 179,796 of record NZ_ANIK01000016.1, read on the forward strand.
AAACCGTATCTAAAATACCGAAACCTTTGAACGGGGGCGCGTTGAAGTAGACGAAAAATCTTTCCAGAAGTAATAACGAGAGAAAAATCAAAATTCCGGTTTTAGGATTTCGATAAAACGGTAGGGACGATTTGTAAGGCCGATTGATATAAAAAAAACGGAATATAGGATCCTCTTCGTTTACCGTTTGGGAATGAAACGTGGCAATATATTGTCTCAAAAAAATTCCGAAAATCGCGCCCGCAAAAAGCCCGCTTAAGGAACTCCATATTACGGTTTTATCATAGAGTAGGCCGGGTAAAATCAGGGCTCCCGCCATTGTGAAGATTCTCCCCGGCTTACGATGGTAGAGATTGGGAAAAAGTCCGAAAAGGAACTGGATCGTTCCGATAACAACGACCCCTGCTCCTTCCGTTTCTCTCACGAAAAGAAAACTTCGAAACAAAAGATAAGAAAGAACAGAACAAAGAATGAGTCCGAAAAATGTGGGAGTTCGAAGGGGTTTGAGTTTATTGAATAATCCGGGCACGAATAAAGAGGATTTTGGAAAAGATTCAGATTTCAATCGAAAAACGGTTGAAAATACGGCTTCCGAAAAATCAGGAAGACTCCCTTTTTTATAAAAAAATTGTTCGGTTTAGATGATAAGATGAACGGAAGGCGAACTTAGAATTATTCGTCCATCGAATCCATATCGGATGGAATTTTGTAGGTTCCGGTAAGACTTCCGGCGTTACTCTTACGGGCAAAACCTTTGCTTTTGGAAAGAGTTTCCGCGTACTCTACGGTATAACGGGTCCAAGGAATGGCTTTGAGACGCGCGATCGGAATTTTTTTACCGGTTCCTTCGCAAATTCCGTAAGTGCCGTCTTCGATTTTTTCCAATGCGACATCGATTTCTCGGATGGTTTCTATCTCCGCTTCGGAAAGGACGGAGCTTAAGGTCTCTTCATTAATTTCGGATGCAATATCCGCAATGTCGCCCATTTCTTTAAGGCCGGACGGTTTGCTGTTATCTTCCCAATGAGCATACTTTTCTAAGAGAACGTTTTTCTTCTCGTGAAGAAGATCCGCGATTTCTTGGAGAGCTTTTTTATCGTATGCCGGGGTCGATTTTTTTGCAGTCATCCTGTTGCCTGGAAACCTTAGACCTTGGTTTCCTTGTATTCTGTATGTTTTCTGCAAAATTTGCAGAATTTTTTAGTAACCAATTTTTCAGTTTTAGCCTTTTTGTTCTTGGTAAGAAGATAGGTGCTTCTTCCTTTGGAACAGCCGGGTTCCTGACAAACGAGCTTGATAATTTCTCTCATGGCGCTAATTTCTCGATTTCAATAAATTCCTCATAGTAAGACGGAAATAACCCGCGCTTTTAGTCCAACTTTTCTGAAAATTTGGAAATTAGGTCCTAAAAGATCCTACTGGAGGTTGTTATTCCGCTATAAAATGGGAGAGGTCCTAAAAATCAAGGAGGATTAGAGAAAATTCGCGAAAAAGAATGAGTTTTTAGAATGAGTAGAACGGTAATAAGACAAGGAACAAAGAGACTTCTTGAGAATGTAGGTTTTAGTGGATAGTCTCAAGCCAGTTCCACAGGCAGCAGAGCGCTGCCTGTGGCTTCCAACGAATTTGGGGAACCGCGCCTGAACTCAATGTTGTTTCTTAGGAGGGATCAGTAATGAAATATAAAGAGTCGAGAATTAATTTTTCAACAACTCTTAATGACAAAAAAATTCGAATTACCAACGTTTTACATCTCAATCAATGGAGTCTTCTATGATTCCATTATTATTTTTCTTCTTTTTACTGCCGCCCAGATACCGGATCTGACAATTTTCCTGGCAATCGTCGTGTTGTCCAAGACACATAAAAGTTCCCAAAACGAGGCTTCCATTCAATGTAGGAATCTGCCTTTGATTTTTAAAAGAAATCGAATAAGCTCCTGCAGCTCCTGAAGAGCATCGGAGATATAAATAACTACGATTGTTTTTTGTAAATTGAATCGGAGTAGAAGAAAGATTCCCTAACGATTGAAGCGTCGAACTTGGAACCGCATCGGGATTGAATTGAGAATTTCCGAGATAAGCCGTGCAGATTACGGAACCGGAGAGTAACTCAACACTCGACGTATCTTGATTGTTGTAAAAGACAAGACTAAGCGAAAATATATCAATATCGTTGGGAGCAGAAATCCCCGCATTCAACTTTAAACTTTTTCCGGAATACACCGAGGAAACATCGATATTTTCAGACATGCTAAAAGAATTATTATTGAAAGATACTTCGGCCACTTCCTGTGGAGGGGCTTCCGGGGTGACTACCGTGGCGGATGTCGCCACAGTCAATCCCGTAAAACAATCGTTTTTTCGTTTTTCACATTTTGACTTACAAACTTCGTAGCTACTAAAACCGTTACTACAAGAAAAGAAAATCAAATCAAAAAAGAAATTAGATAAGAATATGTAAATTTCATAAATTATACATATTTTAAAATTTATATATTACGTAAATAATAAATTTAAACGGAAATGTTAAGCGAAATTGTTCTATTGATTCAAAAAACATTTGAGAGTCTATTGTAATAAAAACCGAATCGGATTTTCGCTATTATTTCTTTGTTTTGCAACAAACTACTCCTCTGAAAAACTGCTTGAAATCGGACTTCAAGTCCGTATCCGATAAAACGAAACGATTCTTTTCATCAGGAAGTTCGTTCTGTTTACAGTTTACAAAATTAAAGAATTCGTTTGCGCTCCCTCGTGAAACTTTCAAAGGCCTCAAAAGAAACCTTTTCTTAAATTGATACCGTATTCCAAATAAGCTTTTAAACAACAGCTCATTTGCATCCAACCTTAACAGTTCATATAAGAACCGTCTAATGCAGTTTGCGATTCCTTTCAACCTGATTCGGTGATCTTTACGAGTGTGAAATTCGAATCCAAGGATTCAAAAAGTGTAGCGTCCTAGAAAAAATTATTATAAAAAGGAAGGTCAATGGCAACGATCAAACGTTACAGTGAAGCGTTCAAGGGAAAAGTAATCCAGGAAATAGCTGAATGAAAAATATCCTCTCGTTCTTTTTTCAACGACAATCGGAATATCGAATTCCCTTGTTCTGTGTCGTTGCTTCCACGGAAATCGATTCGGTCTTTGAGAGTTCGCTTAGGCCGGGGATCGTGTTTTTCTCGCAGGTCCAATTTACGGTGTTTGTTTGAACGTTTAGATTTCCGCATCCTCCTATAAAACTCAGATTGCGATCGTTAGGCAAACAAGAATATATCGATTTTTTTGTTTAAGCAGGATTGGGTCCGGGCGTTTTAGTGGATAGGTTTTAGGATCAGTGGATAGTGGTTTTCCGAATATTCAGATTTTATTGTATTTGAGACAACCGGGCTCCGGGCCTTTTCCCGAAAGAGTAGCCCGGCGAAGGGGAAGCGAAAGACGCGCGATCAGATGTCAGGAATCAGGTTGATCGCGAAGAGATCCTTAGTAAAGGATACATAACGCGTCTGAAGCGAGGGGAAGGCTTTCCCCCACCCTAACATCCGACTCCCTAACAACCTATCACTACAATAGACGCGGTCCATAGAGTCGTTTTTTCTCGAAGATTCGATCGGGCTCGTTTGTATTTAACGGTTTTCTAATGCTTTAACTGGTTGTCATGGCGACGTTAGTCCGCATGATATGAAAATAATCATGTACGAAGGGTGCCAAAAGTTTGCAATGAGCGGACAAAACAAAGTGAAACTTGCGGATACGGAATTTTATGGCGGCGAGTATAAATTTGACCAAACATTTCATAACGGGCCGAAAGAGTTTCTTGAATTTGCAAAAAAGTTATGGAACGAAAACATAATGCAGACATCGGGAGAATAAACGCACGAACAAATCGATCGGTGTTTTGAGGATTATCACTCAAACGGCAATACGAGAAATCTTTCATTCTTCCTGCGTCCTTTTTCTCCAGAAAGCCGCAAGTAAACTTCCAATCAGGGAGTGTACGAGACTTGAAATTGCGGCTGGGATTGCAACTAACGGATCGGAAAAATTATTTCTGGAAAGAACAACTCCCAGGCCGGAGTTCTGCATCCCTACTTCGATCGAAATCGTTCTGGATGTTTTTCGTTTTCGGATTAGAAACCAGGACAAAAGGTAACCGAAAAAGAATCCGGATGCGTGTAGGCTCACTACGGCTACGATCAAAATTTCCGCAGACTGAATGATCTTATCTCTTCCGGCTCCGAGAATAGAAGAGACGATCATAGTAATCAATAAAACCGCAACCAAGGGTGAGACGGTTTGAATCCTTTTGGAAACTTCGGGCAAATACAAGTTGAGCAACACTCCCAGTGCAACCGGAAGAATCACGACCTGAAACGTGTCCAAAAAAAGTCCTCCCGCGGATGCCTCCACACCCTTCCCGATCAAAAATAGAGTGAGGATCGGAGTCATAAACACGGAAAGAATTGTCGATGCCGCAGTCATGGAAACCGAAAGAGCCAAATCTCCTTTTGCGAGATAAGTAATCACGTTAGACGCAACACCACCGGGACAACAAGAAACGACGATAAGCCCGGTAGCCAACGGAACGGGTAAATCGAGTAGAATTCCGATCCCCCATCCGGAAATCGGCATGACCGTGTATTGCAAAAACACTCCTGCAAAAACCGGAATCGGAGTTTTAAAAACTTCCTTGAAGTCTTGGGGTAAAAGTGTGATTCCCATTCCGAGCATCGTGACTCCGAGACCGTATGTGATCCATGGCCCTGTGAACCAGGTAAACCAATGAGGGAAGAAAAAAGAAACAATCGCTCCGGTGAGAACCCAGACCGGAAATAGGAGCGTGCCGATTTTACCGACTTTTTGCAGTTTGTTGGTCGTCATCATTGAGGTTTTTGAGCGCTCCGATCTTTAACTCAGTGCGACCTTTCTATCATAAACCAACCCCACAAGTTAAGAAGGTTTTTGGAATCAGAAGGATTAAAAACGCACGTTTCAAGTGGTTAGATTTTAGGGATTAGGACTTTACATACATACAATAAAACGTAAGTGTTCCGACAAGAATCATATTTTTCACTTGCAAAAAGTATGATTTTCTGATAGAGAAAAGCCTCCCGAGCCTTTCCGCCCCACCACCCAAAATCAAGGTCGCATTGAAGAAACTCAGCCCGGAAAAGCGCCGAGCAATTCTACGACTCGATCCAGTTGATCTTTTCGATTGTAGATATGCGGAGAAAACCGAACCTTTCCGAGACGAAGGGCGCACATCACCCCGTTCTTCTTCAAATAAGAAACGAGTTCGTCCATCGGAATCCCTTCCTTAGATCCTACTACAATTCCGGTTCTGTTGTCCGGAAAGTGGTCGAGTTCGATTTGAAATCCGACTCCTTTCATTCCTTCGGAAAGATAGTCCGCAAGTTCGTAAATTCTTTCCATCACGGAATGGAATCCGATTTTCTGGAGCATTTCGAGCGTGGACTGAAAGTAAACCCAGTCTATGAAGTTTCCCGTGGAAATTTCGTAACGATCCGCTCCGGATTTCAGTTCTGCACGATAGGGTAAGTAAACCTCGTCGTTGACTACGGAGCTTGTTCCTTTAAACGGAAACGCAAGCGCGTCGATTTTATCTTGTTGGATGTACAACATTCCGAGGCCCAGAGGACCCAAGAGCCATTTCCAAGCGGGGAACGCGATGTAATTTAACTTCATCTTTTTCACGTCGACCGGAACCAAACCTATTCCTTGAGCGCCGTCTAAAACGAACTCGATTCCTTGGGAATCCAAAAAGGTTCCTATTTCTTCCAAAGGAAAAGGCATTCCTGTACACCAATGAACCGCCGAAAGAGCGACGATCTTGGTTTTGGAACTGACGGAAGATTTTAAATTCTCCAAAAACTGATCCGGGGTAGAAGCCATCGGAATGAACGCGAGTTTGACTCCTTTTTCTTTCCAGTGTTCCCAAGGATAGATATTGCTCGGGTATTCGTTTTCCAAGAGCAGAATTTCATCTCCGCTTTTCAGTTGAAATCCGAGCGAGAGGAAATACATTCCTTCGTTGGTATTGTGGATGATACAAAGTTCTTCCACGTCGCAGTTGATCAGTCCCGCCACGATTTTGCGGATTGTATGTTTTACGGAAGCGTATTTCCGAACCTCCGTAAGTCCTCCCTTTTTGGAGTAACCTTCTAAATATTCTCCGACGGCTTGGATGGTATGTACATTGCAGGGAGTTGTCCCACAATTGTTCAACCAGATAATCTCATGATTTACGGGATAAAGATCTTGGATTTCCTTCCAATCGGTGATCGTGGTGGATTGCATTCTAACCGATTACCTCTTTTTCTTAGCCTTTGCCGCCGACTTCTTTTTAGGCGTCGATTTTTTTGGAGATACTTTCTTTGCGACTTTTTTCACTGCCTTCTTCGGTTTTGCCGCCGCTTTTTTTACGGCTGACTTTTTCTTGGGAGCAGCCTTTTTCGCAACCGGTTTACTCGCGGCTTTTTTCTTGGGAGCGGGAGAAGAAGCCTTCGCAGGTTTGGATTCGGCTTTTGCCACTTCTTCCGCTTGTTCGTCCCAGAAAAAAGTTCCCTGACCGGAGCCGGACTGGGATTGATCCAGACCGTTCAACTCCGTCTCCAGAAGAGATTGATAGTTGTGGTTGTAGTCTTTCAGTTTTGTGAAAAGGGATTTGGTGTTCACGTCTTCGAACTTGTTTGCGAGTTTTTCGTAAAAGGATACCGCGTTCTCCGCTTCTCGGATGGCACGTTCCAAAGCTTCGTGGGCGTCCTTAGCGCCGGGACCGGAGATCGTTCTTTCCACTTTGTTCATCAGTTTTTGAAGAGTCGTATCGTGGAACTTATGGATCGCCGTGAGTTGTTTTAGGTTCGGGAGTTCGGATCCTTCCGCTTGTTCGTACAATTCCGTAATGAACTTGATATGATCGTCCACTTCTTCCGCCAATCTTTCGAAAAGTTCTTTGGTGTTTCCGGGAGAGAGTTTATCGTACGTACTCATATAGAATTCGAAGTAATCCTTTTCGTGTTGGATCGCCGCCGCGACCGCTTCTAAAAACGTCGTTTCTTTTAAAGGTTTAATATTCATAATAAGATTCCTCCGGATTTCTTTGCTATCTTAGTTATGTTAGGGACCGAATCAATAATTATTTAATTTTCTTCCACGGATTCATAGATGAGAAACTGAGCCGCGTAGTACGTCGACATGATCCAAACTCCGATCCAAGGAATCGGAATCTCCGTAAATTTTCTAGTCGCGATGAGACTGTCGGATAAAATAAAAAGGGAAGCGCCTACAAAGGATTTCCAAAATTCCGATTTTGAACATTCCCTGGAAGCGGCTCGCCAACCCATCATACAAATCGCCAGTACATAAACGCCGACGGGAACATAGAGAGAGGCTCCGAGTCCGGGAAAAATCCAACCGTAAAACGAAATTCCGTAAACGAAATAAGGAATCGATCGAACGATATGAACCGGGTTTCCGACTGAAAATCCCATCGAATAGAGAATTTGAGCCGCGAGAAAAGAACCGAGTCCGAAGACGAAATAATTTCCGGGAAGACCTAAAAACATATCTCCGAACAAGGAAAAGATCAGACCTATAAAGATGAATTTTCCGGATCGGCCTTTCCAGTTGCCTTCCCGAAAGGAGAAAAAAAGCAAAACGAGAATCGGTAGAATTTTACTTCCGAGTTTTAAGACGACGTTATCCGGAATGAGATACAAAACCAACATATGGGTAATCGAAGCGATGGAAAATAAGAGTAAAATCATCGGAACCTTCCTGACGGGAATTGGGATTGTAATTTTGTAAAGAGCCGGAACTTTTGTCATCTAAGAATCGAGAAAACAAAGAGGGAATATGGGGCATTGGAGTTCGGGAGAATGGATCTTAGGCGTTGTTTTTACGGTGGTTTTAGGTCTTCTCGTTTATCTGGATCTCTTCGTCCTCAATAAAAGAGCGCACAAGATTCCTCTCAGAGAATCCGTTTATTGGTCCCTCTTTTGGTTCAGTCTTGCGATTTCGTTTAGCATTTTAATCTATGTGATGGACCAATCGCCGAGCGATCCGGATCGAGGAAAAACCAAAGCGCTTGAGTTCGTCACCGGTTATCTTCTGGAATATTCCCTTTCCGTGGACAATCTTTTTGTCTTTATCATGATTTTTCAGAAGTTTCGGATAACACCTCAGTATCAACCTTTGATTTTGAAATGGGGAATCATCGGAGCTTTGATCTTTCGTGCGATTATGATTTTTGTCGGAGCGGGACTCGTCTCTCAGTTCAATTGGATTCTTTATTTATTCGGAATCCTTCTTCTGTATACGGCGGTGAAGATGTTCGTTCATCAGGAAGAGGAAGACTTTCATCCGGAATCTTCTCCCGTAATCAAGTTCGCAAAGAAAATCCTTCCGTTGAGTCAAATACAACATCCGGAAAAGTTCGTGGTCAAGGAACACGGCAAATATCTTTTTACTTCCACGTTCATCACGTTACTCATCGTTGAATTCAGCGATATCATGTTTGCGCTCGATTCGATTCCGGCGATCTTTTCGATCACGACCGACGCGTTCATCGTTTATACTTCCAATATCTTTGCGATCCTCGGACTTCGTTCCTTGTATTTTATGCTTTCTGGCGTGATGGAACTTTTTATTTTTCTGAAAAAAGGAGTTTCGGTTCTTTTAGCGTTCGTGGGAGTGAAACTTCTTCTCCCGCTTTTTTCTACGTATGTTTTCGGACATGAGGTCCACATTCCGATTTTGGTTTCTTTGGGAGTCATTTTGGGAACGCTTACGCTTTCTATTTTGGCATCGGTTCCCCATTATCTCAAAAACAAAAATGAAACTTAAGAACGGGTTTTTGACTTTACACCGGAGTCTTACAAGGTTCCCTAGAAAGAGAACCTTATAGAAACTTCTCAAAAAAGAGAAAAACAAAATGGCCGACCAGAAACTATTTACGGACTTTCCTCCCGCCGCTCGGGAAGCCTGGATTGCACTCATCCAAAAAGATCTCAAGGGCGCGGACTTTGAGAAGAAGTTAGTTTGGGAAACCGCGGAAGGATTTAAGATCCAACCCGTTTATACAAAGGAAGATATCAGCGACAAACAATGGCTGACTTCCAATCTTCCCGGAACGTTTCCGTTTGCGAGATCCACTCGAAAACTCGTTCAGGACTGGAGCATCCGTCAAGACTTTGATTCTCCTACGATCTCCGAAGCGAATCGACTCGCAAAAGAAGCGGCGGCAAACGGCGTGACAGCCATCGGGTTTATCATAGAAAACAAAACTTCTTCGCAAAAAGGAATTCCGGTAAACTCCGCAAAGGACTTGGAAACTCTGATTGCAGGACTTCCTTTCGATCAAGTGACTTTGCATTTTATCGCGGAAGAAAGGTCTCCCGAAATTTTTTCTTGGCTTCCCAAAGATAAGGTTCTCGTCGGAGGACTCGGATACGATCCGTTTCGGATTCTTCTCAAACACGGAAGGTCCGGAAAACATTCCATATCGGCGCTTTCGGAAATTTTGAAAACGTTAGCCGCTTCTTGGCCGCATTACAGAGGTTTGTCGGTAAATTCTTCCACGTTTCGGGACGCGGGTTCTACGATCTCCGAAGAATTGGGATTCACGTTAGCCGCTGCTTGCGAGTATGTGCAACAACTCACGCAGACGGGAATGTCCGTGGACACGATCGCTTCTCAACTGATGTTTGAATTCTCCATCGGTCCCGATTACTTTTTGGAAATCGCGAAGTTCCGCGCGGCGAGAATTTTGTGGGCGGAAATCCTGAAAGAATTCGCTCCCAAAGAAGAATCTTCCCAACACGCATTTCTTTCCGCACAAACCTGTAGATACAATTACACAGCCTACGATCCGAACGTGAACATGCTCCGTGCAACAACCGAAGCGATGTCGGCGGCGATCGGAGGTTGTGAGGTCATTAGCGTTTCTCCGTATGACAGTATATTAAAAACTTCTGATTCTTTTTCTCTCCGAATCGCGCGAAACATTCAACTTTTGATGAAACACGAATCGCACATAGACAAGGTCGTGGATCCGTCCGCGGGTTCGTATTATCTCGAATCGCTCACCGATTCGATCACGAAGAAGGCTTGGGAAATTTTCTGCGAGATCGAATCCGCAGGTGGTTTTTTAGAAGCGGTTCAAAAAGGAATCATCCAAAAGAAAATCGCCGAATCCAGAAAGAAAAAAGAAGAAAACCTCGCGAATCGAAAGGAAATTCTTCTCGGAACCAATCAATATCCGAACGGAGAAGACCGGATTCCCGAACTCAATCGCAATCCAACGTTAGGCGACATTGAAAGCGTTTCCGGCGAAATCATCTGTGAAAAAATTTTCGAGTTTAGAGCGGGAGCGGAAATCGAAGAGATTCGTCTAAAAACGGAAAGCTTCGCAAAAAAATCCGGAAAAACTACAACCGTTCTTCTACTCCCGATGGGCGATCTCAAGATGAAAAAGGCGCGTGCCATTTTCTCTCAAAACTTTCTCGCTTGCGCCGGTTACAAGGTAATCGATCCGGGAAGTTATGCGACATCGGAAGAAGCGTTGCAGGGTCTGAAAGAAACCAACGCGGACGTTGTCGTCTTCTGTTCGAGCGATGAAGAAATTGCGGGCTTTGTGGATTCTACTTTTGCGACTTTGAAAAAACAAAATCCAAATCTTCTCGGAATCGTAGCGGGAAATCCTACGGAACAAATCGATTCTCTCAAATCAAAAGGAATCGAATTTTTTATTCACGTAAAATCCCAACATTTAGAAACTCTGAAGTCCATTCAGAAAAGGCTGGGCATCCAATGAAACGTCCGAGTTTTGATAGCCAACGTTATGCGCCACACGGAAAGGTTTCCAAATCCGATTGGGAAAAAGCCGCTCTCGGCGATCTGGGGCTCAGTTCCATCGAACAGGCCCTTTGGCGTACTCCTGAAAAAATTCCGGTAAAACCGGTTTATACCGCGGAAGACCTTGCCGGCATCGAACACCTCGACTACGCTGCGGGAATTCCTCCTTACTTGCGCGGTCCTTACTCCACGATGTATGTCCAACAACCTTGGACGATTCGCCAATACGCGGGTTTTTCCACGGCGGAAGAATCCAACGCATTCTATCGTAGAAACTTAGCCGCGGGACAAAAAGGTCTTTCGGTCGCGTTCGACTTAGCGACTCACAGAGGATACGATTCCGATCACGAGCGTGTGGTGGGCGACGTCGGTAAGGCCGGAGTTGCGATCGATTCGATCCTCGATATGAAGATTCTGTTCGATCAGATCCCTTTGGATCAGATGTCGGTTTCCATGACGATGAACGGGGCCGTGGTTCCTATATTAGCATTTTATATTGTAGCCGCGGAAGAACAAGGCGTAAGCGCGGATAAACTTTCCGGAACGATCCAAAACGACATTCTGAAAGAATTCATGGTGCGGAACACTTACATCTACCCGCCCGCTCCTTCGATGAAGATCATCGCGGACATTTTCAAATACACTGCCGACTTTATGCCTAAGTTCAACTCGATTTCGATTTCGGGTTATCACATGCAGGAAGCCGGAGCGACCGCGGACATAGAACTCGCCTACACTCTCGCAGACGGTTTGGAATATCTCCGAACCGGAATCAAAGCGGGAATGGACGTGGATACGTTCGCGCCTCGTTTGTCTTTTTTCTGGGCGATCGGGATGAATCACTTTATGGAAATCGCAAAGATGAGGGCAGGACGTCTTCTCTGGGCGAAACTCGTGAAACAATTCAATCCTAAGAATCTAAAATCTCTCGCGCTCCGAACTCACTGTCAAACTTCGGGTTGGAGTTTAACCGAACAAGATCCGTTCAACAACGTCGCGCGGACTTGTATCGAAGCCTTAGCTGCCGCGCTTGGTCATACGCAATCTCTGCACACGAACGCACTCGACGAGGCGATCGCGCTTCCCACAGACTTCTCCGCGAGAATCGCAAGAAATACGCAGATCTTTTTGCAAGAAGAAACCAATATTCACAGAGTTGTGGATCCTTGGGGCGGTTCTTATTACGTAGAATCTTTGACGCACTCTCTCGCGCACCGCGCTTGGGAACTGATCGAAGAAGTCGAAAAGTTAGGCGGAATCGCGAAGGCAATCGAAACCGGAATTCCTAAGATGAGAATCGAAGAAGCCGCCGCGCGTAAACAAGCCAAAATCGATTCCGGAAGGGACGTGATCGTCGGAGTCAACCAGTACAGAGCGGTTGAAGAAAAACCCTTAGACATATTAGATATCGATAATACTGCCGTCCGCGAATCCCAAATCCGCAGACTCGCAGAGTTGAAAAAAAATCGAAACAATGCGGAAGTAACTTCCGCTCTCGAAGCGATTACAAAATGCGCGGCAGGTGGAGAAGGAAATCTTCTCGCGCTCGCAGTGGACGCGGCTCGTAAACGCGCGTCTCTCGGGGAAATTTCATACGCTATGGAAAAAGTATTCGGAAGATACCAAGCAACGATTCGTTCCATATCGGGAGTATATTCATCCGAGATTGAAGACGATCCGGACTTCAAAAGAGCCAAAGAACTTTCGGATAAGTTCTCCGCTCTCGAAGGTCGACGTCCTAGAATCATGGTCGCCAAAATGGGACAAGACGGACACGACCGAGGCGCCAAAGTAATTTCCACGAGTTTTGCGGATATGGGGTTTGACGTCGATATTGGACCACTCTTCCAAACACCTGCGGAAGCCGCAAAACAAGCCGTAGAAAACGACGTGCACATTCTAGGCGTTTCGAGTTTGGCCGCGGGTCATAAAACCCTGGTTCCTCAAGTCATCGGAGAATTGAAAAAGCTCGGAAGAGAGGACATCATGGTCATCGCGGGAGGAGTGATTCCTCAACAAGATTATGACACTCTTTACAAGGCTGGCGTAACGGGTATCTTCGGGCCTGGAACAAAAATTTCCAAGGCAGCCGCGGATATTCTGGAACTTCTCATCAAAGATTTAGAAAATTTGAAAGTAAACGTTTAAGGGATGAATTGCCTTTGAGCGGCGGCGAAAAATCCGGGATTCCTTCGAGCGTCCGATCCACCGGAATTTCCAGAAAGGCTCTTCCTTCTGCGGAGGAATTCGTAAAAGGAATTCTCGCCGGAGATCGCGTTATGCTCAGTCGTGCGATTACTCTCGTCGAAAGCTCGCGTAACGATCATAAAGAACTTGCAGAAAAGATAATAGAGGCCTGCCTCCCCCATTCCGGTAAATCGATTCGGATTGGAATCACCGGAATTCCCGGAGTGGGAAAGAGCACATTCATCGAAGCCTTCGGGATGTATACGATTTCCCAAGGAAAAAAATTAGCCGTATTGACCATCGATCCTTCCAGTCGGATTTCGGGAGGAAGTATTCTCGGAGATAAAACGAGAATGTCCGAACTTTCCAGAAACGAATCCGCGTTCATTCGCCCTTCTCCCTCCGGGGATTCTTTGGGCGGAGTTGCGCGTAAGACGAGAGAGACGATTTATCTCTGCGAAGCCGCCGGTTTTGATACGATCTTTGTGGAAACCGTCGGAGTCGGACAATCGGAGACCGCGGTTCATTCGATGGTGGATTTGTTTTTGCTTCTTCTCATCGCGGGAGCCGGAGACGAATTGCAAGGAATCAAACGAGGAATCATGGAGATGGCGGATCTCTTTGCGGTCACAAAGGCTGATGGGGACAACAAGACAAGGGCCGAAGTCACGAGAGTCGAAACACAATCCGCAATCCATTTTTTTCCCGCACACGAAAACGGATGGATTCCAAAAGTGTTATCTTGTTCCTCGCTTTCCGGAGAAGGAATCGGCGATATTTGGAATCAGATCCAAGAATATGAGAAAACCCTAAAGTCCAACGGACACTTTGAAATTAGAAGGACCAATCAAGCTATGTATTGGCTGGAAGAAACGGTGAGTGAACATCTAATGGAAGACTTTTATACTCGGATGAAAGATCTCTATCGGGATATGGAAGACAAAGTGAGTCGCCATAACATCAGTTCCTTTCAGGCTGCGGAAAAATTGATCGACGAGTACACCAAACGGATCCAGAAATAAATCGCTTCAGACCCGCAAAGTGTAGGATTTGTTCCCGAAACTACCTCAGTCCCATCCCAAACATCTTTTTTTTCGAATCCCATTTTTTTCCAAACGGGAACTTTTTTTCTATGAGATTGTCATTCTTTTCGGAAAATGAAGAATACAATTCATTAAAAGGACCGATCCGGCAAGCTAGTAAAAAAATTATTCTTGCACGTATATCTAACAGATAGTATCTGACAGATATACTAACCCAAAGTATTACAAATAGAAATCATTTTGGGAATATTCGAGCTTACCAGGGTCGCAGGCAGGTACCGTGAAAGTTTTTCAAATTCTCTCTTTATTTTTCATTTCGTTCATATTATTCAATTGTGCGACCTCTTCCGCCGGAATTGCAACGAGCAATATTCCCGTTGCGGATCGTAAATACAAGGTTATCGGTCCTGTGGAAGGTCATAAAACCTGGAATACGTTCGATATGGCAATTGTAGGCGTTCCTCTCTCCGAACCCCCGATCGACAAAGTAGTAACTACGATGTTGACCGAAAAAGAAGCGGACGCTTTGATCAATATCCGTTATTGGACCGACAAATACATTCTTCTTTTCATTACCGTCAACAGACTGCATATCAATGCGGAAGCGATCAAATTCGAGGATCAACTCAATGGTCAAAACGGCAAAAAAAGAAAATAAAGATCTGACGCCGCGGCGAACTCTCAAGCGCCCCATCGCAAGTGTTACGTTGAGTCCGGAAAGCAGCGACTTACGTTTAGGTGGATTCTCCGTTTCGAGTTTTTCTTCGTTTCAGATCGGTTTCTTTGCGATTATTCTCTTTTTTGTCTTTGGGAATTGTATGGGAGCTACTTTGTTTTCTCCCGGAGGAAGAGTGCGTTCACCGGCTCTTTACGATTCGGCGACGATCATTCGCACTGCCGGATACGATATCCTAGACGAATCGGAGGGCGAGTCTTCTACGTTCTTTGTTCTCGGAATGATTCCCGTTACGAATCCGATTAGCGTCGATTATGCGCTTAGCCAGGCGGTTCAAAAAGTTCCGGGGGGAAGAAGCCTCGTGGGTATCAAGGTTTGGCACGAGACACACGTTATGTTTCCTCTCGGAACCGTTTCCGTCTTAAAAGTAAGAGGAAGCGTAATCGGAAATAAGGAAGAAGCCGAAAGATTGAAATTGGAACAGCAAAAAAAAGAATCTTCGGGCGAAGACTCGATTTCTACTAAAGATGAAAAACGAACCTCCGGAGGAATTTCCGTCGGCGGAGGAAACCGATCTTCCGATTCGCCTTCTTCGGGGGGAATTTCGGTCGGAGGAAAAAAGAAGAATTAGTATGTTAAAATATTCTTTAATAGATTCTTCGAATTCGATAACGGCGGAAAAAACCGCCTTTGAACAAAAACGGAAACGTTTGCAGAAGTTCCGTTTGGTTTTCGTTTGTGTTTTGATTTCGATCGCGTTATCGCAAAATTGCGCGCAAGCCGAGGTCGTCTCGCCGAGCGATTCTCAGAGTCAGATCTACGCGGCGGCTAATTATTTGAGCAATAAGTGCGGAACTCCGATTCCGACTCCGATTCCGATCGTCGTGGAAGGGGTTCAACAAAGGAATCTGGATCTCTGCACGATCGCGATCACTCGATCGGAATGTCCTTTTGTTTCGTATCCTTTCGCTTGTGTTCTGATCTATGCCAATGATTCGTTAGGTGAAATTCCTTGGTATGTAAACTTTCAGGATATATTCGTAAAAACTAAAATACAGTAAGGCAGACGATGAAAATTATTAGAAATATATCAGTCATTCTTCTCGCCATACGATCCGTAACGTTGATAAAACGGATTCCGTTTTTATTTCTTTTTTTTCTTTCCGTGCCGATCTTTGCGGAAGTTTCTTTCCGCGCCCGTGTTTACTCTCGTAGTAAAAATTCGGGAGATGCGAATGTTAGAGTTATGCTTTTTGAAACCCAAAAGTTTTATCAAACCGATGCGGAAGGATATTTTCAAGCGGTGGCTCCTTCTTCCGGCGCTTATACGTTTCGCATTTTAAGAGATACAGGATTTCAGGAAATTCGTCAGGAAGTTGGAGAAGGAGAAGAAGTTGTCGTTCTTTATGTCGATCAATCGTCCAAAGCCAGAGACGGCGGTGGCGGATCGAAAGGTTCGATCAACGTAACCGGAGAACGGGAAAAACAACTCATGTCCCGTACTAAACTCCGTTTCGAGGAAATCAAACGGATGCCCGGTACGTTTGGAGAACCTCTCCGCGCTATCGAAACGATTCCCGGAGTTGTTCCCGTTTCCGCTTTCGGTGGCGGCGCAAGTAACTACGTGTTTCGCGGAGCCGATCCGAATACGAACCTTTATCTTTACGACGATCTCCCTATTCTTTATCCGTTTCACTTCGACGGTTTGACCGCTACGATCAACGGAAACCTGATCAAATCCATGGACGTTTATACGGGGGTTCTTCCCGCAAACTTCAATAACGCGCTGGGAGGGGTTATCGAAATCGAATCTCCCGATAAGGTGGAGCGATCGGGCGGAAATTTTTTGACTTCTCTTTGGGCGGCTTCCACAAATTACCAAACCACGTTTGCCAACGGAAAAGGTTATATTATGGGAGCCGTCAAAGTCGGTTATATCGATAAAACGTTTGAAACTCTCGGAAAGATTTCAGGGAACAGCCTGCTTCCGGACGGGATACGTTTGCCTCGTTATACGGATTCACAAGTGAAAATGGTCTATAACTTCAACGATGAACATCAGATTTCATTCTATTCCTTGACGGCAAAGGACGACTTTGCCCTGGATCCTCCCGCCAAACAAAAGAACGATCCGACCAAGGATCAGTTCGCAGCCTATGCGGGTGGGAATTTTTCCGCGGGCCAAGGATATCGTACTCAAGCTTTCCGTTATACTTGGAGACCTTCCGAAAAATTCAACAATCGAATTACCTTGATCAGTTACGATCCGTTTTTTGACTATAACGTCGGCTTCGGTTCCATCAAAGCGAAACAAAGAGCAAGCGGCGCCTATAACGGAATTAGGCAAGACGCGTATTGGGAGCCCAATAAACACGTAACTTTGGAATTCGGTTCCGAGATACGCGTTCTCAACTACAAAACTTCGGGAAGTACGATTCAACAAACGGATCCGAATAATCCGAATCCGAATCCTTATGATACGGTGACTCCCGATTATAGAACCGTTTCGGATACTAATCGTGTACAAAGTAAATACTATAACGCTTATACGACGATGAAAATCAAATTCGGCGGTTTGCTCATCGAACCCGGAGCGAGATACGATTACATTCCTTATATCAAAAACGGCGCGCTCGGTCCGAAAGCCCAGGTCTCTTATAAGTTCGAGGACGGATTCGCCAAAGGAACCACGGTTTTCGGAGGCGGAGGAGAACATTATAATTTTCCATTGGACACGCGCTTTTCCGAACAGAGCGGTAACCCGCACTTGAAGTTTCAAAAAGCTTTCAAGTACGGCGGAGGAATCGATCATCAAGTCACTTCCAATTGGCAGGTCAAAGGAGAGGTTTTTAAACAGGAATTCTCGAACTTGATCGTAACCGATCCTTATATCACGGAGTTTATCGGAACCAACCCCGATCAGTACGGCAAGGTTTTACAACCGTATATTCTCAACAAACCTCTCAATTACTCAAACAACGGAACCGGCCACTCGCAGGGTTACGAATTCGTAATCCGCAAAGTCGCAACTCCCGGAAAAAAGGATTGGTTCGGTTGGATTTCCTACACTTGGTCTCAAACATTCAGAAATCCTAATCTTTATAAACCGGACGGCCTTATGGCTCCCGTCGCCACAGGCCCCGAACAAAGATTACTCGCTCAATCCTATCATAATTCCAAAGAAACCCTGTACGATTACGATCGCACTCACATCATCAACGTCGTTTTCGGTTGGAAGTTCAGTCAGGAATGGCAATTCGGCGCGAGGTGGTCTTATTTAACGTCCACTCCTATCACTCCGATTGTGGGAGACGACGGCGGTAAATACAGCAATCCCGCCAACAATCAAACGATCTGGACAGCTACATCCGCCAACAATCCCTATATAGCGGATTATACAAACACAAAACGTCTTAGCGATTATCACAGATTGGATATTCGGATCGACAAATTCCTAAATTACGAATGGGGTTACGTAAACACGTTCTTTGAAATCGTCAACGTCTATATGAGACAGAACGTTTCCGGGGAGACTTTCGACGTTACGCGTCCTTATTCGGCGACGAATCCCAAACCGAGCCCTACGTTCGGAACCCTTACACTGCCGGGTGGAACCGTCATTCCGTTCTTTAACCTTGGGATCGAGGTAAAGTTTTAATGAAAAGGAATCTCTTCAAAATCGTAGTAAGACGAATCGGAAATTTTGCGTATTTTCTGATCGTTTTCAATCTGATTTGGAATTGTAATAACCTTCCCAACGGAGACGATAGTTTCAACCAAGACAATGAAAAGAGAGTGATACTTCAGTATCTCCTTTTGCCTCCGACCGATCCGATTCAGTCTTGTATCAACTCTTTGCAGGCGGCTCAGTCTTGTTTGAATCAGGCTCCCGATTTGCCCACTCCACTTTCCGAGGTCGCGATCGTAACTTTGTTCAGCGGAGGAGTCGCTTCGGTCGATTCGTATCAGAATTATTGCAATACTTTGATGAACTCCACTACGTTTGCGAAAGTTACGAATCGTGCAAAGGCTTGTGTGATGGATTGTAATCGTTCGTATTGGGTAAATAAAAATTCTGCGGGAACCTGCGGACAGGCAGGGCTTTCTCAGATAACGGGACTGTCAACGGGAACCTTCGCCTGTACAAAAGTTTGCACAAGCGTTTCAGGACAATGATTCATGCGAAAGAAAATGATCGGAAAACTGAGTGACTTCGAGACGTCGGTTTTAAAAAATAAAGAATATTAGAGGATTCAGATTATGACAATGTTTTTGGTTGAATACGGCGAGACTTTCATTTTTGTCGTTATGCTCGTAGCAAGTATAGTAGCTCTCGCGGTAGGAACTGAAAGAATTCTGATTTTTCGCAGAAGTCTGAAGAACACGGAAGAGATACTTCCCGTTTTAACTTCCGAAATCAGAAAAGGCGACTTTGCCGCCGTGAAGACGATCGGAACCGAAAATCCCGGAAACATCTACGCGAAATTTTCTCACTTTTCCGTGGAACATTACGAAGCCGGTCACGACGCGCTTTCCGAATTACAGGAAGGAAAAATCATCGGAGAAAGAGTAAAACTTGAAGATCATCTTCCGATTCTCAATACCTTAGGCAACAACGCTCCTTTTATCGGACTTCTCGGGACGGTTCTCGGTGTGATCAAAGCGTTTTACGGACTTGGAACGTTAGGAAGTACGGGAGCGGAATTCGTGATGAGAAGTATTTCAACCGCTCTTCTTGCGACCGCGGCCGGTCTCGGCGTGGCGATTCCTGTCGTAATGGCGAACAACTATTTTACCCGTAAGTTGAAAGTGATTCAGGCAAATTTGGAAATTCTTTCCAGAGAGTTTCTTGCCAGTCTTTCTCGCGGGAAGTAGACTTTTAAAGGAGAATGTGAATATGGCAGGCTCTGCTCCCTCCGGCGACGGAGAAGAAATAGGCAATATAAATATCACTCCGATGGTGGATGTGATTCTGGTTCTTCTGGTGATTTTTATGGTGACCGCGAACTTCTTAAAAAAAGAATCCATCAACATCAATCTTCCGAAAGTTGCGGCCGCCGATCCGAACGTCGCTCAATCGGTCCAGGTGGCTTTGACCAAGGACGGAAAGATTCTTTTGGAAGGAGCCGATATATCCATTGAAAAACTGAAAGCCCACCTCGAAAGAGACTCTAAGATCAGACCGAATATGCGTTTGACGCTCTCCGCCGATTCTTCCCTACCTTATGGAAAAATTGCGGAAGCAATGGGTGTAATCCGCAAAGCCGGAGTGACTAAGATTGCGCTTTCGGTGAAACGTTAGGCGAAATAGGTAAGGCGAAGAATGGTAAACGTTCCTGAAATTAAACAAAAGATTTTAAAATTCGGACTTTTTCGTTTCTGTCTGATCGCTTCTTTTGTTTTGCATTCTTTAACGATCGGAACTTATTTCATAGCGACTTATATTCCCGAGGCTGAACTTTCCTCGGATGATTTGGAAGCACAGGATGTAGAAGTCGATCTGGAAGACATTCCCCCCGAGTTGATCGGCGGAACTTCTTCTCCCGCTCCCGTTGAAAAACAGGAATGGGTGGAAGGTTCCAATCAGAACGCGGACGATCCGATTGACGAGGATCTCAACCCGAACGCTCTTTCCGGAAACGGGACCGATAAGGACGGATTCTTATTCTCTTATAACGGAGATAAAACTCCGACTCCGATCATCGATTTCGATTTGAGGGATTTTTTTCCGGCTCAGGCAAAGTCAGCCGGAATCGTTTCCAAGCAGGTTGTCGTAATCGTTCAAATCGACGAACAGGGAAATCTTCAGGGAGCAAAAATCGCATCGGGTAAAGCGGGCTTCGGTTTTGACGAGGCGGCGATTAAGATCGTAAAACTCGCTCGTTGGAGTCCGGGATACGTGCAAGGACGACCCACGAAGATGTCTCATCGGGTTCCGATCTCTTTCAATCTAGAAGATTGATTCTTTCGAACTTACCGAACCTACAAGTTATTTCGGACTGAAGATAAACCCACAATCCGCTGTAAAAGCCGTTGCACTTTAAAAAATTTCTTGCGGCGGCGATTTGAAAATTCATACTTCCATACACCAACCAGATGGAGACAAAAATGAATTGGAAAGCGTTCGCTTGGATCGGTTTATTACTATTTACTTTGCCGCTTTTGTCGGTGCCCACTCCCCCCACACTGGAAAATCAGGTCAAGAATTCCGATTATATCGCGTTAACTCGAATTACGAACGTTCGAGAAACAAAAATTTCCGAAACTTCGATCTCCGTCACGGCCACGGTTGAAGTTCTCAAACCTTGGAAAGGCGGGGAAAAACTTCCCACGAAATTCGAAATCGGTTTTATGATTTTTCCGGAACTTTTAGGGAAATGGCTGAAGGCCGCTCCGCCGGAAGGAGATTATATTCTTTTCTTAAATCAAAAAACGGTAAAGGACAGCAAAGGAAACGAATCCTCTTTGATCGTTCTCTACGAACCGCATCCTTTTGCGTTTAAGGAATATTCCAGAGAAACGGAAGACAAAATCCGAGAAACGGTTCAGTCCCAAAAAGGAAATTAAAAGGAAAGTATATGAGAATTTTAAAATATTCTGTCATACCGTCGATTCTTTTTTTACTCGCTCAGACTTCTATTCTTTCACAACCTTCCATGCGTTCTTTGGGAATGCAACGGGAATCCTCCGAACTCCTTTCCTCCTTAAAGGAAACCAATCCGTACGGAATCTCACACAGGGGACTTGCTTCGAAAATCGATCTTTCTTCTTCCATGCCGCCCGTAGGAAATCAGGGAGAGCAAGGCAGTTGTGTCGCCTGGTCCACAGCTTATGCGACCAAAAGTTTTCAGGAATATATCGAAAGAAAAGGTTCCAAGAATTGGTCCTTGAGAACCGCCGAAGGAACTCCGAACTACAGTCAGGTCTTCTCGCCCGCGTTTATCTACAATCAGATCAACGGAGGAAGAGACAACGGATCTTTAATCTCCGACGCGATGCGTGTAATGGTGGAAATCGGAGCGGCTCCTTGGGATGTTATGCCCTACAATTCGGCGGATTACAGAACCCGTCCTTCTCAAGCCGCGATCGACTCCGCTTCCAAATACAAGGCAAAAGAATTTTTAAGAGTGAAAACGACCGACATGAACGAAGTGAAAGCCCAGCTCGCGGAAGGAAAACCGGTCGTTGCGGGAATTTTGGTCTATGAGAATTTCTTCAATCTCAAAGGAGATCAGATTTACAAAGAGGGTTTGGGTAAAACCTACGGAGGACACGCGATCGCTCTGGTCGGTTACGACGATTCTAAAAACGCAGTGAAGTTCATCAATTCTTGGGGAACGGATTGGGGCGAAGAAGGTTACGGATACATCGATTATCGTTGGTTTACAAGAATCTGCCAAGGCGCTTTTGTGATGATCGATCAGGTGGAAACCGTCGGCGATCAAGGAAAGCCGGATTCCAATACTCCCGAACCTACGTCGGTTGCGAGCGATTCCAATGCCACGGCGCCTTCTTCCATATCGGCTTCGCAAGGAAGTTTTGCCGATAAGGTTTTGATCAATTGGGAAGTCGTTCCGGGTGCGATCGGCTATGAAATTCATAGAAAGGGTCCCGGCGATTCCGGTTTTGCAAAGGTAGGACTTTCCGGTACGAACAGTTTTAACGACGACGGAGTTCAACCGAATCTCGCTTATAGATATAAGATTATGACTTTGACGGATTCTTCCGCTTCCGATTTATCGGAAGGCGACGCGGTCGGATTTGCGAAAACGGAGGAATTAAAACCTCCCCCCAAGGTTTTGGGAGTGAAGGCGACTCAGGGACAATATGATAACAAAATCGAACTCTCTTGGGAAAACGCGGACGCTTCCGCAGAATATCAGATTTTTAAATGGAACAAAACTCAGAAGAGATACAATCCGATCGGAAACTCCAAGATCAACGGTTACGTGGATAATTCCGCCGCGAGAAAGGGAGTCGTTGAATACTACGTAGTCTCCGCAAAACTCGGGGGGAAAACCGGAGAACCGTCGGACGCTGCGAGCGGTTTTACGGCTCAACCGAAAACTCCTCCCGCAAAACCGTTAGGGTTGGTCGCTAGTAGAGGTTCTTATCAAAACAAAGTGGAATTGAAATGGCAAAAAGTTTCGGGGGCCTCCAAATACTTCGTGTTTCGATACGTAAAATCCGGCTGGATCGGCGGAGGAGCTTGGGAGAAAATTTCCGAAACGGGAACGGAAGAATTCATCGATGAAAATATTCCCGCTCGTTACGCCTACTATTCCGTGACGGCGGTGAACCCGGAAGGAAAGAACGGTCCGTTTTCGAGTTTTGCGTACGGTTATACGGATCCCAATAAACAAAGAGGGGTCAAACTCGCTTCCCCCGAAAATCTCAAAGGGATTTTGGACCCAAAGGCGGCCAAGATCGATCTGACTTGGGATAAGATGAAAGAAGCATCAGAATATTATGTTTTTCGTAAGAAGAGAGGAGAATCAAAATGGACCTTTCTCGGTTCTGCGGGAAACAAAAACGCTTACGCAGCCGACGTTCCGGAAAAGGAAACGTTATTTCTTTATTCTGTGACTTCCAAAACCGATCTCGGAGGAGAAAGCGGAAATTCTCTTCCTGTGTCTGCCGTAATTTCCACGGCTGTTACCGCTCCTAAAAAACGAACCTTCGGTGGAGATTCCTCTCTTGAAAAATTCAAGGGACCTTGGACCGCCATGGCCTGGGACGGAAGTAACGGAGTCAGTCAGGTTCTTCTGGAGATCGAAAGTCAGGATAACATTAATTACACGGTAAAGTTCAATAAGAAAAAGATTTTTGAGGGTAAATATGTGGAAGAATCTCCCATCATCGATAAGGACGGAAAGTTTAAGATCGAAATCGAAAAAACGGGGGATGCCCTTTCGGTCACGATGAAAGACGGTTCGATCGTAAGTCAAAAATCCAATCTGTCCTTTCTTAAGGAATAAGAAATGTCGGTGTAGGAGTTAGTGGATAGACGTTTACAAGAAATCAGGGTTCAGAGGAATGAATGATTGGGTTTTAACTCTGTAAATGTTCTATCCACTATAACCTAACCACTGACTCCTAGAATGCGAGTTCCAATTCTTTCGCGAGTTTGAAAATATTTCCTTTTTCCTTTAATTTAAAAAGAAGTTCTTCCGAACTCAAAATCTGATTTACGATCGTTTCCGGAAGATCCTGCATGTCGTTAAAGATTTCTTTATATTCTTCGATGGAAATTTTCTTACAGAAGAGATTGGCTTGGAAATAATAGACTTGGTGCGTAATTAGGAAGTTCAGGGAATCAATGTCTTCCAGAGCTTCCGCCGTGATGATCGCTTCCCGGTTGTCGGAAAGTCTCCTGCAATAATCGATAAAAGCTAAGTTATCCAAAAATTTGGTAAGATCCTGATCGGCCTTAAATTTAAAGCTGATCGGATCGAGTTTGAATTCTTTGATCATCTCCCCCAAATCCAAAACGATCTGGTGACTTTGACTTTTAACTCCGAAATCGTCCGCCGCAAAACTGATTCCGAAATTCCAGAATCTTTTACATACGCTTTTGAGCGTGATATCCGCTTCTTCGTACGGCTTTTCAATCAGTTCCATTCTTACGAGAACGGGATTCAGATTTTGATTGAGAAGAAGGTTATGAAAACGAGTCACCTTTTCGTCGGTATCGAACGTATCGATGAGAGTTTGCGGAGAAATATTGAACTTTAAAAGACCGGGAGCTCCGTTGCAGCACATAGTCAACTTTTCCAAAATCAGAAGTTCGATTCGATTCAGATCCTGATCGTGAGGAATATCCCGAATGAGGTCCGCATAACCCGCGTAAGCTTCTCCTCCGACAAACACTTCTCCTCCTTTCATGGAGTACGTATGTTTCTTGTGATTGTAATGAATGATCGGCTGGATGACCGCGTCCGCTTTTTCGCCCGCAAAATAATCGTTGACCCGATTGAGATAGGTCCAACTCCAACGAATGAGATTATCCTGCAAATTTTTGAGCGAAGAAACTTCCAACTCGTGAAAAATTTCGTCTACATAAGAGATATAATTACATTGGGTTCTTGCGATTCCGAAATCGAAATTCATGGAACCGCTTTTGATAGAAACCTCCCTAAATCTTCCGAGGAGCGAATCAAAGTTCAAAAATCCGTTCGAGCCGCTCATTTGAATCTGAGCGACTCCGATCAGGAGATTCTTTTTATCTCCGTAGCAATAATAAGAATAGTGGTTTTCCGCGCCCGGATATAACTCCGAAACTTTGATCGGAATGAGTTGTAAGAAATCGAGAAAAGATAAGGATTTTATATCTTGAAAACGAAGAAGAACAATCGGTTTACCTCGGTTTTCGTTGATAAATACGTTCTTAAATTGTTCGATTTCTCCTTCGTCAAAGGATCGGATCTTCGGACTTTTGGAAGTTGTCATTTTAGCCTTTGTGATTCGAAAAAACCGTCGGTATGAACCGTTCGTTCAAACAAACTCAAATAAAAGATCCGACGAATGATTTTCTTTGTAAAGCCTAAAAGGAATATTTTCCGGATTCTAAAATTCCAGATTTCAAATCCGATATTTTCCGAAGCCCCGGACCGTCGTTTTGAATCACCACATCTCCTACGAGCGAAACTTTTCGATCGAATAGAACCTCGCCTCGAACGGTAAGAGAAGTGCAACGCTCTAAAGAAGGGATTTCCGGAAAGAGTCGATTGAAGTCTTGGATTTTCTTGTAGTGTTTTTCATCCAAGACGATCAATACTTCTCCTAATCCCGATTTTTTCCTTATATCGGACATCGTAATCGAGTAGTTTTCTAAAAGACGATACGCGTCGGATCTTCGAACGAGATAATCCTCGCATTTTTTCACGGGGGCAAATCGGTCCCTAGGAATGATGATTCCTTTGACTTTGTTAAAGTTTCGGATCGCAGAGCCCATTGCGGTTTCGAGTTGGAGAACTTCTTGCCCTTCGATCGTTTTTGGGTTTACGATCAAGGAAAGTTCAAAATCGTCCCGAAGAATTCTTTCTCTAAGAGCCGTTAAATCGATCCAGAGATTGTTCGTGGAAAAAGTTCTGAACTTGCCCAAACCTTCAAATTCGTGCATATGTTCCGGGGGAACCTGAGCCGTTTCAAGAAGTTGATAGTTTTCCGATTTCCCCCGGACGATTCTTTTGTAGATCGCCCCGCCCTTTTTATCGGCAAGGGTCTTCGGAGTCATCTCCATACAGAATTCCAGTTTTTCCTTTAACATATACGAAAGAATTCCGGGATGCACCGTAGCGCCTAAATTATCCCCGTTGGAAACGAACGCGATCTTGTATCCGTTTGCGATGAGAGTGTCTAAGAGTCCGGTCTCCAAAAGAGAAATCCAGATATCTCCGTGGCCGGGCGGACACCACTCGTCGTCCGGATTTTTACAACGAATCGGTGTTAGGTTTTCCTTCAAAAGACGGGGCACCTTATGTTGTAAAAAGGAGGTCGGAAATTTTTGAAGGAACCCGATTCTTTTCAGTTCCTCCTGACTTTCCTTTTGCGTATTGAAGCTGTCCATCAGAATCAACGGAACGGACACGTTATACTTCTTTTCAATTACCTCGGATTGTTTTGCGACGATCTCCAAAAAGGACATTCCGTCTTTCAGTTCAATCAAGGATTTAGGACCGGAAAGTCCCATCGAAGTTCCGAGCCCTCCGTTCAGTTTGATAACGACCAGATTTTTGAGGATCGACGGATCCGGAGAATTCTCCCTTTCAATTTGTTCGAGAGTGATCTCGTCCGTAGTCGGGTCCAGGTCGCCTACTTCTTCCCAGCGAACCATTCCTGTTTCTCCGTTTCGAACCAGATCCGTTTTTTTCAAAAAGTCCCGGATGAAAGCGAAAGTCATTCCTTCGGACGCCATTTTCTTTTGGATCAGTTCATCCGATCTTGATTTTATCGAATCCATCGCACCACCGATCTGCTGTTGTATTGTTCGTCGAACTCGGTAAACTCAATAGAAAATTTCTCGGCTGGGTTCGAAGGTTCGTAAAAAAGTTTCGCCCTTACTTCTTTTCCTTTGCCCGGAATTTCTTTGGGAGTCTCTTCGTTTTCCGTATATAAAGGAAGAAAGACAAGATACGTGTAGATATAAACGACTCTTGCGGGGGTTATTTTATAAACTAGAACTCCCTTGCCGGTCAGATCTCGTTTCAAAATTTTCGTATAAGGAACCGGAAATAATTTTTTCCAAGTCTCCTTGAAATTTTTCTCCATACCCGAATGTGTCGGTATATTTGAATAGACAGCGGAAGGTAGGATGAAAAAGATCCATAGGAAAAGAATCAGCTTCTTTGTTTTCATGAAAGACTCTGACAGTCTTGTCTTTTCACCCCATAACTTCAAGCCATTCTCATGAAAAAAATCGTATCCTCTTTTAGAACGTTCCTTTACTTTCTTTCCGAAATTTTTGAATTTACGCTTTCCTTTGCCTCTTCGTTATTTCCTTCCAGTATGAATCTTTCCGGAGGAGACATTTACATCGTAACGGGTTATCTTTCGGGGCCCTTGTTTTATTCCAAGTTGTATAAGGCTTTGGAATCGAAGGGTTATAGGCCTAGAATCTTGAGAATCCCCATCTTCCTCTTTCGTACGAAAAAGGCGGTGGAAATTCTCGCAAAACAGATGGATCAGATTCCTTCCAAGTCCGTTTTGCTCGCGCACAATACGGGCGGACTTTTAACTTTGCTGCTCCCGGATCGAAGTCGTCAAAAAATTCGAGGGCTTGTGACTTTGGGAACTCCGTTTCGAGGAAGTTATTTGTTTTCTATTTTGCCCGTAAGCGGTTTACGTTACGACTCCGCATACTTGAAAGAACTCTTTAAAACTTTCTTGTTTATGGATCGTTTTCATCCTCTTTCCCCTTTGAAAGAATTTATTTTTCTTCCGGCTTCTTCTTCCGTTTACGGCGAGGGAAGAGATCTTTGGTTCGATATCCCGGGCAACTACAATCAGGTTCGTAAAGCGGAAAATATTCGAACGATCCTTGAGTTTCTTTTGTTTCATTATCCGAGTGCAACCGCACAGGAATCCGAAAAAGCTGCGGCTCTTATAACGAAAACACAACCGCGTGTATCGCAATTGGAAACTTCAAAGGGAAATCTTTCGGTAAAAAACAAATCGGCGATGGAACGCGTTTCGAAAACAAAACCGCCCGTTCAAAAAAACGTTACGGTAAAAGATCAAAAGAGAAATCCGATTTCCAAAGGAAAAACGAAGTCCGTCGCGAATCCGAAGGTTGTCCGTTCCAAAACAAAAACTACATCGAAGAAAAAACCGGTTTCGGTTTCCGGCAAAAACAAATCGGCGGCAAAAAAGAAAAAACGTTAGACGAAATATATACGGGAGTCAATTCGACCTTACATACAATAAAATGCAAGTGTTCCGAAAAGAATGGAGCTTTTTACTTGCAAAAAGTATGACTTTATGATAGAGAAAAGCCTCCCGAGCTTTTCACGGAAGATTGTCGGAATTCCGACAGATTTATCTTAAGATCCAAGTATTGTGGGTTGTGTTAGGGCTTCCTAAGGGGCGCGTTGTGGAACTGTCGTTGCAGAGCGATACTGATTGTAAAGAGTGTCGTCGGAATCGAAAACGGATTCCGATAACGCGAGAATTTCTCCGGACCGAAGAGATACAACTCTCAGTTGGAGTAAAAAAGTCTGATCCCCAAATTGAACGGTTCCCAAAAGAAGAAGATCCGCTCCCGATAGTTTACCGATTTCCAGATTTTGATCCGAAAGAACGAGTCCGGATTTTTGAAAAGTTTGTTCGTCGATGAGCCGTCCCAGTTGGGATTTTTCCACCAGTAAAATTTTTCCGGGATCGTACATCTGCGATAGAAGTTGAGAAGAAATCGTAGTTCCTAAAAGTGTCGCCGAACCGTTTTCGTTTAACAAAGGAAGAACGGCGAGTTTTAACGCACCTTTCTTTTCGGGAAAAGAAATTTCCCGGTTGAGGTCGATCTGTTTTTTCAAGGCTGAGGAAACTTCCTGCAAAACCGCGCCTAAAGGTTTCGGAAGATCTCTTTTCAAAGAACGTCCGCTGTTTGTACAGTTTATGACGAATAATACAAAACATAATATTAAAAAAATGGAATGTTTCATTTAAAAATATTTGACCAAGGTGACTCGGTTCCCCGTGGAATTGAACTTTACAACGTCAAAAGCGGAAAGTGCGAACGCAATTCCTCCGGTTCGTAAAGCCGCGTTTTCATCCGTTTTCGAAAGTGCGTTCCGAACGGTCCTCGCGTGGTTAAATCCTTTTCCTTCGTCGGTAATTCTATAACCTACTTTCTGCCCGGAAAGAAAATATTCCACGAGAATTTTTTTATCCCTGTAATACGGATCGTTTTGCCGCGCCAAAATGAACTGAAAATAATTCCCGTTCTTTAAACATCTCGCCTTGTCTTCCTCGGATATATTCAGGTTTCCGTGTTCGATCGCATTGACGAGCATTTCTCTGAGACTCGTCCGAATCGAAAGAGCCGCGGTCGGATCGGTGAAACGTACGAGATTGAACGTAAGCCTCTGGCTCAGAAGTTCCGCGTTTTGGAGATAGTTATTCATCGAGAAGACGATTCTTTCTTCGTCCAAATATCTTCCCATCAGATCCTGATCGGGTTCAAAGGCCCTTCCCAAAATATCGCGGCCGGATTCGTGTTCCAAAATTTGAAGACGAACCTGCAACTCTTTCGGTTCTTTCAGATATTTCTGAACGAAGTCGGCACGGAAATAAACGGGCTTTCTCGTGGAATATAACTCTTCCATCCTTTCCATAACATACAATTTTTTGAATGCGTCTTCCAATCCTCCCGTATTGTACATGAACTCTAAAAAATTCTTACCGATCACATCCTGCGGTTTAAAACCTAAAAACGGGGAAATGGACTTATTACTTCCGGTGATCGTTCCGTTGGAATCCAGATCAAAAAGAAAATCTTCCTCGCCTTCGTACAGATTTTTATACTGAACTGCGGATTGCTCGTGTCTTTGTTTCAAAAGATTTAAACTGATCGCCTGCATCTCCAAAGTTAAGGAAAGTTGTTTGATCCGATCAGCGAGTCCCAGCGAAAGAAACGCGACTTCGATCGCGGAACCGATCTGCAATCCCCATTGAGTGAAAAAATTATCCGAAAAAATTCCAAATGCGTTCATCGCATACAAAAAACTTCCCAGAATAAAAACCGACCAAGCCGTCAGAAAAAATCGAGACGGACGATGTCCTTTCCATACACACTGAAGACTGTTAATCAAAAGTAAAGTCAGCACGATCAAAAGAACGACAATACTCGAAATCACGCTGAACGTATGACTGAAAAAAGTAAGAGAACCGATACAACCGAATCCGCAGATCGCCATAATCGGATAATAAAATTTGTCGGTGATCGGAGTCATCTTGGAGGATTCTAAAAACGATTTCCCGAATAAACACGCTGCGAGAAACGCGGAAAAGATAAAAAACGGAAGGCTTACGTTCCCCCATTCCGGATGATTCGGCCATAAAAACTGAAAAGACAATCCGTTTAAAGTCATCTGAAAAAGAATATCAAAAAAGATGAATATACTATAATAAAGATAACTTATATCCCGGGTCGTAATCAAAAGGAACAGATTGTAGACGAACATCACACACATCGTTCCGTAGTAAAAACCGAGAGCCGTATATTCTTTTGCGGTATGTTCCAAAAATTCGGTTCGTGAATATGCGGATAAGGGAACAATGATCGAATTTTTGGATTCGATCCGAAGGTAATAGTCGTTTTTAGAAAGAGGAGGTTCGCTCAATTGAAACGGAAAGTTCCGATTTTCCGCAAGTCTTGTCGCAAAAGGAAGTTCGTCCCCGGAGACCGACAGGGGTAAGG
The DNA here is from genome assembly GCF_000347175.1 of Leptospira alstonii serovar Sichuan str. 79601. Classification (GTDB taxonomy): domain Bacteria; phylum Spirochaetota; class Leptospiria; order Leptospirales; family Leptospiraceae; genus Leptospira; species Leptospira alstonii. Next base: position 210,493 of record NZ_ANIK01000016.1, read on the forward strand.
CGCCGTTTCGAACGGAATAAAACCGTAATGAATCGATCATAGTGTAGGAAAATAATAGGACCCAGTTTTTCGTTCCTCTTTCCGAATTGGAAACCGGAACTCGAACCCAGACCGTGGCATCGGAATATCCGAGACTATTGTTGAAAAGCGGGATCGACTTTCCGGACTGAAAGACTTTTTGAATTTCGGGAAAGGAAAGTTTTCCGGATTTATCTTCGTAATACGTTAGATACGATTGAAGGTCCCATCCTTCCATCACCGCGTTCGGTTCGAATTCCGCGGAACGGGGCGGCTCGGAATGAAGCGCTCCGGAAAAAACCAAAATCAAAAAGACAAAGGCCTTCCGGAGTTTCCAAATCACATCAGTCCCTTCAGAACTCGGAACAAGTCCGCGGTTACGATAAACGTACCGATGCTACTTCCGATTTGAGGAAGCATAAATACGAGAAAAATTCGGATCACGTTATTCTTCCAATATCCTTTCCAGTGTTCCGAATCCTGAGCGATTTTTTCAAAATCTTCTACGAGCGGTTTGCGCAACCAAGACTCGCATAACGCGGCAACCCAACCCGGTTTGACGATCGGATTAAAATTGCCGATGGGAGCCGCAAAAAACGCAAGAACTACGGATAAAGGGTGTGCGAGAGAGATAATGGCGCCTAACGCGGCGAGTCCGCCTTTGATCAGTATCCAACGAAGAATAAATTCTTGACCTTGTTGTTTTCCTCCGAAATAAAAAACGGTCAGGATCAGACCGAGAAAAATTCCCGGAACCAAAAAACCTTTCCAACGATCCAAAGCCGTTTTGCGAGGAAGAAGATCCAGATCGTTAATATCCTTCTCTTCCTGGACATGATTCATAATTCCTTGCAGGTGCCCCGCTCCGACAACGGCAAAAACTTTTTTTCCTTCTTTGGCGGAGTCCCGAATCTTTTGTGCGAGATAAGAATCCCTTTCGTCTATGATCACGTTCTTAATCGACTCATAACGTTTCGGAAGTTGGGAAAAAAGATCCTTGAGAACGTCCTCCGATTTCATCTCTTCGATTTTTTCTTCGGAGATATCCTCCTTCACAAAAAGAGAAGTCAATAACGCCGAAAGAAGAAACAACCGACTGAAAATTCCGATGTTCCACCAGGCTCTTTTGAGAGTTATTGAAACTTCCCGATCGATCGGAACGATTTTGGCGCCGATTTTTTCACCTTCTCCGATCGCCATTCTCATTTCGTCGCCGGGACGAATGGAACCCCTGCCGAGTTTTTTTTGGAACGCGGATAGGATGAGACTGGAAAGAAGAAGATACATTTTTCTTTCTTTAAAAACTTTGAATATGTCCAATTTATTCCAGTGATCGCTGTCCTGAACGGATCGCATTCTGGAGTTACAGAGTTCTACGCAGACCGTGTCCGGTTTTTCTTCCCGGATGATTCTTTGCACCTCGTCTATACTTTTTTGACTGATATGTGCGGTCCCGAGAATCGTTACGGTAGTTTTACCGAGTTTGAACGTTTCGATCGGTTCCGAGCCGGGCACGTTTTTTTTTCGTTCGGATTTCGTCTTATCTTTAAGTGTAGTTTTTGCCATTCCAAAAACAGCGTATGAAATCGAGACCCGAGAGTAAAATGAAATTCTGCCTTTTCAAATTCGAGTTTCACTTCTTCAAGTCGTCTCAAAAAAGTATTGAAGAATTCGAGACCGTCCTGTAATGTCTTGTTACTTTTTTGGAATTAAAACGAACACCGGGATAACTGGAACCAAATGCTGGCAAAAGGATCGAAAATAGTCAACGTAGGAATCGCAGATATGCAGGGAGCGCAGTCTCCCGAAATCTTGAGAACCACTTTGGGTTCCTGCATCGGAGTGGTTTTTTACGCTCCCGATAAAAAGATAGGAGCTATGGCTCACTTTATGCTTGCTAAAGATCCGAGCGGAAAGGATTCGCAAAAAAATCCTTTCAAATACGCGGATACCGCAATTCCCCTCTTAATCAAAAAAATGAACGAAATGGGCTGCAATCCCGGAGAATATGCGGTACGACTTTTCGGGGGCGCCTCTATGTTTAAAGGAGTTCAATCCAGTTTTTTACAAAACATCGGCGAGCAAAACATTCTCACGGCTAGAACTATTTTAGAACAAAGTAAAATCCCTTTGATCGTAGAGGACGTCGGAGGGAACGACGGTAGAACCATCAGTTTATATTTGGACGACGGACGAGTTCTTTTAAAAAAAGGCGGGTTTGAAAAGTACCTCTACAAGGTCAGGTAAGAAAAGATGAAAGAAAAAATAGACCAACTCTTTTTAAACGACGCTCAACTTCCAAGAATTTCATCCGTAGTTACTAAAGTGATGCAGATGGTTCAAAAACAGGACGTTTCAATTCCCGATCTGGCAAAGGAAATTTCAAACGATCCGGGTTTGACTGCCGATGTGATTAAACTTTCCAATTCGGCTTACTACCGAGCTTCAAAACCGATCAAAACCGTACAAGAATCTCTGATGACCTTGGGAATCAAAACGGTAAAGGATATCATCCTATTGACCGCGACGAGAGGAATTCTTAAAAAAGATCTGAAAGGTTATCAGGTGGAAGCGGAAGATAACTGGATTCAATCTCTCACCGTAGCCGAACTTTCCAAAAGAATCTGCGAACAAAAAAAACTCAAAATAGGATCGGATCTTGCGTTTACCGGCGGTCTTTTGCACAATATAGGAAAGGTGATTCTTGCCGATTTTTTTCCCTCCGTAATCGCCAGTCTTAGGGAAGAATTAAAAACTCATTCCGTTTCATTCGGGGAATTGGAAAGAAAACATTTCGGATATTCTCACGAGGAAGCGGGAGAAAAATTATTGGAGAAATGGAATTTTCCAAAAGAGTTGGTTCACGTCGTACGAAATTACAGTCAACCCGAAGAGGAAAAAGAATTTCCGGAGTTGGTTTCCGTGGTTCACGTAGCTCATTCGATTTCCATAGCGGCTGGAGTAGGAATCGATATCGCGGGTTTATCCGCTCCGATTTCCAATCAAGCTTTGCAGATTTTAGGAATTACCGACTCCGACGTACAAATGTATTATACGGTCCTTCCGGAAATACAGAAACATATCCGTGAGTTAATTCAGGCTTGAAAAAAAATTTCGCTCTGATCGGCCCGAGAGGGGTCGGAAAATCTAAAATTTCCCGTAAACTTTCTAAAATGACGGGGATGCCGGTAGTGTCCACCGACATGATCGTAGTGTACGAAATCGGAGGAATTTCCATCCCCGAATTCATTGAAAAGAATGCGGGAGACTGGAGACCATTCCGAGATTTGGAGTTTCAAATCTTATTGAAACTAAAAAATTCCCGAGGAATCATTCTAGACTGCGGGGGTGGGATTTTATTTGATTTGGATACCAAAGGAAAAGAAATCCTGAGTGATCGCAAAATTGAACTTTTAAAATCCATAACGACCGTTTTCGGTCTCTCCAAACCCACGGAGGTTTTAGTGGAAAAGATTCAAAATGACCCTACTCGCCCACCGTTGAGCGCAATTGACTCCTATCGGAACGTATTGGAGAATCGATTGCCGCATTACAGAAGTATTTCGGATTATTATTTTGAAATCGATGATTTGAGGATCGAAGAGATTTGCTCTAGAATTCTGCAGAAAATCGAATATTGAATTGACACATTTTAGCGATATTTGGTTCCCTTTCTTCAAAGCTTTTAGAAAAAGAATATCAAAACCGTACAAAGGCAACTAACGAGCCCGCTACGGAATAAAAAGGGAAGAAAGATGTCAGAATTGGAAGTTCCAAAAAAAAACAAACACTCGATCGAAAGGCTGATAAAAATTATTCGCCAGAGAAACTATAAAAAAGCCACGGCTTATACTTACATGAAATACAATTTAGATTTCCTCCATTTCACGGATAAACCCGCGGAGAAGATCACCGTCAAGGATTTGAACCGGTATATGGATCATTTGAAGAAGAGAAAAGTGTCTTCTTCTACAATTCAGATTAACGTAAGTTCCTTGAAAATGTTTTTCGAAGACGTGATGAAAATGAATGTATTCCAGGATTTTCAAAGACCTGTACGGGAATATAATAATCCGAACGCGATCACTTATAAGGAAATGCAGAATATCTTAAAAACCGCCTCTCCGAACGCCAAACACGAGTTGATGTGCGGCCTGGTTTACTTTGGAGGTCTTCGTGTCGGAGAATTGATTTCTCTCAGATGGACGCATTTGGATACAAAAAGAAAATCGATTCAAATCAAGTCCTCGATTCTTTCCCAATCTAGAACGGTTGAAATTCCGGCAGAACTAGAAACTCTGATCAAAAAATACGAGAGAGAAATGCTCGTTTCTTCGAACACATATTTGTTTCCGGGAAAAAGTTCCGGATCTCACACGACTTCAAGAAACGTGGAAAGGATTATTTCCGAAATCGGCAGAAACTCCGGAATTTCGAGTCCGGTAACCGTTTTTACCCTCAGACATAGCAGAGCCTTGCATCTGATTGCGGACGGTTCTTCCTTAAATCACGTGAAGGATTTTCTAGGACACAAAACCCTCGCAAGTACCGAATCGTATTTACCGGTGAAAAAAAATCTGAGAGCGTCGGTTCGGGAAAAATCAAGACAAGACGCACTTAAAAACATTCGTAAGAGATTTAGAACCGGTTAAAAATAGATTCGAAATTTTGAATGTGTTTTCCCCCGATTGGACCTCTCCTACTTCTTAAAAGAAGGGTTTTAAATCTTTGACATCGCCCTTTTATAAAGGCGTCCCTAAAAAGATAAAACTCGGGGGAATCTCTTAACCTTTGGTATAAACGAATTGTTTCTTGAGTCCTTTTTTGCGGAGCATCGGACCTAGGATTGCCGCCGTTGCAGGAAATGCGTTTCCGATCTTTGCAAGAATTCCGCGACTACCCGGAATCAAAATTTCAAGCGGTCTTTTGGTAAGAACCTTACCGAGAATCATCTTGGAAACTTCTTCAACCGTTAGGACCTTCCCTCCCGAAAAAGTCATCGAAGCCTGCTCGTAATCCTTCTGTAGATCGAGCATCGGAGTTTTGATCGCGTCCGGACAAACGACTGTTACAAAAACGTTCTTTTCTTTGAGTTCCCCAGCGATCGCAAGAGAAAAACCTCTTACCGCAAACTTAGAGGTGGAATACAAAGAGATCCCGGAAATCGGAGCCACTCCCGCAAGAGATGCGATGTTTACGATATGTCCCGCTCCGGCCGCAACCATTCTTGTCGCCGCTTCTCTCGTTCCGTACATCACACCCTTGGCGTTGATGTCCATATGTCGATCGATCTGAGTCGCCGGAACTTCGTAAATATAACCCGGCAAAAGATATCCCGCTACGTTTAGAAGCGCGTCGATCTTACCCCATTTTTTGATCGCAAGATCCATCACTTTTTTCCAATCACCGGGAGAAGTTACGTCGAGTTTGGAGACAAGAACGCGATCTTTTTCATTCTTCCAAGGGGCCGCGAATTTTTTGAGTTCCTTCTCGTTGATGTCCGCGATTAAAATCGAATGTCCCGCGGCAAAAGCCTCTTCGGCTAATTTTTTTCCGAGACCGCCCGCGCATCCTGTAATGAATAAAATCATATTCTTACTTCCTTTTAAATTACGGGGGAACCGAAAGACAATCTTCCGAAACTAAACGTAGGCGCGGTTCCCGGAAACAACCAGTAACTCGTCATCTCCGAAGAGGGCATAACGTTGTAAAAGTTCGAATTTCTGGAGGAAACTCCCGCCATTTCCTTTTCCTGAACCATGGAGATATATTGTTCCAAGCCGATTTCCAGAGTGTTTCCGTTTAAGATCACTTCCATACCGGTGGCCTTCGCGTATTTTTTCACGCCCGGAATTCGAGAATGTAACGGAGAATAACTGTCGGCGCTGACTCCGTTCTCGCTCGAAACAAAAATACCCTCGGGAGTATGAGCCACGAGAGAATGGTTCCCTACGGTATGTCCCGGTGTGCGAATCAAAGCGATTCCTTGTCCGAGTTCAACGTCTCCATCCAAAATTACGATTCGATCGCTCGCAACTCCTCCGGTTCCGTTCGGACAATACCAATCGGCTTGAGGAGGAAGAAGCCCTTGAACGGAATCCCATTCTTGTCTCATCACTAAAAGTTTCGCGTTCGGGAAATAACCTTTTTCTCCGTTGGCTCCCAACCATTTACGAATGTCCTGCGTATGAAGATGATCGTAAGAGATATAATCCACCTTTTCGGGAGAAATTCCCGCGTCTTCCAGACATTCTTCCACCGTGTTTAAAATCGGAGCGATGATCTTTTTACCGATGGATTGAAAGGGGCCGAAACTTCCGGCAAGCCTTTTGAAAAACGGGGTTTCCGCGTTGCTATCTATATCGGAAGGAGAAAATAAAAGCGTTTTGATTCCGTCCGAAGTTTTGTACTGAACGATGAACAATCGATTGAGAATGTGCATATACGGAGTAGGAAGAGCGTAAGCGTTCAAGAGCGCATAACGCGTAGGATACGGAACCCTGACCAAATCGTAAGATCTGTAAAAAATCACTTGAGGACCGGAGAGCATTTTCTCCCGAAACTTGCGAGCCCTTCTTCGAACGTCTTCCAGACGATCCACCGGATGCGGCAGATCTCTAGAGCCTAAGAAGTCGTGGATGGGTTGAATCGAAGAATCCTTCTTCGTTTTGGAAACGCTTTTGACTGTGGACGCTTTTTTTGCCATCTCTTTTAATTTCCTCGGATGTATTTCCTATCTTAATTTTTGAAAGTAAATGGAAACGATCAAAACGGTTTGTAAGTTACGATATAGACCACAAGAAGTCCGAGCAAAGGAAAGCCGAACCAAAATGTTTTTCCCAACGTAGGTTTTTTATAGACCATCGTCAAAAGCCCGCCGTATGCCAACCAGATCGCAAATTTTGCGATCACCCAACCGGGCCAGGGCCAGATCAAACCCATTCTTGCAAGCATTCCGAATCCGCCTAATAAGATGAAAAATAGGCCGATTCCGTGTGTGATCGCTACGATTTTACGATTGGAGAATTCTTTGGTGCCGCCGTTGAGAACATGAAGCGTAACTCCTCCCAGCGCGGTAAAAAGTAGAAGAATTCCGAAGATATGGATCATTTTATAGACCGCGTAAGAAATCATATGCCGGTTCCCTTATGAAACGGTTTTAGGTTTGCTCCAAAACCGTTGTTTTGTTTTTCAAAATTTTTGTTGTGTACCCTAAAACATAACCTTACTCACAAATGACTCAGTAAGGTTATAACCCGAAAGGGTTGCACGCGGAATCCAGTCTCCCCGGAAGAATGGACTTTGGCAACGATTGTTTCTTATAAATCGTTTACTTTTCTAGAAGATGTTGAACCCCGATCCAATTGCCGTTAGGCGGGGAAGCGATGTATTCCTGGCATCGTTTGCGATAAAGAATCGAAACGATGTCCTCCGGGAAAACCTTAAGCGCCTGTTCGAAATTGATGAGAGCCTCCTGAAAATCCGCGACCTTATACAAAATAATTCCCCTTGTGATCAAAGGAAGAGTCGTGTCTTTCAGTTTTCGAATATGAGGTACGTCCGCTTCGTAAACCTCGTAAATGATGATCGGATCCGTTTTTCCTTTTACTACGACGGAATCGATTTCACGAATCGCAAGATCGTCCGCGATCGTCATGCAAGAAAGAGTATTCTTTGTAATCAGAATGTCGGCGCGATAAAGGTTGGTTAGACTTTCCAAACGGGAAGCTACGTTTACGGTATCGCCGATCACGGTCGTGTCCAATCGGGAACGACTTCCCACGGTTCCGAGCATCAGATTTCCCGTGTTGATCCCGATTCCGATCCTTAAACCTCGAAAGTGAGAATCCTTTGCTTCCGCGTTAATGGCCTGGACCGCTTTTTTCATTTCGATCGCCGCAAGAATCGCCTTATCCGCGGAAGTTTTACCGTAAAGACGAGATTGTATCGCTTCCCCTTCTCCCGAAAATAAGGCGAGAATTCCGTCGCCCATAAACTTATCCACGAAACCTTCGTGTTTTTGTACCACGGGCTCCATACTCGCGAGATAGTCGTTGATAAAACGAAAGTTTTCCTCGGGAGTCATCTGTTCCGAAATCGTAGTGAACGAACGAATGTCCGTAAATAAAACGCTCATTTCTTTGAGAACCGAATCTCCGAGATTGACCTCAACGGCGGAATTTTTTCCGAGAACGTTTAAGAACTGTACGGGGACGAAACGAAAGAACGCGTTTTTTTGTCTTGCGAGTTCCAACTTCTGCTGACTGAGTTCTATGTTTAAGTCTTCCGATTGACGATACAAAGAAATGAATCGGTTGGCGAGAATGACGGTTAACGCGACCACAAAAAGAAAATACGCGAACTGAGTGAAACGAATTCCGGATTGAAAGAAAACCGAATCGATCACGTCGTAAACCGCGATAAAAACGACCGTAAACATACTCGTCGCCAAAAGAATCGCGTCTTTTTTGCGGAAATATAACGCTTTGCTCATAAAGTAGAGGAGATAAACGAGCGTGGGAAGAATGGAAATCTGCCAGATTCTCAAACTAGTCATCGTATATCGAAACGGTTCCACGAGAGTGATCGCCGCGATAATCACGTCCAAGACGAGAATTCCGAACAACACTTTCGAAAATTTCGCTCTTCCGTAAAAGTAATCCTGCATAAACAACAGAAACAGGGGTGAAAGAAGAGAAACCGAAGAATATTCAATTCTTGTAATCCAGGTCGTATCGTGAATCACGTCGAACGCGATATTGGACCTCGAAAGAGAATACAGGGCCATAAAAACGCTGAAAATTCCGAAATAAAGATTGTACAGGTCCTCCCTTCTTTTTGCGTAAATGAGAAGATGATAAAGTCCGAAGAAAACGTAAATCGTGTTCAGGCAAAGGTTGACTAACGTGGAAATTTCGCCGGAAAGTTTTTGTTCGGTCGTTAGGGAATAATCCCCGTCGATGTAAAAACCGAGATCCACGTTTTTAGAAAAGGCCGAAGCCGGAACGTCTCCGATCAAATGGAAAGTCAAAAGATTTTCCCCCGATCTAAGAAGACTGGAATCGACGGGGAGACGAAAACTTCGGATCGTCCTTCGGACAAACATTTCTTTTCCGGAAGAATCCAAATGGATTTCCCGAGCCAGGGAATGACCGTTTAAAAATATTTCCCAGTTTTCTCCGATCGATTCCAGATACAGAAAGATCGGTTTGTAAACCTTTGTGTTCCGAAAATCCCCTTCGATGTGAAATCGAGTCTGCAACGTATATTCTTTCAAACCCCTTCCGATCGGGGTTTCGAAAATTTCGTTTAAAACGATCGGGAAGGTCGAGATTTTTTTCACTGTAGGAAGAGTCGGATCGATTCCGTTCGGATATTCCTTTTGAAATTCATCCGTCGCGATCCAATTTACTTTTCTCAAATCGATCGGTTTCCAAGAATCTTGGTTTTCGGAAAAAATCAAAGAAGGAATGAACGTGCAAAGGAAGAATAGAATCGTTTTCAAAGTTGATGTTTTCCGTTTTAGAAAATATGGTTTTTAATGGAGAAATATATGAATTAGAAGTTTAGATTGTCTAATTTTCAACATTTTTATTCGGTTCAAATCTTTTGTTTCGTACGGAAAAGCGATTGCTTCTCTTTTAAAATCCTGATTCTTACTTACATCCGGACTCCGGAGCGATTCAAATCAATAAGGAAATTGAAATGTCAGATTCAGTGTTAGGAACCAATCTTCCCGCAATCAGTTTGGAAAGTACGGAAGGTAAGAGTGTAAAACTTCCCGAAGATATCGCGGGCTCTTGGACTCTTCTCTATTTTTATCCCAAAGACGATACTCCGGGTTGTACCAAACAAGCCTGTAGTTATCGGGACAATATCGGAGAGTTCAAAAAAATCGGAGCGAAAGTTTACGGAGTGAGTTTGGATAATTTGGATTCTCACGGAAATTTCATCCAAAAATATTCTTTGAACTTCCCCCTTTTGTCCGATCCCGATCATAAACTCAGCGAAGCCCTGGGAGCTTACGGAGATCAGGAATGGAAAGGAAAGGTTTTCAAAGGACTTTCCAGAGACTCCTTTTTAATTTCTCCGGATGGAAAGATTCAAAAGGTTTGGAGAAAAGTTGACCCGACAACGACCGTGGAAGAAACTCTCCAAGAGATTTCCAAAGTCAGCGGTAAATGATTGTCTAAACTTCACTACGTAGTTCAAGAATACCAACTTACGGGACACTATCTTCAAGTGGAATTGGAGATAGAATCCCCTCAAAAAGAAACGATTCTTTCTTTGCCCGTATGGACGCCCGGATCTTATATGGTCCGGGACTATTCCAGACATATTCACAAACTCGAAACCTTATCCCTAGGGAAAAACGGAAAAAATCCGGAAGTTTCACAAATCGGTTTGGACTCTTGGAGCGTTCGTTCCGAAAGCGAATCCTTTCGCGTGCGTTACGTGGTCTACGGCTACGACTATTCGGTTCGTTCCAACTACTTTACCGCCGAGTTTTGTCTTTTACATCCTCCCGCTTTGTTTTTATATCCGAAGGACGAAGAGGTTTCCGAAATCACATTAGAGATTTCAAATACTCTTTCCTTTCAATTCTGCCACACAGGTTTAAACGGCAAAGGGAAAAAACGTTTTTCTAAAAATTTGGACGAATTCCTGGACGCTCCCATTCTGTTATCCAATCGCGCGGCCGTTCCGTTTCGTTCGGGAGAATGCGATCACGAAATCGTATTCGAGGGGGAATTGCCCAAATCCGTTCGGAAAACTTTGATCCCCGATTTGCAAAAAATTACGGAAGAACAAATTCGGTCCCTGGGAGGTTCGCCAAACGCCCGTTATCTGTTTATCCTGATTTTATCCGAAGGCGCCTACGGCGGTTTGGAACATCTCAATTCTTCCGTAAATATGTACGATCCTTTGAAGGCGATTTCGAAAGACGGATATCTAAAACTTCTGGAACTTTTATCCCACGAATACTTTCATCTCTGGAACGTTAAACGAATTCGACCGATCGCCTTGGGTCCTTTCGATTATCAAAGGCCGAGTTTGACGAGAGAATTATGGATCGCCGAAGGAATTACTTCCTTTTATGACGCGTATTTTTTAGTCAGGACCAAACATCTCAACGCGGAATCGTATCTTGCAAAAGTGATGGAAGACTTACAGAGTTTGGAAAAGTCGGAAGGAGAATCTTGGATGAGCCTCGAAGATTCTTCGTTTACGGCTTGGACCAAATTCTACAATCGTCCGAACGATCCGAACGCGAACAACACCGGAATTTCCTATTACGTGAAGGGCGGGATTTTGGCTCTTGCGATGGACCTCCATCTTTTGTCCGAATCCTCGGGAAAATTTTCCTTGTTGGATGTGATGAACGAAGTTTATCAAACCTTTCATATCGGAAAAAATCGGGGGTTTACGAAAATCGAATTTTTCGAAGCGGCAAAAAAACGCACCCAAGTCGACCTCAAATTGGAATTCGGCGATTATCTGGATAAGCCGATTCCGGTTCCGATCGAAAAATACTTACACAAAATCGGTGTTAAACGATCGGATTCCAGTCCCGGTGCGGAGCTCGGTTTCACAACGAGAGACGAAAGGGGAAATCTCGTCGTCCATAAAATCGATTGGAAGGTTTTGGACCCTTCCGTGGATTTGAGTCAGGGAGACGAATGGATCGCATTGAACGGGACTCGGATTCATTCCGGAAATCGAAAGGATCTTTTGAAACAATTTAAGTCGGGTGAAAAGGTGGAACTTTTGATTTCGAGAAGGGGGAAAATTCTCAAACGGAAAATGAAACTTTCCAAACGATTCCAAACGAGCCAATTTCAATTCGAAGAACCTATTTCGGAAACTCAAAAGAAATTGCGGAATCTTTTTTTCGGGTTAAATTAGTATTTTATGTAATTTTAATACTCAATCGAAACTCGCAAATCGACCTTTTAGGCGCAGAATTCCCGACACTCTATCATCAGAGTTGTTGAAAAATTAATTCTCCGTCGGTTTCCTTTTATTTCATAGTCCTTAATTTTTCAAACCGAGGTGATGCCGCCGTCCACGGTCCAGTTGGCTCCGTTGATATACGAAGATTCTTCGTTTAACAAAAAAGAAACGACCCTCGCCACTTCAAAAGGAGATGCGATCTTACGAGACGGCGTCATCCGGATGATTTTTTTTCTATGATCGGAAACTTGATCTTCCTGAATTCCCATCGAAGTCTCCATATAACCCGGACTGACGGCGTTCACGGTAATTCCGAAAGAGCCCCATTCGTCCGCAAGCGATTTTACAAAACCGATCAAAGCGTGTTTGGAAGCGGAATAAGCGACCGAATTTGCGGAACCGACGACTGACAATGAGGAAGCGATGAACAACAATCTCCCTATTTGCAATTTTTTGAATATGGGAAGAAGGAACTTCGAGATCTGAAAAGCGGAGCGGATGTTTACCGAAAAAATACGATCCCATTCTTCCAAACCGACTTCGGTGATTTTATGATAGGGACCTCCGTATCCGGCGCAATGAACAAAACCGTACGGAATCTGATCTTGGGAAAAAACCAAATTCTCCCATTCGGAGAGCGAAGACAAAAGTTCCTCGCTCCTCGTAAGATCCGTATTCAAAAAAGATTCTCCCGAAAAAATTTCCTTCGGAGATTGAACGTCCAGATTGGTCACGGAATAACCTTCGGATACGAGGGATTCCACGACGGCCCTTCCCAAACCTCCGCTTCCTCCGGTTAAAATTACGTTTTTCTTTTTGTTTGTTTCCCGATTTTGCGAAGTCACTCTATAACCTCAAACCTACTCCCGTATTTCTAGATGACAGAGTAAGACACAAGGATTCTTTTGTTTCTCATGGAAAAACTTTTGGAAAGAGTCAATCACATCCTCGAAGCCCTTCCTTATATCACCAAGTATTCGGGCAAAACGGTCGTGATCAAATACGGCGGGGCCGCAATGGCTAAGGCCGATCTAAAGGAATCTTTTGCAAAGGATATCGTTCTTTTAAAATACGTAGGGATTCATCCCGTAATCGTTCACGGAGGCGGACCTGAAATCAATCGACTCTTGGAGAGTTTGAAAATTCCGACCCAATTCGTTCACGGACATAGGGTTACGGACGCACAGACGATGGAAGTTGTGGAAATGGTTCTTACCGGAAAGGTAAATAAACAAATCGTCTCTATGATCAATTCTCAGGGTGGAAAGGCGGTCGGAATTTCCGGCAAAGACGGGAACCTTGCCAAGGCGGTCAAAACTCAGATCGAGATCGAACTGGAAGGAAAAGAAAAACAACTCTTCGATGCGGGACTTGTCGGAAAAATCGAATCCGTAAATCCTGAAATTCTTCACAACCTTCAAAAGGAAGGATTCATACCCGTCATTTCTCCGGTTGCGGAAAACGAGGAAGGGGAAAGTCTAAACATCAACGCGGATACGTTTGCCGGTGAAATCGCGGGCGCGCTCAAGGCGGAGAAATTGATTCTACTTACCGACACGGAAGGGATTTTGATCGACGGAAAATTGGCAACGGGTCTCAACCGCAGTACGGTCAAGGAATATATTCGAAAGGGAGAAATCTCGGGAGGAATGATTCCCAAAGTAGAATGTTGTCTAACGGCGATCGATCATGGAGTGAGAAGAACTCATATCATCGACGGAAGAGTTTCCCATTCCATACTGATCGAAATTTTTACGGATCAAGGAATCGGTTCTTTGATCGAATTTTGAAAAGGTTCATTAGAGTTGTTGAAAAATTAATTTTTCATTTGTTTCCGTTTCATTGAAATGGACGATTGAAGCGGTTTTGTTAATCGCGACTATTGAATTTTTTAACAACTCTATTATACATAAGAGACCGGTGCTTCGGATTTTTTTATGGGTTCCGTTTTTTTCCCGAAGTTTTCGATTCGTTGAAACTCCTTGACAGGGAGAACTTTCTTGTGTCCAATGTTTGAATTCTCCTTGGAGAATCATCTATTAATCCCCCTTATGAATGAAAGGCAGCTATCCTTATCTTTAATTTCCGATATAACGGCGAGAATCAACTCGACCGACGACTTGGATGAACTTCTCGGCATCATCATAGAAACCACAAAAGACGTACTCAATACGGAAGGTTGTTCCCTTCTTTTGTATGATCCGAACGAAGACTGCCTCGTATTCAACGTTGCCAAAGGCACAAAGGGAGATTCTTTGGCGGAGCTGAAAGTTCCGAGAGGAAAAGGAATCGCCGGAATGGTTCTGGAGACATTACAACCGGTGATCGTAAACGACGCCGCAAACGATCCGCGGATTTATAGAAACATCGACGAGACCGTGGGTTTCGTTACCAACAATCTTATCTGCGTTCCGATGAGCACTCAAGGAGAGATCCAGGGAGTTTTGGAAGCGGTCAATTCCCTGGAAAGGAATGAGTTCACTAACAAAGACATTAAGGTTCTTCAATATCTTTCGGATCTTGCGGCGATCGCGATTCGAAATCGAAGATTGATTCGAGATTTGAAAAGCCGCGCGAACGAGCTCGATTGTTTGTTCCAACTCAGTCAGGCGATCTCGAATATCTCGGAGATGGATCAATTTTTAAATCTCACCGTACATTCCATTTCGGAAGTGATGGGAGCGGAAAGGGTTTCTCTGATCTTTTTCAATTCGAAAAACGGAAAGTACGAACTCAAAAAAAGCATCGGTTTCAGTCTCAGGGACGAGGAATATTTCATCAATGAAAAGGAAGGAGTGATCCGGAGAATCATCGAAACCGGCGCTCCGATCCTCGTTCAAAACACAACTTCGATCATAGAAGATTGGATTCGCCCCGAAAGATACAGGACTAAATCCTTTATTTCCGTTCCGATTCGTCAGGACGGAAAGATCATAGGAATCTTAAGTTCCGCCGATAAAAAATCGGGAAACAGTTTCGACAATGCGGATCAAAATATTTTGAGTACGATCTCCAATCAAATCGCGGAAGCCTACAACTCCCTGCTTTCCAAGGAACAAAAAGAAAAACTCAATTCGATTCATAGGGATATGCAGATCGCTTCGCAGATTCAGGTGAATTCCCTACCGAACATTCCGAAGAAGATCCAAGGATTGGAATTGGAAACGAGTTATATCGCTTCGAAAGAAATCGGAGGAGACTTTTACGATCTGATCTATCACAATCCGGACGAAGTCAGTGTTCTCATCGCCGACGTTTCCGGAAAAGGAATCGCAGCCGCGCTTTTTATGGAATTTTCCAAAACGATCATCTCGGGAGAAGTTTCCAGAAATTCTTCGACTAGCATCAGTTTGATGAGCGCCAACCGAATCATTCAGGAAAAATCCGGATACTTCATGTTCGTCACCGTGATGCTCGCAAGAATCAATATGGCAAAACGAAAAATTCGTTATTCCAGCGCGGGGCACAACGAACAACTTCTCTATAAGGCCGAAGGAAAAAATGTAGTTAGTCTTTCCGGCAAGGGGATGCCTCTCGGAATCAAAGAATCCGAGATCGACGAACACGAAATCGATTATTCTCCCGGCGATCTTTTGATTTTATATACGGACGGAGTCAGCGAAGCGATGAACGAATCGAACGAGATGTACGGCCTTGAAAATCTCACCAAACTCATCGAACGAAACGGAGATATGCCTCTTGGCGCGCTGAAAGAGTTGATCATCGATACGACGGACGCGTTTCGCGGAGACGCGGATCCGCACGACGACTATACACTTTTTATGGTTCGTCTTCCTTAAGAGGTTCATAACCAAATCCACAAGACGATCCATAGAGGCATCTACTTAAGTTTCAGTCGCAGAAGATTTAACTCACTCCCTACCATAGTTACCCACAAATACTTGGATCTGAAGATAAATGTCGGAATTACGACAAATCCTCTGCTAGAAACTCTATTCGGTTCTCTATGGATCGCGAAATTGGTGGAAAGGCTCGGAAGATTTTTCTCTATCAGAAAATCATACTTTTTGCAAGTAACAAGTCTCGTTCTCGTCGGAACACTTGCATTTTATTGTATATAGAATCCTAACCACTTGAAACGTCGAAACTTTCACAGAAATTGCTACACTATCCCCTGACATCTGATCCCCTAAAGCCGATCCACTAACATGTGCGCCGGTTGTCCGGTCGAAGCCAAAAGAGATCTCCACAACGTGCTTCGATCCGGTTGTAAAACTTTTCTTTCTTGAATCGCAATGGAAATCGGAAGATGAGTGAAAACGTTGTTCCACATTCCGACGACCATATCCGTTTTACCGGCCATTCCCGCATGAACCGCATTCTGAGCCAAAAAACCGCAGAAGACGGAATCTTCCGCGTTAGCCGGAATCGATCGAATGATATAACTCGGATCTATGTATTTGATGTTCACCGAAATGTTTTCTTTTTTGAAGAACTCGGTCATCGTGTCCTTGAGAAAAAGTCCGATGTCCTTGAGTTTTAAATTTCCGGAAGGATCTCTTTCCTCGGTAGAATCGAAAAATTTTTGACCGGCTCCTTCCGCCACGATGATCACCGCGTGTTTCTTTTTTTGGATTCTCTTTTTAAGATCGTCCAAAAAGGCTCCGTTTCCGTAGAGATCGAAGTTCACTTCGGGGATCAGACAGTAGTTTACGTTTCTGGAAGCGAGAGCCGCGTTGACGGCGATGAATCCGGAATGACGTCCCATCAGTTTAACAAGTCCGATTCCGTTCGGCGTTCCTTTCGCTTCCACGTGTGCACATTCGACCGCTTCCATCGCTTTGGAAAACGCAGTAGAAAAACCGAATGTTTTTTGGACATAATTGATATCGTTGTCGATCGTCTTCGGAATTCCGATGATGGAAATTTTTTCTTTCCTTTTTGCGATTTCGCCCACAATCTCCCTCGCGCCTCTGAGGGTTCCGTCTCCTCCGATACAAAAAAGTATTTTCACTCCGTAAGAAATGAGGCAATCCACCATTTCCGTAGGAGATTGATTCCCTCGGGAAGAAGCCAACATGGATCCGCCTTCTTCTACGATATGCGCCACTCTCTCGGGCGTAAGTTCCATCGGTTCGTGAGAATATTTTTTTACAAGTCCTTGATAGCCGTACGGAAATCCTAGGATGCGCGAAACACCGTAACGATAGTAAAGTTCCATGACAACACCGCGAATGACGTCGTTGATTCCGGGACAAAGCCCACCGCAGGTTACGATCCCGGCGACCACTTCCTCTGGGCGGAAATATATTTTTTCCCTGGGTCCGGCCTGTTCGAAAAAATCGGGGCCGTTTTGGACATAAGAATCCCAATCTTCTTTCGATTGAAACACGGTTTGGAATATCAACCTAGCGGAATCGCTCGTATAATATTCATAATCTGCGGGAGACGGTATCGAACATTCGCCGAAATTTTGAATCCATGTTTCCATAGTCGGTTCCTCGTATAGATACTCCGGGAATTTCCGGAAAAATCACCTCATTTTGCAATTTTATACTGACAGTTCTGTTCTATTTCCATAGTCTTACAGATAGAACTTTTTATGAACAAAAAGAGATCTTTCATCCTATCTTTATTTTTGTTTCTATTCGGAGTTTCGATTTTTTCGGTCGAGGACCCTTTGCCGAGCCCGTTTTCGCCCTATCATCTTTCCCGCGACTTCGATCTCAATCGTCAAAAATACCTGCAAGTAATCGCAATTCCCTATAAGGATCCGATGGAACTCAAACTCGGACCGGAAGACAATTCTATTCCCGAAAAAAAAGCGCCTGAAACTACTTTTATCAAAACTCCCGGACTTTCTTTTTCCGGAATGTTTCAACCGTTTTTATTTTCCGTAGTTCCTCAAGAAAGCGTTCAATTTTTACCCGTTTCCGAAACGGTTTTCGTAAACGACGTTTCCTCCGGAAACGGCAAACTCGTATCGGGGGCTTTTTCCGAAAAAAGAACCATGGATCGGATCACCGATTCCAGAAATCAAATTCCAGGTTGGGGTTTACAAAGTTGGAATACCAATTCTCTGCAAAACGGAAGTAGTTCCGGAGTTATGTTTCTTTATATGAAACGCCACGCGGGTTTGGAAATGGATTTTAACGCGAGAATGATCGGCAACCAAGCCGGACTTGCGTTTTTAGAATCCGCAAGATCCTCGATCGCGTTCAACTATTCCGTTTTTCCGGAAATCGGAGAAAGTTCGAAGATGAATTTTTTCCTTCAATTTTCCAGTATCAAACGTTTCCAGGATAATAGAAGTTTCGGTTATGGCGGAACCGGAGAACCAGGAAATAATTTTCGCGGCATGAAATCCTACGAATACTATTTGAACCCGGGAATTTCCTTCTCTTCCAGAAACTTAAGTTTGGAAGGGATGGTAAGAGTTCCGGTTCCGACCGCGGCTCAACTTTCCGGCGAACAACACCAGTGGATGCAAGACGTGCAAGGTATCTTAGGAATCAAATACAGCTTTTCCGAAACTTCTTCTAAATAACCCCTACATCGCGACCATGCTATATATCGGCCTTGCCCCGAGTGAACGCGAAGCGTTCGTATTGAGGGGCTAATCGATAATCCCCTGCTTCTTAAGAGAGAACGCAAGATCCATCTTGCTGATCAAATGTTTTGCTCTTCCAAAACGAATCATACGTTCCGGCGCAGAATCTTGTTGATTATTATAAATTTCTAAACAAGTTTCGATCACGGGACAAGAATGATCCGTACAACCGATCTCGGTCAGTTTGAGAATTTCATTTCCCGTAAGTCTAAGAGGTCCTTTTAACCAAGAAATCAGAGTGGGATGAAACGAAAATTCTTCGGTAGCGTTTCGAGTCTCCGAATATACGGGACCGTGATTGTGTACCGAAGAATGATTGGGAACCGCCGGTTTCATAACTTTTCATAAGACGAAGAAAATCGAATTCTAAATTCAATAGAGTTGTTGAAAAATTCCATAGCGGCAATTAACAAAACTGCTTCAATCGTTCCTTTCAATGAAACAAAAGCGGATGGAGAATTCATTTTTTAACAACTCTAACATTCTTTGAACTCTTTTAACGCGCGATGGAAACCGCCAGCGGATCATACGCAAGATTCGGAGCCAACCAACGTTCCACTTCTTCGATGCTCATTCCTTTTCTTGTCGCGTATTCTTCGATTTGATCCCGTTGGATCTTTGCCACCGCGAAATACTTGGACTGAGGATGCGCAAAGTAGAGACCGCTCACGGAACTCGCGGGCCACATCGCAAAATGTTCCGTAAGAGTGATTCCCGTATTTTTCTCCGCTTGCAAGAGATCGAACAGAACTCTTTTTTCGGTATGATCCGGAGAGGCGGGATAGCCCGCAGCAGGACGAATTCCTCTGTATCGTTCCCGAATCAGATCTTCCGGAGAAAGATTTTCGTCCTTGTCATAACCCCAGTATTCTTTTCGAACCTTGTAGTGCATGTATTCCGCAAAGGCTTCCGCGAAACGATCGCCTAACGCTTTCGCCATGATGGAGTTGTAGTCGTCTTGTTGTTTTTCGAATTCTTTTGCAAATTCTTCCACGCCGTGACCCGCTGTGACCGCAAATCCTCCGATGTAATCGATTCTTCCGGAATCCTTAGGCGCGACGTAGTCCGCCAAACAGTAGTTAGGTTCCGTTTCATCTTCTTTTTGAATCTGCTGACGTAACGTATGGAAAACGGCGATCAACTTGGAACGGTTTTCGTCTTCGTAGACTTCGATATCGTCTCCGACAGCATTCGCCGGAAAAATTCCGATGACGCCCTTCGTCTTAAAGATTTTTCCGTCCGTGATCGTCTTCATCAGTTTTTGTGCGTCCGCGAAAAGTTCTCTGGCTTGTTTTCCGGTGGTTTCACTTTCTAAAATTGCGGGATATCTTCCTTTGAGTTCCCACGCGGTGAAGA
The DNA here is from genome assembly GCF_000347175.1 of Leptospira alstonii serovar Sichuan str. 79601. Taxonomy (GTDB): domain Bacteria; phylum Spirochaetota; class Leptospiria; order Leptospirales; family Leptospiraceae; genus Leptospira; species Leptospira alstonii. Next base: position 230,393 of record NZ_ANIK01000016.1, read on the forward strand.
ACGGGGTCCAGTCGATGAACGGAATCAACGTTTCCAAGGAAATTTCTTGATCGAAAACTTTGACTCCGGTAAACGCAGGTTTGTCGATCGTCGTAGCCGCCCAATCGATTTCATCTCGATTCTCTCTGGCTTTTTCCAAAGAAATTAATTTTCTTTCCGCTCTCGTATTGAAATAATTTTCTCGAGCCGCTTTTTGATCTTCTTTGATCTTTTGAGAATAGGCCTCGTTCAAATCCGGATGCAGAAGTTGATTGACTACGTTTACGACACGTGACGCGTCCACGACGTGAACGACCGGATGATCGTAAACGGGCGCGATCTTAACCGCGGTATGAGCGGAACTCGTGGTCGCTCCTCCGATCAATAAGGGAACGTGAAAACCGATTCGTTTCATCTCGGACGCGACGTGGACCATTTCGTCGAGCGACGGAGTGATCAGTCCGGATAAACCGATGATACTCGCGTTATGCTTCTTTGCTTCTTCCAAAATTTTATCGGAAGGAACCATAACTCCCAAGTCGATCACTTCGTAGTTGTTACATGCGAGAACGACTCCAACAATATTCTTTCCAATATCATGAACGTCGCCTTTTACGGTCGCGATCAAGAACTTAGGACGAGAAGAAGTTTCCGCGGAGTTTTTCTTTTCTTCTTCCATAAAAGGCAATAGATAAGCCACGGATTTTTTCATCACTCTCGCGCTTTTTACGACCTGCGGAAGAAACATCTTTCCCGCGCCGAAAAGTTCTCCCACGATTTTCATTCCGTCCATGAGAGGACCTTCGATGACGGTTAACGGACGACCGTATTTGAGTCTGGCTTCTTCCGTATCCTGATCGATGTATTCTACGATTCCTTTGACGAGCGCGTGAGAAAGTCTTTCTTCGACGGAGGTTCCTTCTCTCCAAGTCTCCTCTTTCTTTTCGGCCTTGTCTCCGGCCTTTACGCTTTCCGCAAATTCCACGAGACGTTCGGTCGCGTCCGGCCTTCTGTTTAAAATTACGTCTTCCACATATTCTAAAAGATCTTTTGGAATTTCTTCATAGACCGCGAGCATCCCGGCGTTTACGATCGCCATGTCCATTCCGGCTTGGATCGCATAGTATAAGAATACCGAGTGCATCGCTTCTCTTACCGGATTGTTTCCTCGAAACGAAAACGATACGTTGGATAATCCGCCGGAAACCTTAGCGCCCGGACAGATTTTTTTGATTTCTCGAATCGCTTCGATAAAGTCCATCGCGTAATTGTTATGTTCTTCGATTCCGGTCGCGACGGTGAGAATGTTCGGATCAAAGATGATATCGGTCGGACTGAAGTTCGCCTTTGTTACGAGGAGATCGTAGGCTCTTTTGCAAATGCGAACCTTCTCGTCTTTCGTCGCGGCTTGTCCTTGTTCGTCAAAAGCCATCACGATCGCGGAAGCCCCGTATCTTTGAATTTTACGAGCGTGTTCTAAGAATTTTTCCTCTCCCTCTTTGAGAGAAATCGAGTTTACGATCGGCTTACCTTGGATACATTTCAGACCTTCTTCGAGGACGGTCCATTTGGAAGAATCGATCATGAATGGAACCTTAGCAATATCGGGTTCGCCCGCGATGAGATTCAAGAAGTGTTTCATCGAAGCTTCCCCGTCTAACAACGCTTCGTCGAAGTTGATGTCGATGATATTGGCGCCCGCTTCCACTTGTTGGAGAGCGACTGAAACCGCTTCTTCGAAATTTCCTTCGATGATGAGTTTTTTAAATCTGGGAGAACCGGTTACGTTGGTTCTTTCCCCTACGAGTAAAAATCCCTTATCCGGCGTGACGTTCAACGGTTCCAGACCGGAAAGACGCGTTAACTCGGGGATCTGAGGAAGAACCCTCGGTTTTTTTCCTTGGACGGCTTTTGCGGCCGCGGCGATATGTTCGGGTGTGGTTCCGCAACAACCGCCCGCGATATTCAACCAACCGGAACTTGCAAATTCTTGAATGTATTTTCCGAATTCTTCCGGAGTCTGATCATAACCTCCGAATGCGTTGGGCAGTCCCGCGTTTGGATAACAACTGATCATACAGGAAGAAACTCTGGAAAGTTCTTCGATATAAGGACGCATCTCGTCCGCGCCGAGCGCGCAGTTGATTCCCACCGAAAGAGGATTGCAGTGTGCGATGGAATTGTAGAACGCTTCCACCGTTTGACCTGAAAGAGTTCTTCCGGACGCGTCGGTGATCGTCACCGAAAGACAAACCGGGATTCTTACTTGAAGGTCTTCAAAAACCTGTTCGATCGCAAAGATCGCCGCTTTTAAGTTCAACGTATCGATGTTCGTTTCCGGAAGAAGGAGATCCACTCCCGCTTCCACGAGCGCGCGGACTTGTTCATAAAACGTCGCGACTAAATCGTCGAACGTCACCGCACGAAACGCGGGATTGTTTACGTCCGGAGAAAGAGTCGCGGTCCGAGTCGTAGGTCCGATCGCACCCGCTAAAAAACAAGGCTGAGTCGGATTCGTTTTTTGAAATTTTTCGATCGCGTTACGCGCGCATGTAACCGCAGCCTTGTTCAAATCCGCGACGAGAAACTCCGTTTTATAATCTCCTTGAGAAACCTGATTCGAACTGAACGTATTGGTTTCTAAGATGTTGGCGCCCGCTTCCAAAAATTTAACGTGGATCGCTTCGATTACGTCCGGTCTTGTCAAACAGAGAAGTTCGTTGTTTCCTTTGAGAGGATGCGCATGATTTTTAAGAACCTCTCCTCTGAAGTCGTCTTCGGTTAAAGGGAATCTTTGGATCATCGTTCCCATCGCGCCGTCGATGACTAAAATTTGTTTTTCGAGGAGAGCCAGTAGTTCTTTTGCCGACGGATTTGTATAGTTCTGAGTTTTCTGAGTCATGAGTAGTTTCTTTGATTATTCTAAAAAATATAATTGCAAATATTCTAATATTCCGAATTGATACATCCCTCTTTTTTCAGAGGAACTTTCACGTCAAGGATAACGGGAGAATGTTTTGATTCTCTTGCGTTCTCCGCGATCCAGCTTTGCCAGATGGACGGAACCTCGTAATCCGGATAAATCGCTTCCACCGGACATTCCGGTCTGCACTTATTACAATCGATACAGACGGAAGGTTCGATATAAAGACAATCGGTTCCTTCTCGAAAAGCCTCTACGGGACAAACCGCGGCGCAGTATGTGTATTTACAATTCCTGCAGGGCTCCGTGACTACATATGCCATCGTTTTCCAAGAAGACCGATTTTTTCCGGGACTTTCACATCCCGGAAAAGGTTCAGATCAATATCTGTAGTTCTCCGGTTTGAAAGGACCTGTAACGGGAACTCCCAAATAGTCGGCTTGTTTTTGGTTCAGTTTTGTTAAACGAACTCCCAACTGTTCGAGGTGAAGAGCCGCCACTTTCTCATCCAAATGTTTTGGAAGAGTGTAAACTCCCAACTCGTACTTCGTATTGTAGAGTTCGATCTGAGCCAATACTTGGTTCGTGAAAGAACAAGACATTACGAAAGAAGGGTGACCGGTTGCACAACCTAAGTTTACAAGACGTCCTTCCGCGAGAACGATAATGGATTTACCGTCCGCAAACGTATATTTGTCCACTTGAGGTTTGATTTCCTTTTTGGTTACGCCTTTTTCTCCGTTCAGTCTGGACATTTGGATTTCGGTATCGAAGTGTCCGATGTTACAAAGAATCGCTCCGTCTTTCATCGCTTTCATGTGTTCGAGAGTGATGATGTCGTCGTTACCGGTTGCGGTCACTACGATGTCCACTTGTTCGATGATGTCTTCCACGCGAAGAACTTGGTAACCTTCCATAGAAGCTTGAAGAGCGCAGATCGGATCGATTTCGGTTACGATTACTCGTGCGCCGAAGTTACGAAGAGAAGCTGCGGATCCTTTACCAACGTCTCCAAAACCGCAAACGAGAGCCACTTTACCGGCGAGCATAACGTCCGTCGCTCTTTTGATTCCGTCTGCGAGAGACTCACGGCATCCGTAGAGGTTGTCGAACTTGGATTTAGTAACGGAGTCGTTTACGTTAAACGCGGGAACTTTCAATTCTCCTTTTTTGAGGAGTTTGTAAAGACTCTTAACGCCCGTTGTGGTCTCTTCGGAGATACCGCGAATTTCGCTTAACAATTGAGGATATTTTTCGTGAACGTAAGCGGTAAGATCTCCGCCGTCGTCCAGAATCATGTTCGGTCCCTTGTCTCCGAAGAAAATGGTTTGTTCGATACACCACCAGTATTCTTCTTCGGTTTCACCTTTCCATGCGAAAACGGGAACTCCCGCTTTTGCTACGGCCGCAGCAGCGTGATCCTGAGTTGAAAAGATATTACAAGAAGACCATCTAACTTCCGCTCCCAATTCGATCAGGGTTTCAATCAGAACCGCAGTTTGAATTGTCATGTGAAGAGATCCGGCGATTCTTGCTCCGGCCAAAGGTTTTTTACCTTTGTATTCTTGTCTTAGAGCCATAAGTCCCGGCATTTCTTTTTCTGCCAGAATGATCTCTTGTCTTCCCCACTCTGCTTGGGAGAGATCCTTTACTTTATAGCTTAAACCTTTTTCCTGTGTTGTTGCGGACATTTTAGTCCTCCTTTTTCGTTGCTTGAATGATCAAAATTTTGAAAACGTTACCCGTATCGAATTCTTCATGGGCGCTGACCGTAAAACCCGAAAGTTCCAACCAGTCTTGAAGAAGTGGATAATCGAATCCCAACCAGAGATCCGAAAAGTTATCCCTCATAAATTCTTGATTGTGTTTTTTTAAATCCACAAGGCAGAAGACTCCGCCCGGCTTTAGTATTTTATAAATTTCGCGAATGACTGCGGGCGGATTGGAAAGGTGATGCAGAACCATCGACGCTACCACGGCGTCCGCTTGTTGCGTCGAAGATGAGGCCACATTCTCCAGTTGGGAATGAATCAAAGAAACATGAGAATTCCCCGCAAACATTACCTGAGCCTCTTCCACCATTTTAGGAGAAGAATCCACTCCGATCACTTGATCGGATTTTGTAAGAAGATAGGGAATCAAACCGCCCGGTCCGCAGCCGAGATCGTAGATCACGGAAGAAGAATAGGGAAGATAGGAAAGAATTTTTTTACGATAGAGCGCTGGATCGAGTACGTCTTTTTGAATCGATTCCCAATCCTGGGCTACATTATTAAAATAGAATGTATTCTTTTGGTCCCTTCTGGAAAGGATTTCGGAGATTTGAAGTTGGTCCGGAGTTCGAAACGGAAGGTCTTCCTTATAAGACAAAAGAAGTTCGGTAACTTCGGAGGGAAAATCCGGATTCTTCTTTTCTTCCGGAATTCGATAATAGACCCAAGAACCTTCTCTTTCCGGGATTAGAAAACCCGCGTCGGTTAAGATTTTGAGATGTCGGGAAACCCGAGATTGTCCCATTCTTAAAACTTCAGTGATTTCTTGTACGTTCAAAGGGGATAGAGAAAGAATATGGAGAATACGAATTCTCGTTTCGTCCGAAAGCGCTTTCAGCGCGGAAAGAATTTGTTTAGGGCTGTTTCCGGAATAAACCTTGGCCTCTAAAGTCTCCATGGGGGATAGGATATCAAGATATCTTGATATCCGCAAGGCTTTTTATGTGTGGTCTGGGAAAAACTGTAAAATCAGGGATTTTGTATGAGTTCCCACAAAATTCCGAAAAACAAATCAATATCCATTCGATAAATCCCCCTTTCGCAGGAGTTCCCACAAATTTCGCTTGCATTTAATATGACCAGTCGTTTTAATGTTCTCCAACTGATCTCTGACCTTCCCATCAAAAGCGACTCATCCAAAGAACAAAATGAAAATCTCCGCAACAGAATCGGCAACAAAACGAGAGAAGATCCTTCAAACCGGAATTCATCTCATTCGACAAAACGGACCTGTCGGAATCCAGGAAATAGCCGATGGGGCCAAAATTCCAAAAGGATCTTTTTACAACTACTTTGCTTCCAAGGATCGGTTTCTTCTCGAAGCTCTTGAGGATTACACCCGGAATGCGATCCATTGGAACGAACAAACCCTGGAAAAAGGAGGACGCGGACTTTCGGCCCTTTTTTATTTCTATGAACAAAAGATCGCACTGGAAAAAAAACTGCTGAAAGACGGGCTTTCCTGCCTGATCAACGTTCTTTCGCATTATTCCTCATCGACAAAACAAGAACTGAGAACGGCACTCAGTCATTCGCTGGACGAAATCGCAAAGAGTATTTTAGATTCTTTGCAACTTCCAGAAAATGATCCGGAATCGGAACGTGTTCTAATTCATATTCAAGTTTTGGAATCTTCTTGGAGAGGCGCGATGTTACTCGCGCAAGCTACGGGAGAAGAATCGTATCTGGAAAATTTTTTAGCTATGTACCGGAATTTTACGGCGGGTCTCAAAATAGAACTTTAGGGAAATTGAATGAAAACACAAGAGTTGACTGAAATCCGAAAAGGACATTCGACACAAATCGTGGTTCGTTGGGACGAACTAGATCCGAACAATCACGTAAACAATAAGAATTTTCAGGGTTATTTGGACGAGGCTCGAATGAGAGCGATGCGAGACTGGGGTTTTTCCATGGAAAAATTAAAGGCCCAGGATTTCGGACCTGTGATTCTTTCGATTCATCTCGAATTCAAACGCGAAATCAATTATCCCGAAACGATTACGATCGAATCGGATCTGTTCCTGAAAACCCCTACTCGCGCGGTATTCGAACAAAGAATCATCTGCGGAAGCAATCAGACTCTTTCCTGTAACGCGAGCACGGACTGGGTGATCCTGAACTTGAATTCGAAACGACCCGCAAAATTTTTGGAGGCGATCGGTTTTCATCAAACGGTTTGAAGTCCTCCTCAAAAATCGAAACGGGTTTTTCGTTTTACTCGGAACTATAAAATAGAGTATCCGAAATCCTATCTTTAAAACGGGGATTCGTCTCAAAATTTCATGGCATTCTATTCTGAGTTTGTCCCAATCGTCGCGTATCAAAAACGCGAAACCGTAAGATTGTGGAAGTTTTGGGATGAACTCTGCGTAGGAATCGGTAACCATAACGGTCATGAAAGTCCGCGTTAGTCGTAATATCCGAACATCGGCGGACATTTTAGAAATTTTACATGGAATTTTGCAGGAACGGAATCAGCGAACTTATATTTTCCCAAACCGCCTCGGGATGAATATTCGAGTTTTGCAATATTCCATCCCGATACTTTCCGGTTTTTACGAGAACTCCCCGAATCCCGCAGATTTGCGCTCCCCCTACATCGGAATCAAGATCGTCTCCGACCATGATCGTGCGAGAGGCTTCCGCGGAAATCATCCTCAGACCGACGTTAAAAAACGCCGAGGAAGGTTTGCCGATGATTTCGGCTTTGACACCGGTCGCGTATTCGATCGCGGATACGAACGCTCCTATATCCAACATCAATCCTTCTTTTGTTTGCCAAAACTTACCTTTATGAAGAGCGATCAATCTCGCACCGTTCTTTACCTTTTGAAAGATATCGTTTAAGATTGTATAGTTCCATTCCTTTCCGATATCCCCGATCAAAACGGCTTCCGGAGTTTCGAACTCGGACTCGATTTCTTCCAAATCCTTTTTGACTTCCTCTCGGATAACCATAAAAGTTTTTGGATTTCCCGTTTCTCGGATGTATTCGCGGGCGGCCCGAGGAGAATTGAGAATTCTTTCTTCCTCTGCGGGAATCCCTAGATCATTTAAAAATTCGGCAAGTCCCTTCCTCGATTTTGTAGTCGTATTCGTCAAAAACAGATACGGTATATGATTCTTTTTTAAATAAGAAACCGCCTCACGCGCTCCGGGCAATACGGAATTTCCGGTATGTAACACCCCGTCCAAATCCAATAAAACGTTTTGGATCGGAGCTTGCGTGCCTTTCTGCGGAATGTTTTTTTCACTCATATAAAATGCGATTGTAACGTATTTTTCAAAATTTGCGATTCTCTATTTTGCAAGCCTGTTCGAAACTTTCTCAGTTCGACAACTTCCCCTTTACATGCAGGAAAGAAAACGGGATTCGTTTCAAAATTCATGGTATTTCTATTATATAAGGATCAGTAAAAAGTATACAGTCTTAGTCCGAACCGTTTCTTTGAAATTCTCGTTCCGAGATGAAAGTTTGATTCCCGCCGTTTTTCCAAATATAGAAATTTTAAAGAAGGTCGTTTTTATTTTTAGATTCGTTTCTTTTTTAACGTGAGTTCCAATACGAAAGCGATTGAAGTAAGTAACTAAAAGTGCAGAGCTTTCAATGGATTGCTCTGAACTCAGTGAAACGCTCTATGAATCGCGTTTCAGGTTGCGAAGATTTTTCAGCTACGCTGAGAAACAACATTATGTTTCGACCCATAGGGAGAAACATTGAGTTTCTCGCTTCGCGGCTTTTGTTTATCTTGCTCTCTCCTATGTTTCTTGTGTCAAGCCCTCCCGCTATTTTTTTTTACATAAGACCATATTGGGCTAATTTTCGATTTAATATATTTTCGGGCATAGAATTGAAAAGTTCGCCCGTTCGAATCATTGTATAAAGCACTTCGATCATTTTGCGTGAAGCAGCAATGATCGATTTTTTAGCTCCTTTTTTAAGGTATAACCTATCATAGAACTCTTTTATCTTTCCACCATGCTGACAACGAACCAAACTCCAGGCGGCTTGAACGATCACCCTTCGAATCGAATGACAACCACGGGAAACAATTCTACCGTATCGAACCGTATCTCCTGAGATGTCGACTCTGGGAACAAGGCCTGCGTAGTAGGCTGCTTGTTTACCAGAGGAGAATCGCTTACAATCACCCATATAGCTCATGATTGCCAAGGAAGTAATCATACCAATTCCGGGCATGGACATGATCGTTTGAACATAAGCCGGATGTTTTTTTAGAGAATCTTTAATCTCTCCTTCTATTAGTTTTAGATTTAGTTCGACTAAATCTAAAACTTTTAAGATTCGTTCCGCTTCCTTTTTGTATCGATCAGGAAGTAAAGCTACAGAAACTT
>NZ_ANIK01000017.1 GCF_000347175.1 Leptospira alstonii serovar Sichuan str. 79601
GTAACTTTACGTTTCTTACGCCGTGAGCTTCACATTGAGCGCGTGGGATTCGAGCATGAATCAATGTCTGGAATTGCATCGTATCCAAATGGCGCCAGGTTCTTTTTTCTGTATGATCTTTCCGAGGACATTTTTTACCACAATCCGGACACTCTACAGCTTCCCGCTCATCGTATGAGACTTCGATATCTACTTTCTTTGCTGCGATATTTAATTCTACGGTTTCAACCGACCAAGGTGATGAGATTCCTAAAAGGAGAGAGTAATGTTTTTCTAAGTTTTCGTTTGCGTTCATTAGGAATATTATTCATTGGTTATGTTATGATTTTGCAATGACGAAATTTGCTCGAAACTCATCTGCAACCTCTTCTCACCGTCATTTATGAAGTAGTTTCTTCCCACGAAATTCTCCGAAGGGCCACCAATGTGTAGTGTTCATTATAAGGCCCTTACTAACTTTGGAAATAAAGGTTGAAAAATCTAGTTTTTTCTCATATTTGTGGGTAAGGTTATGATAGAGAGCGAGACGCTAAGCTTCCAGGACGAGCCATATATTTTTTATAAACTAAAGCGGAGTTTTGAAACACTCTGTTAAATTCTATCGAGCTCCGAAACCCGTTAAAATCGTTTTAACGGTTTTAAACGTAATTAACATATCCAACCAGAATGAAAAATTCTTTATATAATAAAAATCGTATTCTAACTTCACATTCATCCCGTCCACTTCTGCCGCATAACCCTGTTCCACTTGCGCCCAGCCGGATATTCCGGGTCTAACAATATGTCGATATGCAAAAAAAGGAACGTCCTTTTCATACCATTCTGAAAGTTCCATAGATTCGGGTCTAGGTCCGATAAAACTCATATCTCCTTTCAAAACATTTAAAATTTGTAATGTTTCGTCAAAACGATATTTTCGTAATATTTTTCCAATCTTAGTGATCCTAATATCGTTTTCTCCCTGGGTAAATCCTTTCCCTTTCTTTTCAACATACATGGTTCTAAATTTATAAAGAGTGAAAACTTTACCGCGATAACCCATCCTTTTTTGAGAGAAAATGATTTTACCTTTGCTTTCAAGGCGAATAAGTGTCCCTATTAAAAACATAAAAGGGAGAAAAACGGGCAGAAAGATTAAAGCCGCAATAAAATCAATCATCCGTTTTATTTTTTCATAAACTCGGGAAGGCAACAAGGAGCCGAATTCATTTTCGGAAAGGTGTCTAATTTTTACTCGCCCGCTTAAAGACTCTATAATTTGTTTCGTATGATAAACGGGTACTCTTGACAAAGTACAACGTGCTAAAAATTTTTCCCATTCGGGAGTTAAACCCTCTGCACGAAGATCCGCTACTACGGCATCAAATCTTTCCTTTCCCAAATCAGGTTGTTTTAAAAAAACAAACAGGGTTCCATGAGTTTCGCGAAATTCTAATGCTTCCCCGAACGGCACTAACGCGAACCTTTGTAAGCGGTATCTGTGCCCTATAAAATATCCTATATAACACCAAGATAATGTAGTAAGAGAACCTAATAGGATAACTTGAACGCTATAGTTAAGTCGATTCATCAAATAGAAAGCAATCAAAATGCCAAATACGATTGCAGTAGTCGGTAAAATGTAGGCGGAAGACTGAGTCCCGGGATATTTTAATAATCTTCTTAATGAAATAAAAGTAATATTAAAAGCAATTAAAACGCCGATGGCCGAGTTTAAACTATTCTTGTCTATGTGATTCCAAAAATCCCATCCCCATCGAGGAATTATAGTAATACAAGTAACCAATAGGCTGCCAACCGTTAACTGAAAAAGAGTGCTTAATAGCACTTGCTCATGAATTCTAGAATGGCGTCGGACGTACATAAATTAAGATAGAATTTTCAAAATAGTATCGGAAGCGTTATCGATGGAAAACTTACTTTTAAGCAATAGGTTTGCGTTTTTACCCATTTGTTTTCTGATTTTCTCATCTAATAAAACAAGTGCATTTTTATAAAAGCCGTCATCATCGCCGGCAATTGTAACCAAGCCCGATCCGGATTCCTCCAATATGTTCTTAAGGTCATTGCCTATGTTAACCGCGCCCAGTATGGGTTTTTCCTGAACCATATAGCCAAGAATTTTCCCCGGAAAGTTATGCGTCTTATGATTAAAATGCAATGTAAATAGTCCTATATCAAATTCTGCTAACATGATTTTAAATTCTTCTTGAGGAACAGAATTTAGTAGAATCATATTACTTAATTTCAAGTCCCGAATTGACCTTCGAACTAACTCTACTTCATCCCCGGCACCAACCAATAGAAATGCTGCGTCTGTATTCGATTTCATTCTCGCTGCCAGACGAACAATATTCATCATATCCTGAGCCTGACCGATATTTCCTCCGTAAAAAAAAACGACTTTCCCCACTAAATTCAATTTCTTGCGGTAAAAGTCACCCTGATTCAAAACGGGAGAATCAGTAGCCCAATTATAGAGGAGTTGAATATTTTTGAATTCAGGAAATGTTTCGGAAAACCATTCAATATTACTAGGAGATTGAATACCGATTCTATCCGCAGCTTTGTAATTTAGTCTTTCATAATATTTGAAAAAATACGCTATTAAAGATTCTTCGCGAATCATGCCGTTGTCGATGATCCATTGCGGAAAAAAATCTCTTAATATTAAATAAGACGGAGCTTGCCAAAGCGTCTTCAATCGGAAAACCAAATTTCCCCAAAAAATAGAAGGAGAATAATAAACGATTAGATCATGGTGATTTTGAATAAGATATTCTTTTAGATATCTCCAAGCTTTTTTGGAAAGCATCCACTCGTTTATAAGGCGCCTTACTTTTGAAACGTTCTTAATTTCACCCGATGCAAACTGTAAAATAGTGACTTCGTTTAAACTTGTTTTTTTATAACCTTGATTTAGTCCTATCCCAGGAGTAATCACCGTTATCTCATGTCCTTTCTCTTTGAGTTTTATCGCCAACTCATGCATCATTTTAGCTGCGACTTTAATGCTACTTGGGAGATAATCATCTACTATGATGCAAATTCTCAAAATAGGATCCTAATATTTTTTCCAAACGACTCGATTGATATAATCGGTATAACTATGAATGATTCGAACAACTTTCTCCGAAACGTTGGGCATACTGTAATCACTAACATTCCTCAAAAGTCTACGCTCTCCTCTAGGCTGATTTTCCAAAACTTGAAGAGCTTGTAATACCCTTTCTTTTTCTAAACCTACCATCATCACAATTCCCTCTTCCATTCCTTCCGGTCTTTCATGCGCCTCTCTAATATTTAAAGCCGGAAAATTAAGTATGGAAGATTCTTCCGTAATGGTACCGCTATCGGAAAGAACGGCTTTCGAAGACAACTGAAGTTTGTTATAGTCTTTAAAACCTAATGGTTTTAAAAGCTGAACAAGCGGATGAAACGAAACATTCAATGCATCGATTTTTTTTTGAGTTCTAGGGTGTGTCGAAATAATAACTGGAAATTTAAATACTTCCGCAATCGTATTAATGATATCTATTAGTTTGGTGAAGTTTTTATCCGAATCTATGTTTTCTTCCCTATGTGCGCTTATAACAAAGTATTCCCCTTCCACAACATTCAATTTCTTTAAAATATCGGATTTTTCGATTCCTTCTAAATAATAATTCAAAACTTCGAACATTGGGCTTCCCGTCTTAATTACCGCTTCGGATGATAAGCCTTCTCTCAAAAGATATTCCCTAGCGATGCTACTATAGGTCAGATTGATATCGGCGGTATGATCGACAATGCGTCTGTTGATTTCCTCAGGGACTCGCTGATCAAAACAGCGATTTCCCGCCTCCATATGAAAAATAGGTATTTTTCTTCTTTTCGCGGGAATGACCGCCATGCAGCTATTCGTATCTCCTAAAACTAAAACCGCATCCGGACGCACCCGAGCAAGTAACTCGTCCACTTTAATAATAACATTTCCAATAGTTGCGGCTCCCGATGCGCCGGCAGCATTTAGAAAATGATCCGGCTTTCTAATTTCCAAATCATTAAAAAAAATCTCATTGAGCTCGTAGTCATAATTTTGACCGGTATGAATTATCGTATGATCACAATACTGATCCAGTTTTACAAGAACGCGAGATAACCGAATAATTTCAGGCCTTGTGCCTATGACTGTGGAAACTTTTAATTTTTTCATAAGAACCTGTCCCTCACCATTTTTTCTTACGGAAAAAACTGGTGAAGGACAGAACCCGTCGAGCGCCAATAGAAGCGAGACGCTGAGTTACCCAGCTTAATCTTTCTGATAAAGTGTAATTAAGTTTTGAGACGCGCTGTAAGTCGATCTTGCAAGAATAAGTATCAGGTCGAGATCTATCAAAAATCTCACTTGCCCAGAGCATTACTATCATTTCGTCCCGGCCGATATTCGTGATATCGTGCGTCCATCCCGGTATCGATTCAACGATTTGAGGAGATTCAGGTTGAGTAAGAATTTCAAAATATTCATTTGTTAGAATATGCCGAAAACGAAATTTTGCTTTTCCAGTGAGAACAAGAAACTTTTCAATTTTACTATGGTGATAATGTTCCCCGCGTGTTATACCCGGATGAGCGGTAAAAAAGGAAAACTGCCCCGCATCCTTGGTCTTCAACATTTCTACAAAAACACCTCTTTGATCTTTATATTGGGGTACCGAATAAGAAAACGAATTCGTATCTAAATAACTGGTAAATGTTGCATATAAAGCTCGTTCTAAACCGGTACCTACATTAGGAATTATTAAATCCTTACGGCTTCGTTTAAAGGCCTGCAATAGTTCATAGAGCTCGTTTAAAGTTATTTTATATTCAGGAATATTACGATCTAAACTAGGAGACGAATTTTTTAAGATACCAAAGAATTTATCGATCACGTCGTCGATATATACTAAAGTTAGATTAGTACTAGGATCGTTAATTTTGACAGGGATATCCCGAGTAATATTGTGACAAAAAGTAGCCACAACGGAATTGTAGTTAGGGCGACACCATTTCCCAAATACATTCGGTAATCTGAAAATAAAAACCGGATTTCCATTTTCGGTTTGTAAACGATTGAGTAAGTTTTCCGCCTCTAATTTACTCTTACCATATTCGTTATCTAACGCGGCTTGAATGGAGGATGAGAAGAGAATGGGAGTTTTTTTATTTTTCTTTTTTAATAAATTACAAATAGATTCCGTTAAATCCGTATTTACTTTTTTGAATTCCAATGACTCTTTCGGACGATTCACTCCTGCTAAGTGAAAAATAAAATCCGCTTCGCAAATAAAATGGTCTAATTCTTCTTCGCTAGATTCTTTGAGATAAGGAAGGATCTTAAACTCTTTTGTTTCGAACAATTGAGACGATAAATTTTTTCCGATGAAACCGTTTGCACCCGTTATTAAGACATTCATAATTCAATCAATGATTTCCGCCGGCTTTCCTTCTATTATGTTTCTAATAAACTGTAGTTTTAATAACATTTCCTTCATTCCGGCTAAATTTAGTCTTTCAGTGTTATGAGAATTATAGTCTTCCAAAGATGAGATTTTTTTCTCCCCTTGATCAATGAACTTTCCATAATTTAAATCTCTTAAATCAGGAGGAATTCTATAGTAATCAGTCATATCCTCTGCGCTCGCCATTTCTTCACGACTTAAAAGAGTTTCATAAAGTTTTTCTCCGTGACGAGTACCTATAATTTCAACAGGGTAATTGACATTATCAAACAATTCCAACAATGCTTTTGATAAGGTTTCAATGGTCGCAGCAGGCGCCTTTTGTACAAAAATATCGCCGTTATGTCCATTTTGAAACGCATACAATACGAGCTCGACCGCGTCCTCTAAAGACATCATAAATCGAGTCATATTCGGATCCGTTATAGTTATCGGTTTATTATTTTTAATCTGCTCTATAAAAAGAGGGATAACGGATCCGCGGGACGCCATCACATTTCCATAACGAGTCCCGCAGACTACCATATCGGAGTTTTCGATGCTTCTAGACTTAGCGACCATAACTTTCTCCATCATAGCCTTGGATATACCCATTGCATTGATAGGATAAACTGCTTTGTCTGTACTCAAACAAACTATTTTTTTTACATTAGACTGAATAGCCGCCTCAATCACATTTTCAGTTCCTAATACGTTGGTCTTAACCGCTTCTAAAGGATGAAATTCGCAGGATGGAACTTGCTTCAATGCCGCTGCGTGAAATACATAATCAACTCCCCGGAAGGCGCTCCGAACCGAATCCAAATCCCTGACGTCTCCGATAAAAAATTTCAGTTTAGAGTTATTGTATCTCTTTCTTAAATCATCTTGTTTTTTTTCATCTCTGCTGAAAATTCTGATTTCTTTAATATCACTATTTAAAAATCGATCTAACACAGCCTTTCCAAAAGAGCCGGTTCCTCCCGTAATCAAAAGAGATTTATTTTTAAACATCTGTATTAAACTCCACGTTTCTTGTTCGTATTTACTAAAACATCATGAAAAAAACCAAAAGTACAATGGGCGGTTTCTTTCCAATTATAGATTTTACTCTTTTTATAGGCGTTCTGCGCTAACTTCGTTCTTAACTTAGGAGATTCTATTAATTGAATCAAAGAATGAGCTATACTTTTAGGATCCTCGGGATTAAAATACAAAGCATTATCCAGTAATATTTCTTTCATAGATGACATGTTTGAACATGCAATGGGTAATCCCGCAGACATAGCCTCCGTAACAATTTGTCCGAAGGTCTCGCAAGAAGAAGCAAAAACAAAAATATCTGCAGAATGATATTTTCTTTGAAGCTGCTCATGCGGAATCTGACCGGAATAATGAAGATACTTTCCTAGAGGATCATATTGATTCATTTTTTTTACCAATAATTTTAAGCTTGGTTCATAAGCGGAACCTATAAATTCAATAGAAACCGGCAAATTTAAGTTGTATAATATTGAAATTGCTTCTGCAACATTCCACTGATGTTTATACATGTCAATCGTAGACACATATAAAATCCTCATTGGTTTCGAAAATGTATATTCATCGATTTTCTTTTGCTTACGAATTTCTTTTGAAAATCTAGAATGAATACCGTGCGGTATTATGATAGTTTTACTCAAATGTCTTTTGATTACTTTTTGTACGGAATCCTTGGCATATTCCGTTAAAAAAATTACGCCTTCGGCCTTGCAAAAAGTGCTCGATTGTAAAAAATAAAGAATAATATTTCGAATCAATTGCCAGGATAATCCGTAACGCTTCATTTCCTTCCATTCAAACGGCAAGAGATTTTGATTGATAGTAACAAAGGGTTTAAAACTTCCAAGATAGTACCCGCCGGGTATAAACAATAAATCACAATCCTTTACTTTTCGTTTAAAAATAAATTTTTGCCAATAGATTCTCCACAAAAGGGATTTATCTAAAAAAGGTTCATGAATCTTTTTTAGCCAAGTTCGGTTTTCTAATTTGTCTAAAATTTTCTCGCCCCCCCATACGATCACTTGATTAAAGCCGAAAGAAGGAGGATGTGCAACCCTTAGAAGCTCGGCAAGATGAGCGACTCCCCCACCGCTATAAATATTCGAAGCATCAATTCCCAAAATCATTGTCTGATTTAAATAACCTTAAAAAATGAACTTGCTGAAAAATTTTAAAACTCGGACTTCAAATTGTTTGAATGCGGCGTTATCGAAGATTAATTTTCGGCGACTCAAATAAGCCGTAACGCAGAAAGTTGAAATTTTAAAGACCGACAGTAAAATATAAAAGTTTGAAATCAAAAATTATCTTTATTCACGATTTGGCAAAATTCTTTTCATAACTTTTTGAACCATTAAATTAGAATAATACAATAAAACACTTAATATGATGGTAAACTCAAGTATGTATTTAATGAGCGTATTCGGAAGATCTCTAAAAAAGAAAAAAGGAAGAAAGGAACATATCGCTATATAAACGCCCGAAAAACTTTTATTTCTCTTTAAAAAGTTTAAACTTAGAGATAAGAAAAACATAAACATCATCGCTCCGATCAATCCGAAATTGACTATTAGTTCCACATAATTGTGAGTTGTACCTTGAAACGATCTTATACTGTTTCCGACCTCGTTTGCGGCGTGAATATATTTAAATTTATCCGGAAATATTATAGAAGGAATGATACCGACTAGATTACTCAATAAAGGAGTAGGGAATTGAAAAAGTTGAAGCTCATTTTCTGTTAAATGAGAAACCAAAGTCATCCCGACATAACCTGGTTCCATAAAAAGACTTTGGACGATTTTATAAAATGTAATAGGATTTTGAGCGCGAATGTGACCCCAAACAGCATTAGCAATAGCTAAGATAATTATGCAAAGCATAACCGCCGTAAGTTTAAAACTTTTAAATATCCTCTGTAAAACCAACAGTATGGAAATTATCGATAAAGTCAAATATCCGCGATTCCCGGTTGAATACATTAAAAACCCAAATAACAAGGAAACTATTAAATACTTATTTAAAAAAAACTTGGATAACTTTTGCTTCCATCCCGATTTTTCCATATGCTCCATTTCAAAAGAAGCATTTATACAAAATAAAACAATCAAAGCGACATTCACAGAAATAAACCAACCTCTTTGAAGAGGCCATTCGGAAACAGCGGAATATCCCCTGAATAAAACTGGGAGCATATATTTAAGCGATATGGTTCCAAATATTACTAAACCATAAAAAAACAAATCCATGGATACTTTAGAAAAATTGAATTCTTTTTTTAAAAAATTCCATTGATGAGTTTTCTTTTTAAATATAATTTCTCCGAGTATAAAAGAAACGATTAAAAGCGAAGAAGTGACTAAATAGCATATTTTAGCTTCTAAACTTACGTGTTCATACAATTCAACGACATCAAGACTTAAAATTACGTTGTTTATATCTTCCATTTCATATGGAATGAAAGGCAAATACCAATAATAAATAAATCCTAAGATTAAAAGAAAGCTATGATCCACTATCAATCTGAATTTTTTAATATTTACCCTTACTATGTATAGCAAAAGAAGAATTATTATAAAAAGAACAAATCCAATAATCATCTAAAATTCTCCAAATTTCAATTCATAAACAACTTACGTTACCCTGCGTTTGCTTCAAAACTTATACTTTTACAAATAGGAACGAAACGGGAAAACCTCAATGCGTTATCTTCTAAGGGATTGTATCGTGCTAAGTACGATAAAGGATAAACCAGGTTTTATTATAAAAAAATAATTCATGATTCGTAGAGCTATAGTGCGGAATTCGCACATTGTGGTAATTTACTGGACTGAAACTCAACGAGCATAGCTGTAAAAAAGTCATTTTGGTTGAGCGGATTCCTAGTAGCCTGTTTACTTTTAACGCTACCGATAGTTTCCCCCAGACAACGTAAAAATGGAGTATTCTTAGTAGTATCGCTTAAAATCAAGATGTGAGTAACATTTTCATTTTTTATCTGTTTTAAATAAGAATCTGCATTGACAGAATTAAAATCCACAAACTTGGACCAATCTAAAGATAAAGTTTTTCTTTGGGAAAGTGCAATCGATCGGTGTTGAGACAATAGAACTGCATTCTTAGGCAAAACTGAATCGGTCCATTTCATCAGATTATACCCATTTGCGTATCGATTCATAACCCTTTCCCTTGATTGAATAGAAAAAGTTCCGGGAATCAATTGATAAACACCAAAAAGAAGGATGCCAAAAGTAATAAAGGCTTGTAAAACTATCGCCCCGCCTACTGCCTTTTCCACAAATCCGAAATTTCGAATATTAAAGGAACTTAAAACAACCAAAGAAATTAATACCCAAATAAACGGTTCCAAAAAAAATCTGGAAGATTTTTGTCCCATCAGACTACCTAATATTATAAAAATGATTGCCATGATGTTCAATACAAGCATTTGCAAACTAACATTCAGTTTTATAAATACTATTAAAAATAATCCAAAACCAATGATGGTTGTAATAACTCCAAAAGTATTGGGAACAATTAAAGATAATGGAAAACCCAATGTACTATCCCTATAATTTCGAAGCATAGATTCGAATAATCTTGTCCCCGGCCATGAACCGGGTAAAGGGGAGACTATCGCATCAATAACCGAGCTGTTAAAATTTTTCATCTTCCAAAACACAGAAGGAAAAATGATTAAAGCGAAGAAAAAAATGCCGATTAAAGTTCCATAAATAAATAATCTTACTGAACCCAGCAAGATCATAGAAAAACAACCGATCAAAAACGCCGATAAAAAAACGAAAATTTTGCCTGAGTAGCAGATAGAATCAACATACATATAAGACTAAAAATCAATAATTTATCTTTAGCTGATTTTACTTTAGAAATCATTTCTATGAATAATATTACGGCAAACGAAGTCATTCCAATTGGAAGCAATTGAGGTTTGGGCGAACTTACTAAAAAAACTAAAACCGGAGATGAAAGAAATGCAATAACGATTATATTTCTCCATATTTCCACTTCTTTGTTTTTAGTAATTTTTTCGGAAAAAGTATAAAAAGCTAATATTCCATATATGCCCAATAAACCGCAAAATTGAAGTAAAGAGCCGAATTGTTCGGCTCCTAAACTTAAACCGAACGCATTCAAAACTTCTCCGTTTCCGGCCAATCTTCCATGAAACCAGCCGGGAATTATCGGCATTTTTCCTTGGTTTAAAATTTCGATTGCAACTCCAATATGGTAGTCTAACGAGTCGGCATTTGTAACGGGCCCAAGAGAAAGTAATCCATAGCCGATAACTAACAATGCCCCTAATAGCTTTAAGAACTTATTTTTATCAAGCAGATCAAATTTCGTTTTAATAAAGAAATACTTTATTTTACAAAAACGAAACGGAAAATCCAATCGATTTATAGAACCTCGTTCCAATTGTATAATAGATTGAATTGACCCATCCTTACTATATTCCGTTTTTTTAAAAAGGTTTTTGTAAAAATTACTAAATATTACTTTTTTTATGTTATCTTTCAGAAGAAAAAATGCATTAATAAAACCTAATGTTACAAAAAGAATTGCGACACTTTTCATAAAAGTGCGAGAAGTAAAACCGAATAACGCCAAAGGATATAATAAAATGCTCAATAACAAAATGCCCACTAAAGGCGCTTGCCACCGGACCCATGCATTTTTGATTTGCCCTAAACTATCTTCAAATAATTTTAAAGCATAGAATCCCAAAAAATCACAACCAAAAATTAATAAAATAGAATATACTACCGATAAAGGGGGATAGGCAATATTTGCATCCAATCCAAATTTCATATTTTCCAGAACTCCCCCGCCAATTCGTATCGTTCACCGTTGATACCCAGCTTAAATTCGGCGACAGTTGGAGTATTTTCTTCGTCAATGCCACCCAAGTCAAACCAGCGATAACCCCTATCTTTTAATTCTGAAATCACATTCCACAAGAGGAACTGGTTTGCTTTTAACTTTCTCCCTTCTTCTCCATTCCATCCCACAAGATACATACCGGTTCGATTGGATAACGTTAAACAGATACAAGCAACCTTTTGTCCGTTGCGAGTCGCGATTAAAAGGAGCGGTTTTTCCTTTTCAGGAAAACATTCTCTCAGCGTTTTTAGGAAGGAAACGGAGATTCCGGCAAAGTCCTTTTTCACCATAAGTTCCGAATATTTTTCCAACATCCACTGAAAGTTCTTATCACTGTTACTGATCTCCAAACCAAGCTCGTTTTTCTCGGCCGCGTTCAGCATATTCCTCCATTTCCCGTCCAAATTTTTTCTCAATTCTTCCTTACTTAAGGAAAGATCGATGTAAGAAGAAGACCAAGATATTTGATTCCTTCGAACAAATCCGTTCTCATAAATTGAGATAAGGTCGCGACCATTTAAATTCATTTCCGGATTGAAGAATAAAACGGATCCTCTGTTAAGCGAGGCATATTTCGATAGAAAAACTAGTACGGCTCTTTCCTCTTCTACAGTTATATTCGGATAAAAAAGAGGACCTCTATTGATTCTAAAAATTTGAAAAAAGAAAAAATATCTTTTAGATAAAATCTGAACCAATGCGATCTTTTTTTCTTCGAATTTTAAAAGAATTCTTTTCGGATTCCATGCTTCGTTTATTCTCTTTGCTTCTCCGTAATGCCAGGATTGTAATAAATTTACGTGTTCAATTAAATTCAACTCGTGGTCCCATGAATTCGAATCCAATTCCTGTACTTCGATTTTTGAAGGAAGATTCGATTTCTTGAAAGAAAGAATACGAGAAATTTTACTTTCCGATAGAGACTGATGAACCGTAAGAAAAAAACAAGATCTGCGCAGTTGAATTGCGATTCGGTGTTTGACGGGATTCTCTAAAATTTCCGGCGGAAGGTCCGGCCAAGTAGAAATCGGAAACTTATCAACTGAAAGAGTTCGAAACATCGAATTAGCAGCTTCAATTGAATCTAAAGAATATTCCGACAAATACGGAACCCAAGTTTTGTCCGATTTTCGATCGTTTCGAAACTGATATCGATTCGATAGGATTTCATCCCATATCATCTGAATTCGAATCTTCTTTTTAGCAATCTCGCCGATACGCGGAACCAGTTCGCTTAACATTTTCCTAGCAACCGAGGAAAAAAAAGGATACATTACAATTTCCGCAGATGTATCATATAAAAAATTATTCTGAGAAGGTTTACGATTTCTAAATCCTAATTTTTGCAGGAATCGTTTTAGAATCCATTTACATAAAAAGAATCTTGAATTTCTATTTCTCTTAAAATATTCCGTTAGAGTCTTTTTGATTCGACTTTCTTCGTTTTGATCCCAAGTAATTTGGAACGGACCCGAATTTCGAACAACCATCACCGCTCCATCGGGAATCGGCAAATGTTTATGAGGACTATATAATATAAAATCCCCCTTCTCGCCTACTCCCTTAATCGGTTTCAACACGTGTGCGGCGTCTTCGATCAGAACCGCATTTCTTGATCGACAGAATTCAAAAGCTCGGTTCGCATCGCTCGGTTTACCAAAATAGTGAACCAATACGAAAACATCCATCGTATTGTTCTTAGCTAATTCTTTACAAACCGTGTAATCCGGTTCCCGGTTTTCCTGAATCGGATAGAAAACGAATCTTATGTCTTTTGTACGAAGTAAAAATAAAGAAGAATTACAAAAATAATCGGGCAACCAAAAAGTTATTTCTTTTTGATTCGATTTAATTTGTTTCCATACCGCGATCGCCAAGAAAGACCAGGCAGATTTCGAAAACCACATCGAAACGTCCGAAGGATTGGCCCATACTTTCGAAAGAGAGTTTATATCGATTTTTTTTAAGGAAAATAGAGAGAATAAGTTTTTCCAACTAGGTAGTGGGGCCAATAAAAACATCAATCCGATACCCAAGATTCATAAATTCGAAGTTTTCCCTTGTAAAGGATATCAGCCCCACCTTCCAGAATAGCTCCGATTAAATGATCCGAATCCGACGGAGAAAATGCCTCACGTCGGATAGCCCAATTTCGTAAAATTTCGTTTTTACCTCTCAAACCCGTATACACGAACTCATAGTTTTCTCTTGCGATTTTTAGAGCATCACGACTAAAACTACCTAAATCACCGAAAGTATATGCAAAATGTTTTATACTTATTCCTATCTTTTTTTCTAAAATCTTTTTTGAAGTCGCGATTTCATCGTTCAATCGAACCAAATCCGTAATTTGAGAAAGTCTAGCATGCGTTCTCGTATGACTTCCGATGGAATGGCCTTTTTCTAACAAAATTTGTAAATCCTTCCATCTCATCGGAGCCCAACCATCGGGAACCTCTTCCGGTAGATAGTCAGGATAAATATTTGCAGAAATAAATTTCTTTTGATCCAGAGGATCTTTGACATCCACGAAATCTGAAATAATAAAGAATAGAGCCTTGATACCCAAAGGATCCAAAACTTCTTCCGCCACTCTTCGGTTGGATATATAGCCATCGTCAAATGTAAGCAGAAGATTTCGTCCTTCAATTTTTCTTTCCCCTCGCATCATTTCCGAGAAAACTTGAGGAGATATAAACTTCCAGTCTCTGGAAACTCTTTCTAATTGGGCCTTGAATCGAGTTTGTTTCTCCAAAGGAATATCGTGATAGAGTAAAACTCTCAACTCTGAATTCTTCTTAATTCCTAAAGAAAGTCCTAAAGCATTAGAAATTCTTAAAGGAAAATAGGAGGCTGCTAGAAAATTATGAAAAACGGACATTGCAATAAAAATTATATACGAGTAGCTACAAAACTTTTTTGACGCGCAAGAAAAGCATTAAGTCCGTAGATTTTGGAAAGATAGTAATCCAGGATTCCGAAGAAATCATTCCTTCTACCAGTAAAAGTCAGCTTAAGATCTGGATGAAACAAACATTCCGAATAACATTCCCAAACGTGCCGCTTGCCATAAAGATCGATTAGAATTTCTTTTTGAGCTTTACTCGCTTTATTCAAAAGAAAACTTCCTTCTATTTTCCCCTCTTTATGATACTTTTTCCCCACCAAAAAATAAATGATACGATTGAATGGAGTTGCATTTAAAGAATAATTGATGAATATTCCGTTCGGTTTTAAAACACGATACGCTTCACTACAGGCTTTTTTAAAATCGGGAATATGTTGAAATGTCTGAACGGTCCAGACTCCTTCAAAAACCTGATCTTGGAACGGCAAAGAAGTAGCGTCCGCATGGATAAGATAAACGTTCTTTCCGATTGAATCCCCTAAAAACCTCTTTGCATGCTTTAAATTTTCCCTTAGAAAATCCACGACAATCACCTTTACATCCGGCCTTTCGCTGGAAAGATTCCTCCAATGCCAACCCCAACAACCGCCTATATCCAAGACGACTCCATTCGGTTTTATCTTCTTTAAGAATCGTTTTATTTCCCGATCCATCATCGGAATTGAATGGTTCTTTGAAATAATCCGAATATTCTTTGGAAGCTACTTCGCTTCGCATCTTCAGTTCGACTTCCTGTTCTGAGGTGGGAATCTCAGCGGAATAAATTCCGTCTTTTGCAAGTTTTAACGATTTTAATATTGTATCCATTGTATTTTACAAAAAGTAATTTCCGTTTATTTTAATACCCTTTTCTTCTAATTAAGAAAATCAAATCCGGATAAAAGACTCTTTGTCTTTTATGGAATTAATTCTTAAATTTAGCCGCCAACAGAGCGATAAAAGATATCGGCGCCTGAAAGAACGATCGAATCAGTAGAAATCCTGCGGAAATCAATTTCCTCTCCCGAAGATATACGATCCCTCTGTCAAACTTCAACCTGGTATTGAATTTTCTCCAAAGACTTGCTTTATTCGATTCAAAATCTTGGATTTCGAAGACATGATGTCGAATTAAATTCTCCAAATGATTCAAATGTCTTTCCAGAGAAGCCGACTGATTAGAACCGTGAATCGTATATTCCCCTAACACTTCCGAGAGAAACAAAAATTTGGCTTTTGCATTCGCTAATTTCAACCAGAGATCATAATCTTCAACGGTAACGAATTCAGGAATTTCGCTGAATGACAAATTTTTATCCAGTAAAAAATTTTTTCGAACCGTCGTAGCCGAAGTTGAAAGCCGATTTCCGTAAAACAACATCTTTCGGTAGAAATTTTCTTCATAGGGTCCGTAGGTTAAAAGTATCCTTTCTTTCGTTTCAAATTGGACCATATCCTCGTTATGACAAACGACATCGACTTGGTTCTTCGATTTTTGTATTTCCGAAACAACTCTTTCCAATTTATTAAGCGACCACAGATCGTCCGAGTCCAAAAAAGAAATCCATTCTCCCTTTGCCTCTTGGATTCCCTTATTTCGGGAAGTGGCGATCACTCCCTTATTCCGTATTTTCGTTAAGCGAATTCGAGAGTCCGAAAAAGATGAGACCACGGCGTCCGTATTATCGATCGAATGGTTATCGATCACGATCGCTTCCCAATTCGAATACGTCTGATTTACCACCGAAGCTAATGATAATTTCAAAAAATGAGCATGATTGTAAGTGGGTACAACGACCGAGATCAACGGATTCATAGAGGGGAAGTTTTTGAACCTTCGAAGTATAAATTACAGAAAGCTAATAGATCGTCGATTTCAGAAATGAAAGAATCAGAATAGCGGAACCCAGTCGAAAGTAACTTTGTCGTGTCGTAATCGAAATCAGCAGAAACTTCGTCTTCTCCGGGTTCGACTCTTTCCAATTCAGGTAAAAAACCCAAAAACTTTTCACAACGTTCTCGCACCAAATTAGCCATTTCCCAAACGGTTAACGAGGTTTTCCCGCCCACATTGTAGGCGTTATTTTCATTTTTCTCCGTTATACTAAGAAGATGATGGGTAACGCGACATACGTCTTGTATGGAGATAAAATCCCGCCTCTGCAAACCGGATGTTTTCAGTATCATTCTTCGAGTCATAATTGCCTGCTTGCAAAGATCATTTACGAGTAACATCCAACAATTGACATTCGGACCAACCGGTGAACCGAATGCGTTCGACAATCGAATATTGATCCCGAAAATTTCACCCGATGCAGTACGTTCGTTAACTTCATTTTCCCCCGCAACGTTACTAAGAGCATAAGGATGTTGATTCGTTAACGGAGAATTTTCCGTAATCCTTCCTTCCAAGGGACTTCCATAGACATGAGCGGTTGAAAAATATAAAAATTTTGAAGTATGATTTTTAATCGCCGCATTGAGTAAACGCCCAGTTCCCTTTCCATTAAATTCGACGGCCGCTTGCGGATCGTTTATCGCTTCTTGAGAGTTCATTCCTGCGCAATGCACGATCGCATCCACTTCTTCGCAAATAGTTTCCAATGAAGATAGAGAGTTCCAATTCATCGGAATGACTTTTCCATACCGGATATAACTCGGTAAGGGGAAATTTTTTGTAGTTCCTAAATATATTTCAGACTCTCCTAATTCTCCCAAATATTTAGCGATTCTTCCGCCTAAGAGCCCCGAAGAGCCCGTAATTAGAATTTTTTTTCTGGTCATGGACTCCATACAAATGGAATAGAAATGTCGCACTCAGGTAGTCTTTCCGATTCCTCTGGATCGTGCGGGATATCAGTAAAATTTGCAACAAAAGCTTTTTCATCGGATACGCAAGCAAATCCGTACCAAATTCTTGGAGGAATTTTGATTCTTTGATAGTATCCGGGTCTTCCTAAAATAATTTCTTGTACTTTACCCTTTGTTATCGAACCTTCTCGATTATCATAGAGAACTAGCTTAATCTTACCAATAGGTACTGTGAAATTTTGCGTTTGTTTCTTATGAAATTTCCAAGCTTTTACTATCCCTGGATTCACTTCGGAAAAATAACATTCTCCAAAACTTGAATATTCTGGATCGTCGGAACGCATCATATGCAATACGGAACCTTTCGGATCGAAAATTTCCTTCAAAGGAGTCATAACGACTCCTTCAATCGTTCCTTGAGTCATAATATCACTTTATCCAAACGTAATTCTTTTTAGAGGCCAATTCACAATAAAGATAAATTTGGGAAAGAGTGAAATCGTAGATTTCTTCCTTTTTTTCCAGCCAATTGCGATACCAATTTACAGTGAAGTCTACCGTTTCCGAAAAGCCAAGGACCGCCTGCCATTTTAAGTAAAACAATACCTTATCGCAGGAAAGTTTGAGGAGATTCGCTTCTTTCCCTCCTCCTTCAAATCCTTTAGGTACTTCCCATTTTACTCCGGGCCAACGCTCCACCATCGCACTCAACAATTCTGCAACAGTCTGATTGACTGCCGATTCGGGTCCGAAATTGAAAGCCTCTCCGTTTAGACCTTCCTGTTTTTGGTATAATCTCGCTCCTAACCATAAATAACCACTTAATGGCTCCAATACGTGTTGCCATGGACGAGTCGCTAATGGACTTCGAATCGTGACGGACTCGTTAGAAGACCACGCTCGAATACAATCCGGAACGATCCGATCAGCTGCCCAATCACCACCTCCGATCACGTTACCCGCCCTTGTAATCGCAATTCTTGTTTTAGAATTCTTAAAGTAAGAATGATAAAAGGAATGAGCGACTAAATCCGCACAACTTTTTGAACCACTATAAGGATCATGACCACCTAACGCATCGGTCTCCCGATAACCCCAACACCATTCGTCGTTTCGATAGGCTTTATCACTTGTAATTAAAACCGCGACTTCAACCCAATCCCTTGTTCGAATCAAATCGAGTAGATTTACCATTCCCATCACGTTCGTTTCAAAAGTTTCCGCAGGATCCTGATAGGATTTTCTTACCAATGCCTGTGCGGCCATATGAAATATAATCTGGGGTTTAACTTCGTCGATCACTCGAGAAAGCGAATTGCGATCACGAATATCTCCTCGATAATCTTTTATCTTCCTATCTAATCCGAGCAGTT
Organism: Leptospira alstonii serovar Sichuan str. 79601; assembly: GCF_000347175.1. Taxonomy (GTDB): domain Bacteria; phylum Spirochaetota; class Leptospiria; order Leptospirales; family Leptospiraceae; genus Leptospira; species Leptospira alstonii. The sequence continues at coordinate 18,480 of NZ_ANIK01000017.1, forward strand.
CGAAATGATTCGGTGAAGTCGGAATGTCTAAAGAGAATCCGGTTACTTCTGCCTCTAAAGACTGCAACCAAATTGCAAGCCAAGATCCTTTAAAGCCAGTGTGACCGGTGATCAGAACCTTTTTATTCTTATAAATATTCTGAAACATATTTAGTTCAATTTCCACGGAGCTTTATTGTGAGTCCACAGCTCTTCCAATGTCTGTTTATCGCGAAGAGTATCCATACACTGCCAATATCCTGCATGATGAAACGCCATCAGCTGCCCCGCTTTCGCCAAAGCCTCCAAAGGAGCCCGCTCCAACATCGTAGATTCATCTTGGATGTAATTTAAGACCTGCGGTTCGAAAACGAAAAAACCACCATTGATCCAACCCTCTTCCGCTTGCGGTTTTTCTTGGAATTGAGTTACCTGATTTCCCGAGATAGACAATTCACCGAATCGCACCGGCGGTCGAACCGCAGTAACGGTCGCCAGTTTTCCGTGAGATTTATGAAAATTGACTAACTTTTGAATGTCCACGTTAGACACACCGTCTCCGTAAGTTACCATAAAAGTTTCTTTTGATAATTGATCCTTTAAACGTAACAATCTTCCGCCGGTCATTGTCAACGCGCCGGTGTCGATCAACTGTATCTTCCAATCTTCCGCCGTTGGATTAGAATAATTAACGTTGCCTGACTTCAAACTTACAGTAAGATCGCTCATTCTTGCGTGATAATTGAGAAAGTAGTCTTTAATAACCTCTCCTTTATAACCGAGCGCTAATACGAAGTCTCCATACCCATAATATTCATAAATCTTCATTATATGCCAGAGCATTGGCTTTCCAGCAATTTCCACCATCGGCTTCGGTTTTACCGTGGTCTCTTCGCTCAGGCGGGTTCCGAGTCCTCCGCAGAGTATTACTGTTTTCATTACAACGTGCCTTCCTGTTTTATCATAGATTCAATAAGTGTACACCACCTTGGAATGTCTTCTTCCAAATTGAAAAAAGTATCTAAATCGCCGGCACTCAATTTTTTTACGGACTCGAAAGCCTCTACCAACTCAGAAGCATTCGATACAAAAAAAACATTTCGTCTTCCGCGTAACGGACTCATATTCAAAGTTTCTCCATCCAAGAAAGATATTATTGGAAGTCCCACGCTATAAGCGTCTACTGCTGCTGAGGTAATATTGCTAGTATAAACAAAATCATACTGATCCAATACTGCAGCAAGAGGAGAATCAATTACGTTAAACTCGATATCCACATAGTCTTTTTTAGATATTGGACAAACCGGATGCGGTTTGACCGTAAAAGTACAGTTAGAACTCATTTTAGAATATGCTTCAGAAAATACTTGCATCTGTTTGAATGTAGCTAGAGGAAGATAATCCCCTAGAATTAACATCCGGTATCCTTGAGAGTTTTTGATTTCTTTATTTCCTTTTTTACGAGAGAGCTGATTCAAAAACATATACCTCAGTGCTTCCACATCCAAGATTCGCTCTGAAGGAAAATCGGATTCGAGTAGAGCCGACTTTGCCCCAGGACCATTGACCGCAACTTTATCCGGATATGGTAAAAAACAATTTGATTCTTTGTAATAGGAACGAGGATCGTAAAAATATCTCAAATCCCAATATCGAATCGTGGCGTGTGGCACGCCAAAAACATTTAGATTTTGTGCCTTCATTGCGTGAACCAACGCAATTTCCCAGGACTGATTTTCTTGAAGATAGAATACGGTTTTTGCTTCGGATAAATCCTTTGAGATTTGGTGGAAGAGATTGATGTAAAGGCAGTTCAGCATAGCCGCACGACCTCTTAAAGAATCGATCAAATCCTCTTCATAAAGATATTGTAGATCGCCATTTTGATATTTAAAAAATCCCCTTATCTTTCGAATCCGAAAAGAGACAACGTTCATTTTTAAAAAATCAAAAATACTTTTCACTAAGACTTTTAGCGATAGATACTCTTCGATCAAAGAATGAAATTGATTTATTTCTGTATCATTGAAAGACTCAATTAAATTTTTTGCGTCGGAGATCGTTGGCAACGCTTCGTAATCTACGAAAAAGTGAAACCAGCGAGTCAAAATGTTTTCCTTATTTAAGAAGGCCACGAGTTTTCCCCAGTAATCCGAAGAGAAAACACTTTGTTTCACCAGGTCTCGATCGAAGTTTAAAAAATAACTAAAAAAGACTAACTTTGAAGAACTCGTCTTTTTTGGTTTGGGAAAAAAGATCCATCTAACTATCGCAAAATGAAAAAGGAAAACAAACGACTGAAAGAATAAAGGTAAAAAACGACGAATTTTTTGAACGATGGAGACGTTCGTTTTTTTTTTGTCGACTTTGTATTTTATCTCTCGAGTCTTACAATACCGTTTTACAGATTTTGCAAGAACTAGACTTTCCGTAAAAAAACGTAAAAAGTCGATCTCTAACGGATTTAAAAAATCCAGAAGGGCGAAAAATTTGATCCGATTCGGAATCTCAGAGGATTTCCCATAATTATTTTCGACAAGTAAAGACATCCACCAAAAGCTAAGTCCTGGTCTGATTTCCAACCAATCCACAATCCTACGATTTTGAATCTTAGCTTCACCGAGTTCGTATGCAAGGGAAAGATATTCCTTTCTATACAAGTCCGATTTCGATTCAATCAACCTCGGTAAAGAATGTATATTTAGATTCGCATCTTCGTAAAAGCTATTCCAAAGTAAAATGATTCCATCGAACTTAGGAAAAGGCTCGTTGTTATCCCATATCAAAACAGAGACTTTAGAATTTTTTAGATCTGGCATATAAGAATATCTAAACTTGATTTAAATATTCGTCTTCCGGGACTTCGTTGCGAAGAGGTTCTCCTTTAAAAAATCGGATAATTTCTTCGGCGGCTCCTCTTTCCATTAAAAGTCTACAATCATAAGAACAAGAACCCATATGTTGTGTCAACAAAGCGTTCTCTAATTCACGCAAGTTACCTTTATAAGGTTCTTCCTCAAATACGTCGATGGCAGCGCCGCCAATCGATTCATTTTTTAATGCCTCGTAGAGAGCGGCTTCATTGACAATCCCGCCCCTCGCCGTATTGATCAAAAAAGAATCCTTTTTAAAAGTCTTTAATTCTTTTGAATCGATTAGATTTTTTGTATATTTCGTAAGAGGAATGTGAAGAGATACAACATCGGAGTTAGCATAAATCTCATCTTTTTCCACAAAGAAAAACGGAATTCCGAGCGGGCTTAAAATGCGTTCCACTTCCGTGGATTTGTCAATGAGATCATTGATTAGGATTTTCTTAGGGCTAAAGCTCGAAAGAATTTTTAGAACATTCATTCCGACCCTTCCCAATCCAATCAAACCGACTACACTCTCACCCAATCTTTTTCCAGTAAACCTTGACCAATTTCCTTTTCTCAATTCACGATCCGCATTCGGAATATAGCGAGTAATCGAAACCATTAAGCCGATCGTCAACTCAACAACCGCTTTCGTTACCGCATCGGGAGTATAGGAAACCCGAATCTTTCTTTCTTTGCAAAGAGAAAGTGGTACGGAATCCAATCCAATTCCAACTCTTGAAATAAACTTCAAACCTGGGTTTGCCTCAATCAAAGGAGTTAAGTCCTCTGTTCCGGCGATGATTCCGTCCACGTCTTTCGCAATTTCAGCAACTTCCGTAGATTTCAATTTTCTTTTCAGAGGATTGGTAGTGATCTCCCAACCGGTTTGATTCAATAAATCCAACGGTTCTGAGTCATGGTTTCCAAAAGGATACGTGGAAATAAAAATTTTCTTTTTCATCTAAATTATCTGATATACTCTTTGGAAAAATATTCTAAGATTAAGTTTCTATTTTCCGAATTCAATTCCATTTCATAAACTTCCAACTTTCCCATACCTCTACTCAAGATACAGGTTAAATTGGCATTCACATTCTTTTTATCTTTTTGAAGAAGGTTACAATACTCATCGATTGAAAAATTCGAAAACTGAAAGTCTGGAAAATTTGCTTTTAATAAAGTTCTCATCAATCGATAGTCTGTCTCTGTAGCCAAACCAAATCGATAGGAAAGAAAATTTGCAAGGTCCATCCCGATGGTAACCGCCTGTCCGTGATTGATCCCGTAGTTGGTCAAAGCCTCGATGGCGTGGCCAAAAGTGTGCCCGTAATTAAACTTACGCCTTTCTCCTCGATCAAATTCGTCGATTTCAATCACTTTCTTTTTAATAGAAAGGCTTTCGTAGATAAAACGAACCAGGTTGCTACGATTCGAAAAAATCTCCTGTCTTTTAGAATGTAAATCTTCAGCTAAATTAGAGGCACTGTGCAAATAATAATGGTACATTTCGCCGATTCCGGACTTGATATCGTCTTCGGTTAGAGAGTTCAGAAAAACGGGATCTATATAAATCTTATCGGGCGGATTAAACGTTCCGATCAAATTTTTAACATTCTGAAAATTGATCGAAGATTTTCCTCCGATACAACTATCGGCTTGAGCAAGTAAGGTGGTCGGTATAAAAATCCAAGGAACTCCTCTAAATAAAATAGACGCAGTAAAACAAACTATGTCTTGGGTAATGCCACCGCCAATCGCTACAACCTTACTGTTCCTTTTTATCCCATTCGCAACCAAACTCTCAATCAACTTTTGTGAAGATTCGATATTTTTATTTTGTTCTTCCGCCTCGATTAAGAACATTTTTTTGCCGATGACGGTTGAATCGATTCGATCCTTCAGATATAAGGAATATATTTTGCTGTCTACGGCAAAAAAAGCCGCCTCTTCGAGAAGACCGCGTAAGACATCGTAGATGTTGTTTGTAAATAAGACTTCGTAATTCTTATGAGATGATTTGATTCGGATTGTTTCAGACATTTACAAACCCTCCGTCTACTGTGATGTTCTGACCGGTCAGATATGTATTCAAGTCGCTACTTAAAAATAAAACTACCTTTGCGATTTCTTCCGGTTTCGCCAATCTTCCGATGGGAATCTGAGCTTCTAACTGCTTCATTTCAGATTCACTGAGATTTTTTTTCGTCAAGTCCGTCATCACAAAACCGGGAGAAACGGTATTTACTAATACATTATACTTTGCTAATTCGATTGAAGTCGAAACGGTCAAACCACGAATTGCGTATTTTGTCATAGTATAAATGCTTCGTTTTTCCCTGCTTACCGAACCGAAAATGGAAGCGATATTTACAATCCTTCCATATACATTCTTTTTCATTATTTTCGATACAGCTCTTGTTATAAAAAATGGAGCGTTCACGTTCACATTCTGCATATCGTCCCAGTCTTTATCCAACGTATTTTCGATAAAATTAATTCGATTGATTCCGGCATTATTGACACAGACGTCAAGCCTCTCCAAACTTTCTAAATATTTGATAAAACGATTTAGACTCTCCCTCTTCTGAAAATCAACGGATTGATAGGTTAAGTTCGGATGTCTAAAATCGTCAGCCGGTTCGGAAGCAGTACCGGTAACGATCACGTTTCCGCCTAAATCCAGAAATTCGATCGCGATTTGCTTTCCAATTCCCCTCGTTCCTCCCGTCACAAGAATTAGCTTATTTTTAAATAGAATTTGCATCGTTTATCACGGAGCGAATAGAATCATTTATGATCGGGGTTGGGAATGGAATAATTTTTTCTCCATTCCGGATCGGCATAATAAATCCGATATACCAATCTCATAGTTTGGTATGCTTCTTGATAAGAGCCGCTTTTAATTTCTTTGTTTTGTAAAACTGCATCTGCAAAGTAGGAAATTTCTTCGTCCCAAGATAAATCCTTATTGTAACGAGTTGTTTGCTCAATCGGATCCCCGTTATCGTTATCCGGATCGGCGGTTACGATCGTCATAGTTTCCGCTCCGTAACTTTTCGAACCGGAAAGAATTCCGCCCAAGATGATACTTCCCCGTTCCAGATTGATATCCAGATTAAAACGGTGTCTCCACTGTGTAGCGGAGGAATTCAACATTCCCACGATTCCATCAGACGTTCTCATGATAGCGTAAGCGTTATCCTCTACGTCGTATCTCCAAAAGTTATTCGAAATAAAACTATGAACGTCTATAAAATCACCCGCAAATAATCTCATCAAATCGACGATATGAATCCCTTGGTCTAATAGAACTCCACCGCCCGCAATCTCTCTCTTTGTTCTCCAATCCGGTTGGTTGAACGTAATCAATTTCGATTTACCATAAACTCCCCGTAGATTGATGATTCTTCCCAATTTTCCGGAAGCAATGATTTGCAAGGCTTCTTTAACGGATTCATGATATCTGTGATTGAAACCATACATAAGCTTGAGTACTGGATTTTTTTCAGCGACAAGAATCACCCTTTCAATGTCGTTCATGTTTCTTCCCGGCGGTTTTTCACAAAACACATTCAGCCCTCGGTTCAAACCAGCGATCGTAGCGTCGGGTGCGATATCATTCGTCAGACAAACAAGAAGAACATCCAATTCTTCTTTGAGAAGACGATTGTAATCGAAATAATAACGAACCTGGTCCGGGAACTGACCTTCTTCCTTAAAATTCTTATCACATACAGCCACGACTTTCATATGCGGATGACGATCGATACAATCCTTCCGTCTTTTACCGACTACACCATAGCCTGCGATCCCTACTCTCAATTCTTTCATGTGATTTAAGTCTTTAAAGACAATCAGTAAAGGTTAAAATATTTATCTTTTTGAATATGATTTTCGACTAGACCAATATCAGAAGGGCTATCTACCGAATAGGATTGAACATACGGATAAGGCGCGATGTACTGAGTAAAGTCCATATCCAGAATTCGATTGCTATCGCAAGCTTCCAACTGTTCCAGTCTTGTTTCGGGATGTTTCGTAAATTCTTGTAGATATTTCCAGCGGAAGGCAAAAATTCCGTAAATTCTACGAGCCCCTAATTCCGGCGAAAAATTACCCTTACAATAAGGTAAAGGCATCCTGGAAGTATATAAAACCTCTCCTTTGGCATTGTGGATAATTTTAACAGTATCCGGATTTCTCCAAATTTCCTCTTCCGTTATGTGCATCGCGAGCACAGTAGCTGGTATGGACTTATTATTTTTCAAAGGAGCAATAACCGCATCCATCATGTCCGGTGCAAGCATCGGTTCATCTCCTTGAACACAGACGACGATATCCTCATCCTCTAACTTTCGCGCGAACATAGTCCCCGCTTCGGCGACGCGATCCAATGCTCTCGTATGGTGGGAGCCTGTCATAAAGACGGGGAAACTTTTACTCTTTGCAAAGTTAGAAATTTCAGCATCACAGGTCGCAATCACAAGTTCATCCCAACCCTGGTACAACTTTGCTCTGTGAAATACGTGTTCCACCATCGGTCTTCCCAAAATGGGGAACATAGGCTTTCCCGGAAATCGAGATGCGGCCATTCTAGCAGGTATAATTCCAATTGTTCTCATTCTACGATCCTAAAATTTCCAAATATTTTAATTTACTAAAGCGGGAGTACGATACAGATTTGCAAGCTCCTCGTTCGCAATTCCTAGACGATTGCTTTCACTCGATTCATCCGCTCTAACCCAACCTCTTCTTTCATCCGCCAAGTAGAATGCGTTTAATAATTGAATGGTAGACTTTGCATCTTCATAACTCACGGAAAAAGGTATACCCTTCTGATAGAAGTTAACGATCTCTTGATATAATTTCCCATGTCCCTTTCCATAGACATTTCCTGAGAAATCTTCAGAATTCTGAGAACAAGCGGAAGGATCCGGTGTATAAATCTGAAGTTCGTTTACGGCAATTCCGCCGATTTGCGCTAAACCGTTTTCACAGACAATGGACAAACTGGCTTCAAAATCAATCGGTCTTGCAGCCGTGGTCACTTCCAGCGAACCCAGAGCACCATTGTTAAAAAGCACCGAAGCGACCGCTGTATCCTCTACTTCAATGTTCGCGCCCATCGTTTTCATTTTTGAACAAACTTCATTTACATTTCCACCGAAGTAACGCATCAGATCGATATGATGAATCCCTTGGTTCGTCAGACAACCTCCGTCCATAGCAAAGGTTCCTCTCCAAGCGGCGAGGTCATAATAATGCTGAGGACGACACCAACGAACACGAACTGAGACGATTCTTATTTTTCCCAATTCTCCGGACAACAATCCTTTCTTTACCTTCTGGACTGCGAGATTGTGTCGATTTTGAAAAACCGGGAATATACTCAACCCTTTCTGCTTAGCCGTTTCAAAAACATTATCGAGCTGAGAAGGTTTCATAAAAGTCGGTTTCTCTACAATCAGATTCTTATTATATTTTTCTAATATTTCTAAAGCATGCTCATAGTGCATTCCTGAAGGAGTAATTACGGCGACGGTATTTATCTCCGGATTTTCGATGAGCATTTTATTATAATTTGTATAAGCTTTCGCTCCGTATTGATCCCGATAAGCGTTCGCTTTCTTTTCGTCCAAATCACAAACCGCAACCAATTCCGCACCTTCACTTTCAATAACGGATTTGCAATGATGTCCAGATACCCGACCGCATCCGATGATCGCCACCTTTGCATTCTTTTGATTCGAAATATTTCTTTTATCCATTTTTCATTTCCATACGAATAAGTTCTATAATCGGTTTAAAATTTTCTTTTGTAGTGATTGAAAAACGACTGTATCCTCGAAGACAATCCTCGTTGAAGTCTTCCCTATAAAGGACACGATCCTTGAGAGCCTTATGGATTTTTTCTGCGTGTTCACCGAAACTTATGTGCTGAAAATTTCCATTTGTCTTTAACACTCTAAATCCGAGAGAAGTCATTTCTTCGGAGAAGTATTTTTTAGCTTCGTTCAATCTTTTTACGGAAGCATACATCGTGTCCGAATAATCCATCATTTTTTCCATAAAAGCAATGCTAATCGTACTAACCTCATACATTGGTCTAAGCTTATGATAAAATTTTATGATTTCAGGATTACCTACCGCGTAACCAATTCGAAGTCCGGCAAGTCCCCAAGCTTTCGCAAATGTTCTCGCGACTATCAGATTCTTAAATTTTTTAGTCAATTCAACGCAAGTATCCTCGTAAAAAGGATGGTATGCCTCATCCACGAGAATGACAGTATTCAGTTTTTCACAGAGCTCGATAATTTCTCGTAACGCTTTTACAGATAGTACAGTTCCGGTAGGACTATCCGGATTTGGAATAGAAAACAACTTTGGTTTTACTCGAGTGATGTGTTCGAAAATTTTTTCTAAAGTAAGAACAGGTCCGTTCTCTCCTCTTTCATAAGAAAGTGGGAAAGTCTTAGCCCCGAACATTTTAGAATAGACAGGATACATCGCAAAAGTGGGTAAAGTATGAACGACAATATCCCCTTCGTTGATAAAAGTCTCAAAGGTCAAACGAATCGCGCCATCGCTTCCAGGAGTAAGGATGATCGATTCAGGAGAAGTATTTGTCCAGTTTGCGATCTTACGATACAACTCTCCACATTCTGGGTATGTAGACAAAGTCATAGGATTCAGTTCGGATAACAACAAGGAAGTAACCTTAGAGAGTTCCGGGTCTAAATTTTCATTTTTATCGAGCCATAGTTTTTGATTAGACCTGGGCGTGGACAATTGCCAATCGGGTCTTTCTAAACTTGGATCCAATAACGGCTTTCTTAAATTAGAATTCATATTCATCGCGTGTTTTAATAGATTCTTAAAATAGAGATGTCATCGCCTGACGAATTTCATCTGGAAGTAAAAATTCTCGTTTGAATTGAGTAATTTCTTTTTTTGGTTTTTTAACCGCTAAAACGCCAAAACATAGTTGATCATACGGAGCCCGAGCCGTTTTGCTTGGGGCGCCATAATAACCGTAAGCAAAAATATCACCCGCACCTAACTTTTCAAAATGATGAATCAGTTCTTTTGAATTTAAAATCACATACGGCGCAATTTCACCTTCTGAAAGGCCTTCATAATTGATGTATTGATATGATTTTTTTATATCATTGACGGTTTCGGAATTTGTGATCCGAAAACTCGCGATAAAGAACCCGTCTTCTTTTACCATCGACCAAGCTTTTTGTAAGAGGATTTCAAAATTCAACTGCCAATCAATACAACTCAGGGAGAAAACGATATCGAAACTATTTTCTTGTATGGAAGGATGATTTAGTAAGAGAAAATCTTCTTCTATGATCAAGGCTCCCGGATAAATCTCTTTCGCAATTGTCGCGGCCTGTGCGTTGATTTCGATTCCGATATAGTTGTTATGATCAAAACGTTCTTTAAGAGCTAAACCCAACCCTGCACAACCACAACCGATATCTAATACCTTAGGATTTCCTTGTGGCCAGGCCTTTTCTATTACTTCTTTTTCAGATTTATAGAATTGATCCCATCTTACGCGGTTTTCTTTAAAATATTTACTTATATTGTCGTTATTATATTTGATACTTTTCGCCATCAAGGTACCCGATGTTAATTTTTTAGTTCTGCTAAAACTGTGACTGGAGCACCGTCCGCTTTCTCAAAAAGAAAGGGAGACACGATCAATTTGTTAAGCGATTCTCCGAGTTCCGATAGCTTCATATCTTCGATTAACAAAATCGGATCACCTTCTATACTTACTCCATTCAGAATTTCAGAAAGAAAAGCGCGATGGGATTCCTTTCCCATACTTCTATGAGCTCGGCTACTTAGAGAGATGTAATCGAAACCGAAAAACTTCAATTTCCGGTTCCTTCTCAGCCACAAACCAACGTTTGGTTCTATTGCAGGATTTTGAAAACAATAATATTCTCGGTTGGTTGTTCTGTATTTTTCAAAACCCGTTTTCAAAAGCAAAACATCGGCATTCTTCGGAACCTTTTCCAAATCCGGAAGCAATACTTCCAAACTCAGTATTTCTTCCGGATTTGCCAAGTATTCGATTAGATATGGGGTTTCACAAATCCAGAAATCGGGGGAATATTCATCCAAGGTTTTTCCGTTATCGCCAAAGTGAAAGGGGGCATCGATATGTGTACCCATGTGATTTGAAAAGGAGAGTTCCGTTTCGTTCGATGTATCCCCATTTTTAATGGAACGAATTCGATTAATTTCTATCTTACCATTGTTCGCATAAGACGGTGTGTCCAAATTCAATAAATGATTTAAATAGATGTAGCTCATTTTTTATTAAGGTTATTCAAAGAAACGCTTATAACAATATTTACAGAAAATTAAGAGAGACAGCCATTTCTCTCAAGACAATTTTAAGAAATACTTTAATCTATCTACAGACAAGTAGACAATATTGAGCCTTTGCCCATTTAGTAAACTTACTACTTTATGAATCGAACGTTTTCTGACTTAGAGTTTGTCCCAAAACCTATTTACCGGACATTCTAATTAGAATGATAGCAAATGCGATCTGGAATAATGCAGTATAATTTTCGAGTTTGAATTCCCAACAAGTTTTTATGGCTCTAAACGCATTGAACCAAGCAAAAGTACGTTCGACTGTCCATCTAAAAGGCTTTAGCGGAGCAATCCATTCAGGATTTTTCGCATTCTTTTTATTTGGAATTCGATACTGAATATTCCTCTTTTTTAATTTGTGCTTAATTGCATTATTAGCATAAGCCTTATCTAATGAAAGAATCTCCGGTTTCAGAACTTTAGAATTTCTCAATATTCTAAAGTTTTTTAAATTAGGAAAGAGTAGTTTAGAATCATGAGTTCCGGCCGAAGCGATTACAAAAGCTACAGGTGCTCCACGCCGATCGACGAGAATATGCCTTTTAATGCCTCTTTTGCCGCGATCCGTCGGGTTTGGACCCGTGAAAGGCCCCCTTTAGGAGCCCTTGCGAAGCTACCATCTGATGCCATTCTTTTAGTTCTAATTTTAACAGAGCGCTCATAAAGTCTTAATGCTTCTTTTTCAATTTTATCAAAAACTCCGGCTGCTACCCATTCCTGAAATCTTCTATGTAACGTTGATTTTGAACCGAACATCGGAGGAATATATCTCCATTGGATTCCAGTTCGAACCCGGTAAAATATCGCCGCCATTGCTACTCGATCATCCAGTCGGGCACGACCTCCTTTCAGAGGGTTTGTCTTACTCTTCGGTAATAAAGGATGAAGACGTTTCCAAATCTCTTCCGGGATATCTAAATGGCCTAAATTTGATTTCATAGGTCAGTTCTATATTCTCAGATAATTGGTACAAGTAGGTTTTGGGACAGACTCTGATATGGCGCACCCAACCGAGCCGTAAATATTTTTTCGCATTTTTATCATCAAATAGTTTAACTCGTTAGAGAAAAGCATTCGCGACGATTGATCAGACTGATATTCGCGGGTTGGATACCGCAGGATAATCTATACATCGGGAGCTGTTCTTAGTCTAAAAACGAAGGTCAAATTTGAAATTCAAATTTGCTTCAACACTGAGTCAACAAGTATTCCTCCTTTATCGTACATCTTCTCTAACGAATAAAACCATTTGATGAAACATTATTCTAACTCTAAGCTACTAGATTCATCGCTGCCCAAAG
>NZ_ANIK01000018.1 GCF_000347175.1 Leptospira alstonii serovar Sichuan str. 79601
TGAATATTGTAATATTATAAAATTATGTTCCAGATACGGGCGATTCCCGTTTTCATTCCGGAACGTTCCGGCAACGTTCTGTTTGTTCTTGTTCTTTCTCTGTTCTTCTCTACTCGGAGGATATAGCAAACGCGTGTTTTCGTTTGCGCCGAGAGACGGGAAATCGTTTTGTAAATTTCCGTTTTTTACTTCGTTTTGTTTTTCTTGGATGTTTTCCCAGGCCCATCTTTCGATGTTGATGTTTTCTAAAATCCGAATTCGATACGAATCTTCGCCCAATTCCCAGCTTGGAATATTATATTTCTCTAATTCTACTATGATTTCCCCGTTTTTCTCCCGCGCCTCTGCTGCCGCAATCGCCAACGCCCATTGATTTGCGCCGCTCGCTTTTTCTTGGATTGGGATCGTCTCGGTATTTCCGGTTTCTTGTATGAGTTCTTGATTTAAATTGCCGGTTGTGCTTTCTGGAATCAGCTCTTGATTTAAGTTGCCCGTTACGGTTTCTGAGATTTGTTTTTGGTTCAATTCAAAGGCTGCAACTTCTTGAATGTACTTTTGATTCAGGTCGCCGTTTTTAATTTTTTCGTTCAAGTTCCGGTCTGAATTTTCCAAAGCGAGTTCTTCATTTAATTCCCAGCTTACACTTTCCGGAATAGGTTCTTCGTTTAAATTATTCGTCGCAGTTTCAGAAATTTGTTTTAGAGGGTTCTCCGGGATGAGGTTCGGGCGTGACCATACAAAAATAGCGATCAGAGAAATTGCAAAGATTGCAGATGTTAGCGGATAGAGATTAGATGTTAGGCATCGCGCTTCTAACTCAATATTTCCCCTACGGGTCGAAATATAATGTTTCAATCTGCATCGCACCATTTTAATCTTTTTATATATCCCTTGTTCAAAAAAGGCCGTCATTCCGGACGGCCTCCAATATGGATTTCGATATATTACAGGGCTATAAATTGTGATTACAATAGACAATTGCAATCACAATTTTTAAAAAAAATCTATATAATTTGTGAAATAAATGGTTGAGGCTTATCTCAAATCGGTTCCACCCGCTAAAAATTGTTTGGAACAACAGTTTGTTTTTTGGGGGGTGAGGTTGAGTTTCTCGTCGCGAGTCGCTCACAACGAAGTTGTGAAATAAACGCGATCTATTGAGCGACCCCTATATAGATAACTCGGAAAAATTTTAACTCTGACCCCTAATAACTCCGTGGTCTTTGAGGTCCTTTTCACTGAGCCCGGTAATTCGGAGAATAACTTCCAGACTCAAACCTTCCGCAAACATCTTACGGGCGGTTTCGATCTTACCTTCGATCTTACCTTCGATCTTACCTTCGATCTTACCTTGTTGAATCAATTTTTCTGCAGTCGTCATCGTCCACTCCTCATACTTCTCCAATCTCGCGTTATGAAGGATTTCCCTAAGTTCGGTCGGCTTGATTTCCTTGATACTGTAAATATATAAAAATAATTTCTTAAATATTGCAACTCTTTTAGATTCATCTTCAAGATCATTTAAGATCCAAAACAATTCGGGTAAGTGACGCGCAAACTCCATATCCACTTCGTGAGCTTTTTGCATCACTCCAAAGATCGCTTGTAACGTGATACTTTCTATTTCTTCCTTTAATTCTACTCCGGAAAGATCAAACAAGTCGATCTTAAAATCCGGAACATACTCTTTAAAAACTTCGCTTTCTTCTGCAGTCAATTTAAACTCATTCCAAAAACGATCGCCAAGTTTCCATTCCTTCTCTCCGTGGTAAAATACGAACGGAATTATTATCGATAACTTTTCTCCGTTCCTAAGTTGGTTCCTATAGATTTCTGCAAGATAACCGAGTAGTTGGATATAAATTCTATTATCTAAATAACTTTTGTGTTCAAATAAGAGGTAGATGTTCGCTTGATTGCCGGACTTTAACGGAATTTTAAATAACAAATCCGTTTGCTCTTCTTTTAACTCCTCTGAAACAAAACTCGATTCCGATAACTCTAACTTCTCCAAGTCCAGTAGGTTCAATACTTTCAATGCCAACGTGTCCTTGAAAAACGATATTGTTTCCGTTTTCTCCCGTAACGTTTCTTGGATCACGCGGTCGTGAGGATTGTTGACTTTAGACATTCTATATCCTCGCTTATATCGTCTATGAGTCAATTCCCTTTCCGGATCGGATCACAAACGCCGGTTCGGAAAGTATGAATCAAGTATTCAGAAAATTAAATCGAATGCAAGAGGCTTCAGAAATTTCGATTTCTTCCGTGTCCCTATTCTCTTTCATTTAAGCGTAAGCGGTTTGGACATTTACCCATGATTTTTCCGGAAAAGCCACATCTGTTCACTCTTTTGGCCCGGGGTAATCGAAAAATCCCTCCCCTTTTTTGAAATAATTTCCAACTTTTCCGCAACCTTTCCCCGCAGGCCCGCTCTATTTATTCAACAGGAGTTAATACCAAATGGCGATCATTCTATCGTTCTTTATCGGGCACTGGTTTTTATCCGCTTTTGTCCAGTCGTTCTTTCTTCACAGATATGCGGCCCACGCGATGTTCAAAATGAACAAATTCTGGGAAAAGTTTTTTTATATTTTCACTTGTGTAGCCCAAGGCTCCTCCTTCTTAAATCCGCGCGCTTATGCGATCATGCACAGACAACACCACGCTTATAGCGATACCGGAAAAGATCCGCATTCTCCGGTCGCTTCCAAAGGTTTTTTGGATATGATGTGGAAAACCGCGCTCAACTACGAAGCGATCTTGGAAGAAAAAAGAAGCGTGGAAAAAGAATTCAAAGGGAACTATCCCGAGTGGCCCGCAATCGACGTACTCAGCAATTCCTGGACTTTCAGATTGTTTTGCGGAACCCTTTACACGTTATTCTATCTTTACTTCGTTCCTGCGGGACAGTACGGATGGTATCTGTTACTACCGATCCACTGGGTGATGGGACCGCTTCACGGTGCGATCGTGAACTGGTGCGGTCATATGTACGGTTACAGAAATCATAAAAAAAATCCGGACAACTCAAAAAACACTCTGCTTGTCGACTTTATGATCGCGGGCGAATTGTATCAAAACAATCACCACGCTCATCCCAATTCTCCGAACTTTGCGTTCCGCTGGTTCGAACTGGATCTTACGTATCAAGTGATGAAGGTTCTTCACATACTGAAAATCATCAAAATCCAAAGAGCCGTTTGGACCGCAAAAGGGAGAAAAGTGCTCCGCGGATCGGACGTTTCCGTGGAGTCAGTCGCCGCCTAACTCTTGTAATTCGGTAGAATCGACCGCGATTGCGGAGTTTTCTACCGAATTGGATCGAATCTTTTTTTATTTACGAAGGTTTCTTCCGATTTCATCGAAGTATCGCTTGTTGCTCGGAGTTCGAAGGTTGAAATTTGGGGCGAATCCAGTCCAGCCCTTGCATGTAAGAGCTGGACTGGACCGCGCTTTCAGCTCCAATCAACAAATTGATAGATCGTCCTAAAAGCGAAATTTTTTCGTCATTTCAATTTGTTGATTCCGCTTCAATCGCTTTCG
>NZ_ANIK01000019.1 GCF_000347175.1 Leptospira alstonii serovar Sichuan str. 79601
CGAACCAAGAAAATTATTCTGATAAGCAAAAGGAAGCTTTCAATTCTCTTAAACTAAATCTGTATAAAGTCGGGAAAGGATGGCAGATAAAAGAAGCCTTTCGTTATTTTTGGTCTTACAGCTATAAAGGTAATGCGGAAAAGTTTTTCAAACGTTGGTATTTTTGGGCTACTCATTCTAAACTTAAACCTATTATTAAAGTCGCTAAGATGCTTTATAAAAACATTAAATATATCCTTACCTACTTCGCTCATCGAATCACAAACGCTGGTTCGGAAAGTATTAATTCAAGTATTCAGAAAATTAAATCGAATGCAAGAGGCTTCAGAAATTTCGATTTCTTCCGCGTCGCTATTCTCTTTCATTTAGGCGGTTTGGACGTTTACCCATGATTTTTCCTGAAGGGCCACAGATGTAAAGTGTAAAATTCAGATTACAACCCGCGCCTCACAAAAACTAGAATGCGCTCCAACAAAAACAACAGTGGAACATAGACCCACAACGCGGAAGGGATGGAGGCGTAGTCAATAAATTGGGACTGAAGGCAATACTTTGTATAACGTTTTTTGCATGCAATTTATTGACTGGAGCCGAGAGCCCGGTCCGCGAAGCGGAGCCGCCCTATCCACTGATTCCTAATCACTATTCACTAGAACCTGTGGGAACTCACACAGTCGCGACCTACTCGTATGACGCTGAGCCTCGCAAAAACTAAAATATCAGAGGACTAAACTAACATAACGGAGGAAAACGCAAAATCGGAACGATATCGAGAACAAAAACAAAGAAATAAAGAAATGAAATCGCTTACGAAATCATGAATATAACGAATTTTAGAGATAATTCAAGATATAAAGTTAGAGGAAGAAATAGAATGCCTTTCCCGAAAAGACGGTCTCAAAGCGGTGAAAACAAAAAACGCGTTAAGCTGCGTTTTTGAAGTCGATTTCGGAACTCACTCTTCGTTTTCCAAATTTCTACGTATTCAATATTTTGTAAGTTAGCGCCTGCATTCCCCATCATGGAACCGAATCACACTCCTCCCCAATCGGATAAATCCCGTTCGGAGCCGTTTTTTGTAATTGATTACCGGTCGATCGTTCCGGAAATCCATCGACCGCATTTGGATCCCCGCCGCGGATTCAAAGCTTACGTTTTACAACCAACGGGAGGCCAATTTAGCGTCGTTCGACTAAGAGTTTGTCCCAAAACCCGTCGTGCGCCAATAGAAGCGGGCCGCTTTAGTTTACAAAAATGTGGAAACTAGCACGTTTTTAAACGAACGGTAAACTTCGTGCCGCAATGGATAAAACGAAAAAATTTTAACCCTGATTTCTATTCACTGACTCCTAAAACCCTGACATCTGATTCCTATCCACGGACCCCTAGTACGCTCCCACAAATTTCCTTTGAGGTTTCGGGACCGTTCCTAGTAAACACTCGCATTTGCAAAACTAAAAATAACAGGATGTTTGAGAACCTCTAAACCCGCGCATTTTTTGAAAATCTATATTAGAGTTGTGGAAAAATTCAATAGTGACGATTAACAAAACTGCTTCAATCGTTCATTTCAATAAAACGGAAACAAATGGAGAATTAATTTTTCAGCAACTCTAATATAGAACGCTTAAGAAGAGGTTTTGCACTTATCCAAATATCGAAAGGAAAGTTTTTAGAGATTCCCATTACTGATCTCTATAAAATCAAGTACCGTTAATATTTATCGCAAAACACTGCTTCAATGCAAAATATCAGGTATTTTATTATATAACTATGAGTAATGAAAAACCGAAAATTTGTGAAATAAATAATTTTATTCTATCTCAAAAATGAATAGGTTCGTAAAAAATGAGTCAAAATTGGAGATTCCATATTTCCGCCAAAAGATCGAAATATCGGAACCTGTCTCGAAAGAAACTCAGTGTGCTTCCTCGACTTGATCGTTGTAAGTATGCGGGGTCTGAATCGAACGCTTTTTTCTTGCAGGGTGGATACAAACGAGTGGAATTGTTTAATTAATCATCCGTGTCATGAGGAAAAATAAAACAATGAAGATTCTCAAGTGGATTATAGGATTTTTAGGAGCGTTCGGGTTATTTCTTGTCGTCACTTTTTATGCGGGAACGCCTAAATACGAATATACGGCGCTCCCCTTACATGCCGACTTCGACAGTTACTATCGCGAAAAACTACTCATCAGCCGGACTAAAAAAGCAAGACCCGATAATGAGGAAAAATTGGTCAGATATTCTCCGGATAAAACCGAGTTCGCCATCCTTTATATCCACGGTTTCGGGGCTTCTCGTGCGGAAGGAGAAGAAGTCACGGATAAACTTTCGAAAGATCTCAAAGCAAATCTTTACTACGTTCGTCTTCCCGGACACGGAACCAATTTGGAAGACCATAGGGACACGACCTTTGAAGAAATGTTGCAAGAATCCGAAACCGCACTTTTAGAAACCGAAAAACTCGGTAAAAAAACGATTCTAATCGGGACGAGTATGGGAGGATTGATCTCCACATACTTAGCGGCAAAGTATCCGGAAAAAGTGCACGCGCTGATTCTTGTTTCCCCTTTTTATGATTTCACAAGTCCACTCGGAGCCATCTACCAGTTCTCCTGGGGAAAAGATTTTGCCAATTCGGTGATGGGAAAAATCCGCAAATCTACGGAAGAACAAAAACGTGATCCGGCCAGCGCGTTTTGGTACAGGGATCAGTATCTCGCAGCGGTTCAGAATTTATCCGACTTGAGAGAATTTATCTTAGGAACGGATCCGTTTTCAAAAATTTCTTCCCCCGTTCTTTTGTTTTACTATTATAAAAACGAAAAGGAACAGGACGCATCCGCCTCCGTAGCCTCGATGTTAAACGCATTCAAAAAAGTGAATGAAAATGGAAAAGCGAGTCCTTTCAACAAGGCCGTAAAAGTGGAAATGGGAAATCACGTTCTGTTTTCCAAATACATGAAAAGCGACAAAGAACTGATCTTAAAGGAAGCGGAAGGATTTATTCAAAAAGTTTTTTCATCTAAAAAATAATTTTTCAACATTTCCCGTTCAAAGGACCGCAAGAAATGTCTTGCGTTGAAAGAACCAAGGAAAAATTGCCAGCTCGGAAAAGCCGCGTATGTATCCTTTACTAAGAGTTCGTTCCAAAACCGCGTGAGCGATCGAGGCGGAGTCAAGAAATTGAAATTAGAGAAAAAGAATATAATAAAAGTGATATAACATTTCTTGACTGAAGCACTGTATTTTGACCCATAGGGAAAAATACTGAGTTCGAGCGCGACTCTGTTCATTAAAATGAAGGAATTCCCGCAGAGATCCCCGCCCGCTTCGAGGGATCAGTATTTTAGTGAATAGGTTTTAGGGATCAGTGAATAGAAGTCAAAGATTTTACAGAAGAAGGAAATCAGCATTTGTTAAAGGCCAATCCATCTATTAGGAAAATGTAACTATCCACTGACTCCTATCCACTATTACTTATCTCTTCTTTTTTTTAGCCGGAGATTTTTTCCGAACGACTTTCTTTTTAGCCTTAACTTTCGGCTTCACATTGGATTTTTTAGCGGAAGATTTTTTCTTTGCCGCCTTCTTTTTCGGAGCGCTCTTTTTCTTTGCAGGCGCTTTCTTCTTGGCCGCTTTTTTAACGGGGGATTTTTTCTTAGCAGGAGCTGCGGCCGCACTCAACGTTTTTTGCGCGAGGGAAAGAGAACTTTCCGCCAAGGAAAGCCAATCTTCTTCGAATTCGGCCGGGATCTCAAGCCAGTCCTTCATGGCTCTGTTGTTACCGGAAGGGTCGAAGAGCTTTGCACCCGGATAACGAGAAATGATCTCTGCGATCTTTTCCGCTCCGAGTTTCAGAACGAGGTTTCCTTCAAAGAAAGTGGCAAAGGGTTTCCCTTCTAAATTTAAAGAATTTAAACCGAACCACTTTCCGGAAGTAACTTCTTTGTGTTTGGATTGAAAGTTATCAGAAAAGGTTTCAAAAAGAAATAGTGACATGCGCCAAGAAGAATTCTTTTCCGTCAGTTTTCAAGAAATAAATCTTTATCATCAATCTAACCAGAGATTTACGATACTCGCTCCGGAGATTTTTGGAAAGGTCTGAACCTTCGAACGACGGATCAAAATGATCTCTCCGTCGGAACCCAAATCCCAAAGAGAACCTCGTAAGAAAACGTTGATCCCGTGAGTGGCTCCCGATTTCGAAATTCTGCCTGCCAAAGCGTATCTGAGCCAAGCCTCACCTTCCGAAATCCCACCCACATCCTCGGAACGAACATCGGCCGGGGGCAATGCGCCGTTATAACCCTTCCAGACCTCGGACATGGCGTCGTTCGGAGACACATAGGAAGGAACGACGACGAAATCTACATTCTGCTTTTTGAATATTTCGTAAACCTCCGGATACCAGGAATCGGCGCATACCAAAACCCCGATTTTACCGGCCGGACTTTGAACGATTTTTAAATTCTCCGGAGAAGACGCTTTCACAAAGTTTTTTTCATCTTCAATCGGATAAATTTTCTGGGGAGAATTTTCGGCCACGGTGCCGTCCGGGAAAAAAACATAGGAGCCGTTTTTTAAGGACCCTTTTCCGATTTGGAGTTTACCTCCAACGATGGAAGGTTCCGGAAGAAGTATCGACCCGGCGACGATCGTGATCCCCCATCTCCTCGCTAAGTTCGAAAACGTGTTCGAGTAAATGGATAACATCTTTTCCGCTTTCATTCGAAAGAGAGCGTCCTTGACCGAGTCCTTTGCTTCAGCCTTAGAAAAATTCCAAACGAACAAAACCAAATTGCTGAAAACGAGAGTTTGCATCGCGTCTTCGATCTTAACCGACTCGGTCACGGACGTTTTTTCATCCGCCGCCACAAGCCAAGTCCCTAAGTATTCCGGAAAGACCACGATCGTTTTTGGATTTATAAACCCGTTCTTTTCCGCTTCTTTAAGATACGATTCGATCTTATTCAAAAAATTCCTTTCACTCGAATAATCTCTCGAAAACATCCAAGGCTGAATCCCAAGAAGATTTCCTTTTTTTAGATCTTTTCCGACATTTTCGACTCTTTCCAACCGAGAATCCGACGGCTCCGTCGAAGCGAAACGACCCGTATAAGACCAGAACCCATAACATAAAACGATCAAAAGGAAGAACGACAAGCAATAACGTCTTGTAAAAATCATCGGGCTTACATTGCAAAAATCTCGGTTTCACTCAACTCTTATTTTTCCGGAAATTTGTGGGAACTCCTACGTTTCCAATGACGAGTGGTTGGATTTTAGGAGTTAGGACTTTACATATCTGCACATACGTCCAACCGCAAATCCGTAAGTTCCACTTATAACTGCAAACAATAGAATCGATTCGATTTGGGAATAAAAATGGAGAAGCGTAGGCCGGTCATGTTCCGTAAAAAAGTCCTTCGGCAATTCGAAGCCACTTACGACGAAGCGTCAGATTATAAAATTGGTCGAGTTATAACCCAAGAAGCCTATCGTTCAAAATCGTATATCCTACATAATATCTTTTAAAAACACTGGATTTTCGGAGAACAAGTGAAAATGAGCATTTCGGAAAAGCAGGTTCGGAATTTACGCGAATCCTTTGATATCGTTAATTTGGACAGAATCAAATTCGTAGAATTATTTTTTGTATATCTAAAAGAGAACAATCAAAAATACGAAGACGTCTTTTCCCGGATTCAATTGGAAGAAGCCAAATCTTTTATAAGTTCCGCGCGGAACATCGTCCTTTTCGGACCTCAGGACCCTCAACTGGAAAGAGCAATTCGCAACTTCGGAATGGAATGTATCAAAATCTGCAACCGAGCGGAAGAAATTCCCCTCCTGGAAAAAGCCTGGCTTTTTGCTTTGCAAGAATGGCTTGGACCCTGGTATTCTCACGAGGTGGAAGAAAGTTGGCAAGAGGTCTTCAAAATGATCCAAGGTTCCTTTGAAGAAGCCCTCCAACGAAACTGATGTTTTCGATATCCGTATATGAACGTGAATTCGTGGAAAAACTTTAACCCTGACATCTGATTTCTATCCACTGACCCCTATTTGTAAACGAACGGTAAAACCCGAATCTCTTACGTGCCATACTGGATAAAACGGAAAAACTTTAACCCTGACATCTGATTTCTATCCACTGACCCCTAGTACGCTTCCGAGCCGACGACCTTGAGTTTTGCGACAAATTGTAAAAGAATTTTAAGATCAACTCGAAGAAATTTGAATTTTGGATCAGCCATCAGCCGATATGGAAAATGAAAATTTTCCATATCGGCAATCTCATCGGCGAGAGCAATAAGACTTCAATTCGGCCGCCGAGCCTTGTTTACCCGGCGGCTAAAAAATCACTTCAGTTTAATTGTAGATTTGTAGGTATGTGAATCTTTTACCTTTTCCTCACCGATCGTTCCGGTAATTTCCACGGTCTCCTCGACCGTTATAGTCATTTTATCTATATCGTCCATATTAGCAATGGTATACTTTGCATTGTTCGATGTGAAAGTAAGATCGATTTTCGGATATAAGAAGCCGTTCACGGTGTAAGAACTTGTACGCATTCTTTGAGTACTGTTCATCGTGTATTTCATCTCAGTCAGCGGAGCATTCGGATTAAAATTCCCATCCATTACCATTTCCGCATTCCCGTCTAAGGTCATTTCTCCTTGAATCGTAACCTGGGAGGTTCCGCTATCCTGCATCGTAGGCGCCATTTGTTGACAATTTTCAAACGTCATCTTCGTGCCAGTATATTGCATACTAAATCCGTTGGCCGTTTGACCGTCGGTGTAATCACCTGACAAGGTCATCTTTCCGCCCAAAGCGCAATCCTGAGACTGATTGATTGTCGCAAAAGGAGATACATTCCCTCTGGAATAAGCCCCCTGTTGTCCGGGGTTATTGTTTGCGGTTAGAAGGCTCAAAGCGGCATATACTCCGGAAACACCCGGATCTTTAGGCTGAAGCGCCGCCAGGAGAAGCGCATTGTTGATAGAATCGTCGTCTTTTTTGCCGTCGCAGTTCGAAAAAAGCAACGTTAAGAACAACACCACAGCTATTTTTTTTTGAAACATAGTTGAATCCTCCAAATTGGTTCAACTATGCCAACGCCCCTCGCCTTTTTTTTGTGCCACAAAAAAATCAAAAAATGAGACTTAAATTCGGGATTTAAACGTATTTTAGAGCTTTTCCCAAAAACGGAAAAATTTTAACCCTAACCCCTGATCCCTGATCCCTGATCCCTACCCACTGATCCCTAATTGTAAACGAACGGTGAAACCCGGATCTCATACGTGCCATAATGGATAAAACGGAAAAATTTTAACCCTGACATCTGATTTCTATCCACTGACCCCTAATACGCTCCCACGTTTTTAAACGAACGGTGAA
>NZ_ANIK01000020.1 GCF_000347175.1 Leptospira alstonii serovar Sichuan str. 79601
CCGGGTTTAGTTCCGTTTTTTCTACGGTCGACTTTGAAGATTATAAGAATATTTCGGAAGAAAAGCGGACAAAAATCGTTTATTCCAACGGAAGAAGTTTGTTTTGTATGGTTGGAGCCAAAGATGTCGGCTGCCTTCCTCTCAATCAGGATGGACCGACTTGCCAACGCGTAACCTCGGTTCAAACGAGGTCGGCAAGATCCCTTCGTTTTGCTCCGGGTCTTGAAAATTATCAAGGTAAAGAAGAATGCCTGGCTCTCAATAACAAAGACAGGTGTCTTGATAAGGACGGACTTTGTTATAAGTGGGATTATTAATAGTTCATAATGTGATTACGCTAGAATTTTACTTTAAAACAATTCCTACCGATTACATTGCCGGAGCTAAATCAAAGTAAATTGCCCTTAGGATGAACTCCATATATTTAAGTAATTTATAAATTAAGAATGTATAGAGTTCATCCTTGCGGTTTTTACGGAGCCGCTTTTTTCTTTGTCCGAATATCCGGACGATCCTTTTACAGAACGCTTCCTAAGGGGAGCGTTCTGGGACCGAAAACGCACGTTTCAAGTGGCTAGTGATTAAATTGTAGGGATTAGGATGTTACATACAATAAAACGCAAGTGTTCCGACAAGAGCGCCGCTTTTTATTTGCAAAAAGTATGATTTTATGATAGAGACAGCCTCCCCCGAGCCTTTCTAACGATTTAGCGATCCGTAGAGAGCGAAATCGAGTTTCTTCCTTGGATCGCATATTTTTTTCGTATATTCTAGTTTATGAATTCAATCGAAGTTTCGTCACAGGATTTTCAAAACTCAATGATCGTTCACGCGGATCGCAGCGGGATTAAGAATAAAAATCGATCAAAGTAAATGCGCTCGGAAACGTTTTAAAAGTTCCTCATGTAAATACGGATCATCGACGGGCATATCCGGATCCAATCGGTTAAATCGTTTTCGTAATTCCTTTTTTATTTCCGGGCCCGGAGTCTGAGACTCAAGCATTCGAACCGATGCATATACTAAATCCGACAAAAAATTACCGGCTAAGAAGTTGTGATTCCCTTCAATACTCAAAAGCAGATCAAAAGAAGATATCAAAATTTCCCAATCCAATACGTCGGGATTTCGGATGTTGTGCATCATTTTTACGGTCGCAAGTGCGGCAGGCGATCTATCTTTAATTTCCGTAAGCGTCTTCTTGCGATCGGATAGATAAGTATGGATCGCTTGCAGTACACTTCTTTCCGCTTCTCCCTTTGCGTCCCACAAAAGCAAAAGCGGCGCAAATTCTTTCAGTTTCCAAGAAACCGCTAAATAAGCTCCCGCTATGACTTGGTCGATTTTTTTACTTCTTAGTCCAGTTTCCACCAAGGGATAATACTTAGGTTCCGGTTTGTCTTGGATATATTCCAAGTATCCTACATTGATTCCTTCGACTCCTGCTTCTAACAAAGCGTCAAGCTGCTTCTTAATCGCTTTCGGTATTTCCTCATTTTCTTTCGATCGTATCATCTATTGTCTTCTTTAATATATTATACTCAGGATCTTTACTTCTATTTGCGGGGATTTTTCTGCGGTTCCTACGAAATCCGCTGTTCTCTGTTCGAATTTCCGAACTGTGCCTTTTCAGATTTCACAGAGTAGTGCTACGACAACTAACAAATGCGAAGCGTTCAAGTCCAATCTGAATTTATACTTAACATCTGCCAACTTTTGACCTAGGATATTTATTGTTAATACTCAATTACTTAACAAGACGAAGCTTTGGTTTTTGTGGATTCTGCACAGGTAAATTCATATCAGCCCAAGCATCCGAAAGCTGTTCCTGTTCTATCGAGCACATTAATAAAAATTCTGCAAATTCTTCCACTTCTGCCAGTTCAGAAAGATTAAGATTTTTCAATATCCCCTTAATCCGTTTTATTTTCTGCTTTCTTCCCTCTATTTTTTTATGAAAATTCTTTTTTATCGCTAAATTCGAACCCATTTTGCTTACTCCTCAATAAACTGAAATGTTCATTATATTTTTAATATATTCAGTTCTACTGACTCAGTTTTTAAAAAAATTAGCAATCAAAAAGCTTCAAATTTCAGAAGTAGTCATTCAAAATTTTGAATTTTTCTCCTTTTGAGCACTGATTACACAGTTCTGAGAAATGTCTATTAAGCAGAAATTGAACCGGTTTTTTCACTGTCCGGTTTTCCGGACCCGGCTTTCTACCTTTGGTGTGCTTTCTGCACTGCACGGCAAACTCACTCTTTCACTCTTTATCTTTATTTAAAACTTCTCGTGTTTGATGACCTTCTTATTTTTAAAAAATCTCCTTTCTACAAGTTTACCGTTTTCAAATCTTTCCTGCATCGTCGCTTCACCTTTTGCATACAGCGTCCGATACTTCAATTCACCTGTGTCATAATATTGGAAGGATTCACCTTCCTTTAATCCATGGACGTATTTTACCGTCCAATGCAGCTTTCCGGATTCATGATATAATAATTTTTCCCCATCTTCTTTTCCCGATGCGTACACGCACGTTTCTTTGGTCTTACCGTTTTCCCAAATCACATTAAGCTTACCGTCATAAACTCCGTTTTTGTATTCAACGCTGCCTCCCGCTTCTCCCGTAGGCCACCAAAGTTTCCAAACGCCTTCTTTCTTTCCCTCTTTAGTTTCGCCCAATTCCCATTTACGAAAATCAAAGTTGAACTCGGCTTCTTTTGGAATCGAACTCGGCTTTTCACGAGGTGGAAGTATTTTAGCTTTGTCTATATTAAATCCGTAATACTGCTTTCTCGAATACCAGCGACCGTCTACATAGCTAGTAAAATCATGTAAATCATCAATCGAGTAACTTTCACGTTCAATTATCCCAAGACGATTCCATTCTATTTCCTTTCTAATAGAACCATCCATTTCTCGTAGGGCAAAACCATTATTCTTTTCATCATATATCGCACCTTTCGGAACATTAGAAGGTCTTGGAGGTTCCGCCCATAACGAAACCGTAAAAAGAAAACCGAATACTAAGATCGTTCTG
>NZ_ANIK01000021.1 GCF_000347175.1 Leptospira alstonii serovar Sichuan str. 79601
AATGTGTGTATTTCGCGAGTGGTAGATTGAACGTAGTCGAGCTGGGAATTGACGAGATCGAACCGAAAGAGGAAGAAACACGAGCATCGTATCCTACGGGAGAGGAAGTGATTTGAAGATTTCAGAATATACTGAAATCTTGAAGTTACTAAAAGAAGAAGCTTACTAAGAATTAAACAAACGGAGAAAAGAATGAATCGATTGCAAATAAGGAATTCTTACCATACAATTTGTATATCAGCAATTGCGCTTTTACTGACTCAGTGCCTTGGGCATCACTTTACGATTCCAAAAGAGAAGGTAAAGAGCGATATCAAAAAAGTCCTGGTGCTTCCGGTGTATATATCTAAGGACTTTGTGCCGAATTATTTTCCCAAAGAATCCGACTTCCAGCCGAACGCAAAAGAGTCGGAAGAATATAGAGAGAGTGTTCGTGAAACTGGGAATTTTCTAAAGAGAGCGATCGAAAGCATACTTAGCAAAGGGGCTTACGAATTTCAAACGGTGGAATATACGGAGGATCTTTCGAAAGAAAGTGTTAATTTTGAAAAGATAGCTAAAATCACAATAAACGAATATCCGACAGTGTTTCCTACGGATGTATATTTTCCGAAAAAGGAATACATTCAAAAAATGGCAAAGAAGTATCAGGTGGATGCGATCTTTTATCATACATTGTATGTAGAATATCGAGAATCCAAATATTTCGAGTTAGGAGGTCGCCGCTATACTTATCTCCCTGCGTTTTTAGTTCTATATGAACCTTTGATGTATTCTGCCAATGGTGATTTAATATACAATTCGGAGGAAGTGAATTACATTCTCGGCGCTTTACATAGCGCGAAGTCAATAAGTAAAGGTAAGGTCAGGAGTTCAAAAATTTCAGTTGCCGGCCTAAAAGAGAATTTATCCAAAAGCAATATACATCAAATACTTATTGCTGGCTTTCCTGAAACGCGGGATAGCGCGCTTGCCAGTCTATGCGGAAATTTAGCGACATGTAATAGCATTTATTTGGATGTATCTGAAAAGTGATATTAATGTTTTCAAGTTAAACCTACCACTTAGGGTTCAGTAAATAGGAATCAGTGGATAGTGGCTTTTCCGAGAGAAAATATTAAATTAGAAAAATAGAATGTGTATAGAGTGAAAAGCGTTCTTTCAGTAGAACGGGGACGAGATTACTTTTGAAGTAGAGGGAAGAATGGAAGCAGAGGAAAAGAAAAGTAAGAAAGGCTTTGAGTTAGGCGAAGCAGTAAGAGACAAGAGAACGGGCCAAAAGATGTATGTCGAAGTAGCTTGGAACCCGGAAGTAAGTTGCGTTTACTTTGACGCAGAGAAGGAAGCACTTGTGAAAGTTCAGATGTTTCCGGAGGATTTGGAGCGTATTAAGGAAATACTCCCTTATCTTCCCAAGTAAAACGCAGATTCAAAGAAATTATCACGTATCGAGAAAAACAAAAACTCCCTTCGAACTAAAAACAAACGGAGGGAGAACATCAAGGAAAGAGAAGAAAAATCGGAACCCAGAGAATGAGTTTTCAAACTGGGGGAAGAAATGGAAGCAGAGGAAAAGAAAAGTAAGAAAGGCTATGTATTAGGCGAAGCGATAAGAGACAAGAGAACGGGCCAAAGATGTTTGTGGATGCGCCTTGATGTTAGTGGATAGATTTTAGGAATCAGTGGATAGTGGTTTTTCCGAATATTCAGATCTTATTGGGTTTATACAAAACCGGGTCCGGGCTTTTTTTTCCAGCAAAATAGCCCGGCGAAGTGGAAGCGTAAGTCACTTGTGTTTACTTTAATCCCCTCACGGACAAACTTGTGAAATTGGAAGTTCGCTATGAGGATTTGGAGAAGTTGGAAGAGAACGGATAGTGAGCCGTTGAGAAATAAGAGAATGTTGATATACTAAAGGAAGAAAAACAATTTTTGTTGGTGTTGTCAGCAATCCTGTGTAAATGACTTTCTTTAAAACGAATCCAATATCCATCTATCACCGAAAATAATCGACTGAGTGTATTCTTTCCTTGGGGATGGCCTAAGGGTGTATATGAAAGTTTTAGAACAAGTCTTAAAGTTCCTTTTTTAAGAAAGGAAGAACAACTTTTTCATCCCCTTTATTTGTAAGTAAGGTGTGCCGCGAGGTTGATAAAAAGATGCAACCTTCTAAAAATCCTGTTTGATTCTTTCCAATGAAACCGAATCAATAAGGTTATAGGAGAGATTATGAAAGGAAAAAAAATTGGAATTTTAGGCTCCGGTATTGTCGGTCAAACTCTCGCGAACGGATTTTTAAAATACGGGGCCGAAGTGAAGATCGGCACGAGAGATTCCGGAAAACTCAAAGAATGGTTGTCTAAGGCCGGAGCAGGCGCCTCGATCGGAACTTTCGCGGAAGCCGCCGCCTTTGCGGAGATTATGGTCCTCTCAGTGAAAGGAAATATCGCCTCGGACGTTTTGAAGTTGGCTGGAAACGATTCGTTAAGCGGAAAAACGATCATCGATACTACCAATCCGATTTCGGATGAGCCGCCGCAAAACGGAGTTTTGAAATTTTTCACATCATACAATGAATCTCTAATGGAGCAACTTCAGAAACAAGTACCGAATGCTAATTTCGTAAAGTGTTTTAGCTCGGTCGGGAGCGCTTTGATGGTAAATCCTCAGTTGAAGGACGGAAAGCCGAGTATGTTTATCTGTGGAAACAACGACTTCTCCAAAAAACAGGTGAAGGAAATTTTGGATTCATTCGGCTGGGATACGGAAGACATGGGAAAGATGGAAGCCGCGAGAGCGATCGAACCTCTTTGTATTCTCTGGTGTATACCGGGCCTTTTATCCCAATCCTGGACGCATGCGTTTAAACTTTTGAAATGATCTTTTCCGAACGTATATTTCGAAACTTGACGGATTTTTTCCGCGTAAGCGTCTGTTGTTCCCGCGATGGATCCGATGTTTGTGTCGACACTTAAGGTTTTGGTTTAACGGAAGTCGATCGGGACTTGGTTCCTCCAGCCGCTTCGAGAAGGGAGATGATTTCGGTGCGTTCGTAAGCAGTTGCTAAGGAAAGGGCTGTATAACCGTCCACTTGATAGTTAGGATTTGCTTTCTTATCCAAAAGAAGTTTTGTCAGTTCGGGAAGATCGAAATATACGGAAAGATGAAGTATTCTCCAACCCTTGTTTTCCGCGTTCGGGTCCGCTCCTTCGTTTAACAATTTGGTCGCGGTTTTAACATCCTTCTTATAAACCGCTTTGATAAGAGCGGCGTTCTTTGCGGTTTGTTCTTCTGGGGTTAAGACCGTCTGTGCGTTGTTATGCGAAGCTTTATCGGATATGCGGGCGTTTGGATTTCCAGCAAAGGCGTAGTCGAAGACGACTTTGGATTCCATTCTCCCTTTATGATAGAATAATTTTCCGTTCGAATCGGTAGGGTGATCTATCTTTGTCACTTCGGAAAGATTTGTCTGAGTATCGTAGACGGAACCGAACGTTTTATCCGTAAAAAGTTCTGCGATTATACTCTGAGCCGTCCAAGGAGCCCATGTCGCATAATAACCTTGAAAGCCCGCTTTTAAAAAAGGCGCGGAATACATGGAAATCCTGTGTTTCGTTTCTTCGGCGTCTATAACTCCCATGTCGTAAGCCATGTTCCCGGCCGTAAAACAAGCGCCTAAAAAAAGTACGATCGCACCCGGCGCCGGCTTGAGAGTGTTTTCGACGTCTTCATTGGAAACGAATTTTCCCTTCAACGCAAAACCTCCCACATACTTTTGATGATAGGGAGTTTGGGTCAGGTTGCTTCCGATTCCGTGTCCGGCGTAAAGAACCAGGTTTGCTCCTTGGATCGATCCTTTGATCTGTTCCCACGAATTATTGGGACTGTAATATTCGGTTACTTGAATGTTCCTTGTTCTCAGTATCTTTGCGAGATCCTGCATATTCTTAATATAACCTAACGTTCCTTGTCCGTTGTCTCCGTCCACGTCTCCCACGAGTAAGACCGCGCGTATACCCGAGCCTGAAATTGTTGCATCCGGAAGGTTCGCTCGTTTGGAAATCTTGAGGAAAGATTCTCCGATCGCGTGATTGGGATGTTGTGCAAAAAGAGGAATGGAAAGTAAAAAAATGAGAATGGTTTTCATAAGATTCATAGGAAAATAGAATAAGTGAATTCCTGGAAAAAGTTTCGGCGAATCCGGCCAAGGCCGGACCGCGCTTGAACTCAATGTTTCTTCCCGTCGAGCGACCCTAGAAGCGAGACGTTCTAACTCTTGCATCACTCTAAACTCAACGCTTCCTAAGGGGCGCGTTGTGGGTCGAAACATATAATCGCTTTCGCATTTATTATACCGAATCCGCGTTAGAATAGGAAATAAATTTCCTATGTCAAGGAGAAGTGTTGTTCGATTTCGGAGTTTAATTCAAAAAAAATCTGCAAATTCGCTCCTTTGTAACCGTTCCGAGAACCGTAATGTGTATGGAAATGTTATGGTTTTCTTCCGGTAAGAAGATTGAATCCGCTTTGATTGAGGGTCCGTTCGGTTTGGATTCTCTTTTGGTCCCGCTTACTTATTGGGATCGTTTGAGTCCGGAAGAGAAGAAAATTCTTCCGAGGCGGCTTCCGTCTTTGTTACGAAGATATGGGAAATACATTGCGGCGATGAAACGTCTCCATTACAAGGCGGGTAAAATCAAATACAACCGTGGAGTCGGGAAAATGAAAAAGTTAAGTATTCGCGTGAATACCGGAACTTGGGCGATTTTAGGTGCGCTTGCGGCGGCGCATGGGGTATCGCGATGTTATCTTTTTAATTATATGCTTTGGTTGGAAGACGTTGGGGTCGGAGATTCTATCGTGGAAACTTTAAATAGAGGAGTTCCTAGTTTTCACGGGACTTACAAAATGATATGGACGCTCGATTTACGACAAAATCTAATATCCAGGGAATTGGAATTCAAACCGAACCCGATGACCGAAATCTATCGCCGCGGTTCCTGAATATTTGCCGAAACGTAATATACGAAAACCGCCTTCTAAAACTCACCAAAGCCTTGTTAGGCGCCGGTACGATTGGACGAACCGATCGCAATCGAAAGTTAAGATCGCAGATTTTTTCGAATTTCCCGAAGCGCAGCGTCTTCGAGAAATTCGAAATTTTCTGAACTCGAATAGGGGAGACGTTCGATGATCTTCAGACCGAAGTTACCGAATTCGTTTTTGATCCATTTTTTCAATTGCAGAACCGTTTCCTTGGAACGATCGGAGGAAGGATTTGCCGTTCGAACGAAGTCCAGAAGTTCGGAAATACCTTGTTTGGATTTGACGGAAGTTTTGAAAACGGGAGGAAGAATTTTTCCAGGCATGACGTCTTTTAAAAATTCCAAGGTCGTAATCAACATATGATAACTGGAGTTCGCCAGAACTTCCTCGTCGCATTTGTTCAAAATGAAAGAATCTGGAACTTCCATGATCCCGCTTTTCATAAACTGGACCTGGTCGCCGCCTAACGGTTGCAAGACTAAAAACGAAAGATCGACCAGTTTGGAAACCTCGATCTCGTTTTGGCCTATGCCCACCGTTTCAATAAACACGTAGCGAAAAAAACAACGTAAAAGCCGGATAACGTGAAACGTGTAAGGATTGACACCGCCGAGTTCCAACTGACTGGGTTGAGAACGGAAATAAATTCTTTTTTCCCTCGCAGGCAAGGAAAGACGGGTCCTATCGCCGAGCAACGAACCGCCGGAGATATGGCTGGAAGGATCGATCGCAACGATCGCCATCGTTTCCCCGTTATCCGATTTTAAAAATTGGGTCGCAAGTTCGCCCAAAAGAGAGGACTTTCCCGCGCCGGGAGTTCCCGTAAAACCTACGGTGAGAGAATTCTTACCGTTGAGTCCGAGCGCCGCAAGTGTCTCGAAAAGATTCTTCCTAAACTCGAAAGAATCCGGTCTTTCCAAACCGGAGATGAGTTTTGCGAGAGGAAATTTTTCACCCTCCCGCGCCCCTTCGATAAGATCCGCGAGTTTTTCTATCCGTTTCACGACCGTGTCCGAAGTTTAACAGACGTTATGCGGCCTTGACGGTTGTGGAAATGATGTCGATGATTCTTTCCATCACGTCCATCAAATCGTAATCTTTCGGAGTAAAGATCGCTCTTACTCCGAGATTTGTCAGAGCGTCAAAGTCGGTGGGAGGAATAATTCCTCCGAATACGACGGGGATATCCGCTTTGTAGTGTTTCAGTTCCGAGAAAATCTGTTCCGCAAGTTCCAAATGAGAACCGGAAAGAATGGAAACGCCGATCACGTCCGCGTTTTCTTCCACCGCGGTCTGAACGATTTCTTCCGGTGTTAAACGAATTCCCGAATAGATCACGTCGAAACCGGCGTGTTTAGCGGAAACGGCGATCATCTCTGCGCCGTTGGAATGACCGTCTAACCCCGGTTTGCCGACCACGATTTTCGGTCTGGAGCCTCTATCTTTTAAGAACGCTTCCACTTTACCTCTCACTCGAAGCACCTTGTCGGTTTCGAGATTGAGTTTTTGTCCTTCGACACCGGTTGCGGGTCTGTATTCTCCAAAGACGGATCTGAGAACGTCCGCCCATTCTCCCGTAGAAACTCCCGCCTTGGCGCATTCGATGGAAGCATACATTAGATTTTGATTTGCTTTTGCGTCGGCTTCGAGAGTTGCAAGCGCGGCTTTGACGACGTTTGCGTCTCTTTTCGCTTTCGTTTTAGCAAGGACTTCCAGAGTTTCTTCGGCGGACTTAGGATCCACTTTGAAAACTCCACCGTCTTGATCGGTCATGAGTGGAGAAGGGGTTCCTTCGGTCCATTTGTTCTTACCGACGATGATGAGTTCGTTGTTGTTGATTTTGGAAAGGCGTTCGGATTGAGACTTAACAAGCTGAGATTTCATGTAACCGTTTTCGATCGCCTTGATCGCACCGCCCATATCCAGAATTTTTTGGATTTCTCTGTAAGCCTCTTCTTTGAGTTCTTTTACCTTGCTTTCCACAACTTTAGAACCTTCGAATAGATCCGGATATTCGAGAAGATCCGTTTCATACGCGAGGACTTGTTGAAGTCTAAGAGACCACTGTTGATCCCAAGGTCTCGGAAGAGAAAGGGCTTCGTTCCAAGCGGGAAGTTGGAGCGCTCTGCAACGCGCGTCCCGACTCATGGTGACGCCTAACGCTTCGATCAAAATTCTCCACGCGTTGTTTTCGGGTTGTTCCTCGGTCAAACCCAAGGAGTTTACTTGAACGCCGTAGCGGAAACGACGGTACTTTTCCTGTTTAACTCCGTAACGATCTCTTGTGATTTCGTCCCACATATCCGTGAAGGCGCGCATCTTGCACATCTCTTCCACAAAACGGATTCCCGCGTTTACAAAGAATGAAATTCTACCCACACACTGTTCGAACTCGTCCGGAGTAAAACAGTTTCTTTCCTTGATCGCGTCCAGGATCGCCATCGCGGTAGCGAGTGCGAACGCGAGTTCTTGAACCGGAGTCGCACCGGCTTCTTGCAAATGATACGAACAGATGTTAGACGGGTTCCATTTCGGAATGTTCTTCAGACAGTATTCGTACATGTCGACGATGACTCGGATGGACTGAGCGGGAGGAAAGATGTAAGTTCCTCTCGCGAGATATTCTTTGATGATGTCGTTTTGGGTGGTACCTTGAAGAAGGGAAACGTCCACTCCTCGTTCTTGGGCGAGCGCGACGTAAAGGGACAAAAGATACATCGAAGTTCCGTTGATCGTCATCGAAGTATTCATTTCCTCGATCGGGATTTGGTTGAATAGGATTCTAAAATCTTCCAGGGTGTTGATCGGAACGCCGACCTTACCGATTTCCGGTCTTGCAATCGCATGATCGGAACTATAACCGCATTGAGTCGCGAGGTCGAAGGCGATGGAAAGACCGGTTTGGCCTTTGGAAAGGTTTTTTCTAAAAAGTTCGTTGGATTCTCTCGCGTTTGTATGGCCCGCGTAAGTTCTGAAAATCCAAGCCGGTTCTTTGGATGGTTTTCCGGTTTTGTCGTATAGGATATGATTTTTATTTTCCATGAATTCCGTCCCGATTCGAGGTTCTCATTGTTACTTCAAAATGTGTTGGTAGAATTTCACCCAAATTTTTATCCTTGCTTTGATTTCCGCGAAAACCACTACGAACCCAATGGACTTAGAAAGAAGCAATAAAGCCAACCCAATCTTCGTTTTCCTATCTGCGATCGGTCTTGCGGTCGTTCTTACCTTACTTTACAACTGGTTTGGAGAACCTTTAAATCCGGAGGCGATGGAGATGCTCGCCAATCTCCGTTCTTTAACGGAGGAAGGAAAGTTTTACTCCGATCAACCGCCGCTTCCGTTTTTGGTTCTGGATCTTTGGAAATCGATCACCGGACTCAACTATACCACGGCTCTGTTTTCACTTTCCGCGTTTATTTTTTCCTCCGGGATTCATTGGATCGGTTTAATACTTCAGAGAGAAAAATGGAAACCCAATCATTACCTTCTCTGTTATTTATCCGCGATTACGCCGCTGACGTATTCGATACCTTCGGTTTTTTATCCGGAATGTTTTAGCTTGTTCTTCCTTTTGATATTGTTTCTCGCGTTTAGAATGGAGACCCTCGGCGACATATTCCTACTCGCCGTCTGTTTGCTGGGAAGTTTTTTCTCTCACTTTACGATCTTCTTTGTAGGTCTTACGATTTTCGTAATCAAGGCCGGAACGGTCGGAATTCGGGAAAGAAAGAAACACCAATCCGTTTTTTTTAAGAGAAGGAACATTCCTCAGTTGGTGTTACTCGTTTACATGGGAGTTTTTTTAACTCTACTTACCGTTTTGATTACCGCCGAATTTTACGGAGCGAATTCATTCGAAACGTTTTACAAACTCTTATGGAGTTACTTGGCGAATTTCGGGCCGTTGTTTTTGATCCTTTATATCGGAAGTTTTCTTTTAAAATCCGAAAAAGAACTGAGCAGCGTCGCGGCGAGCGCGGTGTTGATCGTGATTTTACTCGTCTCCGCTTATTTTTCCGTTAAACCGACGACCGGAATCAACGCGACCAAGTTGAGCGCGTTTACGAAAGACCTCGTCAATCTTAAGAGTAGGTCTGTGATTCAGACGGACGAAAAAATTTACGCGAGTCCCGCGGTTTCGTCTTACGTGTATTTTCATTCCAAACAAAGACTTCAATCCGCACGACCGAAGGAATGGAAAAATCGGGATTATTTGTTTTTGGAAGAAGTCTGGCTCGCGGACAAAAGAGAGATGCTCAAACGTTATAAGTTTAAAAATCCGCAGTATATCTTTTTATCGGGAGAACAGATTTTGATCACCGGATTTCTTACGAAAGTCATCTCCGGTGAAAAAGAGAACACTCAGATCAAGATTCAAGTCGGAAAAGCAAAGTCTCAACTTTTGCTTAAGACCGGCGAAAAAAGCCTGAATCGTTTTCTAACGGGAATGTTTTCTTCCTCTGCTTTAAGTCCGGAACCGAATCTTTGAAATCGATTTGGAAAAAAAAGTCGAATTTAAAAGATAAGAACTCCGTTTTCAAAGGAAAAAATTCCGCGTACTTCTATAAGGAAAAACTGAATTTCGGAGCCGATGCCGAAGAAGAGTCTTCCGACGACGACCTGACCTTGGGAGCCAACGGACTACCGTTTGAAACCGCGTACTGGAGGGATATTTACGGCTCCGGAACCGACGTTGACGCCACGTTTAACGCCAAAGAGCACGCACGTTATGCGAAATCGATTCTGAATCTGATGGAAATCGACGTAAATTCCGTCGCGGACTTCGGATTCGGAAAGGGAATTCTCTTAAAGGAGATGGTGAAAATTTTCAAACCCGGAAGGGTTCTTGCCATCGATCCTTCCGAACAGATGCTCGACGAACTTCTCGTTCAGAAATGGATTCGATCGTGGAACATCTCCGTTTTAAACACAACCGTTCAAGAGTTGGACCTTTCCTATTTTGTTCATCTTCCTTTCGATCTTGGAATCTGTAATTCCGTGGTTCAATACATCAAAGGCGATCTAAAATCCGTCTTCGAAAAACTTCATAAAATCGTAAAGTATCTCTATTTCTCCGTTCCCACAAAGGACGACTACATCCGGATGAAAAAAGACATCCACTTCGAAGATCCTTACGCTTACGTAAGAACCAAAAAACAATATCTCAAGGTCATCGAACCGTATTTCCGAAGAGTCGGTTTTAATCTTTTAGAAAGCAGATTGGTGGGAGATTCAAGATTTACGGACGAACTGTTTAAGGACGAGTGAGTAGAATAATCAACAACTCTAATGTTTTATCGAAATCATCGATAATCAATTGATTCTCATTCCTTCTAAGAAACGTCGTTTGTACGAAATTGCGGACCCCGCTTTTCAACAAAATCGATTAAACGACGCTCAAAGCCTTCAAATCACTCGATTGAGTTTTGATCTTCAAAATCCCATCTTGAATTTTTACGGATTCCTGTGCGATCTCGTTGACTTCCTTTTCAAGCTCGAACATCGCCTTCATCATTTCCTTCTGACCCGTCATCTGATCTTCCGTGGAATAAAACAATTCATCCGATAATTTTTTCGTTCTCTCAAGATTATTTACGAAATCGTTTACTATCGTAGTTCCGCGTTCATACAAACGACTCATCTCTTCTATTTTAGATACGGTAAGATTGATCTTGACGCTCTGATTCTCGGTCGAATGATCCGCGTCACGAGACGCCGTATTCGCCTCTTCGATAAACTCGAGCGACTCTTGAACCACTTTCGAAATCATCTTCGCATTGGTGGCTGTAAACTCTGCAAGTTTACTAACTTCCTGAGCCACAACCGCAAATCCGCGACCGGCCGTACCCGCTCGCGCGGCTTCGATCGAAGCGTTCAGAGAAAGGAGATTGGTTTTATTCGCTATTTCTCCGAGGATACGATTGATCTCATCCACACGCTGA
Source organism: Leptospira alstonii serovar Sichuan str. 79601 (assembly GCF_000347175.1). Lineage (GTDB taxonomy): Bacteria > Spirochaetota > Leptospiria > Leptospirales > Leptospiraceae > Leptospira > Leptospira alstonii. The sequence goes on from NZ_ANIK01000021.1 coordinate 10,992, forward strand.
AACGAACTCGAAATGTTCTTTAAGAATCCGCCCGTCTTTTCAACCGACTTCTTCACTACTTCCATTTCCAATTTACTTTCTTTCGCATTCGTATCCAAACCTTTGGAATATTCCGATATTTTCGCGATTACGTCCAAAAGAACCTGGGACTTTTGATTCAGTTCGATCAGATTCTCGTTTTGAATTCTGATCGAGTCGACGTTCTTTTCCGAGGTTTTCGATAAGGATTCGATCACAGCATTGACCTCTTCCAAGGAAGAAGCTTGCGATTCCATTTTCGCGCCGGTTAAACTCGTAAATTCCGAAAAGTCCGTCACCGACGTATCCAATGTTTCAGCCGAAGAATGCACGCGTTGTCTTGTGGTTTGAATGGATTGTGCCATTTTGTTAAACGAACGAGCGATAAATCCGATTTCATCCTCCACCTTAATTTGAAGACGATATTCTAAGTTTCCGGAATTGGCTTCCCTTAAACCGACCACCACATCTTCGAGAGGATTGAGCAAAGCTCCTTGAAAGAAAAAACGGAATCCGAATAGAACAAGAAACAAAATACAAATCGCAGATATATAAAGAATTTTACCGGTAGGATGGAGATAGGCCCTTAAAGATTCGTATCGAAATCCTACTTCGTAGATTTTTCCTTCGGACGCGTAAAAATAGGAAATATAATGTTTGGGAATCGAACCGTCGAATTCATAAACTCTTTCCCCTTTGTATGTTCTTTCGTCCGGCTTTCTTATCTGTGTAAGAAGCGTATCAAAAATTTTATTTCTTTTTGCGGAATCCGTCACGTCCGGATTTAACGCGAATTTTTTCAGTTCTTTTAGATATCCGTCGATTCCGGGAGTTTTCGATTGAAACAGTTTATCCAAAGAAGTCGAATCGTTTTTTTCTTTCGGAGGTAAGTGAAAGTATTTGTTCCTAAGCACAACTAACGTATTTTGTAGATCGCCGAAAAACGATTCCATATCCTTCCCCGAAAGTTGAGTTTCGTTTTTGGAAGAAAGATACTCTTTTACACCCGCTTTATACGCGTCAAAATCGGAAGGAGAATTTTTTAATATATCTTCCGCACTTTGTTTGAATTCCCCATTGGGAAGAGAAGGAAGTTCGAAAAGATTATGAGCTATTTTGAAAAAACGGAATTCTCTCAGCGCGGATTCGTCCGGTTGCCGGGAATTTTCCGGAAGGAGGGACGTTATGGAATCCGTCGCGGGATCGTATTGGAAAACGTATTCCAAATCCTTGGAAACTACTAAACCGGCCGCGGAAAGTCTAACCTCCGTTTTTTTAATTAAGTCGTACGATTCTTCGTATTGATTAAAAATGAATATACTTAAGATCTGTAAGATCAGAAAAAACGTAGCGAGTGTGATTCCGGTGATTCTGGAAAGAATGGAAGTTTTTTCACTCGTATAATTGATATAACCCACAAGCACGACAAACAAACCGGTTACGAGAGAAATGTCCAAAACCGTTTGATACAATTCTCTGGAAACGGCGCCGTCTCGACTCATTGCGTTGAACACGCCCGGAATCAGAATGATCGAAGCCATGGGTATTAAGACGATTCCGGTAATGATTCTATCCTTGCCTTTGAGAGTTACCATTCTCCAGGCGCCGATTACAACGAAAAGAAAGGTATAAAAAATGATGGCTACTGCATAAACCTTATAGAAAAAATTAACTTGAAAGTCCCAATAATGGCCCGAAAAGTAAAAGACTCTTTTTGCGGAGAAAGACTCGTAAAAATACCAAACGCAGATAATGACTACTCCCAACAACGCGATTGAAAACGCGGGAATCATAATCTTTTTGGAAACCGGTTGCGGATATTGAAAAAAGAACATTACGAGAAATAAAACTCCCAAAAAGGGAGACGGAATCACGATCCATCTGTGAAAAACGGACCAAGATGAGTAAAATGGAAAACCCGCCATGTAACCGACGTGAAGGATTCCAAGGAACAAGAGACCAACGCTAAGATAAATCGTGCCGGACGCCTTTTCCTGAATGGAGAAAAAAAAGAACGCTGTGAATCCGATAAAAAGAATCCCGATTAACGAAGCCAAAGAGAAATAATTTAAATAGATCAAATCCATAATATAGGTATCCTATAAACTTTTGCAAAACCCCTATCGTCAAGGAAATTTGAAACTCATGCTCAATATTGTTTCGGATAAAAGGGAACCCCCCGGACGGTCGTTATAAATTTGTTCCCCTAAAACTCCAACCGAAACGGTTGAAAACTATTCTTGCCGTTACTTTGCCGTTGAAATTATATGGAAACCCGAAATTTGAAGTTCAACGAACGATAGAGTTTTGGGACAAATCGTCGAAGCAAAAAACAAAATTAGGACAATAGAATATGAATCCGATCATTCGAAACATATTAGCGGTTGTTGTAGGCGCCGTTATCGGCAGCGTAGTAAACATGGGAATCATAATGATTAGCGGTCACATCATTCCTCCGCCGAACGGAGCCGACGTAACGACGATGGAAGGATTGAAAACGTCCATACATTTATTCCAACCGAAACATTTTATTTTCCCCTTTTTAGCTCACGCATTGGGAACGTTTGCCGGAGCGTTACTTACCGCAATCATAAGCGCAAACCATAAAATGAAGTTTGCTTTGGGGATCGCATTCTTATTCTTAGCGGGAGGTATCGCAAATATAACAATGCTGCCTTCGCCGATTTGGTTTACCGTATTGGATTTGGCGGGAGCGTATATTCCGATGGGTTATCTTGCGGGTCGACTAACGCAAAAATAGTCTATGAATAATAATGAATTTCTTAAAGTAAAGGGAGAATGTATGAAAAAGATATCGATGATATTCATCGTCGTATGTATGAGCGGATTGGTTTTTGATTGTGGAAAAAGCCGGTCGAACGGCGCCAAGGGAGCGATTACGTTCTTAAAAGGGGACGTTTCCGTTCAAAGAGGAGAACAACAATTAAAGGCGACCGTCTCACAAGAGATCTTAAACGGAGATACGATCGTAACCGGAACAAAGTCGGTTGCGACGCTTGTTTTCGGGGAAGATTCGACCGTCATTGAAATTCAATCGGATTCCCGATTTCAAGTAAGGGAAGAATCCGATGAAAAATCCTTTTTTCAAGATAAGGGAAGTTCTTGGATCTTAACGAATAAGTTGTTGAAAGGGGAGAGGATGAGTCTTCATACGCCGACGACGACAGCGGGAGTAAGAGGAACGAAATTTTATACTTCGGTATACGGAGATATGACGTTCACCTGTCATTGCGAGGGTCAAATAGAACTGGAAAACAGACAAAACCATGCAAAAAAAATCAACGACGCCGATTATTTATCCGTTGTAAAAGGGGAAAAGACGATTTATATCACGCCGAGTGATTTACAAAAATCGAATATTCCGTACTTACACAATCACAGTGAAATCGAAAAATCCCCGGTGGGCGAACAAAACAAAATGACAGTCGAACAATTTCAGGTCATATACGAGTTGGCAAAAAAGAAATTGGAGTCTCCTTAAAACGCCGGAATACGATTTAGGCTTTGTCGCCGTCACTCAGTTTGGATGGCTCGAATTTCGAACCCGTAAGTTCGACGAGCCGTCTGAAACCTACTCTAACACCAATTCATGGATAAAGATCGGGCGAATCCGGTCCTTGGCTTTAACCAAGCGCCTTAAGATACAATTCCTTCGGAATTGAACTCAATGTGCTCTCTGAACTCAATCTCACTCCCTATGAGTCGTTCGATAGGTCGCAACATATAATCGCTTTCGCATTGGTAACGCCGAACTTACGTTGCTCTATGTCTTTTTTGTAATGTGTTTTTCCTAAGAAAACGGGCATTCCGAGATTTTTATAGCTTTCCTTTTTATAATTTGAGTCTTAAGATTCTTTCCTGCCTTTAAAGGAGCGAAGAAGTCAACTTTTTGCGCCTAAATTGACTTTCAAATCCTTGAAATGAATTCTTCAGAAGAAACAAGCCCTGTCGGTATCCATGAACAAAACATTTTTTGTGTTTTTTTGTACGGTTTTTAAAATCCCGGTATGGATTCCTAAAGATTTCATCTTATCATTTTCAAGGTTTATCAACTGCGCCTAAACCCGATAAATTCTTAAAATATAGAATCATATTCGATTCATCGGGATGAAATTCAATAAACATTTGCGGAGAAATAAATTCCGTGCGATTCTGTACTTGTAAGGCAAGTCGGGACCGAATGAGCGTATATCAAAACGAAACAAGATTACAAAGAAAAACGATTCTTATGGTTTTAGCCATCATACCGATTCTGATCATCGGGACGTTCGTTTACGAAGCGAAGAAGATGCAAAATGAAATTTACCGTGTCGTTTGGATGAGGGCGAAAGTAACGCAGGATTATATTCAAAGAATCAGCAATCAAACCAGAGCCTTAGGGCTTTCGATTACTCATTCCATGACTTATTACGAGGATACGGTTTTGAACGCACAGGTCTCTCGTAAGTTCAAAAACTATCCTAGTTTACAACTTTTCGGAATCAAAGACTACAATCGGAAAAGAACGAATTCATCTACGGCGGAATTTTCGGGTCCGGCTTTGACATCATCTTCAGTCACACCGTATTTTTTGAGAGAGGTCGAGGCGGCGCTGAATCTGAGCGGACAGTTCGATACATTGGTGGAAAGGCAGAGCGAGGTGGTTTGGGTATATTACGTATCCGCGCAAAAATTCCTTTATTTCGCTCCTCAAACGAAACCGTCTCGGGACGTTTTTAACGAAGGACTATATAAAAGACCCTTTTGGGCACAAGCAAAGCCGGAAGCAAATCCCGACCGCAAACAGATCATTACGGAACTCTACAACGATATCGGCGGACAAGGATTGATGATCACGGTATCCGAGCCCGTATATTTTCGGGATCGATTCATCGGCGTGGTTTCCATCGACATCGGACTCGATACGATGCGAAGAGTTTTAGGAGTGGGAAATTGTATAGGGGAAAGTATTCTAATCGATGAAAATAAAAAGATCATCGCAAAGATTTCTCGGATCGATCTAAACGATTCCATGCCGCAGGTTCCTAACGGTCCCGCGGAAAAATTCTTTTTACAAGGAGGATATTACTGGGCTTTTTTCGATATCAAGGAGAACGAAGTTCGTTTGGTTCATCGAATTTCGGCGATTGAATTCCTTGTTTCCGTCGTCGTAAATCTACTTCCGTTTTGGGGGCTTATATGCGCGCTCGGGATCGTACTGATTCTTTATATAAAGTTGAAAACTTCGATGGAGCATGTTTCTAAGTTGATTCACACGGATCCTTTGACTGGGATTGCCAACCGGCGCGGATTTCTAAGACTGACTCAAAAGTCTCTTGCGATCGGAACTCGTCACGGACAATCCTGGACGATTCTGATGATTGATATCGATCATTTCAAACAAGTGAACGATAAGTTCGGACACGATATGGGGGATAGAATTTTAGTCAAAGTCTCACAGATACTCAACGCTAACATTCGTCAAACCGATGCCGTTTGTCGTTGGGGTGGAGAAGAGTTTGCGGTTTTTCTTTTTGGGGCGAATCCGGAAGACTCCGCCAATATCGCGGAACATCTTCGGAAAGAAATAGAAAGTAAAGTGATCTTACAAGACGGCCGGCCCGTGACTTTGAGCATCGGAATCTCGGAAGGTAGGGGAGGAAAAAACGGTTTAGAAAATACTTTTGCGCGCGCGGATCAAGCATTGTATCAAGCCAAAACATTGGGAAGAAATCGAGTATGTATATCCGACGTTACGGAAGAAATACTCTGACCAAACGTTGCAGTTAGTCGATGTTTAATCTTTCCTTGTTATAAAGTGCAATTATTTCTGTTATTACTCGTATATTGCTTCTGAAATATTATAAAAACCGTATGAAATTTCTTTTGTTATGAAAAAGTTTTCGAGAGTACCGAGTTTCTCAAATAGAACGCAAGTTCTTTCCTAAAGTCATATTCTTTGAATAAAAAACATTCTGTTTTTGTCAAATCTTCATATTTTTTCCATTCCGTATACGTGAACTCGATTAAAACGTTCGGATCGACTACGTTTTACAATATAGATTCTCAAGTTTGAATTTGGTAATTGATAAAAAAGAAATTGGATTTCTTTTTCGACGTAGTTCGTGTCATCGTTCCCTTAGAGCGATCTTATCGATCCGATAATATCGAGGTGATCAAATTGCAATTAAAGACTCTCAATACACAAGTCGAAAATGTAAGGATCAAAAAGAGAATCGTCTTTTCGCTCTCGGCAATCATTCTTATTTTAATGATCGTCTTTTTGATTTATGAAAATCTAAGAATGGAAAAAGAAATCGATCGAGTCGTCGGAATGAGAGCCCGCGCTATGAAGGATTATATCCGTAGAGTGGGATCGCAAACGAGAGCGCTCGGATTGTCGATTTCGGATTATTTAACCTTTTACGAAGACGCACCCGCAAACCCAAATCTCATTAAAAAATTCAAAGTTTATCCGAACTTAAATCGGTTCGGGATTCCTCATATCGGTCGAGAAAATAAGGACGGTGCGGATGCGGGAACTCTAACCGCGGTGGGTTCTATTTCTAAAGTCAATCCTTCCCTACTGAAAGAGATCGAAGCCGCGCTGAGTTTAAGGGGGCAATTCGAGTCCTTGACTGAAAAACAAAGTGAAGTCGTCTGGGCCTATTATCTATCCGAACAAAAATTCCTTTATATCACTCCGAAGTTTAAGGATGAAAATTATTATTTCACCGACGACCTTTACGCCGGCCCTTTTTGGACTCAGGCAAACCCTCTTGCCAATCCTAGCGGGCGTCAGATCGTAACCGATCTTTACGAGGATCTTGCCGGAAAAGGATTGATGATTACGGTCTCCGAACCCGTTTACGTGAAAGGCAAATTCATCGGCGTAGCTTCGATCGACATAGGATTGGATGCGATGCGAAGAATTTTAGAGAGTGGGGATTGTATCGGGAAAAGTATGTTAGTGGATGAAAACGGAAAGATCGTGGCAAAGTCCGGAACCTTCGGTTTAAACGATAGACTTCCTTATTCGGTGTTTTCCGGGATAATGACTCCAAAGGAATCGTTTTTCTTCGAAGAGGGAAGTTTTTGGATCGGGATCAAAATAAAGGATGAAGAGATCTGGCTTGTTCATGAGATTCAAATTCTTGAATATATTATTTATACGATAAAAACTCTTCTCCCATTTTGGCTGCTCGTATTTACTTTTTGTATCGTACTGATATTGTACGTTAAATTACGCTCTTCGATGAATCAGGTGTCCAAGTTGATACACACCGATCCTTTGACCGGGATTTGGAATCGGAGGGGTTTTTTAAAATTGACTCAGAGGTCTCTCGCCGTCGGAAATCATTGGACGATCTTAATGGTGGATATCGATCATTTCAAACAAGTGAACGATAAATTCGGACATGATGTAGGGGATAAAACCCTGGTAAAAGTCGCCCAAGTAATCAGTCGTTCGATTCGGCAAACCGATGCCGTTTGCCGTTGGGGCGGGGAAGAATTTGCGATCTTTTTATTCGGCGCCAGTCAAGAAACTTCCGCCAACATTGCGGAAGTTCTACGTAAGGAAGTGGAAAATCAGGTTCGTTTGGACGATGGAAATCCGGTAACTTTGAGTATCGGAATTGCTCAAGGAAGATTAAATTTGGAAGAAGCTTTTGCAAATGCGGATCAGGCGTTATATCGAGCGAAAGCCTCCGGTAGAAATCGAGTCTGTACTTATGATCCAAACGCATGTTCTGATTCGAGTTTGAAGAATTCGATTATGCCCGAATTTTAAACTCACTTCGGATTTCCCCAAATAATAATCTCAATTCAAATTATAACTCTACAAAAAATTAAGATGTCTGATTTCCATTTAGTTTGAAATCCAAAGTTAAAAAATATTCTAAGTTTTTAATGCACAAACGATCAAAAAAGAATTTTTAAGTTCAATGTTAGTTGATAGAAACCTCTACACCATAAAAATTGCGCAATTGAGTCTGTGATAACGGCAAAAGAAGAACTGATACATCTTAGGAAAAAATCAGTTTGTTTTGGGTTGGATCTCTCGCTGAAGAAAAAGAAATTTACAATAAAGATGAAATATGATGGGAAACAATGAATTCATCCAAAATACAAATTTGAATGTCAAACCGGTCATATTGATCGTAGATGATGAAGTTATCATACTGGGAAGTATCAAATACGCGATTCAACTCAGTTTCGGCAATCGATTTGACATAGAGATGGCGGAAAACGCGGATTCTGCAATGGAAATTTTGGAAAGATGCAAATCCGAGCAGATCGACGTTCCTTTGGTTATTTGTGATCAAGTACTGCGTGGAAAAAGCGGAGACGAACTGCTGATTCAGATTCATCATGAATATCCTCAAACCTATAAAGTTCTGCTTACGGGGTATGCCTCCGCGAGGACCCTTGGAAACGCACTGAATAAAGCGAATCTCTATCGGTATCTTTCCAAACCCTGGGATTCCGAGGATTTGATTTTAACCGTATCCGAAGCGGTAAAGGCCTACTTTCAAAATCGAAAAGTGGCGGAACTCAGTTCGAAATTGGAGGAAACGTACTTATTCAATCGGGAAACGCTTTTTCCGAATTTTGAAAATTTAAAACAAAAAATCGATCGAAGATTGATCGAGAATGAAAATTCAACTCTCGCTCTCATTCGTATCGAATCTTTCGGTTCCATCGCCGAAAATTTCGGAATCGAAACCTATCGTAAAATGTTATTCGAATTTTTATCCGTGCTCAATTGTTTTGTAGGAGGGCATAACGGAGAGATCTTCCATATCTACGACAATATGATTGCGGTTCTTACGAAAATCGAAGAGGATCGATTTTATTCGATGTTAAGTGCGGTTCGAATCTTTCTCAGATCCGAATGTATCGAAGTGGACGGAATTTCGTTTCAGGTCAAAATTTCAATCGGGGTTTCATCCGATCAGTCTGACGTATATGATAAGGCGAGACTTGCAATGATGACTGCAAGTAACAATTCTTCCGTGGAATACGTACCTTATTCGGAAACGACAAACAAGGTGGATCGAATTTACGCGAACCTTAAATTGGGCAGAAAATTCAACGGGGCATTGAATGCTGGAAATATCATTCCTTACTTTCAGGGGATTTACGATAACAAACTCAATCGAATTACGAAATATGAATGTTTAGCGAGAATCATGGAAGGCGATCAGGTGTACAATCCCGCGATGTTTATTCCGATCGCAAAGTCAACCGGATTGATTCGATTACTCACTCCTTTGATGGTCGAGAAAACTTTTAAATATTTCTCAAAACATCCCGAATATTCTTTTTCCATCAATATTTCCGAATCCGATTTGGATAAGAAAAGTTTTCCGCTTTGGGTGATGAACCGGCTTTTACATTACAGAATATCTCCGGATCGGGTGATTTTTGAAATTTTGGAAAACGATCGTTGGAACGGATTGTCCAATTCTACCCGTTCTTTACAAGAATTGAAAGAGATCGGTTGCAAAATAGCGATCGACGATTTTGGAGTGGAGTGGTCCAACTTTGAAAGACTGATCGAAATTCAGCCGGATTTTATCAAAATAGACGGCAAATTTATACAAGGAATCCATGAAAACCAAACCTCGTACCGATTGGCAGCCGCGATAACGGAAATGGCTCATACCATCGGAGCAAAGGTGGTAGCCGAGTTCGTATCCAACGAAGAGGAGTTGGAAGCGGTAAAATCTTTGAATATAGATTATTCCCAGGGATATTACTTGATGGAACCTTCGGATGAGATCCTTTATTCGGAGACGATTCTAAACTTAGCTTAAGTTTTGAGTTTTTTCAATTAACGCGCGTTCGGTGATTCGGCGCCTGAAGTTTCTTTACGCGGGTAAAGATAAGAATTTATAATCTTATTTATATTTTACTTACAGCGCGTTCCAAAACGCCAGTTTATTTTGCCAGAAAGATCAAGTTGCAAGTTCCCGGCCCGGTTGGCGGATAGGTTCTTATATTCATCTAACGCTTGTTATTCGTTTTTGCATTTTCATTGTATCATCCATATCGCTGCGAACCCGATTTACTTACGGCGATTATTTTTGATTTAACAAAAACTTTTGGTCGTCTTCATTGTTCTTTAAGAATTAAAGACTTTGTGACATAGATTTAATTTTCGTATTCTTGGCTTTCTTCGGCCATTTCTTTCCTATTATAGAAAAGTATTTCTCAAAGCATTTTATTTTTGACTTTGTTTCAAAACGTCGTTTAAAAGAATCTTGATTTATTTTTGAGATTACTCCAAGAGTTTGCTCCGAAGCTGGCCTGATTCTTTTCATACTGAATTCATTCTCACATTAATTTGAGGCCTTGTTCTTATTTTTCGATGTCCGAATAAAATTTACAATTTGATAAGTTTGCGTATTTTAATTTTACCCCTCAGACTATAAGCTGAAGAGCTTTTCGTAATCGATTCAAATATAATTTTTCTAAGTATCAAGAGACGCTTTTTCAAAGTTCATTTTAGAAGAATCGTTTTTTATTTTCGGGAGTCGAGAAATGAATCAAACTATAATGATTGAACACGAATTGAAGGAAATACAGGTCAATGCAATTCGTTATAAACTTTTGGTAATCGAATTTGCAGGTATGGTCAATCATGAAACCTTAAAGGGAATTCCGGCTAAGTTAAGTTCTATTTTTTATGAGATGGAGGGATTGTTAGTATTGGATATCAGAAGTGTAACCAATTTGAATTCGGAGTTTGTGCGTGCTTTTACGGGGATTTTACACGTAATTTCCGAAAAGTTTACTCGATACTTTATCATGACGGAAGATCAAAAGATTTATAATTGGATTATGAATTATAATAAGTTGAGAGAAGTCAATCCGGTGATGAACTTTGATGAGCTTAAAGAAGCTTTGGAATTAGATTCTTTAATTCAAGAATTTGAATTTTAAAGAGAAAAGACTTTTTGACGGTTCAATATTATTTTATTCATTTTATATTTTGAAGGGAACGCCTTTGAGAGATAAGTTATACTTATCATTGTAGAAGGGAACTCACTCTATTACACTCGTCTATCTGGTTTCGTTCTCAACAACGGGCCAGGTAGACAATTTTAAAAACTCTTTCTTTCTTTCTTAAAAATAAGATTCTTCCTTATAACGTTTCCAAAACTAATTCTTACTAATCAGAAAAATCAAGACTGAACGCTCAGGCGCCTCGCTTCTATTGCGCTCGAAGGGTTCTTATATCCAATTCAAATTACTTATATAGAACATCTTCGGTGTTTATTTTTTCATTCAAAACTTGAGTCAGTTTATAACTAGGGGAGATTCTAAACTAAAATTCAGTTATATTAAGAAAATATAAAGTTCTTACGGACGGATAGTATCCGATCGATCAAATTCGTTCCTATATCTCCATAAACAAAACACTGAATCTATTTGGCTAATTTGCATTCATTGGCCAAATAGATTTTTTTTTGTTTCTTGTGTTTTGAAAATCGATGATAGAGTTTCGCCGAAGCGCATAACTTGAAAAGAAGAAGGTCGAGAAAACGGTAAAGATAATACACGACTTAAAAATCCGATTTATACATTCATCCCGGTAAGAACATTCATATCTGCTACTCTTTTTCTGCGAGATTGTCTATTCATCGCCACCGAACTCTGCCCGAATATGGGTAAAAACCTTTTGCAAACGACATACAAAATTTTCGTTCCGATTCTTAAGTGATTAATAAAATCAATCTCTGCAAAAAGAAGTAAACATGTAAGTTCTTTCGAGAGCGCTTTTCAATTAGGTCGGAAGATGATTCTACGTCCGATCGTATCAATTCAACTCCAAATTATTACTCAATATCTCGGTTTTTTGAGAATTCATCGATACTTTAAAATATTCTTCTTTAGAGCCGTTCGTTAAATAAGTATTTTTTCTGAGTCCTTTTGGCGAATGACCGGTCCATTTTTTACAAGCCCTGTGAAAAGACGTATAAGAATTGAATCCACATTCGAAAGCGATATCCAACAAATTCATATTTCGTCTTTCCAGGAGAAGACGGATCGCGTCGTTCATTCTGTTTTGATTGATAAAATCCGAAAAACCCATATTTTTGTAGTTATTCAAATAAAAGGAAGCTTGATGTAAACTGATTCCCAAATAGGCTGAAAGATCGATGAGACGAATACTGTCGTCGGCATAAAGTTTTTCTTGGATAAAACCTCCGATCCTTTCTTCCGCACGTTTTAGATCGTCTTCTTTAAGAAGATTTTTCTCTTCCGTATGCTCGTTAGGTTCAAGAATTTCTTCTTCGGAATTTGAATGCGATTGTTCTACGTCTATGGCCTCTTGAATTTCCGTGTTTAGAATCGATAGTTGTGCGTATTCTTCGTTTAGGATTTTTATTTTTCTTTTCAAAAGGTAGAGAACGGAAATGAAAAATATATAAGTATAGTATGAAATGCTATTCCAATAAACGTTATAAATAGCGGTTCCGATTAAATTTCCCATAATTCCAAATCCGATCCCGCCAAGGATGGGTAACAAAAGATAATATTCCTTTTTCAAGCGACGAAAATAAATCAGGCTGCCCGTTTCTATCGTAGTGTAAGCGCAAATTCCCAAACAGAAAAGTTCTCCCGTAATCACCATGGAAAACGATTTTTCAAAATACATTAGACATAAAAATGAGAAGAAGATTGCCGATGCCGCGTTTCTAAGAACGGTCTGGTAGGATGTTTGGATTCCAAGAATCGCAAGTACGACAAGGCGGAGTAGTAGAAACGAATAAACCGAAATTCCGCAGATCAGAGAAATCAATTTGAATTTAGATAAATCTCCGGAAGTCGCCATTTCAGGAATGGTTTGATTCCAGATTGTTAAATAAACGCCGAAGAAAAATACAAATGTGAAAAAGATGTTTTTTTCGATCAATCTTTGTACGCCGGATTTCGAAATGATTTTATCGTCGAAACTCGGTAGGATTTTTGAATTATAAACTAAGTCTAAGAAACTCTGAATCAGTGTATTCATAAATGAAAAACTCTCTAATTTTGTAGGATCCGAATTTTGAATTTTTAAATCCGAAACCTCTGAGTTGGTTTCGCTTTTTTTCCATTTTGTTTATCTTTTTCATTTGAATGGAATGTTTTCGATTTATTTTGTTACTTTGAAAAGAGTGAAATATATAATTTAAGAATCGATTTAGAATTGTAAAATTTCGATACAACAACTTATACTTTTGCAAAATAGAGACTCCGCTAAAAGGCAATGAAATCATATTAATATGGATAGTTCTCTATAACTTGAATCATTCTGAATCAGAAAGAATGGACCCGGCTGTTTCTTAAGAAATGACTCTATTAGCCATGTCCTGTAAGGGGTGGTATAAGTAAACTAAAAAATCGACAGTCGGCTTTTCCCATGCCAGAACGACATTTAGTTTGTGTTGTAGTTGTGTTTTTTAATGCGACATTAAGGTTCTGTCGCATCTTTGGTAAGTTTGTTATCGAAGACGAACTTTTAATAAGATTCTATTTCCGTTTAAAATCTTTCTAAATCGATAGGGGTTTTGTAACAGAATTGAAAAGAAATTTTGTAACGACCTATAAATTTACAGATCAATGGCCTTTCTTGATGATAGTTACTTTAGATCCCATTTTTCAGGATCAAAATAAGTCTCTCAAAATTAAAAAGGGATTAGTTCTCACAGTTCTACATCTTGAATCCGGTGTAGTAAAGTGAGAACACTCATAGGCTGATTTCTTAAAATAATGTGTCGAAGGAATCTAATTATTCCTCCCCAGTTTGTATCAAGGTGGTGAAGTAACGCAGCGAACGTAGTATGTCGTACTTTTTGAACTTGTACCGGCAGTGAATCCTGATTGAAAGTTAATCGCCCAAGCTTGAGAGGTCGCAAGTTTGTATGTACTTGATGTCCAATAGTATTGGGAAACCGTACCCGGAAAAATGGCAGTGTTAATGACTGGCGCAGTTCCCGAGGAGTGATCTACAATGCTTCTTAATTCAGTGACATTCGGTAATCTCCAAGTTTTGCCGGCCAAAACAAGACCATTACAGTAGGTCAGAGCATTTGCCCATGTCAATTGATTCGTACCGCCTGTTGCGCAAGTCGCGCCGGAAAGATTATTTGTGCATTTTTGCCAAATCAATGCGTTGCCTATATCTGTGATGGTTCCGTCGCTATTGTCCACAAAAGGTGCCGCTGCTACTGAAATTGTGAATCCGAAAAAAAATAAAATCAATTTGTAAGCAAAGAGTGATTTCCGATTTTTGGTCGTCTTTTTGGTAATTTTTGCAGTCATATTAGCTCCTTAAATAGATTCGAAAGATCCTGAGAAAAGGGGATTGTAGCGATCTTCTCAGGAATTCGATAATAATATTCGTATTTCTGAATTCTTTCCATTGATTACGGTCCCGGAGATACGCAACGTGCTAAGGATCCCGCTACAGTTTTGTCTGTCCAAGTAGTCGATCCATCCGAAAAATAGAGGACCAAGGATTTCGTTGTATCCGGATTGTATAAAGTAGAACTCCAGTAGTAATAACTGCCTGTTGCTCCTGGGAAAAACGCAGTGAAAGTTCGTGGAGATGTGCCAACATTGAAATCGACTAAGGTTTCGATTTCGGAAATGGTTGGTAATCTCCAGTTTGTTCGACTCGCATAACCCGCACCTGCGTTCAGATTGTTACAAGCTGTAGTCGCCGTTGCCAAACTTAAGTAACTGTTGGTTCCTGTCGTACAAGTAGCGCCTGATCGTCCTTCATGGCATGTTTTCCAAACAAGGCCGGTATTATTATCCGTTACAGTCAATCCGCCATCCGTGCTTGTAAAGTTTGAGTTTGAGCCTTTTTGTAACTGACCGTCTTGACCGGTGGATGTTAATAGAACACAAGTCGCATCCGCTGTTCCGTCCGTAGCCCAACAATTGGTTTGCATCGTTTTCATGGGCGGTCTTCCAAAGATCATAATACTGACAGTATTGTTTGTGCTTCCGGAAGAGTTACTTGCGGTGATCGTGTAATTCGCCGAGGCCTGAAATCCGGTTGGCGTTCCCGAAATTGCACAAGTTGTACTATTGAGAGTGAGCCCACCCGGTAGCGCTACATCCGACGCACAGCTCGTGACTGTTCCCGTGACAGCAGGCGTTGCTGTAGCCGCGGTTCCTCTGTAGAAAACCAAAGCGCTCGGCGTATAGGATAGTCCGGTAGGCGGAGCTAAGTTCACCGTAATCGATATTGTAGTGGTTGTGTTTCCAAACGCGTTGCTTGCCGTGATCGTATAACTTGTGGCTGTTTGTGTCGTTGTTGGTGTTCCAGACAAAGCGCAAGTAGTTGCATTCAACGCCAATCCTGAAGGAAGAGCGATATCGGAAGTACAACTTGTCACGGTTCCGGTCACGGAAGGAGTAGCGGTTGTAATGGTTGTTCCTTGCGTAAAAGTAAACGGAGTTCCTGCGTAACTGAGTCCCGTAGGTGGAGCTAAGTTCACCTTAATCGAGATGGTTCTAGCCGTGCTTCCAAATGCGTTGCTTGCCGTGATTGTATAATTTGTCGCGGCTTGTGTAGCGGTCGGTGTTCCTGAAATCGCACAAGTAGTTCCATTGATTCCTAAACCTGTAGGTAAGGGGATATCGGAAGTGCAACTTGTCACGGTTCCTGTGACGGAAGGAGTAGCGGTGGCAATGGTTGCTCCTTGCGTAAAAGTAAACGGGCTTCCTGCATAATTCAGAGCGGATGGAGGCGCCATGTTGACCGTAATTGTTATCGGAAAAGTAATGCCGCCGGAAGCATTACTAGCAGTGATCGTATAAATGGTTGCCGGTTGAATTACGGTCGGCGTACCTGAAATCGCACAGGTAGTTGTATTGAGAGTAAGCCCCGTAGGCAACGGGATATCCGAATTACACGCAGTAACGGTACCCGTATAAGTCGGGTTGATCGTTGCGATCGTCGCACCTTGTGTAAAAACATAAGGACTTCCCGCGTAATTCAGAGCGGCAGGAGGTGCGATGTTGACCGTAATCGAAATAACTGTACTTGTACTTCCAAATGCGTTGCTTGCGGTAATCGTGTAGTTCGTTGGACCTTGCGTAACAGTTGGAGATCCGGAGATAGAGCAATTCGATCCCAAGGAAAGCCCCGTAGGAAGAGGAATATCGGAAGTACAACTCGTGATTGTTCCTGTATGAGAAGGAACGATAGGAGCAAATGCAGGAGTTGCACTTGCAGTAAAGGTAAAAGCGGGGGCCGCAAAATTCAAAGCCGCAGGCGGGTTCGCGTTTACGGTAATCACAATCGTAATATTTTTACTTTGTGAGGAATTCGAAGCTGTAATCGTATAGTTTGTAGCCGGCTGGTTTACCGTAGGAGTTCCGGAAATAGTACAGGTTTTTCCGTCCATTGCAAGTCCCGTAGGGAGTGCGGGATTGGGAGAACACTGCTCAATCAATCCGCTTATGATAGGTTGTATCGGCGCAATAGGAACGTCCCTGGTAAGAACGTAAGGACTCAAAGAATAATTGACAAAAATCGGATCACTATCGCTTGGGGACGATGATTGAAGCAGATTCAGTGGTCCGAAAATTCCTTTAAAACTCAAAGAATCGTTTTCCTTTCCGATACAACCTACTGTTAAGAAGACAACAACAAGTATAAGTAGAACGGCAAAGAATTTTCTAAACCGGCTTACAATGGACTTTTTCATTCCCGTACGGAAAGAAAATTCTCCAATAAATCTTTGTGATTTTTTGAATCGATAGTTCTCGTTTTTCATAAAAATCCCCAACCTTCTTAAAATTCTTAAAGAAATAAAATTAAAAATCATTACGCAAAAAAGAGAGCAGTTGTTGGATTATTTGCGCTCGATGAAAGTTAAGAATTTTCTGCGATCCGCGTTCTAAAAAATCTTTTGATTTTTTCTCAACGAAAACTCAAAATTGCCGAGCATCATTTCGGAATGATTACTTACTCATTCCGTTTCGATCAACTATTTGTACTTGGACAATGTAGATCGTATCCAACATCAATCTTTTTCTCTTGGACGTAAATTTATCCGAAAACTTAAATTAGTTCCGCTCGCATTATAAGTTGAAGAGTTTATTAAGAGCCACTGAGTTTTGTGTATTCTGTTGAAAAAATTGCATGCAAATTATAGAAAGAAGATTGAAGCAAACTCTAATACAAAATGCTTATATTTGAATGGAAAAGAATCTATCGACATTTAAAAACAGGTGTACAGCAATGAAGCAAAGTGCCGACTAACGTAACTATTTGCCGCTCTTTTGAAGGTGATATTTTTTTTCTATTTTAGAAAAACAGAGAATGTTAATTCTCGGAATTGATGAGTTTTCTAAATTCTCTCGGAGATTTTCCCGTAAATTTTACACAAGCTCTGTGGAACGAAGAGGCTGAGTTGAAACCACATTCTAAAGCAATTTGTAATAAATTCATGTGGGACTTATTCCGGAGGTTCCGCTTTACGTCTTCAATTCGATTCATATTCAGGAAATCCGCGAACTTCATGGACATGTGTTTATTGAGATAGTAAGAGGCCTGGTGTGTGGAAAGTCCCAGATAAGAAGCAAAGTCCGGTAGACGAAGCTCTTCGTCCGCATAACCTCTCACTTGAAGAAAAGAATTGATTCTTTCTTCGATCTTTTCCAGTTCCACACCTTCCAAAATGTTTCTGGCGGATTCGGACTGACTTTCTTCTTCTTCGGATTCGATTAAATTATCCACCGGAAAGTCCGTAAAAGCCTGGCTATCCATGAGAGCTTTATTGGTTTCTCCATGAGCTTTGCTGAAAAGAAAAGGAAAGAAACGCTCGATCAAAGTAATGTAAGCAATCATAAACCCGGGAATGAGCTCTGAAAACATGAGCATTTTCGTGGAATTGATTAGGGTTCCGATTAGATCCAAGACCAATGAAGAAGTAATTGCAAGAGTGATGAACGGAAAGTTGAAAAAGGCTTTCGCTTTTTTACTAGAATGGATTTTATAAATAGACCAACCGGATGTATAGAGTGTGAATAAAATGGCCAAGGAATCGCAAAGGCAAATGTAAATTGTACCGGGTAAAAAGAAGGCAGTCGTCATCGCAATTGGGATGATTGCGGTCAGTCGCTTGCAGTAATACCAAGGATTTTGCAGGCGATCCAGTATGAACATCATACAAATCAAAACCGCAGCCGAAGCGTAAAGAACCAAGCCGAAATAGATGCCTAAAAATAGGGGATCTTTCATCAATCTAGGATCTGTTTCTTGCGGAAAAATCACTTTGTTGTTAGCCATCAAAAAGATGCTTACACTCAAAAGAATCGTGCCGTAGGCTTTGTTGAATTCGTCTCTCCTTCCGGTGCTGAGTTTAGCGATGGCCATTATGATTCCAATCCCTACCCCGGCGGCGTGAGCGTAAAATAAATTCATTTCCGAGAATATAGAAAATATGATTTCGGATAGTGTGGTTACGTTGAACATTTGAGTTAATTCCTTTATACGAGAAAATTTTTACAGACGATAAACCGCGACTTTATGGAATTTTTACGGCAATCGGGTTTCACAAGACTTTTTATTTCCATTTATTCCATTATAGCGTTCAGTTTCGAGCGAGGTCATCGGTAAATATAATTTAGAAAGGAGAAAATTATAAATATCAGATATCCCATTTTAGAATTTATTTTAATCTGAAGTGAAATTACAGAAAATTCGTAAAGAAACGGAGTTTGACCGAAAGAACCCCGTCTTAGATTCGATTTAATCCCTAGGCAAGTTTAGTTTCTGAATTGAACATCCGCGGACGAAGATTGGAAATGAATTACTTTCGTCTGAGTTTCTCGAAATTGTTTCGGAGACATTCCGGTCTCCTTGAGAAAAGCTTTATAAAAAGAAGAATTCGAATTGAAACCGACAGCGATTCCGACGGAAACGACGGAGCGGGAAGGGTCGTTGATTAGCATTGACTTCGCTTCTTCGACCCGAAATCGATTGATATAATTGTTAAAATTCATCCCGAGATGGTTATTCAAAAAGAAAGAAAGCTGATGCACGGAAATTCCAAGTTCTTCGGAAACGTCCGGAAGGCGAATATCTTCGTCTAAATAAATTCGTTCTTCTTTGATGATATGAATCAGTTTCTTTTCGAGCGCATTGATGTCCACATCGTGCAAAAGGGAACGTTTTACGAAGTTTTTCCCGGGTTCCGACGAGCTAAAATCCAACAAATTGGGATGAATTAAGGTCAGAAAGTAATAAAAAATGACCGTAAACGTAGTATGAACGCTGGAAAGAAGGATTAAGGACTTATTTTCAAATACGATTCCGAGTATTTCCAGGGGAATACACAGAGAAATTAGAATGACCAGGGAAAGAATCATTCTAAAACTCATCGCGGAAGATTCGTATTTTTTGTCGATAAAGACGTTTGCGACCGCAACCACGAAGTAAACGAAAACATACAAGTTGGCTGCAAAAAGGAAAAATTCGAGTTCTTTGCTGCCTGGTTGTTCGTAAAAAGTAGCGATCGGTAAACTCAGAATAAACGGACCTAAAAGATTCCAATAGTAGATCAGAGGAAGTTTCGAATACTTCTTAAAACTCATCGTGGAAATTAAAAACACAAGAGTTCCACTGGCGGCTAAGGCGATGATATCGATTAAAAAGACGAATTTGCGGAGCCATGTTTGGGAGATCATATTCAAACTGGTTTCATCCACGAACTGAAAAATCGCAGTGAGAATTAATACCGACGACACCAAATAATCGATTTGTTTTCTTGCGCGAATCCAACTTCCAATTCCTAAGACCAAAGCAAAGCCCGCTCCAAACCTTATTAAACTCAATAAGATTTCTTTATTTAACATCGAATCTAAAATATTCATCATAATCCATTATTCGCTTTTTGTTTTCTTAAATTTGTTTGTTTAGAAAACCAAAATGCATCTCTAATTAAAGTTTAAACGAACTCACTGATTGTAATCAATAGATTCATTTTTAAATTGAATCCAATTTGGTCCATTCAAATTCAATGGAAACGAATCATTTTATATACGAATGTGAAAATGACATTTAAATTGTAAAAGAAATTTTGAATATTCACTAATACTTTTATTTCGATTAACAACTTTATAGATAAAGATCATTTCAGACGATAAATAGTTTCTTTTGTATGGAAAATATTTGAACAGTTATCATTAAATTAACCTTAGATTATACTTTTTATAATATGAATTATGTTTATTGTAAAAAATAATAATTTATTTTTAAATTGATGTTCAAATAATTAAAACAAACCAAGTTGAATCTGATTTTCATCGCCTTGAAAATTATTTTAGAACTTCTTAAAGTATTAAACGAAGCTCAATTTGAAAATAACTTGTAATATGAAAAAAGAAAATGGAATTGTATATAACGCTCTATCGTTAAATGAAATCGAAAAGAATAATTTCTATATATTTGAAATGGCTCTGCTACGAAATAAACAGAATCATGTCTAATTAAAGAACTTATTGTCCTGTTTTATATTTTGCTAAGAATCGTGTGCGCAGATTCTTTAGAAAAAGGAATTGAATTCTTTTACACCAACCATGGGCCTCAAAGATTTATTCATTTCTGAATAGAATCAGATGCAAACGCAAACGCAGGTGAAGTGATGGCAATCGGCTTTTTAATTTGTAAGTCGTATAAAATTAAAAAGAAATGAATTGGAAGTTTTCTGAAATTAAAAGGAGCATTTCTCTGATTTGTAGTAGGAAAAGTTCTGCGTCTGTTATAAAGATCAAATCGACTTATGAATGTGGGAACTCCCACCAAAGTGAATTTTCAAAAATAAGTGAAAGGTGTAAGGGCGGATTCAATTCTTTACAATTTTAGGTCGTGATATCATTCGAGCTTTTATGAAAATCTCGTTTCCATTTTTCCAAAAATTTATTTTTACCTGTTCCGACAAACATTCTAGTTTAAAGATTGCTTGAAAGAGAACTGCCGTTCCTATTGGCATAATATTTGTCCACCTTTGTTTCATAAAGAGTAGTGGCCTCACTGAGCTTGGTATCTCGTGTCTAAAGACTCCTTGGCGGTGTTACATCGAACTCAGGGAAGTAGTTATGCTGTGCTTACTAAGCTATGAGCTTTGTATTTTTGATAAAGCACCCGAGTTTTGAGGAACGTTGTAAATTCATGTAAATGCTGTCTTGCCATCATTTAGGAAAACTCTGTCTTCTTTATATTACGGAGCTACTGAGCGTTGCATAATAAGAGATAGAATGTCGGAAATTCTGTGCCTAAAAGACGGATTTGTGTTAAAATTCGCAGCGCACTCCTGCAGCGCATAGTAAATAGTATGGCTTAGTAACTGTAAAAAAAATCCCGTTTTGCAGAAATTTTATCAATCCTACAACGTGGGATTGATTCGGAGGGAATGGCAAAAGTTTAAAGATGAGAGTCTTAAAAGATTTTCTTAGGTTCTCGAACATTAGTACTAAGCGCCTATCACCGCATTGTGCACGTTAAAAATTTCATCGAGCTTCTTTTGAACTTTAGATTATAAAATGAAAAGAAAGAATTAACTTCTATTATATAATGAGTATATGATTTCTGAATACAGCGATCTTTACATTGAAAATAAAACTCATTCATCATTGGATGTATATAGTTATTCGCTGTATAACTTGGATGGAAAACAACTCTATTCGGAACCAAATTACAATTCCTTATTGAATTCGGACCCAAAACTCAAGAAGGCGGTCGAAAGATTTATCGATTACGGCAACGTTCACTCGAATATTTCGGCGTTTCGAAGATTCAAAAATGATAGAAACATTCAACTTATGGTTCGGTCGGAAGATGATCGGATTTACAAAGTCAACTTTGAAATCAACCCGAAGGGTAGTTATGTGTTCGTTCATATCGAATCTACAGCACGGAATTTATCCGATTCCGAAAAAAGCCGAATTCAGAGATTTAGGTCTTTAAAACACGATTTGGTTCGTACTTTAAAGCTGGAAAAAACATATTTCTATCTCGTTAATATTGAAATTTACAACCATCCGTTTCTTCATAAATACGAAACCCAGATTTACGAAGCTGTTTTCTTAGATCTGCATACTGAGTTTTTGACGATTACAAATAGTCAAAACGTCGGCCTTCGTATTTCTACAAATCAGATCTTTTTTGCGTATCAAATCAACAAACCGGATGTGGACATCAATTGGATTCCTTCGAGTTTGATTTCTTATATGAAGAATACCATTCAGATCGAAAATCACGAGTTTCATTTGAAACTTTCCATCGGAGGATTCCACACTTCTGAAACGGATACTAGTCCTCTCAATATTCTCAAAGGTTTAAGAGCGAATCTTAGGAAGGTGATCGATTCTCCTTTCAGTCGGTACGCGACTCAGAACCAAAATGATTCTTCCAACTTGATCGCAACGTATTTATCTCTTAGAAATTCGGTACACAAAAAAGAACTCCTTTTGTATTATCAACCGATCGTAAATTCCGAAACCAAAAGTCTACATTCTTTAGAGGCGCTTTCTCGTTGGAATCATTCCGTAAAAGGAATGATTAGTCCGGATGTTTTTATCCCTTTGGCGGAAGAGTCGGGTTTGATCAGTTCCATCGGAGCTTGGGTCATTCAAAACGCACTTTTGGATTTATCTCAAATTCGGAAAAACGAATTTTTATCTTCCAATCCTTTGATTTCGATCAACGTATCCCCGTTTCAGTTGAAAAATCCAGAATTTGCAGACAACTTGATTTCTTATTTTTCGAAATTGAATCTAGTTCCGAGTTCCATTATTCTTGAAATGACGGAGAGCCGCTATGAAGAAACGGCTCCAATCATCGAGCAAATGGTGATTCTGAAACGTTTCGGTTTTCAGATTGCGATTGATGATTTTGGAATCGGAAATTCTAACTTTTCCAGAATTGAAAAAATCGAATGTGATTACGTAAAACTGGATAAAAGCCTGATCATCGGCGTAGATACAAATCAAAGTAAAAGAAGCGTTTTAAAGGCTATTTCTCAGGTTCTTTTATCTCTTGGAAAAAAAACGGTCTTCGAAGGAATCGAGAATACAGAGCTGGAACGTATCGCAATCGATTATGGGGCGAACTTTTTACAAGGATTTCACTACGGAAAACCGACTCAAATTATGGATCTTTCTTCCTTTCAGTTTCAGCTTTAAAAAAATCGTCTCATCGTTCGTATTGTATTTAATCTGCCTCAAAGATCCTGTTTTTCCATTTTGACAGGAATTTATTTTTATTAGTTTCGATAGATAGCGTGAATTTTGCCTAGGAAGGATATACGATCTTCTTTTGGAAAGATAGCGTCATTTAATATTTGTAAGGTGATGGATGCGTCACAAACATCACCGAATCTATGAATATTGGTTTGAGAAAAAGAATTAAGATCGGGGCTTGTTTCAACCGATGAGATTTAGCATTGAATCATATTCTAAAAAATGAACCATTCTATTTAAGAATGAGAAAAACGGTGGATCCATGTTCAATGATCGATTGAAGTTCGATTCTTTTTAGAGAATGTCATTGAGACAGTTCGCTTGACTACCTCGAGTTGCGCACAGGAACTTCTTTTTGTAAAGTGAATGTTAGGGTTTCGTGAGAAGTTAAAATGTAAATTCGAAACTTTCATCCCTAATGGGCTTGTGAATTTCCACATTTTCGGGTGCTTGGGAGACGAGTATTTTAGAGTAAAATGCAAGAGTCCCATAGGCCCGAAAAACACTTTTCTCTATTATAAAATCATACTTTTTGCAGATAACAAATATGACTTTGCCGGAACTTTTACACTTACGTTTTCTTGTAAGATTTCAATCTAACGCCTAATTACTGTTCTAAATCCTTTTTTTAGAACGTTGAAGTTAAAATATATAGCCGTTCAAATTATCAGTGAAAGTTAGAATAGCAAAAATTTTTAGTTTCACGAAGTATGATATAGCAACTTTGCAAAATTATCAAAGTAAAGTATTCAAATTCCAATTATGAGTTTGAATTGATAAGTTAGAAAAACATAAAATCATAAATTAATAGGTAGTTTTGTAAATCTAAAAGGGCCAATAATAAAAAAGTGGTCCTTTTATAGAATGCGGCGAATGGATTCAATGGATTTTATAGACTATGAATATGCCAAATGTTATAGGCCCTATCTTGAAGTTTAAAAGATTTTTCGGAATTATATCTTCGAGATTTCGGTTCAAAGAGTTTGTTCGCATACCGGCCTCGCTTGTCGAAACGATTTTTGTGGAGTGCGAGCAAACGAAGCCGATCAATATCGATTTCTCAATTAAAATATTCAAAGAATGGAATGTGTTAATTCTTCTGATTATTTAAAATCAATGTGGAACTCATCGTAGATTTCAATCCGAACCGCGAAAGGGAAAATTGAATTCTGAATTTCAAACGGAGTAGGCGCTTGTTGGAAAACTGAACATATAAATCAACGAATCCTATTTTATTTGTAAGACTGTAAAATTTAAAAATATGAGGGTGCAAATGCAGGTTAGTAATGAGTTCGTTACATTTAATGTACATGGAACGGTTACCAAAGTGATGTTGATCAAGTTGTCGGGAATTATCGACAATCGCTCCATTATGAACGTTCGCGATATTATTTTGTCGATTTTAGAAGAGTTTAAGGGAGTTTATATTCTAGATCTGAACAAGATTGAAAATGAGGAATTTATCAACCTAACTAACTTTAGAAAAATGATTTCGGATTCTATTCGCGTAAATCACAACTGTATCATATTGTCTGAATGTAAAAAATTGGAATTGTGGATTGAAAATTATTCCGTCTTTAACGGGGTTTATCTGGCCAAAAACGATACGGAATTGACTCAGATTTTGAACGAAAAAATTGCAAACGACGTTTTTTTGGAAGACGGAGGAGATGAATCCGATATCCGATTGCATTTGGATTATCTAATCAAAGACGGATATTAAAAACTTACAGTGTATCCCAAAACGCAAAATCTGCCGAACGATCTCCTTCCGAACTCGAAATTTTTTCGAGCTCAGAGGAATTAGACTGACGAATTCGATCAATACGTCATTGCCTTATCGAGCGCTGCGTCTAAGTCAATCGATATCGTAATGAGTTTATCCAACCGAGTTAATTCGAAAATTTTACCAATCGAATTCGGAATCGAATAGACGATCAAGGCGCCTTTGAGTTGTTTCATCAATTTGGCCTGCGTGCTGATGAGAACCGCAAGTCCCGAAGAATCGATATGGGTCGTAGTCGATAGATCCAATAGGAGTACTCTCGCCCCTTCGTCGACTTTCAAATTGAATAAGTCTTTGAGTTTCTTTGAAGAAAAAATATTTATTTCCCCGCTCGTTTTTACGATCGTAATATGCGGTTTTAATAAATGATTTACGTGAGAATTCGATACGACCTCTACGGATAACTCATCTTTTGATTTGTTGGTTGCTTCCATTTTGTTTTCCTAAAAGTTAATGTTAATTTTCATTTCGATTTTTTGGTCCTTTTCAACCGAATGTAGGTTTGGACTTGCCGGACTTACGGGAACTTCCTGAAAGAAAAAGGAAAATGTGGCCGGAAAAGTAAGTAGTGCTGCGTTAAACAAATACGTGCATGCTAAAGATATTAGAAAAAGCTGATTTAAACTTTTATGTTTATTAAATTCTCCGTTTGGTTCCTCGATCCAAAGGATAGATCCGTCGCTTTGCGGAACGAATAAAGGCGTTTTCCCCTCCGCGTTTTTAGCCGCTACAAATTCGTAAACGCTCCCAACTGCAAACAATGCGGTCAGCCCCATCAAAGTAAATCCGCTTTTTGTATGTCCTTGCTTTTTAATGTAATAACCAGGAATTAAATAATCCAGAATTGTAATCGGTTGAATTTCTTTTTCTTTCGGAAGCGGGGGATCAGGATCTTTCTTTTCTTCGGCTGCCTTATAAAATAAAGACGCGATTTCTGCTCTCGCGACGAGGACCGGATTTACATCCGATTCGTTTTGAACGGAAATCGATTCTTCGTTTACGCTTTGAATCGGAGACAAAATTTCCTTTTGATCTTTGGAGGTGATCCGCATTTGCAAGCCGGTTTTCGAAAGTTGTTCTAAAATTTTCGTAGACGGCTCTTCTATGTTGATCGATTCCAAATCTTTGAAAGGGGCTCTGAGATAACGATTGTTTTCGTCCACGTAATAAACAGTGTTAACGTTAAGTTTGATAAGTTTCAGATTACATTTCGATTCCGGTTGTTCTTTGAAACGGATACAAAGACGGTTTCCCGGTTCTTCGAAAAATACTTCGGCTATATCTTTTTTGAGGATTTTTATGTCCTCGCCGTCGGTCGTGATGATGATATGATCGGATGTTCCTTCGGTTTCTTTCAAATCGCCCGAAAGTTGTTCCCCCGACTTTAAAATCACTCGATGTGCCTGAAGATGCGCCGTTAGAAAGGCAAAAAGTAAAATGAAGATAGGAATTTTTCTCATTTCGACAACTCGATTTGAATCGGAGCATTCAGGCTGATTTTCTTTTTGGAATTTTTTTCGATCAAAGTAATGGATTGATCGTCTTCAAAAATCGCTTTTAGGAACGGAATTTTTTCCTTGTTTTGAACGAATAAAAGTTTGTGAGGACTCTTGATGGAACTCTTCATAAGGCCGATCGAGTCGATTGTGTAAGTGGCGAGGGTAATCGGAAAATGAGCCGAAAAAAGTTTGGTTTCATCCCCGTCTATGACGATCTTATCCCCGTAAACGGGAACGGAATCGGAAACTTGAATGGCGATATAGTTCTTTGCTTCTACTTTGGCTTCTTCTTCCGTTTTTCTTAAAAACGCTTCCGACTTGGAGACTACTTCTTGGAGTTCTGCACTCAGAAGACTTTTCTTTTCGTCGATACGACCGGATTTATTGAGATTCAATAAATTCTCTTCTGCACTCGTATGTTTTAATTTTTCGGACGACGCTTTGATTTCCGCGGCCTCGCTTGCGTCTCCGAGCCTTTCCGCGTTTTTATCGGAGATTTTCGCGATTTCAGTTCCCGCGTTGTAGTAATGACCCAACATCATCAATCTACGATTTGCTTTGATTGCGATCTCTTTGTCCGTTTTGGAAAAGGCGAGTTTTGCATATTCGGTGATCGCCGAACTTTGATTTCCTGTTTTTTCGAGAGAATACGCTTGGATGTATTTCATCTCCGCGGAAGTCATATCCGCTTTTGCGAATTCTTCCAAAACCTTGGAATAATTCCCTTTTGCAAAATAGGCTTTCGCTCTCGATTCGGGGCTGTCGAAATTTTCCTCGATTTCTTTGGCGCTTTGTTTTGATCTTTGAATGATCGCGATTAAAATCTCCGCGTCGTTTGCAAATACCGTTCCTGGATTGTTTTCCAAAACGGATTCCAAATCTTTGAGTGCGTAATCGAATTCTCCCTGCACCGCCAGACAAAAACCTTGGTGCAAAAGAATGAATCCGCTTTCTTCCGTTCCCTTGGTAAACGTATCCGAAGACTCTCCATAGGCTTGATAAGCCTCTTTATAAGCTTGATTTCTTTCCAAAGCGAAGGCGTGTTCCAAAAGACGAATTTTAGTCGAATTGATCTCGAAGTCAATCGGAGGTTTGCCCGTGACAAAACGGACCGAATTGATTAAAACGGATCCGAAACTTTGTAGAATTCCCACGCTGAAAGTTTCCAGTTGATTACTTTCGATCAAAGAACTCTGTAGATTGTTCAGATTCATCTCCGCTCGAATGTTGTCTTTGTTGGAAAGAATACTTTCGAACTTAGATCTTAGAATTTCACTCGAAAACGAAAAATTGAAGAGCTTTCTTTTTTCAAGAGTTACTTTCAGTTCGTAGAGTTTTGTATCCAGTACGATCAGTCCGAAAAAAACGATCAATAGGAATCCGAGAATTGCGATGAAAAAACTCTTTTTCATTTTAAGTGATCTCTAAAATTCCGAAAGTGACGTCGTCCGGGAAAATATTTGCAAAAGAATGAATTTCATTTCGGATCTTTTCCGTGAGTTCCGAGATCGGTAGAGTCGCGTATTTTTGAAACGTATCCAAAAGACGATCGTCTCCGAATTGTTCGGTCGTTTCGCTGGTTGCGTCCAAAACTCCGTCGGTGTAAACGAGAATCTTATCACCCGGAGAAGTTTTGATTTTTAAGACGCTGTACTCGTCCGGAATGCCGATCCCGAGTACGAATCCCGTAGACTCGAGTACCACAATTTTATTTTGTTCCTTTCGGTAGTAATAGATCGGGTTGTGTCCGGCGCTGCAGAAGTAAGCGTATCCTCCTTCCTTTTCGAAAAGAATGAAAATCCCGGTCGCAAAAAAAGTTCCTTGTAGAGTTTCAAAGAGATTATCGCTGAGCCGGTTGAAAATATGCGCCGGGTTCACGGTCTCTTTCATGATGTTTTCCACGTTGTAGTGAATGATGGAAGTAATCAACGCGGCGGAAACTCCGTGTCCGGTTGCGTCCGCTAAAAAGAATGCGGTCCTTGTATCGTTGATTTCGATGATGTCGTAGATGTCTCCGCTGACTTCCCGCATCGGTTGATAAATAATTTCTACGTCGATCAAATTGAATTTTTTTCTTCTTTCGGGAAGAAAACATTCCTGAACGTTTTTACCGATTTCCAATTCCGTTTGGATTTGAGCGTTTTTGAGTTTGAGGGTATCGAATTGGGAAGAGATTTGTTCCGCCATTCCGTTGAACGTATTGCCTAACGCGTCCAGCTCGTCTTGAGCGGAAACGTTCCAGGAAATCCTCGCGTTCAAGTTTCCGGTAGCCATCGTTTCGCTGACTTCTTTCAAAAGAAAAAGGCGAACGAAGATTTTTCGATAGAGGAAAATTCCGAAAAGAATGTGAAACGCAAAACCCCAAACCAATAATAAGCCGAGTTGAATGTAAAGGGATCTGAGCCGGTCCACCATTTCTTTCATCTTAATCTGAGAGATTAAAAATGTTTTTGGGTTTAGATAAAAGATCAAGTTTACGATAAAATGATCAGTGTCGAGTTCTATATCGTACGAAGTGTTCAAGGCCGCTTTGGCGTTGCTCATATTCGTAAGTTTCGTTTTGAGATCCGATACGGAAGCGGTGACGCCGTTCGAGAGAAGAGTACGGGTTTTTTCTAAAGAATTGTCCTCGGCCGTAATTACGGAGAAATTTGTGAGCCCAATGCTGAGAAGTTTGGTCTGAAAGTCTTCGGTTTGTGAAGAGTCTTCAAAGTTAATATTTCCGAAAGATTCTATTTTTTTAAGAATTTCGCGGGCAACACGATCCGATTCTAAAGTAAAATTGGAAATGAGAAGATCGGTTTGATTTTCAAAGATCATGACCGCTACAAAAGTAAGATTCACGACGGTTAAAATCGTATAGATGACGATAATTTGTAGTCGAAGGGATTTTTTCATGATCAAGATAGATTATCGTTCTTTAATGAAGCAAAATCATTGCATACTATAAAGTGAATCGTTTTGTTTCCGGAAGCCCGGACGGAGGATCTGCGTCACAATGGTTGCAAAATTAGAAAAAAGTTTTTGACAAATCCGATAAAGACATAGAACCGCAATATTCCGTCGAAGAATGTTTCGGAGAAATTCTTTTTTAAGCTTGCAATATATCTAACGTATTAGTGGAAATACATGTTTCGACAGATCGATCAAAGCGAAAATTTTTTCGGTGAATTTTCCGATTACAACTTTTTATAATGAGTAAGAATTTTTTGTCCTAAAAGTTTTACGCGTTTTTGTTTCAACTACGAAAGCCGTGCGCGCCCATTGTACTCTGAATTTCTACGCGAGAAAAGCAAAAGACGATTATAACCAACGTAAGATAAGTGCAACTTACTTTTAAGAAAATTTAAAGAAACCAAAACGCGATAAAACCGAACTTCGTTTTCTTTTTTTACTCGAATTTTTTAACAATTCGAATAGGAAATTCGAACGGTAATATCTTTTCTTTGAATTTGAATTTTAAATCGAAGTAAACATTTTATTTTAACGTGAGTTCTTTGTAAAAATGCGAAAGCGATTGAAGTGGAATCAGCAAATTGGAATGACGAAAAAATTTCTCTTTTAGAACGATCTATCAATTTGTTGATTGGGAGCATAATGTTGCGACCGAGGAAACTAAGGCAGATGCCTTTCTATGGATCGCTCGACATGCCCGAACTTTTTCCAAGATTCACGTTATTTTAATTTTGAAAATCCTTCTTATATAAGAAATAAAATATTTCCAAATGAAATAATATCTTATTAGAACCGCTGATCGCAAAAGAGACTTTGTATTGATTTTAAAAAAGGCTTTGATTTTTTGGATTCCGATTTGTTTTGAAGAACGACGTTACGCTTTTAGTCCGTGAAAAAATGCGGGAGAATCCAATGTCCGAAATTCTTGTCGTCTTTACGGATTTAAATTGCCTTTCTAGGAAAATCATAGGAAAGGATACATCGAAGGAAATCCATTGTTAGGAATATCTGTCATTCTTTATCTGCTTACGACGATTCTCATCGGGGCTGTGGCTTCCCGATTTGTAGGAGATTCTAAAGATTACATTCTTGCGGGTAGAAGATTACCTTTGTTTCTTGCTTCTTCAGCCTTGTTTGCGACTTGGTTCGGTTCGGAGACTTTGCTCGGAGCGTCATCCCGTTTTGTGGAGGACGGAGTTCTCGGAGTCATTGAAGATCCGTTCGGAGCGGCCCTTTGTCTGTTTCTTGTAGGGCTTTTTTTTGCAAGACCTCTCTATCGTATGAACATTCTTACCTTCGGGGATTTTTATAGGAATCGATTCGGAAGGAGGGCGGAAATCCTTTCGAGTGTTTTTATGATTCCCTCTTATTTCGGTTGGATCGCCGCCCAGTTTGTCGCTTTGGGAATTATTTTTCATTCTTTAGCGGATCTTCCCGTATCGACAGGAATTTTTGCGGGAGCCGGAGTCGTTTTGATCTACACGGTAATCGGCGGAATGTGGGCGATATCCCTCACCGATTTTTTACAAACCATTCTTATCGTATTAGGACTTGCTTATTTAGTTTGGGATCTCGGTTCGAAAGCCGGCGGTCTAAGCGCGGTGCTTTCTTCCGTTAAGCCGGGTTTTTTTAGATTTTTTCCGGAGATGAATTCCAAAAGTATTCTTACTTACGTCGCTGCTTGGATGACGATCGGACTCGGATCGATTCCGCAGCAAGATATCTTTCAAAGAGTGATGGCTTCCAAATCGGAAAAAGTCGCGGTCTATTCCTCTTTATTGAGTTCTTTCTTTTACTTAAGTGTGGCGCTTTTGCCGTTACTCGCGGTTCTTTGTGCGAGAAAAATATATCCGGAAATTGCGAGAGAAGACGCGCAGATGATTCTTCCGAAAACGGTATTGGCTCATACGGGGCTTTTTACGCAGATCCTATTTTTCGGTGCCTTGTTATCCGCGGTGATGAGTACGGCGAGCGGGGCGATACTCGCTTCCGCGTCGGTTTTAGGGGAGAACGTGGTTCGTCCTTTTGTCAAAAATCCGAATGAGAAAACGCTGCTTGTAATTTTAAGAATTTCCGTCGTGGCGATCACGTTAGTTTCTCTTTCTATGGCGAACACTAAAAGTAATATTTACGAACTTGTTTCTCAGGCTTCCGCTTTGAGCCTTGTTTCCCTATTCGTTCCGCTTGTGGCGGGACTTTTTCGAAAGAATTCCACTTCGACCGGAGCCGTATTTTCCATGGTTACGGGTTTTGGCGCATGGCTTTTTTGTAATATACTTTCTTTGGAAGTTCCGGCTTCGATTCCCGGATTGATTTCGAGCTGGCTCGGATTGTTGTTCGGCGATTTTTTGGAAAAACACGGTTTCGGATTTAAAGAACGAACATAAAGTATTTTGAATCTTCAAAATTGAAACTCAGGTGAAACGCTCTATGGATCGCGTTGATTTCACAACTACGTTGTGAGCGACTCGCGACGCGAAACTCAACCTCGCTCTCTACGGATCGCTCGGTAATGCTCCGCTGCTCGTTCGCTGAAACGCTCTCTATGGATCGCGTTTCAGGGCGCAGCGTTAGGGATCGATGCGGGGTCAAGTTATTGGAATTACGGAAATTGAATGTTTTCGGTTAGACGCAATAACTTGACCGAAGCGGAGAGCCCGGCCTGCGCTTTTCCATTTTGATTTTGTTGTACGACTTATACAAGCGCAGGAACGCCAGTCTCGAGTTAGTTTGTTAGGAGTCGGTTTTCTGAGGTTAATGCGATTTTTTGCAGTTATGAGTAGCGTATATTTGAAGGACGTTTTAAACATTTTTTTTCGAACGTTTAAAAAAGCTTATACGATGAATCATCGGATCTTGATAATTTCTTTCCAAAGAAGTGTTAGGCGTCTGAAAATGACAAAATACGATTTCGGAGATATGAATGGCTCCCGTTTTAGATGATTCCACTGCGTTTGAAAGAACTCAAGAAGCACAATCCAGATTGAGCGAAGCCTTTCAAGGTCTTTGGCTTGAAAACGAAATCTGTCTTGCGATTGCGGGCGGAGGTTGTAAGGCGTTTTACGGATTGGGTTTCGGTCATGAATTGAAATCCTGGGGATTAAAATTTAGAGAAGTTTCCGGAGTGTCTGCGGGAGCCGCGATGGCGCTCTGCTTGATTTGCGGCGACGAAGAAGAATGTGTTTCCTTTTTTGAAAACATAGTTCGAAAAAATCCCGCGAATTTTTATTTCAGTCGTCTTTTCAAGGGCGAACGGATGTTTCCACACGAAGAAATGTATCGTAAGACGATTCGATTCGGAATGGACTTTCAGAAGATCATTAAATCCGGTACCAAGGTATTCATCCATACTTTGAGGGCGATTCCTAAGGAAGACTCTTTAAAGAATAAGTTCAGGTTAGCAAGATCAATCGCTGAAACCGCTAAGGCGTTTTTAGAGGACGAAAGAGATAGGAAACGCGGCTTGAATACGGAAAGAATGCAAAGAGTACTCAGAAATTGGAATATGAAAGAAGTCTTATTTACGGAAAAAGATTTCGAGGATGAAAATACCGTGGAACAGATCATTCTCAATTCCTCTTCCGTACCTCCCGTTGTTTCCGTTCAGAGCCTTGATAAGGAATATTATTTCGACGGAGGTCTTACCAACAATCTTCTTCTGGAAGCCTTTCCTCCGGACAAAAAGACGATCGGGATTTATTACGAACCGACCACAATCGTCGGGAAAGATCCGAAACTTTTAGAAAGATGTTTTTTGCAATCTCCTTCGGAACCTTTACCGATCACTTCCTTTGATTATACGGATCCGGTCGGCGTACGAGGGGCCTATGAACTCGGGAAACAAGACGCTCGGTTGAATAAGGACAAAATCTTTGAATATCTTAAAAGAGATTGGGTGAAGGCGGTTTCTTCGTTTCGGTAATGTTGGAATATTTTTGCGTAGATTGCGCCGCTTGTTTTCGTTTTTGCCGAATGGTTTTGTCCCGAAATCTGAAAATGTGGGAACTCCTGCTTATTCGTTCCTGAAAAAGATTAAAATGATGAATAACGAAAATGAAACCAGAAGAAACCTCGAAACACCGGAATCAAAGTGAACTTTTTCGAAACAGATTAGGCCAGATTATTAA
The DNA here is from genome assembly GCF_000347175.1 of Leptospira alstonii serovar Sichuan str. 79601. Taxonomy (GTDB): domain Bacteria; phylum Spirochaetota; class Leptospiria; order Leptospirales; family Leptospiraceae; genus Leptospira; species Leptospira alstonii. The sequence continues at coordinate 44,636 of NZ_ANIK01000021.1, forward strand.
AGCCGATGCTAAACTCGTTCGATCATTCTTTTTTCTCAATCGGCATCCTATTTATACGACTGAGTAGTAATTGACCTTCATTCAAAGCTTTTATAAATTATTAGAGGAGGTGAATAAGATGAGAAAAATAATTGTTTTATCATTTATTTCATTAGATGGAGTCATGCAAGCGCCCGGTGGACCCGAGGAAGATACGTCGGGCGGTTTCAAATATGGCGGTTGGACTGCACCATATTTTGACGAAGTTTCTCGTAAGGTCATGGAAAGACAGATGAAACCTGCAGATTATCTTTTGGGTAGAGAAACATTTGAGATTTGGGCCGATTACTGGCCTGAACATGCAGACTTTTGGCCTGGCATCAACGATGGCACAAAATACGTCATGTCCAAGACCATGAAAAAGTCGGATTGGAAAAACTCAGTATTCGTCGAAAGTTTGGCAGATATCGAAAAACTCAAAAATTCAGAAGGTTCGGACATTCAAGTTTGGGGTAGTGGTAAACTCGTTCAGCTGCTACTTAAGAGTGATTTAGTGGATGAACTATGGCTTAAAATATTTCCCGTTACGCTCGGCACGGGCAAACGTTTGTTTGGTGATGGGACCAACCCGGCGGCATTTACATTGATAGAGAGTTCCGTTACACCAAGTGGAGTGATTATCGCCAATTACAAGCGAGCCGGAAAAGTCAAAACAGATACTGTTGGGGTTTAGAGAGAAATAAAATGAGATTGTTTCATCATGCGGATGGAAGGCCGAACCAAGACTGCACTACCAACTTTTTAAAGATGCTAGAGGTGGTGATATACGTGCAATAACTTGACGACGAAAAGTGCGAACCGCTAACAATGTTGCTGGGATATTTCAATGGAAATTAAACCAATAAAATCTAAAAAGGATTACGATTTTGGCCTCAAAGAAATGGAAGGACTTTGGGATGCAAAGAAAAATACGCCTGAATATGATAAATTAGATATTAGAGTTGTTGAAAAATTTCATAGTTCAAACTTACACAGGATTGCTGACAACGCCGATAACACCATTCGTTGAATTCTCCGTTTGTTCCTATCTAAGTGTCTCCAAGTATTTGCCAAGGTTGCCAACATGTTGTTTACCACCTTCAATTGCGCCGTATTTTCTATTAACTCTTTCAAGTTCTTCTTTGTTTGGGAAAATCTGTTCCATTGTTAGGTTTGCACCTTCACCGGCTTCCTCAAACATAATTTTCGATTGAAAATCAACATCCTTAGCGCCTTCACCGTCGCCAAGATGTTTATAGTAAATGTAATGAGGTTTCTTAATGTCTATAAATTGAATCCTGTTTTTATAGTCGTGTCCATCAGGGCCATGCATGATGATTGTCTCGACGTTATTTTTTATCACGGGATTTCTCCTTTTTTATTTTTAAGATATATTTATCCAAATTATCTAAGCGCTTGTTCCATAGATTCTTAATATCCAGTAACCAATCTTCCATTTCATTAATTCCCGAGTTATTAAGACTATAGATACGTTTTTGTGCCTCCTTCTTCATCTGAAGAACCTCCGTGAAAGTTCTCGGCATTCAAAAAAGTCGAAATCAAAAGTAAGCCAAAAAGAAATATCCAAAACCGTTATAAGATATAAAAATCGGATTTCCGATAGTTAAGGACCGTTTAGAGACTCGGAAGACAACATAAATCGCCTCAAATCAATGAAAGTTTTCTTCCAAGCGTAAACCCCGTTAAGTTGCGGCCGGTATTTGCAGCAAAGCTTTGTTAAAATGTAGATAACTTCTTTCTCTGCTGTCGGAAAGATTCAAAATATAAAAATACGACCTGGAAATTACGATTGTTCTTAGACGCTTTTCTTAAAAACAAGTGTATTTATGATACAAGAACTTCAGCTTCGCGTCGTTCCGGAGATAGCGGGTCAGGACGAGGCGCTCAAAACGTATGTTTCTAAAAATTTAAAGATCAACGCGCAAGAAATTCGTCATATTGAAGTTTTGAATCGTTCTATAGACGCAAGACAAAAAACGGTCTACTACAATCTCAAGGTTTTGGTTTTTATCCGGGAAGATTTTGTCGAAACGCGGATCGTATTACCGGATTTTCCCGATGTGTCTAACGCAGAGGAGGTCATCGTAGTCGGCGCAGGACCGGCAGGTCTTTTTGCATCTCTTCAACTGATCTTATCCGGATTCAAGCCGATTCTTTTGGAAAGGGGTAAGGACGTGATGAAACGTCCCTTCGACTTGAAAGAAATAAACATTCATCATAACGTAAACGAAGATTCGAACTATTGTTTCGGAGAAGGCGGAGCCGGAACATACTCGGACGGAAAACTTTATACGAGATCCAAAAAAAGAGGGAACGTTCGTCAGATTCTCGAAATGCTCGTGGCATTCGGCGCAAACAGAGACATTCTCGTAGAAGCTCATCCCCATATAGGAACCAATAAACTTCCAAAAATCGTAAAAAACATCCGAGAAAAAATTTTGGAAACGGGCGGAGAGGTCCGCTTTGAAAAAAGGGTGACCGATTTTCTATTAAACGGAAGTTCCATTCGAGGAGTCATTACGAAAGACGGAGATAAAATACATGCAAAAAATGTAATTCTTGCCGCCGGACATTCTGCGAGGGACATCTTCGAGTTATTACATCAAAAAGGAATCGAACTCGAACTCAAGCCGATCGCGGTAGGCGTTCGGGTGGAACATCGCCAATCTCTGATCGATTCCATTCAGTACGGATGTGAAGTGAGAAGTCCTTATCTTCCGCCTTCTCCTTACGGTATCGTAAAACAAGTGGATGGAAGAGGTGTATATTCTTTTTGTATGTGTCCGGGAGGGGTGATCGCGGCCTGCGCCACAAAACCGGAAGAGATCGTCACAAACGGTTGGTCTTCTTCAAAAAGGGCGAGACCTTCCGCAAATTCCGGAATTGTTGTCGAGTTGAGAATGGAAGACTTCAAACCTTTTTCCAAATACGGCCCTCTCGCAGCGATGGAGTTTCAAAAAGAGATCGAACGAAAGGCTTGGATTGCGGGAGGACGCACGCAAAAGGCTCCGGCGCAAAAGCTAACGGACTTCGTTCAAGGAAAAATATCTTCCGAACTTCCCAAGACCTCCTACACTCCCGGGATCACCTCGGTTGCGTTAGGCGATGTTCTCCCGCACTTCGTTTATCAATCCTTGCGGAAAGGTTTTCAGGAATTCGATCGTTCTATGAAAGGTTATCTAACGAACGAGGCGGTCGTTCACGCTCCCGAGACGAGAACTTCTTCGCCCGTTTGTATACCGAGGAATTCTAAAACCTTACAACACGTTCGAATCCAAGGACTTTATCCTTGTGGAGAAGGCGCGGGTTACGCGGGAGGAATCGTATCCGCGGCGATGGACGGAATTCGATCCGCGAATGCCTGCGTTTTAGCAAAAGAGTAGAAGCGTTTTCCTTTTAGAATAATTTTCAGATTCTATTTTTATAATATTAAAAATTCATAAATTGGTTGTTGAGTTTTTCCAGATCCTGAATCAGGTCCGTCGGTTTCGGCTGAATCGTTTTGGCGAGTTTCATACCGTCGTCGATCAGATCGAGAATCAATTTTTTCTCGGCGATTGCGCGTGCGGAAGGCATGGACTTTCTTTCGTTTTTGTAAATGGAAGCTTTTTCGTCAATGATGGAAACGATCTTATTCAACGCGTGAATTTTTGCCTGTTCTTCCCCCATAAAACCCTCCTTCTTTTAGAGAAGTTTAACCGGTTTGAAATTCTAGGAAAGCTTATTTTTGAATTTGTTTCCGCAGAACGGCCGTTACGGTTTTCCTTTCCAAGCAAAGAAGTACGACGCAGATAAGAGCGTTTCCCAGAGCCAGAAAGAATAACAATCCCCCGTCGTTTTCCTGTTCGATTCCGATTACGAATAAATGGGAAAAAACGGCGCCCGACATGAGTCCGAGCCCGAGCAAGGAACCGAACCAATTCCAACCCGGAACAAACAAAAGGATCGAGACGATAAGTTCCAAAATTCCGGTTCCGATTCTTCCCCAAGGTTCCATCCCGAGTTTGGAAAAAATCGCGACCGACTCGGAAGCTCCCGTAAATTTGTAAAAGAGAGTTTGTAAAAAAATCAATGCGACGATCGTACGCAGACAGTATAAAAAAATTTTCTTTTTAGAAGAGTCGGATGTAGACAAGAAGGTTTCTCCTCGGGATTCTTGGGCTTCTTCGCATCGAAGTCAAAAACGGTTACACCTTCCTACGAGTTTATTCCAATTCCTCACATAAAAAAACCCGAAAACCGATCGGCTTCACAACGGGCTATCCTTTCGAAACACATCGCTCTTTTTTTAAAAAGACGAGGACAAGTTTACCGATACATTTCATCGATCTCTTTTTTATACTTATCCGCCACTACGTTTCGTTTGATTTTCATCGTTTGAGTGAGTTCGTCTCCGGGCTCGAATTTTTTTTCAAGAATTCTAAAACTCGAAACCTTTTCGAAATTCTTAAAACCGTTTTCGCTCGAAACCAGACTTTTGATTTCGTTCTTAAAAATTGCGAGAACGTCCGGATCTCCGTTTAGATTTCCCACTTCGCTTAACATTTTGGACTTAAGTTCCTTTAGATATTTTTCCAAGACCTCTTCGTCCGGAACGATCAAGGCTCCTAACGTTTTCTGATCGTGTCCGACCACCATCGCTTGATGAATGAACCGGCTTCGAACGAGCGCAAACTCGATCGGTTCGGGTTCTAAATTCTCCCCGCCTAAAAGAACGATCGTATCCTTGGCCCTTCCCGAATATTTTAATTCTCCCGAAGTCGTCCAAGCTAAAAGATCCCCCGAATTCAACCATCCGTCCGAACTCAAAATATCCTTCGTTTTTTCCGGTTCCTTGTAATAACCCTTCATTACGTGATCACCCTTATGCCAAGCGATTCCTTTGATACCGGGTTTCGTGATTTCCTTTCCTTTTTCGTCCATCAGTTTGATCTGAACTCCTGGAATACAACGTCCGAGAGTTCCGACGGTGATTTCTCCGAGAATTCGTCTCGTTGAAATGCCGGATAACTCGGTCATTCCGTAACCTTCCAAGATCGGAATCCCGATCGCATTGAAGAACGTGTCTATATACTGGGGTAAAGCTCCGGCTCCGGAAAGTGCGAATCTCAATTCTCCGCCTAAACCCTGTTTGATCTTTTTAAAAGCGAGTTGTGCGATTTGATTCGGAATCCAGAGAAGAATTGCGATCCAAAGTGAAATCAATTTTTGCCACAAGGAAGCGAACGTGGATTGTTCCGTTAAAGAATATTCCAAACCTTGCAATCTGGAAATATGTTTATAATATGTGATCGCTATTTCCTTAAACGCTCCGAATAGCGCCTGTTGAACGGGGGATGCGTTTCTCGCCTTATCGTGAATCTTGTTGTAAAGGCTTTCCCAAACTCGGGGAACCGAAAGAAGCAATGTCGGTTTAATATCAGAAAGATCCTGACTCAAGGTGGATATGGAAGTGAACGCTTCCGCGCCTCCCGCTCGGATACAAACCGTTTCGACCAATCTTTCCGCGATATGCCAGGGAGGAAGATACGCCATACTTCTATCGGTCGGATACACGTTCAGATCTTCCCCCTGCAGAGCGCTGTCCACGTTAAACACTATGTTCTTGTGGGTCAGCATGACACCTTTGGGTTTTCCCGTGGTTCCGGAAGTATAAACGATCGTAGCAAGATCGTCTTCCCGGATCGCGGAACCTCTTTTGTGAAACTCGTCCTTTCCCTTGTCCTGGATCCAGGTTTTTCCTTTTTGGATTAAGTCGTTTAACAAAATGATTTCGAAAGGTTCCGTGTCGGAAAGAGGACCTTTTTGATCGAATAAAACTATTTTTTTGAGATGGGGAAACTCCGACTTTCGACCCAATACTTTTTTTAAAGCGACTTCGTTTTCCAAAAACGCGATCGAACATTCCGCGTGATTGAGAATATAACGAAGATCGTCTGCAGTGGAATCCGTTCCTCTCGGAACGTCCACACAACCGACGTTCGTGATTCCCATACTACACCAGAGCCAACGCGCGCCCGAATCCGCGATCAAACCGATCGGAGTTCCGGGTTCCAATCTTAAAGAAATCAGTCCGCAACCGATCTGCTCCACGGTTTCATAAAGATTTTTGAAACTGTTCGCTTGATAATTTTTACCGTCCGGTTTGTAGTATTGCGCCGTCGAATCTGCAAAGGCTTCCGCGGAAGCTTTCATGACGTTGTACAAGGTTCTGGATTGGATTTTGGGGATATTAGCGGTTTTCATAGCGGTAGAATTTTATGAAAACCTTTCATTCAGTCGAGAAAATTTTTGAATCTCGATTCATTCCTTTCTAAAAAATCGAATTTACCGCTCCGCGAAAATTCATTATACTCAAAGATCAATTTCGTAACTCGACAGTTTGAGGTTTTTTAAAATGCCGAGAACAGTACGATAAGAAGGACGCCGCAAGTGGTTACAAATCAAATCCGACCGGAAGAATCAAAAACGAACTCTCTCCTCAAAAAGATCGGGCAAAAGTTCGAGTTTCTTATCGACTTTAAGAATCTTTTTTACCTGGGAATCCGAGCCAAACTTGCCATTTTTACGGGGACCTTGATCGCAGTTACGGTTATGATCCTTTCCGCGATAGACGTTCATCAACAGACCGAAATTCTCACTCGGAATTACGAGAAGGAAGCCGCGATTTCCAAACGTTATATTTCGGACTTGGTACTCGAATTGGAAAATCTTTCCAGTAGTCTGATCCGAGTGGAATCCTTTCGCGAAAGGGTCAAACGGCAAAGCCAAGCGTTACGCAAATATAGAACGAAAGTGGTCACCCAAGAGACGAAAGAAGTCAGTTTTTTAGGATTCAAAACGAAACTTTTCGGAGTTCTGGGAAAAGAACGTAAGTCGTCCATTAGAGATACTTACTATTCCGTTTATCTTTCCAAAGCCGACATCGACGAACTCGAAAAGAATACGAAATCCCTACTCAAAAATCCGAACGGCCTTGCCGTTTCGGATGCGATGTATTCCAAACTCAAAAACATCGCACATCAAGTCGCGGTTTTGGAAGCGGATCTGAACGAACAAAAACAAAAATTGGACGAGTTGCATTCCCTTGAAAAAACTTCCGAAAAGGAAAAACTGGATTTGGAGCACGGACTGGACAATCTGAAAACCGGAACCGAAAAAGCCAGAAATCAGCTGGATCATTCCATTCTCGAACTTGCGCTTCCGAAACAACATAAAAAAATCGAAGATCTCGGACTCAACATGTCTCAGTATAGAATTCAGACTTTTCCGGTGATCTCCAATCAGATCAAGGAGAACCTGACTCCTTCTTTCGATACGAAAATTTTTAAACCGGACGTTTCGATCAACTCGAACATTTTTTTACGGGATATCGACTTGAATCTGAAGGATTCGATCACAAAAATTCTTTCTTTGGATTTCTCTCAGGACACGGATAAGAATTCGTACACGATCGGTAAGATGGAACTGCAAACCTTGTATTCTCCGATCTTTAGAAATCAAAGTTCCACTGAACGAGCCGACCGGCTTAGAAAGGAATTGCCGGACTTCGCGAAACGTTATCTGCAACAGGACGCAAACACCGCGGCGCAGATTCGGGATTTGGTCGTTCCTTTGAAAAAAAGGATCCAGGAACTGAAAGCGAAAAAACCGCCGCTTCCTCCTTTCAAGGATAAAACTTTCAACGATCTTTACGTTCGTTATTCCAAGCTAATCGCGGAAAGAGAAGCCGGGTATGAAACGTTTCGAAACCAATATTCCGAAGATAAAAAGGATTTTAAGGAAACCCCGCAAAAAATTAAAATAGGAAAACAAAAAAATCCGATCAAAACGGAAGTTTCCTTTCCAATTCAAAGCGAGACGGACCTTCTCATCGACGCGTTAGGCGAGCTTAGAAACGCGGGACTTGAAGATCTGATCGTATTGCGGTTCAGTCAAAATTCGGGAACTTATTCCGATTATTTGAGAGATCCGAAAGAACAGAATTTATCCAAACAAAGATGGAAGGCGATCCGGGAATGGATTTATTCGGGTAAAAGCGAAGCGCCGACCCCTCAACTCAAAAAATTAATTTCTCACGGAATCATCGCGAACTCAAGAGGGGAAGCCGAAGAGATTCTTTGGAACTTGGACTCCAAACCGCTTCTTGCCGAATCGGGAGACGAGGTCAGTTCCGCGATCTTATCCGCAAATCTTTCGGGAATTTCAAGGACTCTCGTGGACCGCACGGAAGGTCTGGAGATGGTGCAAAAAAATAAGAACTCGGCGATCGTAACCGCCTTCCTCATCTGCGCGGCGGCGCTCGTATTTGCGATTTTGATTTCGGGTTTTGTGGTTCAAAAGATCAAACGAATCATCTTTCACGCCAGGGAAGTCGGTCAGGGAAATTTGGAAGTTCAATTCGAACAAGGCGGTAAGGACGAATTTGGGACTCTAACGGTGGCCTTAAATTCCATGGTTACGGGCCTGAAGGAAAGGGAAAAGATCAAAAACATTCTCGGGACGATGATCGATCCGGTGGTAGTTCGAGAGGCCATGGTCGATTTGGCCGCTCTCAAACGGGGGAGCGAAAAAAGGATCACCGCTTTTTTCTCGGATGTAGCAGATTTTTCGAATATTAGCGAAAAGTTAACTTCCGTAGAATTGGCGTCGTTGTTAAACGAATATCTTTCGGCGATGACGTTGATCCTGAAAAAACACGAGGGGGTTTTGGATAAGTACATCGGGGATGCGATTGTGGGAATTTTCAACGCGCCCGTGGAAGTGGACGGACATTGTGTCAAGGCGGCGCGGGCCTCGGTCGAGATGATCGAAACTCTCGAAAAACTCAGACAGGAATGGAAAGGGAAAAAAGCTTATATTCCGGAAGCACAAGCGATGCAGATTCGGATCGGACTCAACACGGGCCTCGCAAAAGTGGGATTTATGGGAACCGATTCCATTTCGGCTTATACGATGATGGGAGACACGGTAAATCTCGCGGCGAGACTCGAAGCCGCCGGTAAGGATTACGGTGTCAGTATTTTGGTCAGCGAGGTCGTTCAACACGAGATCAAGGACGAATTTTTTACGAGACTTTTGGATGTGGTTCGAGTCAAAGGGAAAAACGAACCCGTTTATCTCTACGAACTCATCGGAAAGCCGGATAACGTTCCCGAAAGAGTCGAGGCTTCCGTGCTCGAATTTTCCAAAGGTTTCGAAGCGTATCTCAACCGGGAATGGTCCTTAGCTCAGGAACTGCTCGAAAGTTCTCAGATCACGAGAGGAATCAGAGATAAGGCCGCGGTTCTTCTCATCGATCGTTGCGAGGAATACAAACACAGTCCTCCGGAAAAAACATGGGACGGAGTTTATACCAGAACTCATAAATGAAAAACGGACTCGGCTCCTAAGAAAAAAAGTCCGCTGAAAAATATCCAAAAAATGGAATATTCTTTTTTGAATTTTAAGAATAGGACGCTGAGTAGGACCCAAAATAAAACGAGCCAATTTGTTTGCGTTAAGGGATTTTGAATCCAAAGTCCCATTGTAGTTTCCGGTTTGAGCAAAATCGATTTTGCAAAGAAAATTCCCAGATATAAGATCACCGCACAAACGCAGGCAGTCACATAACCGAATACGGTTTTGAGTAGTGCTGACTCCTTGGTTTTCTCCACGAGACTCGCGCCTCCCAGAATCAATATAAAGGAGGGAAGAAAGGTATAATAAACGGTTAATAGAAGACTCCATATTCCCGCGCTTATAGAACCAAAACGATGAGCTCCCGCTAAAAATCCGATAAACGTAAGAACCATCACAAGCGGACCGGGTGTACTTTCACCGAAAGCCAATCCGTCGATCATTTCGTTTGTGCTGATCCATCCCGCTTGTTTGGTCGCAAAGTCCGCGACGGTGGGAAGAATCGCGTAGGCGCCGCCAAACGTGATCAAGGCGGTCCTGGTAAAGAATACTATCATTTCTTTCCAAAACAAGAATTCTGATTTTAATAAGAATAAAATTCCGAGAAAGGGCAGGACCCAAAGAATCAAACCGATGCTCCCGACCCGACTGAGATTTTTTAAAATTTCAGAAGTTCTAATCCGTTTTTCGTCAAAGACCGTCTGCAAATCCATTCTTTCGTAAGAATTATCTGTGTTTTGAATATTCTCATTTTTGAATATGAATGTCCGTTGTTTGAAATTTTGGGAAGGCCGACCTTGCTCGTTTTGAGTCGTTTTATGAGCTGGTTCGGTGAAATCGACATTCTCGTCCGAATTGCGTTTAACATTGTAAAAAGCGACCACACCTAAAAACGCCGAGCACAAAAGAAGAATCGGATAAGAAACTTCAAAGAACAAGATTCCGATCGTAGCCAGAATCCAACAAAGGATTTGCCCGTTGCTTTTTAAACTCTTTAGAACCAGATTTCCGAAAGCAAGTAAAATGATCGCGAGGATCGCAGGTTTGACGCCGTTTAAAAACGAAACTGCGTATGGAACGGAACCATAAGAAAAGTAGAATGTACTAATTCCGATAAAGATCAAAACGGAAGGAAGAATAAACAACAAACCCGCGAGAATTCCTCCCTTGGTTCCGTGTAAGATCCATCCCAGATAGGTCGCGAGCTGCTGCGCTTCCGGACCTGGAAGGATCATGCAGTAGTTGAGCGCGTGCGCAAACCTATCTTCGGAAATCCATTTCTTTTCTTCCACGAGAGCCTTGTGCATAAGGCTGATCTGTCCGGCGGGACCGCCGAAACTCAACCAACCGAGCTGAAACCAAAAACGAAGCGCTTCTCCGAAAGACGGAATCAACTCGGAAGTCTCCCGAACTTAAAGAAAAGCGGCCATTCCACGATTCTTCTTTCGTCGGCGCCCCAAGAATTTCGAATTTCCATTTCGACTAGACGTACGGGATCGGATTCATTTTTTTGAATGTATTTTTGTACACTCGACCAGGTTCTGAGATAACCCAATACTTGATCCACGGTCCATTCTTCCTTCATACTGAAAGTGGGCGGAAAAATTTCTTCGAAAGGGAAGGGAATCGTTTTGTATTTTTCTTCCACGTATTTTCTTTCCGGCGGCCAATAAGAACCCGCGATTTCTCCGTAGAGTTTGTCCACGATTTTGTCGATTTCCGGACTGATCCCGTGTAGACCGTAACCCCAAATCGCAAGGATTCCTTTTTTTTTGCCGACTCGCACCGCCTCTTTGTAAAAGGGTTCAAAGTCGAACCAGTGAAACGCCTGCGCTACCGTGATCAAATCTACTTCATGATTTCCTAATGTAGAGTTTTCGGCTTTGCAGACTCTGTATTCCACATTCTGACGAGGTTCAGCGTTCGCGATTTGATTGGCGCTCGGATCGCTCGCTATGACTTTGTCGAAAACTTCGGCGAGAGAAACCGCCGCCTGACCCGTTCCGGTTCCGCAGTCCCAAACTACTTTTCCGTTTGGAACCAGGCTTTTGAGATATAAAAAGAAATCTTTCGGATAACCCGGTCTGAATTCGGAATAAGAAGAGGAGTGGGAGGAAAAATGATCTCTGAAACTCATACGATCATGCTTTCAGAGATCATCGCGCAAACTCAACTCGGAATTTAGAAACTTCCGTCCGGGTGTTTCTTAAATTCCTTTTGATTGATAAAAAGGTACTGATACTGGATTTGTTTTCCGTCTTTTGTTTTGGCTTGTACCATCAAAGGAAGAAAGGTCGATTTCCTGGAAAAGTCCGGAATTTTCACCGTATAATCCGGGGATGAATTTTCCGAGATTACGTTCTTACTTTTGATCGTGATGGTTACCGATTCGGGTTGAACTCCTTCGAGATGGATCTTAAACTCTTGGCCCGTTTTTACCCAGGCTCCGTCCTGAATGGAAATGGAAATTTTAGGAGGAGGAGCCATCGTCAAAATGGAGTTAAACGCCGACTGGGACTGACCCCAAGGAACCAAGGATCTATGAATGTTGTAAACGGGAGTTCCCGGAAGATTTTTTCCCGGATTGACCGTAAACGCCATTCTGTAACCGATCGCTTTGGCTTCCTCGATGACTCTCGGATCGAAAAGACCGAAAGGATAAGCGAGATCGATTACCTTTCTGCCGGTTTTTGTTTCTAAGATTTGTTTGGATTCCAAAAGTTGTTTTCGGATCAACGCGCGGCTCATCGTAGGAAGTTTCGGATGATATAAGGTATGAGAACCTAGATCCAGAACTCCGCTGTCCAAAGCGCTTTTTAACTGATCCCAGGTCATGTAATACTTCTTACCCGAAGAGATGATCGAAGGGTAGATAAAGACGGCGGCGGTAAAGCCGTATTTCTTCAACAGGGGAACCAAAACTTCCGAATGTGTTTTGGAGCCGTCGTCAAAAGTCAAAAGGATCGGTTTGTCCGGAAAGTCCGAAGGTTTTTTACCGTTGATATAAGCGTAAAATTGATCCAGACGAACGGTTTTGTAACCGGCGGCTTTCAAGAATTGAAACTGTTCTTCCAAAAGATTGGGATGAAGATTGTAACCGCCCATCGGTCCGCCTTCGGCGGCTAAGTGGTGATAACATAGAACGGGAACTCCGCCTCCGGAAACCGATTCGACTCCCTGAATCGTATAACTCGGAGTAGGTGGAGTGTCGTCTTTAACGGTCGGAAGCGCGTCTTCGTATTTTTTCTTTTTGGAATTTTTTTTAGAAACGGTTTTTTGCGAAGAATTTTCGGTAACCTTCGGAGTTTCCGAACGTTTTTGTTCCGTATCTTTTTTAGGAGCCGTTGTTTTTTTCTTTTTTTCGGGATTGAGGAAGTCGTCCACGGGCGAAGCCGCGAGGATCGAAGGAACGAGAATACAAAGAATCACAAGAGTTGCGAAAGAATTTCGCATAACGTTCTTATGTTTTTGTGTTCCGTCCTCGGTTCGGTTCTTAGGGTAAAAGAGAATCGTCGTTTTAGGACGGGTCGTAAATAATTTTGTTTGCATGAGAGGTCCGGGAAAAGAGTCTTCGGTTAGTGTTTTAATACCTCTTTCCCCGGCAAGCGATTCCCGGAGTGTATCCAGTGCAGAATTGTGCGAAAGATTTTCCGGCTTCGACGTGTCCCAGGGTTTCCGCTTTTTTCCAATCTTCACAAGCGTTGGATTGTTCTTTTATAGCCCAGTTCGCTAAAGCGCGGTTATTCAACGCATTCGCATAATTAGGTTTCAATCGAATCGCCGAAGAAAGATCTTCGATCGCACCTTGATAATCGAAGGTTTTCATTTTTGCACAACCACGGTTGTTGAAAGCGATCGAATAGTTTTCTCGTTTTTCAATCGCCTGGTTGTAATCGGAAATCGCTCCCGTTTCATTACCGGACTTGCTTTTGGCAAGTCCTCTGTTGTTGAGAGAAGTCGGATTGTCCGGATTTACGTCCAGATCTCTTGAATAAAACTCGATCGCTTCCAAAAATTCCCCGTTCTTGAATTTAGAATTCCCTTGTTGAAAGGGATTCAAATGGGGAGAAACCGGGCCTTCCGTTTTCTTCTGTTCGGAAGAACAGAAAGAAAACAGTGTAATGGTTAGGCAAAAAGTAAAAATCGAAAAAAGTCTCGATCTAAGATCCGGGACCATCTTAAAAGTCTCCGAAAGAAGTTTATTTCTCTTCCTTCTCTCGGATCAATCTCTTTAAGACCGATTCACTGTGGCTGCAAAGTTTCAAAATTCCGCCCTTTGCCGGTTTTTGTTTGTCGAGTCTCAGAAGCTCGGAAGCAAATCGAAACTTTCTGCGTATATGATTTACGGCAGGAATCGAGGTTTTAAAGTTTCTCGCCAACTCGTGATCGGTTAAACCTTTCGAGTTGAGTTCAAAGAACTTCGCTAACTTGTCCTTGTCCCAAACGATCTTCTGGTCCGTTCGGTAATAATTGTGTTGTTCTAGACGTTTGCTGTTACGTTCGTAAGAACCTTGATTCCTCTTCTTTCTCCAGAAGGGATGCCGGTTTCTTGCGTACTTGATATCGTCAATCGTATACCCGGTGGATGTAAGCCATTCCGAAGTGATACTGGATTTTTTGGGCCCGGTCAGTTTCGATTTGATTGATAACTCGATGTACTGCTCCGGTGTCGATGCTGAAAGTAGTTTCCGTTTTTCTTTTTCGTAGATTTCCATATTGTTTTACGCTCATTTAATCTGTTTGGAAAGTATAAACTCGCCAAACTTAAGAACAATACTTACCACAATACGGTTAACTTGAAAACATTTTTCCTAATTTGAAAAGAATTTCTCGAATGTATTTATCGTCTCCAAAAGTACACTGAAGTAATTGAATACTTACTCTCGGAAGTTGCCTTCTTTTATAAATCCGGAATCAATCGAATCACTTGCAACTTCGGGATATACAACTGCCGCTTCCTGATAAGCGAAATGAAGGATTACGTTTAGCAACGGCGTTTGCTATCGAGTTTGAGTTCAAACTGCGCATTTATGAAAATGCTCCAATCCTGCGTTTAACGCCGAGTTAGGCGACTTTTTATTCTTAAAAAACGTGAATCCGTGGAGAAAATTCGGGCTATCGAGCGATCCATAGATTAGTATGATTCTTGGACGTAAGACAGCTCGAAGTGTGATATTCTTGATTCGACGGAGTCAAGAAGGCCGATGGCAGATTGATCGCTCTCTTGGGGCTTAGACCCCGGTCCATAGATGAATCTAAATCGGCCACCGCAAACCAAAGTGTGGCGGCTTAACAAAGTCGACCGCGAATAGGAGTGCTGGTGATATCACCCGGCTTTGTTAAGACCTTCCGCCCTCTGTCATTTTAGGAGAAAAGAAATGAACAGTCAAGAAATCAAGTATGTAGGAATTGATTGCGGAAAGAAAAGTTTAGAGGTTGTTCGAATTAATTCGGAGAACTCGCTCGAACGTCGGCAATTCAGTACAACGGAAAGCGGTATTAGCAGTTTATTAAAATGGCTGACTTTAAATGATATTGTAGGTCTGGAAGCGGGCTCTCAATCTTTTAGAATTGCAAAATCAATTTTAAACAAAGGGATTCAAGTAATTGTCTTGAATCCCGGAGACTTAGCAACGATCTATCAATCTTTGAAAAAGACTGATAAAGAAGACAGTTTAAAAATAGCCAGGCTCATTCAACGTTATCCAATAGAAGAATTACCGGTTGTTCCGATTCCCACGGATGAAGAGGAAGATAATCGGCGATTGTGTACAGAGCATGAGAACTGGACAAGGCAACTGACGCAAGGTAAGAATCGACTTCACAGTTTATTCACTCAAGCCGGTTTGACTGAAATCACCAAAAAGCATTTACGAACAAAAGCATCCAGAGAAGTTTCTGTAGCTTTACTTCCTGATCGATACAAAAAGGAAGCGGAACGAATCTTAAAAGTTTTAGATTTAGTCGAACTAA
>NZ_ANIK01000022.1:5000-17426 GCF_000347175.1 Leptospira alstonii serovar Sichuan str. 79601
AATTCCAAAGATGAAATTGGACGGGGAATTGAGCCTGGCTCCGATCACGATTTCCGGAAAAGATACCCGTCTGAAAGTTGCGGCGGACATTTCGGCAAAAGATCTTTTGATTTCCATCGGCGGAAAAAATCATAGGATTCCGGAACTCAAATTAGTCGCGGATTCCGTTCTCCATCCCTTTACGCAAGAAACGCCTAACGCGAGTAAGCCGATTCCCCTACTTGAAAATCTGGAACTCAAGGAATTTTTAGTCTCCTACAACGGGATGCAATTGGCCGCAACCGGAAACGTCGTCCGAGGTTCCCAGGTCGATTTGGATCTTGCGGTTCAAAACCTGAACCTTTCCGATTACGTAAAAACTCTGAACGGGGTTTTGGGTTTGCGGATGAAGGTCGGAGGAATATTCCATTCTTTGAATGTAAACGGAAACGTTCAACTGGCGGGCTTTCGGTTTCCGATGGGAAGAGGGAAGTCGTCCCCGATCCCGGTCAATCTCGATTTGAAATCTAGGATTCAATTTTCAAAACCTTTCGTTCCGGACTCGGTCCGTTTGGATTCCCTTTCGCTTTCTACAAAAGGAGCGGAAGGAAAGGAATCGCTTCTGATTTCTTCGGAGGGGATCTTATATCTTACGAAAGGTTTTCGGATGAACCTGAACTCTCTTGTTGTTAAAACTGAGCTCGATCGTTTGACTCCGACCCTTCCGTTTTCCCTCCGCGAAAGTCTCGTTCCCGTCAGAAACAATCTGGGCAATCAAATCGCCTTAAACGGGGGATTGGATTATTCCCTTATCGAAGGCGCTCAGTCCGTATCGGGTAAACTTCTATTCGATCTTCCCGGAATTCAAATCAGGGATCTTAGGATGGATCTCAATCTGAAAATCGAAAAGGATTCTTCCATCACTCTTTCGAATTTCGATCTCACCGCGTTTCAGTCCAAGTTTAGAATGACGACCAGCGGAGTTTTGAAAAAGGCTTCCAAGAACGAAGAGGGGGTTTTCGGAGATTTGATTCCCGATCTGAAGGGAAGTGTTTCTTTAGGATCGGAAAAACCGGCTTATCTTTTTAAGGGAATCAGTTTCGAAGGATCGTTTGCGATCGGGTTTCGGATTAAGAATTCGATTGCGAGCGGAAGTTTCGTTTCCAAAAACTCTAACTTCGGTTATACGAACGAGTTTTGTCCCGGCGAGGATTGTAAACTCTATCAAATCGAAGGTTTGAACGCCGAGTTTCCTTTCGTTCACGACCTTTCCCTCAAAACGACTCAGAATCTGATCGACGGAAATAAGGAAAAGTTCATTCGAACCTACGGAAGAATTTCTCCTCCGAACTTCACGATCCGACAGATCGTCGGAACACATCCCTCCATCAGCGGAATTCCATTCGATTATGTTAAACCGAAAAACGGTCAGCCCGGTCTGTCCGCGAGAATCGATTATTCGGAGAACTTTCTAAAATTAGAATATTTGAAAGTATTTACTCTCAACGGCCTTGTGAACGGAAAGGATATTCTCGTGAACGTGGGAGAGGGAAAACCCGAAAAAATGGAGTTCAGCGCCGTCGTTCAGGTCAAGGACATCGATCTGAAACAACTTCTTCCTCCCAAAACCAGATCTAAGATCGCCGACGGTAAGATCAAGGCGGACTTGAACGTTTCGGGAAGAAATCTCGCGGACCCCATTCCGAACGTTAATCTTTTTTTCAGTGTGTTTCAGATCGGCCAGGATTTTGCGAAAAGCGCGGTGAATATATTCACACCTTCGAACGTGTTCACGGATTTTATCTACAACAGTTACGCCGTGGACAAGATCGAAGTGGAATTGTCGAAAGGGCTCGTATACGCCGTCATTCAGTTTAAACGTTCCGTTTTAAATACGATCGTCAATTTGGAAAACAGTCAGATCTCGCAACAGAGAATGCCGCTTGCGAACTTCTTAAAAAGAGCGAGATCCGAAATCGATACGTATCAGTAAGGAGATTCAAAATGAAACGTCGAATTATCGATCAGAAAATTCTAATATTCTTATCCTTTGTGTCGGTCGCGTTCTTGGCCGGTTGTATCATCAAGTCCCCTTTGATCACTTTTACGCAGACCCAGACTTCTTCCGAAAAACAGATGATCGGAGAGGATCGTATTCTGGAAAAGGACGGCTGGCTGATCTCTTCCGTCAAAACTTCCTCCGCGGGTTCCGAAGTTTGGAAGAAGGATTTTTCGGGCGATAATTACGCAGGAGGAGATAAGGATATTCTAATGTCCTTAAGAGCCCTCGCTTATTTGGCTCCGGAAATCAAAACCTGGAAAGAGGAGGGTTTTTTAGCCGAAGGACTGGACGGCAAACTCAGAATCAATCCGGCCGCGGGCGAGGCGGGAATTAAAAACGACCTCTCCAAAAAGGAAGTGAAATTTCGAATCGATTCCCTGATTGCTCTTGCCAACGAACATAGAAACAAGGTGATCGCCGTTCGCTCCGGATCGGATCTGAAAACGATCTCTAAAGAAAAGTCGGAACACCTGAAGGTTCATCTCGAACAAACTTGGTACCGTCTTGTGGAAAAGGGCGAATACTTTGAGAAGTCGCCCGGTAAATGGATGCGTAAGGACTAGGTCATGATCCGATTCCCAGTCCCTTTACTGATCGGTTTTTTCTTTTTTTATCATTGTTCGGTCTTTCGTTCCTCCGCAAGGATCAAACCGTTGGAATTCAATTATTCTTCCATCGCCGTAAACTATTTCACTCCGGAAAACGAAAAACCTTTTCCGCTTACCGTTCAAAGGGGAAATAACTTATACAATTCCACGACCGCCGACGGGAGATATCTTTTTTATACCACGGGTCAAAAGGGAAATTACGACATTTGGTTTCGGGATTTGAACAGTTCGATCACCGTTCCGGTTACGGAACATCCCGCGCCCGAGTTCAAACCCGCGATCAGTCCGGACGGAAAAAAACTCGTTTTCGTTTCCGAACAATACGATTCTTCCGGGGATTTGATTTTACTCGATATGAATCCGGATCTCTGGGTCGAAAAAATCCTTCAAGGAAAACGGTTTGTAAATTCCGATTTTATAATATTAACGAATCCTAATTTTTCCATTCCCGGCAAAAAGGATTCTTACACGGACACGGACCCCTTCTTTTCCCCGGATAACCGTCGTTTGGTGTTTTCCACGGATCGTTTGACCCCGGGAATCCAGAACTTAGTAGTCCTGGACACGGAAGGTAAGGAGCCGCTGAAGCTCTTGACCCAAAACGGAGGAGCCTCTCCGGTTTGGTCTTCCGACGGTAAATCGATCGTTTATCTTTCGTATCGGGAAAGCGCTTCCGGAGACGTATATCTTTTGGATCTTACGTCCGGAAAAGACGAGAGGTTGACGAAGGATTCGTATCTCAACTTTTCCCCTTCCATTTCTCTTACAAAAGATAAACGGTATTTGTATTACACTTCGATCCGAAACGACACCAATAAAAACGGTCGTTTGGACGAAAGAGACAACAGTTTGATCGTAAGAAAGGATTTGGAGACGGGGGCGGTCCGAGAACTGACGTCGGGCAACGATTCCCTGTTCGATTCCAGGTTTTCCTCGTTTAACGGAGGTTCGGTTCTTTTTACGGCAGCATATTATAATACTCTAAATATCTATTTCATTCCCGCTTCCGGTTCCGTATCCAAGGAAAATGATATCATCTCCCAATACGAACTCGCTTTGAAATACAGGGATAAACAGAGTTTCGAGGATTTTCTGTTGGCGATCGACGCGATCGAGTTTTATTTTTCTCAGGACCCGATTTATCCTTTGATCGCCGCCAAAACACTTCTTTTGAAATACGAGGAAGCGAAAAATTCCGGGAGATCCAAAATCGCCGAAAACACAAAGAAGGAAATCCTAACCTCTCGATTGAATTCGATTACCGGACTCGGATACGGACTTTTACTCGCACACGAAAGAAAAACTAACGTTCCTCTCGCGATCCAAGAGCTTAGAAAATACTACGATCAAATTCGAGCGGTTCCCGCGATCGGAAACGATCTGTTGGCCTCCCTTTTGGAAGAAGAAGGGGACCTGGCCCGTCGGTCCGGGGACTTCCGACATTCCTTGAAAGTATATGATGAAATTCTAAATCAGTATCCGAATTATTATCGGATTCGGGATATTTATCGAAAGTCGGGAGATTTACAGTATAAGAACGCTTCCTCGCACGATTATAAAATCCCGGAATCCTTTTTTCGAGTCGCCGACGACCCTCTAATCGGAAAGGAAGATCTTAAACTCCTCTACGAACAGATCGATCGGGAAATACTCGCGGGAAAAAATTTCGTAGAACGAACGAACGCCGCCGAAATTTCGATTTCATCCAACGATTTGGAAAAAAAATCTCCGAGGTTGTTTCGATATTTCTTATACGTAAAGTCCCTGGGTCTGAACGGAAAAGGTTCTTTTGAAGAAAGTAATTCCTTGTTGAATACGTTTTTATCCGGTGTTCCCGAAACCGATCCTCTTTTTTTAAAGGGACATCTTTTGAAATCGGATAACTTCAAAGGACTCGGAGAGGTTCAAAAGTCCTTTGACGAACTTAGGATCTATTTGGAAAAATACGATCCGTTACTCGGGGTGGACTTGGATCAAAAGGAAATCGAACGTTCCTTTATCTATTTTGAAAATAAGGCCAGGGATCACGATCGCAGGGGAAATCTTCAGGACGCGGCCTTTCATTATTTTTACAATACGGAGAATATGTTTCTGGTTAAAAGCAGAAACCTATTTTTGAAAACCTTATATAAGGAATACGCGGTTTATTATCAGAGGATGATGGTGGATTCCGTTTTTAAACTTTCCGGTTCCTTGAGCGAGGAAAAACGGAAAGCTCTTTTGAATCAATTCGACGTAATCGATATCGCGAAGGCGGATCCGCTCGCGGAAGAGGGACTCGCTTATATCAATCAGTATTATAAGCAAGCGATTCCCAGGTCCAGGCCGGTTTTGGACTTGGCCACGTTATACGGTTATGCGTATTATTTGGTAAATCGGAGCGTCATCCGTGAGACGTATTACAACGCTTCCGACTCGATGACCTCCGCAAGAAAGGAGGAGATTCTCAGGGACTTTAAACAAGCTGAATACGAATTACGATGGATCATCTTTGCCGATCCGAGATATTACGAGGCTTATCAACTTTTGGGTTGGATGTATCAGTATGTGGACATCTTAAAAAGCAGAAAGTCCGGTGAGGATCAACCGAACGACGAAGAGAAGTATGTAAACGTTTATAAGAAATATTTTCCCGAAAAAAATTTCGAGGAAAACATAGAACTCTACAGTCAGGTGTTGGAACTTTTGGGGGAGAATTTCGAAAATAAAAAGGCCCTTTCCGATCTGAGGTTGAATCTTGGAAATAATTATTTTCTTTTGAAAAATTATCCGAAAGCCAACGAGCAGTATTCCAAGGTGGATTCTCTATCGGATTATATCATCTCCAAAACACAGTTTGAAAATCACCGTCAAAAAGCGATGTTCCTATTTAATTCGGCGAGATCCTCGATATACGTAGCCGATTATAAGTCCGCGATTCAAAAGTTGAAAGCCGCTTCCAAACTGTATTTCGAAAACGAATCCAAAAAAACCCTAATCGGAAAGGATAGCGCTGAAAAACTCGGACAGTACAAACTCAAACTCGCGCTTTTGTTCACGTTAACCGGTCTTTCCTATATGGAATCCGGCGAGTTTTCAAACGCGGTGTCTTATTATAAGGACGCGCTTTCTTTAAACGGGGAAAATGGTTGGATCGACCCGGTCAATCTTCACAACGGGCTTGCTCTTTGTTATCAAAAATTAGGAAAATATAAATTATCGGAATTGCATCTAAACAAAGCGGACGGAATCGTTTCAGGCCGGGGCGGATCCGGTTGGATTCCGAAAGGGGTAAAACTCGCTTTCTGGGATTACTTTTGGGATTGGGTTTGGGAAATCGCGCTTCCGGACGGAGTTCGTATTTCCGGAGAAGGAAGATTTCCGGAGGCGATTTCTCCCAAGTTTCAGCCCTTGATGACCAGCGGAATTCGGGTGAACAATCTGATCGCGTCGATGGAGATAGAAAGGGCGATCGAAGAGATCAATTCCCGTTTGGCTTACGTAAAGTCGAAAGGTTTGAGTTCCACGTTAGCCGGTTCTCTCATTCGATCCAATTCGTTTAACGATTTGGGATATTTACATTTTAAAAGAGAGGAATTTAAATCCGCAACGGAGACCTACGAACAGGCCGAAAAATTCGAAACCGAAAAGGGATTCGCTCCTAAGGCGAGAACTTCCTTTAAAAGGGGGCTTTATTCTTATTTCGGACATTTGGAAAATACGAAAGAAGGTCCCGAGCTGGAACTGCAAAACCTACGTTCCGCTTCCGAACGTTTGATTTCCTCCAAAAATAATTTCGTTAAAAGTTGTTTGGGCGATACTCAGGAAGAGACGGTCCATTCCGAAACCAAAAAATGTTTATCAAGGTTTTATAATGTTTTTCCCGATCACGATCCGACTTTGGCGTTGGTTTATTATTATCAGGGGGAGCAGTTTTTTAGAATGGGGGATTTTCCGTCCGGTTTCGAATTGTTCGGGCGGGCCGCCGGACTTTTGGAAAATCCCTCCATGGTTCCCAAAGAAATCGTCGGTCTTGCGGAGGATCCTTATTCGAGAAAGGAAAGGTTATCGTATTCGATCGGCAGGGCCAATCTTTACGTTCGATTGGGCGATCCCGAAAAGGCGATTGCGATCCTGGATCTCGCTTCCGAATCCGCAAACGAATTTTATTATATTCAGGAATGGATCGAAACGCTCGTAACCCAGGCGGAAATTTTGAGAGAGGGAAAAAAATACGCGCAGGCAAAAGAAAGGATCGATCGCGCGGGTTCCCTTTTGATATCGCATCCCCATTTGATAAACGAACTTAAGTATTTTTTAATATACAAACTTTTTAAAATACAGTCGGAACTCAATTTCGAATCGGGTCGGCTTGCCGAAGGATTTAAAAGTCTGGATCGGCTTCGCAGGATGAATCTGTATCGTCAGTTTGTGAAAATTCCCCACGAATCGGAAAACCAGAGTTTCACCTCCGATGTCGCAAAATTGCAGAACCTCGTCAAAAAACAAAAATTCTCTTATTCGGCGATTCAGAACGCGTTGGAAAAAAAGGAAAAATCCGAACATTTGCTCAAGGACTATCAAAGTATTTCCAAGGATTTGGAAAGGGAACTTTCGGCCATCCATCGAAAGAACCCGGACTTGGACGGATATCTCGGTATATTTTCGGAAGAACCTTCGGCGACCGCTCTGCTGAGTGCGGAAGAAGGTTATCTTAGAATCGAATCCGCGGACGATAAGGTGCGGATCTATCGCGCCACTAAATCGGACGAGGAATATACGGATCAAACCGGAAAAACGGAAGAGGTTTTAAGTCGGATCTCCAATTCGGGAAAGATTCCGTTCGTATCCCGCAGGATTTGGTTCGTACAATTGGGAGACAATATCGATCTCGAAAAGATCGCTAACGTTCTTCCGGAAAAATTTTCCCTGATTTTCAGAACGTCTCATCTGATGCCCCTTCAAGAAAAAGACAAGAGAACGACGCGTAACGTTGCGATTGTGGACGGATCGCCGAATTACGAATCGGAGCTACCCGTAAAAGAAATAGCTCCCAATCAGATCCTCGCTCGGCTTTTGGATACGGATATGCTCGTGGCTCCGTTTCCGAATATCGCAGGAGGTAATCCTTTCGGGGAGAGTTTATCCGCAAAAAATCTCTCTCTCCGGGATCTTTTTCACAATCGTAACGAGATTTCTTCGGTTCTTTTTTACGAAAAAACGAAACCGGATCTTGGAAAAATCTCGGCGGTTTACGAGGTGTTAAACGCATCAGGAATTCGTAATGTTGCGATTTGTTTGGGGAATTCCTCCTGTACAACCGATCTTCCGGAAAAAGCTTCGTTCGGTTCCGGAAGTTTATTATTGGGTTCGAGTATTTTAAGAAAAAAGGAAACGAACAGGTCCGTCGAAAACCTACGCGTTTTAGCCAGAGAAAACGAAAGGAAAGAGAACGTAAGAGAGGCATACACCCACGCGTTTTCGTATCGATCTTTTCAAAAAACGGAAGATAAGCTCCTTTCCGGTGAATTGGATCTGCTTCGTTTAAAGTGGAAACTTTCGCCCGAAACTACGATGGAGGAAATCTACGAAGATCTTTTGAAAAACGCCGAGGAACGTTCGGCAAAGGATGCGGTCTTATTTTCGGCGCTTTTGACCTGTTATCTCGACAAAAATCCTTCCGATTGTTCCTCTTATTCTTCCGAAGACTTGGAGGATTCTTCCAAGAAGAACCTGCTGAAAAATTTGTATTCCTTGAGGAACGGCAAACCGGTCGTTTCCTCCTCGTTAAGGGTTGCGGATAAGACGATTTTCCCTTTTTACGATCCTTATTTATATTATAAGAATATTCTAAAAATTGCAAGAAGCAATTACGAGCCGGAGATCGGCGAGTTTGCGGGAAAACTCGCGCTTGAATTTTCGAACGACCCCGAAGAGATAAAGTCGGTGGAAGAAATTTTGCAGGGGTTATACGCCCAAAAATATTTTTTACAGGGAGTCGCTCTTTCTAAAAATCAAATCCGTAGAAAGGAAGAGTTGTTTCTGATTCTTTCCGGAAACTGGAAGGAAGCGCTCGAAATCCTAAAGAAAAAGGAAGACGAGGAGGATACGGGAAGATTTAGGGAAAGATTGTTCCGAAATTGGAAAAGAGAGATCACCGGGGCTTGGTTTTCTCCGTATTCGCTTTATTCCGAAGTTTACGGAAATTCCCCCAAACTATTCGAATCGCTCGATCCGGAAGAAAGAAGTCTTTTGTATCATTTGATTTTATATTCGGTTCCGTTTCAGGAAAACGAAGAGGTGGATTTTCTCGCACAATCCTTGGTGGAATACGAATGGAATACCGGAGCGAAGTCCAGGGCCCTTCGTATGACTCTCGGTTACGCGCAAGCGCTGTTTTCAAGAGGGGAATCGTCCAAGAGCAAGGATTGGACGGATAAAATCGGTTCCCATTTCGAGATCGGTCCCGAATACGAAAGTATATTCAAAGATAAGAATATTCTGATGGATAAATTCCTGTTTCATCAGGGTAAAATCTCCTCGGTCGCCAACGGTACTGAATGGCTTCAGCTTTACGAAAAGGCGGGGACAAAAACTCCGAACGAGTTTATCGAATTCTTAAATTCCATGGTTCGATCCAAACGGGGAAAAAGTTTTAGTTCCAAGGAAAGGACGGAGCTGATCGATCTGATTACTTACTTGCAAAAACTTTCTTTTAAGAAAAACAACTCCGAAACGTTCTTCGATCTCGCCGTTGCCAAGGATCTTTTATCCCTCACTCGACCTTTGATCTTAAATTATAGTCCCGATTATAAGGACATTCCCGTCTTCGTTTCCGTTGCGGATAAACTCAAGGAAAAACTTCCGGCCGATCAGGAGTTTCTTGCTGTGATGGATTTTGGTCTTGAATCTTTTTATATTCGCTTCTTAAAAGGAAAGTCCAAAGGAGATCTCGCGTTTAAGGACAATCGTAAACTCAGGGCTTCCTTGTTTCAATATTTGGAAGAAGCGGCGAGAGGAGGTTACGAGGTTCTTCTTAGGGAAGAACTTGAAAACGAATACAGAAGAAACATCAAACTTGCGAAAAACAAACTGACCTATCTTTATTTGAGTTCGTATCATTTCAGGATTCCTTTGGTTCCAAGAACCGAAGATCGGTTTTATCTCGTAAACGATCCGGAAGCCCTGATCACAAATCCGGTTTTTTCCACTAAGGAGGAATTTGCTCCCGAATATCGGATTCAATTTTTAGCAAGTTCCAAGTCCCGGGAAACTTGGCAGAAGTCTCTGAAAGACCTTGAAGTTTTCGAGGCGGGTTCGGGTAGACTCGGCGTCGATCCCAAAAGTCGTCTTTATATTCTTCAAGAACCCTTGGAGATCGTCAATCAAGTGAGTTTAAGTTTCGGAGGAGGCGCTCTAACAAGTTCCTATGAAACTCCAAAAAAAGGAAATTGGATTTTCACTTCTTCCTTTTTGGACGAGGAACGTTACGATATTCAGAATTACAGGGATTCTTTTTATAGGATCGCTCGAAATTTTTCGAGCCCGGGAGTGATTTTTATCGGAGACCAAACAGATACGGCACATGTGGATTTTTTAAAACGTTTTACCAAACGAAGCGGAACAAAAGTTCCGCTTTATATCCGATTTCAAGAAACGTTAGACGCCATCAAAGAGGCCCATCCTTTGGATCGGATTTGGAACGGTTATCGGCTTTATACGAATAGTTTTATATCGGAAGAGTAAGCTTAACGGATAACTCACGTTATTTACCTTTAATCGCAATGGTTCGGAGCTAATGAGTATCCAAAAATATCCATAGTGCCGGTCGGTGGAGGCGCATATATATCGATTCCCGGTGGAGGATAACTCGTAGAAGAAGTTGAATACGTTGGAACGCTGTGATCCCATTTGGTATTCTGAGCGAAAAGTCGTTTACCTTTTTCCAATTGAAATACTAAGTCCATTTCTTCGCTGCAAGTAATGATATTGTGTCCCTTACTTCCTAAGTCTCCTCCTCCTAAATCCGCTAAAGCGTACGGACGAATGACAATACCGTATTTGTTGCGATGAATCGTATTATATTCCACTTTGCTAAAGTGTGTGGTCCCATCGAAAAAAATACCGACTCCGTAATTGTAATTCGGAGCTTCCTTTTGTCCGATGAAATTTCCGCTGATGGTATGTCCGCCGGATTGGTACGTAAGGTGGGAAATATAGATCCCTTTGGAGATTGTATTGTTCCGTATTTGGACGCCGTAAGTAGTGAGTTTGATAGGATTGGTTAAATCGAATCCGGCAATGATCGTGTTATTTCCGACTTCAAACGCCGTATCATCCCCATCGTTACGATCAAAACGAATCGAAGTCGGGCCCGTATTCGGGTGGTTTTCGTATCTACCTCGGTATGGGGACGAAGAACTGCCTATACGTCCTTTTCCGCCCTCGTCCCCTATAAGAACGAGTCCGTCTGGAAGTTTAATCGGAAATTTTTCACGATCGTAATATTGCCCCGGAGCAACGTAAATTACGCTGTGGCTTGTCGCAACGGATGCAGCTTTTGTAATACTACGGTAGGGTGCGGCCTTTGTGCCTAGAAAATTGTCGTTTCCGGACATTCCATCCACGTAAATCGGCGTGCGGATGATGATTTGTTGAGAGCTTCTCTCAGGATTTGCGAGGTTCAAAATGGGCGTGTCGATAATTCCCAAAAGAAGCGCTAAAGAGTCGGGTTCTCCTTCTTTTCCATGGGAACAGCCGCCTAACAACAAACTTAAACTGAGGCATAACAAAAAAAATCGTTTCATCGTTTCTCCTAAATGGTCGCGACAAAATTTGAATTTTGTCTTCGAATTAGCTCATTTAACAAACTCGTCCCGAATATTTTCACAAAAAGAAAAAAAGTTTCGTTTTTCAGGTTATAACCTTAAAAAATTTTAGGAAATTATAAATATTGAATGTGTTATGATTTTAAATCAAAACGTTTAAAATCCTAATGCCGAACGATCTAAATGGGGGTACGCGTTAGGTGTTATTTCTAACCTAAGTTCGGCGTAAGAAAAACGAACGATCCGTGGAAACTCAGGTGAATTGTTTCCGGAGGCCGGTCCGTAGAGATGTATCCGTTGAGTTTCCTGGGTCGGCATTCAGGGAGTGAGAGAGAATTCAGAAAGCGTTTCACCGAGTACGGAGATGGAACGGACTTTTTCAACTGATGAAGATCGCAAAACCCACTCGTACGGAAATTCGATCGTTATCTTTGGATTTTATAGAAGTTTTTGAATGAAAAAATAACCCGAAAACGATCCCAATTGATACTTAAGTAAAATTTAATAAACTTTCCGAATCTGAAAAAATTAAGGATCAGAATTCAAATACAATTCATATATATGTTTAGAATAAGCGGACTATCATTTGTATTCATTAGAATATCGTAAACAGTGAAAGGTTTGGTTTTCACTAAAAAAGCAAACGGGAAGATAAAAGGTGAAAATGATGAAAATAAATTCAAAGATTCCAACGGGTTTCTTTTTAATAAGAACTTTAGAAAATCCATATACAAATCGAGGAAACTAAAGCGTCTCGCTTCTATTGGCGCTCGAGGAAACTCAACGTCTCGCTTCTATTGGCGCTCGACGGGGTTATGAATGGAATCGTTTATCGTAAGGTTACGTTTTAATTTCTCAAAAAAGGGGGAGAAAATGGGTCGTTGGATAGTTCTATTAGTATTTTTGTCGGTTTCGGTGGGAGTCGGTTTCACTTACGGGGTAAGCCCCGCAATTATCGATCTTTTATCGA
>NZ_ANIK01000023.1 GCF_000347175.1 Leptospira alstonii serovar Sichuan str. 79601
TATACCAGAAAACGGGTTCCATTATTCTGTAAACTTCGCCGGAATCGATAACGGAATCGTCTATTATTATACGTTTTGATTCAAGTGTGTATTCCGGAGTTAAAAAATAATTACGAATCATTGATAAGATTGATTTGAGAATATTCATAAACCGGTAAATATTTATTTGGAAGTTTAAAATATCAAGAATACTTTTTATATTTTGAAAGGAGTGAGGCGGCGTATACTATGGATTCTTCGTGTTCCATAACGTTTTAATCTACAATTAGAAAATATCACGGATATTTAATTCAATCGAATACGAAAGACGCGAACCAGGTAGGATGGCGGTTAACGTCTGGTTTCCATCTCCTGCCACATCAAACCGTACGTGCAGTTTTTCCGCATACGGCTTTCCGACCGTCTTCTTCCTTTGGCATTCAAGTACTATGATATAACCCACCGGAGAGATAAAAGTGTTCGATTCCGCATGCAAATACATATCTTGAAAATCGGGTGTTTTAAGATAATCTCGACTTCTTCCGCGTTTGCGATTGAGTTTAAGACGCTCCATGATATGGTTTCTAGTGAAGAGGATCGCCCCCGTGAGCAGCCCTTTTCCCACAGTTTCTTCATGACGGGACATAGTCTACATTATCGGAAGTTGCCTGTTATGTCTTGAATATCAAATTTCTTCGTTTCGGCTTAATTTTTAGTTAGCACACTGACATATTCCCTCTTAAAGTAGCGTATTTTATTCTTGACAGTCATATATCAAAGTGATATATAAATCAATGTGATAGTGAGTTTTGCAAACGAGGAAACAAAGTTAGTATTCCTCGGAAAGCCGTCAAAGAAGTTCCCGGCTAAAATTCACGAACGCGCAGTTAAGAAATTAAAAATGCTGAATGCGGCGAAACGTCCGGAAGATTTACTGATTCCTCCGAGCAATCGATTGCATGGGTTAAAGGGCGATCGAAAAGGTCAATACTCAATTTCTATCGACTTGCAGTATAGGATCGTGTTTAATTGGAGTGATGTGGGTGCGAGTGACGTCCAGATTCTCGACTATCATTAACAAATCAGGAGTAAGACTGATGGTAAAATTTATAAACCCTCACCCTGGGGAAATATTGCACGACGTATTAGAAGAAATGGAAATTTCGGCTTACCGTTTGGCGAAGGAGACTGGTGTCCCTTCTCCGAATGTATACGACATCATTTCTAAAAAGCGAGGAATTTCTGCAGAGATTTCAGCAAGGTTCGGGCGATTTTTTGAGCAGTCGGATTCATTTTGGTTGAATCTGCAAAATGAATATGACCTACGTAATATTGAACACAATCGTGAGAAAGAGCTTAAAGAAATTAAATCGTACAAACAAGTAGTATAAAATTGGAAACGGAAAATTATGGATTATTACTTTAATTCTATCTTAGCGGCTTCCATTAGTATTCTTGCTTCGGTCATTACAGCTTCATCTGCATATTATTTTACAAAGCGAAGCCAACAATTAAATGATGAAAGAAGAATCAAAGAAGAGTTCTTTCGACAATTCATAAAAGCACTTTCCGATTTAGCTATTGACAATAGTAATCGTAGCGCAAGTTTAGCTTTCTCGGAATCCATAAACATATTGTTATTAATCGGATCGCCAGGTGTGGTTAAAGCATTGATGAATTTTCATAATTATATAAGATCCGATAAAACAAAAACAGATGGAAGTTCTGAGCAGAGGGATTTGCATGATGAACTACTTCGTGACTTAATTAAGGAACTTCGTCTTGATCTTTTCCGTAATTTTAAAGTAAACAAAAACTTTCCGGAGATTCATCTAGTAGGTGGTCCCAAAAGGTATTAGAAAACATAATGATGATTATCGGAAGTTGGGTCGCATCGGTTTTTTGGGTTGATGGAATAACGTGTCTTTATGATATTCGTATATTCGGTTGTTATAAGGTGTTTATGCGTCAGACGGCGAGTTAGAGTTAAGCAATATTCGCCCAGGGCTTAGTGTGGGCGGGTCGAGCGCGTTTTCTTGGGATGGGGATGCGATCTTGCTTTGTTTCTTTATCCAGTTGAAGAAGTAATGATCAGACTGAAGTTTCAAATCTTTCAGTTTGGTCTTCTGGACTTTAAAAACGGGTTTTGCTTTCTACGAAAGTGTCATTGTAAATAAAGAAACGATCACGCGCTCGACCCGTTTATTCGAAAGTGCAGTTTGCTTTTGATTGGGCGAACATCGCCTAACTGCGGCTTCTCGCGGCGCTTCGGGATTGCTCCGCAACCCTTGCTTGGCCTTCGGCACATTTGCTTTGTCACTCGGCTTGTGATCGTTCGCTAAGGCTCACTCAAGCCTTCGTGCCAATCCTTCCGCGCGTTTAGCGCGCTCCAGGACCGCAAACGTCGAG
>NZ_ANIK01000024.1 GCF_000347175.1 Leptospira alstonii serovar Sichuan str. 79601
TTAGTTCGACTAAATCTAAAACTTTTAAGATTCGTTCCGCTTCCTTTTTGTATCGATCAGGAAGTAAAGCTACAGAAACTTCTCTGGATGCTTTTGTTCGTAAATGCTTTTTGGTGATTTCAGTCAAACCGGCTTGAGTGAATAAACTGTGAAGTCGATTCTTACCTTGCGTCAGTTGCCTTGTCCAGTTCTCATGCTCTGTACACAATCGCCGATTATCTTCCTCTTCATCCGTGGGAATCGGAACAACCGGTAATTCTTCTATTGGATAACGTTGAATGAGCCTGGCTATTTTTAAACTGTCTTCTTTATCAGTCTTTTTCAAAGATTGATAGATCGTTGCTAAGTCTCCGGGATTCAAGACAATTACTTGAATCCCTTTGTTTAAAATTGATTTTGCAATTCTAAAAGATTGAGAGCCCGCTTCCAGACCTACAATATCATTTAAAGTCAGCCATTTTAATAAACTGCTAATACCGCTTTCCGTTGTACTGAATTGCCGACGTTCGAGCGAGTTCTCCGAATTAATTCGAACAACCTCTAAACTTTTCTTTCCGCAATCAATTCCTACATACTTGATTTCTTGACTGTTCATTTCTTTTCTCCTAAAATGACAGAGGGCGGAAGGTCTTAACAAAGCCGGGTGATATCACCAGCACTCCTATTCGCGGTCGACTTTGTTAAGCCGCCACACTTTGGTTTGCGGTGGCCGATTTAGATTCATCTATGGACCGGGGTCTAAGCCCCAAGAGAGCGATCAATCTGCCATCGGCCTTCTTGACTCCGTCGAATCAAGAATATCACACTTCGAGCTGTCTTACGTCCAAGAATCATACTAATCTATGGATCGCTCATCTTAGCTACGCTAAGAGCCAACGCTTTCGCTTCGCGGCTTTTGGCTGTCTCGCTCTCTATGGATCGCTCGACAACCCAAACTTTTTTCACAAACCCGCGTCAAATACGGTGGAGTTCCAGTTCAAAAAAGAGATGATGAATTTCCAAATTTAAAAAAATCTCGTGCTTACATGGAAGAAAATTCTAATAAGAACGGAAAACAATCGTTCAAGAGAAAGTTTTTAATCTGGTTCATTCCGTTTCTCGTGGTCAATTTACAAAGGTTGATCGGTCTCACTTCTCGAAGAATCAATATCGGCAACGAAAGTATCGAAAAACTCCGCAAGGAAAAAAAACCTTACATCCTTTCGATCTGGCATACCAACGTTTTGTATTCTCCTTATCTCAATCGAAACGTGGGAGCCGCCGTTCTGATTTCCGAATCCAAGGATGGGGACTTTATCAATCAAGTCGTTCATCGTTTCGGCAACTACAGCGTTCGGGGAAGTTCTTCCAAGGGAGGCTCCAAGGCCCTCAAGGCATTGATCACTCATCTTAAAAAAAATCTTCCCGCCGCGGTTACACCCGACGGTCCGAGAGGTCCGGCGTTTATCGTTCAACCGGGTTTGATCGCTTCTGCGCAGGTTTCTCAGGTTCCGATCGTTCCGATGCACTATGAATGTACGCGGCAGTGGATCGCCGAAAGGGCCTGGGACAAACATAGAATTCCGAAACCGTTCACCACTTTCGTCGTTTCGTACGGAGAACCGATTTATATACCGAGGAATTTGGATGAAAAAGGTTTTGAGGAGGCCAGATTGACGGTGGAAAACGCGATGCTCGAAAACCGCCGGAGGAGTATCGACAAGGCGGAAGAATTAAGAAAAAAATAATATTCTAATAATCTACTCTTTAAGTCTAAAATGACGTCTAACGTGGATTTTTGGATTTATCGAAAGAGACCGTCTTTTTTCCTACATCGTAAGACAATTTTTGAATCGTCCAATTTGCCGACTTTACCCGAGGCTCGGGCCTCGGGTAGCTCCATGGGTTTGAAGTATAGATCGCACGGACTTAAAAATACGGACTTTTATCGGATTATACTCTGGTTTACTAAAACCCAATAGAATCCTATTTCGCTGGCTACGTCGCTGAACTTGTCGAATTCAAAAGGTTTTACGACGTAACTGTTCACTCCAAGTTTATAACTTTCCACGATGTCTTTTTCTTCGGCGGACGAGGTAAGTATGACGACGGGGATCATTTTCGTGTTTTCCTCGCTTCTTACTTTTCTAAGTACTTCGATTCCGTCCACCTTGGGCATCTTCAAATCCAAAAGAATTAGGGAAGGCAAATGTGTTTTGTCCCGATCTTCATAACGTCCGGTCGCATATAAATATTCCAACGCCTCCTCTCCGTCTCTGACGAGTTTCACTTGGTTCGTGAGATTGTGTCTTTTCAAACTTCTCAGGGCGAGTTCCGAGTCCTGAGGATTGTCTTCCGCATAAAGGATCGTTATCAATTCTTCGTGATGGTTATTCATGTTTATCGCCGACTCCTAACGTAAAATAAAAACAAGCGCCTTCGTTCAATGTTCCTTCCCCCCAAACCCTACCGTTGTGCCTTTCGGCGACCCTTTTGACGATCGCGAGTCCGACCCCGGTTCCTTCGAACTGATCGGCGTGGTGTAATCTCTGAAAGATGTTGAACAGTTTATGTTGGTATTTCATATCGAATCCGGCTCCGTTGTCTTTTACGAAGAATACGGTTTCTTCTTCGTTTTGATACGATCCGATTTCGATTTTCGGATTTTCCTTATTTTTGGAATATTTAAAGGCATTGGAAATCAGGTTGAATAAAAGTTGTTTGAGAAGGCCGGAATCGGCTTTTGTATCAGGAAGATCCTCCACGGTAAAATCCATTTTCATATCCGGATAATAATTGGCGATTTCCTCCAAAACGTTTTTCGCCATAACTTTCATATTCACGTTGGAGAATACGGGTTCCCTTCTTCCCAGTCTTGAAAATTCCAAAAGATCGTCTATGAGTTCCCCCATGTTTTCGGAGTTCTGAATGATGATGTCCACGATCCTACGGCTTTCCTTTCCTAATTCTCCTCCGTGGTCTTCAATTAGAATTTTAGAAAATCCTAATATACCTCGAACCGGAGAACGAAGATCGTGCGAAACGGAATAAGAGAACGCCTCTAAGTCCTTGTTGGATCTTTCCAATTGTTCCGAATAAGTTTTGAGATTTTGATTGGATTTTTCCAAGACGTCTTCCGCATTTTGACGTCTTTGACTTTCCTTGTAGATGAGCCAGTTCTGGAAGAGAATGAAGGAAAGATTCAATACGATTCCCGAAAAGAGCAGTGTGACGGATATCGTCACGTTTATTTTCGAGTTGTTTTTTCGGATATTTAAAAGTCGAAGTTCTTCCGCTTTTACTTCCTTAAAGAGAGCCTTGATTTTTTCCGATAAGATGTTTCCTTTCGGAGAACGAAACGAGCCCGCGTAACTTTGCGGGGATTTGTATTTTCTTACGAGAACCATCTCTTCCATATAGGCAAACTTTTCGTTCAAATCGGATTCGATGACCGAAAGTTTTTGTTGTTGGAAAGGGTTATCGATCGTTTTCTCCCGAATCGCTCGAATTCGTTCTAAAACCAGACTTTTGTCTTTGAAATAAACGTTTAATTGTTCCGGAGCCCAATATAAAATATAAGCTCTTAAAACGGAGTGGGCTTCGTTAAAGGAAGAGAGAGCCTCCTCTAAATTTAAAAGTACTTCCTGAGTGTGTGTTTCCCATTTTTTGAGTTCTAAGGATTGTTTCAACGTGTAATAGGCCGATGCGGTCATGATGAAATTCAGCAAGACGATTCCGATCAATCCGGAGACGATATTTTTTTCGATTTTATTTTTCAAAACACGCACCTCAAACGTTCGGTATCATGAATCGTTTTATTCGATGAGAGTCTAAACCGTATTATACGGCCATTGGAAGATTCCGTTTTTTCGGGATACCGCCGGAACTAAAATTGGAGATGACTTTTTTACTCTATAATCCCTAAAATAGCAAGTAAAACTTAGTATATTGGATTTTTCTGAGATCATTGGACGAAACTTTATACGGAAAAATCTTCTTTTCTATCCGCTTGAATTTGGAAATTTTTTACAATGCGACCCAAACTCACTTCGCCCTTGTGAAGTAAGGAATGGCAGGCACTTATTTTTCGAAACAAAGGGCCATCATATCGCCCTGATCCAAAAATTTAACCGCGGGATCGGCGACATACTTTAAGGTTTTGTAAAACAAGGATGCGTTTTTTTTTGTAGTAAGTCCGCTTCCGTAAGTGATATGTTTTTTCTTTTGAAATCCGAGGGAATCGCAGAGTTTTATAATTGCAGGTAGAGAATAGTAATAGAGATGTTCCGGAACGTTCAGGTATCTCCAGGAAGGGCCCTGTAGTTTTGCGAGAATTCCCCATCTGCAAGTGGAGAGTATGATTCTTCCGCCGGGTTTGAGAAGTGTATAAATTTTTTCTAATGTTTCTTTGGGTTTGTGTAAATGTTCGACGGACGCCCAAAGGGTGATGAGATCGAATTTTTCCGCGTTAGTCGGCATCCATTCCAAAAAGTCGATTTGTTCCACTTTGAGTTTCAGTTTTTCACGGGCGAATTTGATCGGCGCTTCGGCTATGTCCATTCCGTACGAATCCCATCCTCTATTTCGCATGTAGTCTACGAAATAACCGGCCGCACAACCGACGTCTAAACAACGTTTGGCGGAAGGCAAGAATTCTTCCCAAGTTTGAAAATCAAGATCTTTCAAATTGAGTCCGTACACTCTGGAAATCTCGCTGCGGATTCCGTCCGAAAAATAATTGTCATAACCTCGGTCGCTTCGTTTTAAAAAATATTCCTCCGAATAATAGGAGGCCACTTCTTCGGGAGAAGGTTGAGGGCTCACCTGCACGAGAGAGCAACGTTTACACTGTACGATATGAAAGATTTCGTTCTTATGATTGGATTTGGAAAAGAGAGATTTGAACTCGTAGGAGCCGCAGGTATTACAGGGAATTTTTTCCATTCTAATATTCTATCGGGCAAGGCCGGAATTCTTTTGATAGAAATTCTGCTTTACGATTCGCTTCCTCCTGAAACTCATGAAAGGACATGAAACAAGCCGTAATCCTTTCCGTTTTATCCGTTTTCTTTCTTTTTTCATCCGAGCTTTTTGCCGATCCCAAAGCGAACATTAAAATCAAGGCCGTGGGAGATATGGTTCCGGGAACCAATTTTCCGCAACCGCTGAACATCCAGGACCCGAGATCGTTTTTGTTCGGCAAAGTGGAGAATTATCTGAAAGGTGGGGACGTTCTTTTCGGAAATTTCGAAAGTACTCTTACCAACTATCCGAATACTTCCAAGGACACTTCCAGAAAAATGATCTTCGCGTTCAGAACTCCTCCTTCTTACGCGAAGGTTTTAAAGGACGTCGGGTTTGATATATTAAGTATCGCTAATAATCATTCTCTGGATTTTCATCAGCAAGGTTTTGACGATACTCAGAAAAATCTTTCCGAAGTCGGGATTCGTTATACGGGTAAGAAGGGAATGATCACGTATACGAACGTAAAGAACGTTTCGATCGCTTGGATCGGATTCTCTCATTTGAAGTCGCATAACAACGTGAACGAAATCGAAGAAGGTGTCGCTCTCGTAAAGGAGGCCAAGAGAAAGGCCCAACTCGTTTTTATTTCCTTTCACGGAGGAGCGGAAGGCGGTCCGGCTCTTCACGTAAAAAATCAGATGGAACGTTTTTACGGTGAATACAGAGGAAACTTGGTTGAGTTCAGCCATTCGCTGATCGATGCGGGAGCCGATTTGGTGATCGGTCACGGACCGCATCTCGTGCGTGCGATGGAATTGTATAAGGGAAGATTGATCGCGTATTCTCTCGGTAACTTTATGGGTTA
Source organism: Leptospira alstonii serovar Sichuan str. 79601 (assembly GCF_000347175.1). Lineage (GTDB taxonomy): Bacteria > Spirochaetota > Leptospiria > Leptospirales > Leptospiraceae > Leptospira > Leptospira alstonii. The sequence goes on from NZ_ANIK01000024.1 coordinate 5,813, forward strand.
TAGGGCCTTGTCCTCGAGAGGGATCGTCGGTTATTCTCTCGTGCTTGAGGCGGAAGTCGATTCTCAAGGTAAGTTCGTAAAAGGAAAAATCATTCCCTTACAACTCGACTCGGCTTCGATTCCGCAGTACGATCCCGATAAGAAAACGATCGATCTCATGAGAAAACTTACCAGGGAAGATTTTCCCGGTAAGGGTCCGAAGATTTCCGACGACGGAACGATTCTTCCGGGGGCTTGAACGAATTCTCTTGCTTGCGAAGTCCCGGCGAAGCGGAAACAGATCCGGAACGAAGTTAAGATAAGCCCTAGTCTAAAAAAGATTTTACGAAAGAATGTAGAACTCTTTCGTAAAACTGCGAATTTCGTTTCGATACTTCAGCCTTTAAACATTCTCATCGCATTGCAATTCTGAGTCCATGAGAAACTCGTAATAAACCGACATAAAACGCGTAGTAAAATTCAACACAAAAGCACTACAAGACGTAGTCTGGAAATAAAAATTGTCTAATCCAAGAAACGATTTCTTTTGTAAAAAAATTAATCTGCAGTAAAGGACCAGCATGAATTCAAATCAATACCGCATCAATCTACGAAAAATAGCGATCGGAATCTCCGGCCGGAATGCGAAATAGATGGGAAGTTGTTACGACGCAAAGGCAGACTGAGAGGAAGTTGGCGTTGGTGAATTCTATTTTTCAGGTTATGCTGTTTTTGGGGCGATGTAGGCTGTAACTGTAGTTGCGGTGGAAGGTTGGACATCCTACGTTCAAAGTTTTATCGATAGAATCCCCCGCCTGTAAATCATCCGGTCAAAACGAATCATTCACCGTAAAACATCTGAAAATACGTGAGCAGTAGAAAGAATACTGAGAATCGTTCAAACTCCAGGATTGATTTTCATATTGATTCGAACCATCTTCCCCTCTTTTCCACGAGAATTCTCTTGCTCGCCGAACCCTGCTTCGAAATCTTGGAACGGAAACTTGTTCGTCCTCGTAAAGAGGAAGGGAATCCGGTTTAAGTCCGGAGCTGAACCCGCAGCTGTAATCGCCAACAAAGGTTTCGCAATAATACCACTGTGATTTTCACGGGAAGGGTGCGAAGTCGGCGAAAGCCAGAAGACCTAACGAGTGGAAACAAACTGATGGGACTTTCGGGATCTAAGGTCGGGTTTGAAAAATAGGTTTTCGTACGATCGATATCCGCCGGGGTCCTCCCGATTTTTCTCTCCCTACTTGCGCCCGGGCGAAATATGGGATCAATCAAATACATTCGAATTTTAGAATATTCTATAATCCTGTTTTTTTCCATTTTTGTTTCCGGGATTATCGCTCAGGATAATTCAAGTTCCACGGCCGCTCAAAAAAAGGATTCGGTTCAAAAGGCCGAAACCGTACGGGTGGTCGGAAAGGTAGCCGATTCTGGTTCCTCCAATTTCCGCTCCAATCCGAGCGGATTTCAATCCGCGATCAAACTCGACGAAACTTCGGCGCGTTATACGTCTTTGCCCGAGGTTTTGGAAAGAGAAGCGGGACTCCGAGTCAGATCCTTTGGAGGTCTTGGTTCTTATTCCACTCTTTCCATCCGAGGAACCAATCCGAATCAATCCAGAATTTATCTGGATGGAATTCCAATCAATAATTCCCAGGGGGGAGAAGTCAATCTCGCGGATCTTCCTTTTGACAGTTTAGAAAGCGTGGAAGTCTATCGATCCGGAAATCCGATCGGCTTTTCCGGATCCGCGATCGGTGGTTCTGTCAACCTCGTCACAAGAAAAGATTCCGGAAAGCCGAAGACAAGAATCAATTTGGGCGGCGGTTCGTTTAACACGGGTAAGGCGAGTATTTCTCATACCGGAACCTACAAAGGAATCGGAACGAGCTTTTTGGCGCTCGGAGAAAAATCGGACCAGAACTTTTCCTTTAAAAACGATCACGGGACCGTGGTCTTAAACGCGTTAGACGACACGATGGATCGAAGAAGGAACGCGGCGTTCGAAAGAGCGGCGCTTTTCGGAACTCTTAAGTATCAAATCGGCAAAACCGAACTGAAATTATTAAACGACTTCAATCATAGGATTCACGGTCTTCCCGGACCGGGTTCCAATCAGACGAATCAGGTTCACAGAAAATACGATCGATATACGGGTTCTTTTGCTACGGATACGAAAGCTTTATTCGTGGATTCTTTTCGTCTTGAGTCTAGAAATTTTTATACGGTAGCCAAAGACGAACTTTTCGATCCGGGTTCCGAGTTTTCCAAAGGAACTCCGAATTCCAGAGCGGAGATCCGACAAGCGGGCGTTCAACTGATGCCGACTTTGTATCTTACGGATTACTATCAGATCGTTCGAGGTTTTGCCTCCTTGGAAAAGGAATCCTTCGATCGCGATAGGCTGACTCCTACCAATATTGTCGGAAGAGTGGAACCTCTCAAGGAAAGAACGTATTCTTCCTTTCGTTTGGAAGACGAGATTCGTCTTTGGGACGCGAAGGTTCTTTTGATCCCTTCCGTGACCTGGGATCACTACAAGGATCGTTTTCCTTCGGAAGAACCTTGGTATAGAAGGCAGGATCCTTTGGCGGGAGATCAGAAAAAAACTACATTCACAAATCCTAAATTCGGTTTTGTATGGAAGTTGTTCGAAAAGGAAAATTGGGACGTTCAATTTCAAGCAAACGTTTCCAAACAGTATAGAATTCCTTCTTTTTTGGAAATGTTCGGAGAGCAGGGGAGTATCATCGCCAATCCGAATTTAAAACCGGAGCAGAGCGGTAACGGGGACGGAGGAATCGTATTCAAAACGGATCATTCTTTTTTAAAAACGAAAACGAGCGTTTCTTATTTTTCCAAAGACATCAAGGATATGATTTTGTTTCTTCCTAATTCTCAGTTTACTCTGAGACCGGAAAACGTGGATTCCGCGAGAATTAGAGGATTAGAATTTTCTCATAGAGAAGACTGGAAATTTGGTTTTAAATTCTTATTCAATTATACGTATCAAGAGGCGATCAACAATTCTTCGTCCCCGTATTTAAACGGAAAAATTCTTCCTTTGAGGCCGAGGCACGAGTTTTCGAGTACGGTTTCTTGGAGAGGAAAGAAATTGGAAACCGGGATCGAATTGTTGTATATCGGAGCCGTGTTTCGGGATAGAACGAACGAATACATCAATTACATTCCCGCGAGACAGATCTGGAATTATTTTTTCACCTGGATTCTTTATACGGAACCGGGAGAACCCGTGAAGGATTCTCTTGGAAATTTGAAGGAATCGGCTCCTGCGAAAGAATTTTTACTTACGTTTGAGGTGAAAAATTTTACGGATAAAAAAGTTTCGGATCTGATCGGTTATCCCCTTCCGGGTAGAAGCTGGTATGCGACTCTGAGTATGAGGTTTTGAAATGAGTTCGAAACTTAAAGTTTTTATTTTATTCTGTTTTTTGAATGTATCCTGCGGAGATATTCGGAGCCCTTCTTTTTTAAGTCTTCTTCTGATTCAAAATTTACCGGGAAATATCGGAGTTGTTACCACGGATTTCGGCGGCGGCGGTCGTTTTAAAGTAGTCAATCCTTCTCTTCTTTACAGTTATCCCGGCTTGACTCCGATTCATTCGGACGCTGTGGCTCGTTTTGGAATCGGAAAGGTGTTCGTATTAAACCGACTCAATCGGGATAGTATTCAGGTTCTGGAGCCGAACTACGGATTTATCACGGTCTCGGAACTTTCACTCGGATTCAAAGTCAATCCGGCGGATATGGAATTTGCGAGTGTGTCCAAGGCTTACGTGAGTCTCTACGGTTCGGCCCGTTTGTTGATCGTGGATCCCACGTATATGACGATCACGGGTTCTATCGATCTCGCACGTTATGCGGAATCATTTTCACTCGGGGCTTCGCCGGACGGAATTCCTGAGATGAGCGGACTGAAAATCGTAGGGGATTCTCTTTTTGTCTGTGTGCAGAGGTTGGATCGGAACGATCCTTCGGGTTATTTTCCACCGAACACGACCTCTCTTTTGTTGGAGGTTAGTATTACGACGGATGAAGTAATCGGAGTTTATACTTTTCCGAGTCCAAATCCCGTGGGTAAACCGCAACTCGTGGATCTTTTCGGAGAAGCACATCTTGTGATCGCGACTCCCGCAAGAATGGGTTTTCAAAGTCGGATCGACGGAGGAGTGAGCGCGTTTCGTTTATCGACGAGGTCCTTTCTTTCTCGATTCATTTATGCGGAAGCCGTTGCAGGTGGAGATATTCTTAACGTACAGGTAAAATCGGATACGGTCGGTTACGTCGCCGTTTTGGATTCAGGATTTACCAAGACGTTACAAGGATTCAATCCGAGTACCGGAGAAAAAATTTCCACTCTTCTTACCATTCCGTCGAGTTATGACGCGAGTCTTTCGAGTATTCTACTTGCATCGGATAAAATTTTGTATGTGGGGAATACTCAGTTTCAACAACCGGGTGTTACGATGTTCGACACGGAAAGAGAAAACGCCTTATTGACTCCGACTCCGATTTCCGTGGATCTACAACCTTACGATATTATAGAATTGAAGTAAGCGCCTTTCCAAAAGCGACGAGTCCCGAGAAATTGAAGAAGGGATGTTCGTAGAAACTCAAGTCGTCTCGTTCTCTCAGGATCGATTATGGCGGCTCCATTGCTTTGGCTTTGCCAAAGCAATGGACCGGGCTCTCGGCTTCAGTCAAGTTATTGCGTTTCGTCTTAGTATATTCAATTTCCGTAATTCCAATAACTTGACTCCGCTTCGATCCCTGCCGCGCGACCCGTAGTGAGCGCGGCAAACAAAAGCCGCGAAGCAAAGGCGTTGTTTCTCAGCGTAGCACCTGGAATATTCGGAGCTGTTTGCAAAGAAACAAAATGAAGCGCGTATTGGCGACGTCGTTCTTCGCGAAACGCGATGTTATGACTATGATTGTCAAGAAAATATAAGGTATTGAAATAAATTCTTTCCTACATTTTCAAACCGAGAGGGCCGTCGCGAATCAATCGGAAAATTCTGATTTTGGGACGAGCAGCAAGAATTCTCTTGAATTTTTTTCGAAAACGGGCTCTAATCCTCTCTCAAAAAGAGACGGTGGTCAATGCAGGAAATCTTTCAGGCGATAGCGGGTGGACAAAAAACGAAAGTCATCGGTCTTTTAAAAATGGATCCGAGTCTTTTTCAGAGTTTAACGGAAGAGGGAATTACTCCCGTTCTATTTTCGCTTTATTATGGAAAATTAGATATTTCTAAAGAGATCTATAAAATCAGTCCTAGCAGGAATCTTTTCGAAGCTGCGGCTCTCGGAGATTTGGAAGAAACGCAACGATTGGTTGCCGATTCTTCGGATGTGATCAACTCGTTTTCCAAAGACGGTTGGTCCGCATTACATCTTGCTTCCTATTTCGGTCACCTGGAAATTGCAAAATTCTTAATATTCTCGGGAGCCGATCTAAGTCTTACTTCTAAAAGTAAACTGTCCTATGGAAATACCGCTTTGCATTCAGCGGTGGCGGCGGGAAAGAAGGCCGTCGTGGAACTCCTTTTGGAAAAAGGTGCGGACGCGAACTCCGTTCAGAATCCGGGAGGTATCACCCCTTTGCACATTGCCGCGAGTCGTTCCGGAAGTAGCGACATCATTCGGTTGCTTTTAAAGAACGGCGCTGATAAAAAAAGTTTGAGCTCCGAGGAACAAGTTCCGCATGCAATCGCATTAGAAAAAGGGAATACGGCTGAGGCAAAATTGTTGGAGATCTAAAGTCATAATACTTAAAAACCTGGCCGCTAAACCTTCACTGCTTGAAATGTGGGAACTCCTACGTTTAGAGCGATTCACAGAGTCGTGACAGGAGTTACCATAGTGTTTCGAGACGATTTTTCAATTAATGTACGTTAGGGGTTCTGAGAGGATTTTTTCGTTATTTTTTGATTTTTTTTCACACAAATCGGATCCGTCGCATACTTTCC
>NZ_ANIK01000025.1 GCF_000347175.1 Leptospira alstonii serovar Sichuan str. 79601
CAAGGTACGATTACGAATATACGAAACCAAGAAAACCAACTGAAAAACAGCGCATCCAGTGATCCGAGTTTGACTGCAGTGTTCGGAGACATGGACGGACTGTTAGACGATCTACAAGACGCATTGAACTCGCAAGCGTCTCTGGGAACCTTGGCGCAGACCTTGGGAGAGTTTTTCCAAAGTCAAATAACAAACGCCACGGCTAAAGCGGACTACTGGAACATAACGAAATGGCAAGAGACATACGCGACACAAACCTTAGAGTTCAAGAAGGAAGTAGCGACCGCAACCTTGAGCTGTAGCGGAAGCAGTTCTTGTAATTACCAACCGACGGGATCAGCAGCCGTGACCTACGGAAGCGACGGAAACGTCTACGGATGGGCGGCAACAAGCGGAGGATTTCAAGGAACTATTGTAAGTAGTTTTGATCCGTATACGGTTACGAATCCATATTACGCGGAACTGAATCAACAATACCAAAGTTGTCAGACTCAAGCCTCGTCTCCGTTGGGATGGGGGACTTGGATGTGGGGTCCATGTGCAGTTTTCGGATCTAACGGAGAGAACGCACCGGTTCAATCGTATACGGTAGATCCTAACGCTAGCACTGGATATTACAGCGCGGGACATTACGTAGCAACGTGTACCGGAGTGGATCTCGGAGGAACTTGTACGGGAGGAAGCGGCGGATATACCTTGGGTTTGCAAGCTTGCAGCGGTTGGGCGTATTGCGGATACAGCCGAAGCTGGATAACCGATGACAGTTATTCAACCTCCGTAACGGAGACGTTTAACCAAAGCCAAAAAGATCAAATAGCGACGAACACAAAAATACGAAACGCAGTATTCGGAAATTACAATACAGCATTTGGACAATCCTCACAAGCGGGGAACGCGGTCGCCGGATCCAGCGTGGCACTGGGCACCAAAGTATTTTTAGGCGGAACGGAATTAAACTCGTCGAACTGGTACAACTCGGTTGGACTGATCAACCAAGTACAAGTGCAAACGAAATACAAATACATAGACAGTGCGATGCAGGCGAATCAGAACTTTTGGACGAGTATGAAAACTCAGTTTACAAGTATCGCATCTACTTTCTTGTCCCTAGTCAATCCGTTGAAAGATTGGGAAGACAGATCAGAAGAATACGAAGACGAATATCAGGCAAAGCTAATAGAACTGGAACAAACGAAACAAAATACAATCACGAACTACAACGACCAAATAGCGGCCATGAAAGCGGCGAGAGGCGCTTGGGTAACCGAAGTGTACGGTTACCAGATGGCTGGAATCGAAGGAAGCCAAGACAACGCGAACAGCCAATACAGAACCGGAGAAGAGAACTGGGACAATACGATATCCACCTTTCAACAAGCGGAACTGAACTGGTATTTGTCAGCCAAAGATACATTGCAACAAGCGGTGACCGCTCCGGACGGAGAAGCGCAATACCAGACAAACGCAATCACCCAAGCGAACCAGTTAGAAACTCAGATCACAAACTCGGAGACGAATACGACACAGCTTTACAACGCAGCAACCGGTTTGTATCAAACGTATCAATATGCAGCTTCTGGAAACTTGATGACTCAAGTTCTCACAAATCAACAAAATCAGACGAGCTGGAACCAACAAGGAGCCGCGGTCTCTCAAACGATAGCGGATTCCTTTGGAAGAAGTGAAACGTACAAAACAGCGGAGTTAAACGCAAGTAACAGAATCAATGTGCTTGCCCAAACGATCTACGGAAACGGAGCGTATATCGTAGACAACACGGAACTGCAAGTAATCCAAAACCAAGCGAGCGGATACGGACAAAATCAAACGCATTGGCAGAACGAAATCAATGGTGTAAACGGCGGTTTTAACTTTAACGGTCGTAACAACACGAGCCAAACGAAAGAAGCCTTGTATACCGATGTGAAAACGGACATTGGCGTCGCGACCACACTGCAAGCGGAAATAGTAGACGAAGAACGCGGTTACTTGAAACACGCAAACGAGTATTTTGAGAAATCGGAGAAATATCAAGAGTTAGCGGAGAAAGCAAAGAGCGAAGCGAAGTTCGACGAGGCTGCCCTTTACACGGGTTACGCGGTAAGAGAAAAGAACAACGCCATCGGATATCTGAAGAAGAAATACTACACCATCGGAGAAGAGATCACAAGTGAAGTGGATAACCGGGGACTTACATATACGAGAAACTCTTTCCTGAGTTACAGAGAATCCTTGATCAACAAGAACTTTCAGAACAGCACACAGGTGCAAAAACAAATCCAAGAAGGGAAGAACCAAGTTCAAGGGATTTTAGCGGAAGGAGAAAGTTACAACCAGATCCAAGGGATGTTGCAGACTGCTTCGAACTTGAACAAACAAGGCGCGGAGAACAAAGAGCGTGTGGAGAGACTGCTACTCGAATCGAAAGAATTAGCAAACCGTAATATCGGAGAAGGACTACTCGACGGATTGCAGGATATGATCGCAAGCATCCAGAGTTCTTTACCGCAAGAGGTAAGTAACAGCGGTGTGACCCAATACATCCAGGCACAAGAGAAAGAGATCGCAGAGAAACAACAGAAAGCAAACGAACTTCTGACTCATATGAATTCTCTCGTGACGAACAACAACGACCTCTCCGCATTACAAACATTACTGCAAGGAAGCGGACAAGCGATCAACTTAGCGGCTAACAGCGCTGTGTCGAAATACTTGGACGACTACGCTAAAAAACTCCAGAAAGACAATGAAGAAAGAAGTAACAATCTTCAAAGGACTCTGCTTGCTGCGTTACAAAACGGAGACGACTACAAATACCTGAGAGAAGCGGGCTACGGATTTAGAGCGGACGGGGACGGAATATCCGCATACAGACAGATCTACAGCGGTGAGATCGCCATCGACGGAAGCGCGATGAAGAGCACGAGCTACTCACCCGATTTACAATATCAATATATACGTATAGAGACGAAGTTTAGTCCGGGGAACTTGAGCGTGGATATGTTGAACCCGAACTCGACTACGTTTAGCGCGGAGATGGTGGCGGGCGTCAAAGCCTACATCGACAACACACAAAAGAACGTGGAAGCGATGTTCGCGCAGTTCAGCGACAAAACCGAAGAGGTGAAACAGGAATACGCACAGAACCAGGAAATAGAGAACTACCAAAAGAAATTGTATGAGTCGAGTAAGGACGGCTACTTAGCGGCTTTTCAAGGATTACCGGGTGAGTTTAGAAACGCGTTCGATTTAGAGATGGGAAGTACAAAAAGCTACCATGCGGGTTCTAAATACGACTTTAAAGCGGACAGCTTTAAAGGCCAAAGCGGGGACATGAAGAAGACCGGTAAGGCGATGTATGAGGGAGCGGACATCGATGATACGGTGTTAGCCGGTAAGAGAGAACTGAAAGGTAGCGTAACGATCAAAGGAGTTCCGGTAGAAGTAAGCTACGGAATGCAGTATTTAATCATCACTTCTGGTTTTGATATCTCGAAGATAGGGTTCAACTTCAAGTTAAAAGGAATCGGAACGAGTTTTGTAGACAGCCAACTGAGTAACGTAAGCCAGAAGTATTCCATCTACACGGCTGACATCCAATCCCGTATCGAGAAACAGGCAAAGGCGAATGACGCGGAAATGGACAGTAAGGGTTTCGTCTTTAACGTGTTAAACGGAATGAGCGGAGGTCAGAAGGCAAGCCAAGCAGTGGAAGGAGAAATTAGAAGCCGTGTGACAGGATCCATTGCAGCAGCAACGGGTTTACCCGCAAGTCTCGTCGGAGCCTTAGTCGGTGGAGCCAACATGAAACAGGCGATGAAGGCATACGAGAAAAGCGTAACGACGGAAGCGATTTCGAAAGCTACGGGTATTCCGTCT
>NZ_ANIK01000026.1 GCF_000347175.1 Leptospira alstonii serovar Sichuan str. 79601
AGAGCTCCAAAGAGAGTCCAAGTTCCGGTGCTAAGTCGAATATTCACCCGCTTCATTTTTCGTTTTCCCGGACTGGGCTGATACAAGGTTCGACCGGCCTTCTTACCTAAACGCCTCGTAGCAGAAAGATACTTTCCATACGTTCTCAAAAGTTCGGGAATTTTTCTTGGAAGCGCTTTCACATCTTTTTCGGAAAAACGAATCCACCTTTCTTCCGGAATCAAAAGAGTAACCGTTTCGGAACGATCTTCCCTAAGAGTCGAACTGATTTTAAAATCCGATTGTAGCCACAATGTTCCCATACCGATTACGGTTCTCGGAAAATATGCGATGGATCCGATTTGTGTGAAAAAAAATCAAAAAATAACGAAAAAATCCTCTCAGAACACCTAACGCACATTAATTGAAAAATCGTTTCGAACATTTTCGAACATAAGGAAATTTGTAGGAGCGTACTAGGGGTCAGTGGATAGAGATCAGGGGTCAGGGTTAAATTTTTTCCGTTTTATCCAATGCGAAAGCGATTGAAGCGGAATCAACAAATTGATATAAGGAAAAAATTTGGCTTTTAGCGATCTATCAATTTGTTGATTGGAGCAGAAAGCGCGGTCCAGCTCCAGTTTTTTCCGTACGAAAAAACTGGAGCTGGATTCGCCCAATCTTTAATACGATTGTAACAATGTTTCCGTTTTTACTGTTGTAGAATTTTATAAAGATGAGTTTACTTTTGATTCTATTCTTCGCATTGCCGTAAATAACGCGAGTTCGGCCTAAGAAAGATTGGGTCCATTTCTTACATTGAACTCACGTCGTTTAACGTCCTCATTCCTACAAACAACTCTCTTATCAAACTCGATCAAAGTTACACGAATTATATCAGTTTGTAACTTATACGTAACTCCGAACATTTATCTTTTCCTTAAACCTTCTACGGGTTAACTTCCAAGGAGTTATAAGATGAAATCAACTTTCTTACAAAGAACTTCGCTTTTCATTATAAGCGCGGCTTTATTACTTTCTTCTTTCATAAATTGTAAAGAAGACAAAAACGACAATAGTATGTTGCTACTTCTCGCCCTATTATCGGGAGGAAGTAGCGACGCCGGAGCCGCCGTCTGCGACGGAGCTTCCGTTCAAGGCGGAAACACGGTTCTTTCCGGGAACGTCACTTCCAGTCAAAATCTTCCCGCTTACTCTTCCTCTTCGTTAAGCGGAATCGTAAGAATAAAAAGTGGAGCCACTCTCACCTTTGAAAGAGGTTCCGTAATTTTCGGAACTGCAGGTTCCGCTCTGATTATCGAACAAGGCGCAAAAATCGTAACGAACGGTGACGCAGCCGCACCCGTATGTTTCACTTCTTCTAAAGTTTCCGGAAACAGAGCTCCAGGCGATTGGGGCGGGATTTTGATCGTAGGCGATGGTATCGGTTCCAGAGCCGCCGCACAAAACACGGAAGGTGGAACCGGTCTTCAATACAATAGCGGCGCAAACGACAACGGAAGCTCCGGTAATCTTTCTTATACGATCGTAGAATTTGCAGGAAACGAAGTTTCACCCGGAGACGAGTTGAACGGAATTTCCATGTATGTAGTAGGAAGCGGAACCACTCTGGATCACGTTCAAGTACACAGACATTTGGACGACGGCATCGAGGCCTGGGGCGGAGCTTGGACCGGTAAATATCTTTTGATGACAGGTGGAATGGACGACGACTTAGATTTGGACGAGGCATTCACCGGAAAAGTTCAATTCTTAATCGCTCACAAATATCCTACTAGTTGCGGTGGAACCGCATCCTCCGATCCACACGGGTTTGAAATGGACGGAACCCATAGCGCCGGAACCGCATCCACAACCTCTAAACCCACCACAAACGTAAAACTTTCCAACTTTACTATTCTTGGAAAAAGCGTTTCCAACGGATTTGGAGCAAGACTCAGAGAAGGACTTCAAGGAAAATTTTCGAACGGAGCCATCTACGGATTTCAATCCGGAAATATTGATTGTGTAGCAAATGCAACTCCGGGCGGCCCCGTCACCTCCCCTAGTTTCGCGAACATTTTAGTGGAAGCCTCTAAAGGAAACGGAAACACCGCGGCTTGTACATTACCTACAAACGGCCTCACTTCCGCTCCGGTAACCTCCTTAGGTTCAGGAGATTCGGATAACTGCGAATTTGCGACCAAACCGGATTATCAACCTTCCGGAGAAGCCGCCGCTGCCGCGGGCTCCGCTTTGAGCGCACAATCCTCCGACTCGTTCTTTATCGATAACACCACTTACGGCGGTATGGTTAACGGTTTGAACTGGGCCTTCGGTTGGACCGTTTATAGAGCGAGATAAACTTAAATATTAGGATTCCATAATTAGTGGATCCTAATTAAAAATTTAGAATATGTTTCAGAATCATCAGGACGCGACCCAAAAGAAACTCGACAATATAACTTTTTACGGGATGTCGTATGAAGAAAAAAGCTCGTCGTTAGGCGGCCGTTTTTTTCTTCATACGGACAAAATAAGTCCCGTTCTTTTAATACGGAATAAATTCGTTATTTTTAATATTCTAATATTCATACTTTTATCGACTCCTACGTTTTATTGTAAAAAAGACAACCAAAAACCCGACTTGAATAAGGAACTTACGGACCCGGCGTCGGAGTCGGCTTTGGAAATCCAAAAAAATCAAGAAATTCTAAAGTCTGAAATCAAGAAATCTTATAAGATTCAAAACTCTTCCTCTTCCGTCGAAGAGGCGCTCCAAAAAGCGCTTACGGAGATACGGGATAACCCGAATCGTTCCGACGAACTGCTTCGATATTCGTGCAGCCCGGAAGAAACCAGAAAGATCTATCTCCCGAACAACGCGGATCAAAATAATATAACGGCAAATTCTAAAATAGAAGATTCTATGTATCTGATTCTTTTAAGAAGAACCGCCGGTCTGGATAAAATCAGAAAACATCTTCAAAATACGAAAGGGGCGATAAAAATCCCCCCCTTTCCTAAGCCGCATAACATCCGTAAGCTGATAAACATCAACGGATATATTATCGGCGAATTCGATCTACAAGTAGGATCAAAGACTATCCGAATCGAAGAGATCAAACTCGTTATAGAACATAAAAATCAATTTAAAGTTTGTACATACGGAACATGATGAAAAACAAAACAATCAGTCTATTCTTCCTTTTTTCAATGATGGCAAGTCCGGTCTTCGGGCAAACAACCGGAAAACTAAGCGGAAAGATCGTGGATTCGGAATCCGGAGATCCTGTTTTCGGAACGGTGATCATCGTTCGTTCCATAAAAGCGGCGACTCGAAGCGACTTCGACGGTAAGTACGAATTAAACCTTCCTCCGGGGGAACATACCGTGGAATTTCAGATGATCGGGTTCGCCACTCAATTTAAGAAAATCACGATCGCACCCGGCCTACGGCTTCCCCTAAACGTAGTTATGGGAGCGCAGGTTCTCGATACGGTGGAAGTAAAAGGACGAGGTCTTGAAAATTCGGAATCCGCGTTATTGGCCTTACAAAGAAAAAGCGTCGTCGTCTCCGACGGGATCAGCGAGGAATCGATCAAAAAAAGCCCCGACTCTTCCGCGGGCGACGTTCTTCGAAGAGTTACCGGAATCACTCTCGTGGGCGGTAGATTCATTTTCGTCCGAGGCCTCGGAGAAAGATATTCAAATACCATTTTAAACGATTCCGTAATACCTTCTCCCGAACCGGATAAACGTATCGTTCCTTTGGATTTATTTCCGGCGGGTGTGATCAAAAACATTCGAGTTATTAAAACCGCATCGGCGGAAGACTCGGCGGAATTCTCCGGCGGTATCGTTAAGATCGAAACCAAGGAATATCCGGACACACTTTCTCTTTCCGTTTCTTTGGGAGTGGGAAAGAACACTCAAGTCGCCGGTCATAAATTCAAAACCTTCAACTCCGGCAGCGCCTATAACGACTTCGGCTTGGTTTCCCAAAGACAGGAACTTCCGGATATGATCTCCGGTTTACCGAAAGTGATTCCTTTTGTGGAAGGGGATCGTTTCGGCGGAATTCCGACCGGCCTCGTGAAAGTCGGATCCCTTTCCTTCAGCCAGGAATGGTCTCCAAAAGAAGAGGATTCTCCTTTTAACAAATCCTTCAGCATTTCCGCGGGGAATTCGTTTAAGACGGAAAAATGGGGAAGATTCGGGATCCTTGCGGGAACGACTTATAACAGGAGTTACAATTATCGCGAAGAATCGAACGCGCGTTTTCAAGCTTCCAACCCTATTTCTATTTATTTAAAAGATTCTAATATGTTACGTCCTCTGAACCAAAATAATCTCAAAATTTACGGAGAGGAAGTCCTTTGGGGAAACAACCTGAACCTCGCCTACGAACCGAAAGTCGGACAACAGTTCTTTATAAAAACTTTATATTCGGTTCAATCCGACAAAACCGTTCGAGAGGGAGAAGGCGCAAACTACATAGACAACTTCAACTTCAAATCCGCGAACCTGAATTATATCAGCAGAACCGTCTTCAACAACACGTTGGGCGGCGAACACGAAATCAAAATCAAGGAATTGAGCGCAAGATCCCATAAATTGGAATGGAACGTCAACTACGCGTTAGCCGAAAGAGACGAACCCGACGCTCGGAATCAAGCCTGGTCGCAGGGCGGAACCGATCTTGCAAACGGATATAGAAGACTGGGAAACAACCCCGACGGAACAAGATACTTTTCGAATACGGCGGATACGGTCAGAAGTCAATCTCTCAAATACGAAATCCCGTTCAGCCAATGGGACGGACTACAGAGCAAGTTGAAGTTCGGAGTCAGTAATCTGGATCGATTCAAACATTTCGAATTCAGGGAAATAGCGCAAAGAAACTTCAGCGGAAGCGACCGCGATTCCATCTATCCGATCCCAGGAGAAGTCGTTTACAATCCTTTGACGTACGCAAACGGCAACCGAAAGATGTACGAACGCGCTTCCGGAAACAACGCCTACGACGCTTCTCAAGCTTTAAGGGCCGCCTTTACACAACTGGAAGTTCCGATTCTCGCCAAGTTAAAGACGATCGTCGGAGTCAGATACGAGGATAGTTATCAAAAAACGCAAACCTACGACCTTAAGAACAGTTGGAACGGATTCAACACGAGTTACGGTTGTAAAACGAATTCCGAAGAGGAAAGATTGCTGTTGGTCAGATCCAACGTTTGCGATGTGAATAACGTAGGGATCGGCGAATTGCGAACGAAGGATAAATTACCCTCCTCAAACGTCGTTTGGGAATTTGCAAAAGACATGAACCTCCGATTCGCGTATTCCCAAACGTTGACAAGACCGGATTTAAGGGAACTCTCTCCTTTCGGATTTGCGGCCTATTTTCAAGCGGATAGGACTTTCGGAAACGCAAGCCTTCAAAGAACCTACATTCACAATTACGATGTTAGGTGGGAATACTATATTACGAATACTGATTATATAGGCGCAGGAGCCTTCTTTAAGAATCTTTCGAATCCGATCGAGTTGATCGGTTTGCCCGTGGCGGGAAGCGCGAGTTTGGTTTATAAGTACGCGAACGCCCAACAAGCCACGATACGCGGAATCGAATTGGATTATCGCAAGGAACTTCTTTGGTGGCTTAGGGTCGAAACGAACGTCTTCTTTATCAAATCGAGAGTGGACGTAATCGACTCGAATATCTACGGTTTTATCGCGACGGGTCAAGTGGATCCGATTTCCACTTACGCGGCTTACGCCCCTACTACGTTAAATCGTCCTCTCCAAGGCCAATCCGATTTTGTCGCCAATCTGAAAGTCGACGTATTCGTATCTAAAAGCAAAAAACATAATATAGGATTTTATTATAACTACTTCAGCGACAGAATCGCCCTTGTGGGATCCGACGGAGTTCCCAACGCCATCCAAAAAGGAACCGGTACTTCGGACGTCGTTTATACCTACAAACACAACGATCGTTTGGACTTTAGATCCTCCGTTAGAAACGTTATGAACAGCCAATTCAAAATCACACAAACGGACCCTCTTACGGGACAGGAATACGTGTTTCAAAAATACAGAACGGGATTGGACGTCTCCTTCTCCGCCACTTATAAACTCTAAACGCTCGGATTATCGCGGCGAATTTCTCTTCGCTTCCGCGAAGAGAAACCGCGCTCCCCGCTGCAATCTGCATCGCAACATATTATTTTTTAAGAATATTTTAATTTAATTGTATTCAAAAATTATCTCCCGCAAAACGGACGTTGCGAAGCAGGATTTTCGCTAGGATCGCTTTCGCGGTAGTATGCCCCATTTTATCCGTTTCCGATCCTTGAAAATCTCAAATCCGTAATCCTTTTGTAATTATCCGGTAACAAATCGAAAGTATATTACGGAAACATTTGAATCGGAGACGTCGATGAAATTTTCCTCGGTAAAAAAAGAATTAAAACGGGCGATGGCCGCGCTGATCCTCTCGGGACTCGTTTCCCTTTTCGCATCGGCATTATTTGCACAAGACAAAGTTTCGGAACCGACCAAGACGGAAACAACCGCTCCCAAATCCGAAACGACAAAAGCGGTAACGTCCTCTCCCGCAACCGAAGAGACAACTCAGGCGCCCTCTTCCGACAAGGCCGACAAAAGTTGGGGATTTGTGGATCTCTTTTTACTCGGCAGCTGGACGATGTATCCGTTGGCTCTTTCCTCGATCATCGCAATGGGAATCATCTTCGAAAGAATTTATTTCTTAGCGACCGCAAAACTTCTTTCCAAAGGTTATAATATCGATTTGGGAGAAACCATGGACGCGAAGGGTTTGGATTCGGTTCGGAGTTTTCTCGACGAAAGGAAAGAATACAAAATCACTCAGGTTTTAGCGGGCGGGATCGACGTATCTTCCGGAGACGCGGAAATTTTCGCGAAAGGCGTGGAAAGGGAAGCCGCGGAAGTGATTACGGTTTTGGAAAGAGGACTCGTAATTCTTGCGGCGGTTTCCACGATCGCTCCTCTGATCGGATTTTTAGGAACGGTCTCGGGGATGATCAACGCGTTCGACGCGATCGCAAACGCGGATCAAGTAAACGCAAAAGTGGTTGCGGGCGGTATTAAAGAAGCGTTGATTACGACCGCGGCGGGTTTGATCGTTGCGATTCCCGCAATGACTTTTCATCAATATCTGACTTCCAGAATCGACGGTTTTACTTCCGAAATCGAGGAAGCGGCCAACAGAATCTATAAGGAATTCTTAAAACGGAATTCTCAAAAAGTATAATCGCTTTTTTGCATGCAGGTATCCTTATGATCCGAATCAAAAAGAAACGCGCTTTAGAGGAAATATCCGCATCCTCGATGTCGGATATCGCGTTCCTCTTATTGGTGTTTTTTATGGTGACCGCGGTATTCTTCGTTAAAGAAGGATTGAACGTTCAACTTCCCAGAAAAAACTCCAATCCCACTTTGATCCTTCGAGAAAACGTCTACGAGATCTTGATCGCGGGCGACTTGGTTAAGATGAAGAACAAATCCGTCGGAACCAAGGATTATAGAAACCTAATCGATTTCAGGGAACAACTTGGTCTGATGGAAATTCCCGACATAGAAAACAAAGTCGCATTGATAAAAACCACCGGAGAAACGAAATACGGCAATATGTTGGAAGCGTTATCCGCCGTTCAAATCCGAGGATTTAAACAGATCTCCGTAAAAAGGTTGAAGTGAATATGAGTTTAAAGAAGAAAAAAAATCCGCCTTCGATTCCGGTCAGTTCGATGGCCGATATCGCCTTTTTACTTTTGGTTTTTTTTATGGTCACTTCCGTTCTGGATACCGACCCCGATTTACCGATCTCTCTTCCGGACGTTTCCGGCGGGGAACAGTTGAATAAGAAAATAGCGAATTTATATCTCAGCGCCGACAAGGATAAAACGGTCTACTTCAATCAGGTTCGAATGCCCTTGAATCAAGCGATCAATAACGTGAGAGCCAAACTCGCGACGACCCCCGATCTTAAAGTTTTAATTCACGCGGATAAGGATTTGCCTTATGCCGAACTGGACAACACCTTCGAACTGTTAAAGGAAGCAGGCGCCTTGAAAATATCGCTCGTCACGAAAACCACACAAGGCGGAGGTCTTTGACCGATGGGACAAACCGACGTCGTTCAAAAAGGAAAACTCCGAAAACGGATCGATCGATATCGGATGGAATTCTTTCTATCCGTTTCGTTTTTTCTTCAAATATTCGTTCTGTTTTTTTGGTACACACCTTCCATCGAATTCAATCGATTGGATCGGCTCGTGGACGAGGTCGCCTTTGTGGACAATTTAGTCATACAAGAACCTAACGCCGGTGAGGCGGTCGACGACGGAGAGTTCGAAGCGACCGATACGATTAAAAAAAAAGAAGATCCGAGAATTGCGGGAGCGCAAGACGCGATCATTTCCGGAGCGACTGCTCCCGTGGACTTGACTCCGAATATCACACCCGACTATCCCTCGGAGGCAAGATCGGCTGGTATCGCGGGAACTTCGACTCTCGAGGTCATCATCGCCGAGAACGGACAAGTGTTAAGAGTTCGGTCCGTGGGAAAACCTCTGGGCTTCGGCTTGGACGAAGCGGCGATCGACGCGTTCTATAAAAAAAGATATTCTCCTTCCGTTTTGGATGGAAAGCCGATCACCGTAAAGGTACTCATTCCGGTTCGATTCAGTCTTTATTGATATATTTAAGGTTGTTTCTTCATCCATTCCGTAAGTATCTTACGTTTAAGAGAAAAATCATGATAAGGATTCTCCAAGGCAATACGAGGATAGTATAAATACTCTTTTCCGCGAGAATATCGTTTCACGGCTAAGTCCGTTTTAGCTCCGTACTTCAATAATAATCGCAATGAATTTATGGATGCTTCTTTAGGGTCCTCTAAACAAAGAATCAAAAAAGTATCTTCTTCAATCCCATCGATCCAGCGATCGTTAATCAATAGGTTTTTTTTAAATCCATAGATCCGATTCGGGTCCAGTCCCGTTTGTAATAATTTTTCAAGTATCTTAGGAGAACGAAGCGTCGTAAGAATCATATTTCGATCGGATGCAAAATAGATTCCGAAATCGGAAACATGTTTTCCTAGAAACTGTACGGAATCAGGATTATCATCTACCGCTTTTTTAAATAAATTTCCAATAGAGATCTTTGTTTCTTTCGGAAACTCCTGAAACGCTTTTTCCAAAGCAGAGTGATTATAAGAGAGAACTCCGGATGAAATTGCTTCTTTCCAAACGGGATCCAAACTATTTTTCAAATTGGGAAAATCCCTACGAATCATTCCATCCAGTTCCAATAAAATTCGAATTTGATTCTTCCAAAATTCTTGATTCGTTTTCGGAAGTCCTAAGCTTGAACGGGTTTCAAAAGATTCAAAAGGACTTTGAGAACTAGGGCTTCTAACAAAATAGGAGAAGCGCTGCTTATCGTATTCCTGCTCCGAATAGAAAGTGGCAATCTCCTGGAACAAAATAGCGACGTCCTTTTTATCCGAAAATTCACGTAAAATTTTCTTTAAAACGTCCGGATTCCGAATGAAGTCCCCTTTAGAAAAATAATTTCTCCATACGATTTCAAAATACTTTCCCCATAAAATTTTGCCATACGCAGATTTTAATTCCGGATGTTCTCTGAATTGTTCATAGATTATGCCTACGATTTCAATGTGTTGTTTCAATTGCAGTTCAGGGTCTATATTACCGTTAGACGAAACCGACATTAGATATTCTAAATCTTTATTGAGAGTAATTCCTTCCTTTTGTAAATTCCGAATGTTTCCTTCCAAACGTGAAATGGACCTTAGCAACTCTTCATATTCGCGTCTAACGTCCGCGTCATCCAAAGTCAAACTTAGAATGTCGTTCGAAGAATTCTTTGCTATAAAAGTATAAAGTCGCTCTTTCCATTTTTTATAATACCATTCTTTAGACCCGGGTCTGCCGGATTCCACATATAAGTAATAAGGAAAAGATACGGGCAAAAGAATGGTATCGAACACTAGGGTAAAAGGAAGGTCGATTAGAATCAATACGTTCCAAAAACTTTTTGAAAACGGCTTAGGGGGATGTGTCTCCCAGATATAACGTTCCAAAGCGAGCGCCGCCCCGGAATACGGATAAATTTTCTCTTTTCCCTCAAAAGTATGTACAATAGCAGCCGTAGTATTACAACTCAATTGTAATACAATTAACACCGATACGATGATCCTAAAAACCATAAAAGAACCGATTCAATCCTATATTAAAAAAATGAAATACGCCTAATCGAAAAACCCAGGAGGAATTTAAAATACGAAAAACCGAACCACTTAAAGTTCGTCCGCCAATTGTTTCTTTATTGCCGCACGCAGACGAGCTTTCTGGAAACGTTACAATTCGAAGTGAACAGGTCCGCAATCGACACGTCGGAAAGAGCGTTCCCGGACCCGAACTGCGCGTTGTCTCCGGCCGCGACACTCGTCCAATTCAAACAATTCACGCTGGAGGTCCAATCGGCTTCGACACCGGTCCACCAAGTCGTAGCCGCGTTTGAATCGATCGACGTCAGTAAACCCGGGACCGGAAAAACCACAATCCCCGCGGAGTTGGTCGTAAACGCTTTTACGGGCGAAGAGACCGCGCCCTTATAATAGTCCTGATTGGGTAAAAGAACCCAGTTCGCATTTTCCGCTCTATTCGTACAATTAGGCGTCGCATTACAAGCTCTGCGTAAGGGAGCACCCGTGGAAGCGATCATCGCCTTATAGTCCGTTCCGGTTCCCGGCAAAGAAACAAAGTTCGTATTCTTTTCATTGGCGCAAATATTATCGGCTCCCGCCACGGTTCCCGCACCCAATTGTCCCATCGTTCCGGCGACGGTTACGAAAATATATTTAAGTTCGAGATTCGGATCGGAAGTTTGTTCGGTTTTGTCCGAACCCAAAAGCGCCAAAAACAAAAGGTTCGGATTCAGATCGGGGAACGGGGTCGAACAACGTGTCAGAAAAAAAACGCAGATCAAAAAAGAATATGTCATTTTTTGAATGTGTTTTGCCGAATTAAAGACGGTCCTTTCGCCGTTCCCGATCGAACGGATTTTTTGTAAAAAATCGACTTCTTTGAAAATCATTCGAACTCCTTCCGAAAACTGATTTCGATTCTTCCCAAAGAGTTCGGTTGTAATAGATTCGGGTAATTCCATCTGGAAACACCTTCCGGTTTTGATTCTATCAAAACGGCGGTGGAATGAAAAGAGCGTTTTTCCAACCATACGTTTAAGCCGTAACTCAAAAGGGCCAAGACGCCTATGCTCGTTTGATTACTTTGATGTCTATCGTATTCCTTTTTGTCGTCCTCCCTTTTTTGCAGGAAATAAATCGATACCGGAGCGGGCGTCGTCAAGGCGACTAACGTTAAAAAGGAAGGATCGTTCCCGGCAGATTGGGAGAGGGAATTTCCTGCGACCCTTTCCGCGTTACCCGCAACCGCCAAAGCTCCGAACCATAAAAAAATCAGGGAGGCCTTCGTATATTCCTTTCTTTCGATCGGAAGCAAACCGGGAACCCAAACCTTCCAAGTGGAAACTCCGTCCACCGCCCGTTTTTTTTCGGCTTCCACCATACTCTTCGGCCTGTCTTGTTCCACGAGAAAAGAGGACCACTGACTCCAAGAGGAAGGTTTTCCGAAACGGTTGAGCGCAGAGATTCTAAATTCGTATTCTCCCGCCGGAATCAAAAATTCCAAACTGCTCGTAACCGTTTTCTCTTCGGCAACGAGAGTTTCCGGCTCGGAAACCTTTCGTACTTCGACCTTATATCCGTGACTGCCCTTTACTTCGTTCCACTCGATGTAATAGGTGTATTTTCTATCTTCTGAATATGCAGAATAGCTAATAAATAAACAAAGTAGAATCGTGAATTTTATAACTGCGGATCTCAATCTATCATTCTCCTTTTTTACCGGTTGTTTTCGTTTCCGGAGCGGCCAAGTCCTCTCGCAGTACGATCTTAAAATCCGCCTTGGTTTGATTGGACCGGTTTCCTTCCTGAATCAAGGCCCAGTAAAATTTACCGACGTCCAAAACTCCGAGATCCGTCAAACGAAAGGATTCTCCGCTTACGGATCGTTTGAGTATGGATTCTCCTTTTTCTCCGTACAAATTTAGACTCCATTTTTCCGCTTTGGAATTTACGTTGTGTTTCCATCGAAATACGATCGAATTCCGTCCGGTCATGTCTACGGTTCTTCCTTGGATCGGATACAACAACGTGGGAGTGAGTTCGATTTTGTTTTCGGAGTTATCTTTTTTGGAGACATTCTCTTCCTGTGGGCGTTGCGACGAAGTGAATTCGTTCTTTGCGGTTTCGGGAGCCACATTTCGAACCGAATCCAAATTCTCCACTTGAAAGGATCTCGCCTCCGATACGGATAAAGCTCCCGGCAAATTCGAAAACGCCTTCACCCTCCAGTGGTATTTTCCGCCGGACAAAGGAATCGAGATCGAAGTTTTAAAAACAGTAAGTTGTCTGAGTTCCGACTTAAAATCGGCGGACTGCGAAATTTCCAAGATATAACCGGTCGCTAAGGCGGAAGGTTTCCAGCGAAAGGATTGTAAAGCCGATCCTTCCAGAGTCGTATTCTTTAACGGAAAAAGAAGGGCCACCGGAGGATTGGGAAGAATTCTGAACTTACGAACTTCCGAGACTTTTTTCTTATCCGCCGAAACGAGCCTCCAATAATAAATCCCTTCCGGAAAATTCGCGTCCGTCGATTCTCCCTTAAATTCTTTTTTAAAAATCAAAGGAGCAAAACTTCGGTTTAACGAAACTTCCAATAATCCGACTAAAAAAGGCGAATCCGATTTCCAACGAAATCCGATTTTGGCTTCCGCCGTTTCCGGAAAAATTCGATGATTGTCGTTCGGTTCCAATAATTTCCACTCCTCCCGGATCGGAGACAAGGTATCGTTCCCTATTCTGGCCCTTTCCCCTTCCTTGATTTTCGCTTCCGCGCCGTTAGCGCCCAACCATTTTAGATTTCCCTTTACCGATTCCACCAAGTTTTCCCCGCTCGCCTCCTCCCGCGTTATGCGAAACAGGCTCGGCTCGTTTGAGGACTTTAAGGTCGTTTTATCCGAAATCAAATTCACGGGTTTATCGGATTGCACTTTTACCGAGCCCTCTTCGAGTTTCAAAAGTTCCTCTTCTTCCCTGAGATGGATCACGATCATGGATCTTGGATCCAATTCGAATTTGGTTCCGGACTTCAAAGTCACGACCGCCTCCGAAAGTTCGTCGGTTCTAACGGAGTCTTGATTGAAAATCGGAAAATTCTGTTCCACATCCTGCCAGATCATATGATCCGAAAGTTTTCTTTGAGCGGTTCTGTATTTGAAAGTGATGTTCCCTACGATTTCCTTTTTTCCTTCCCCGAAATCGACCGCACCTTCCTTCCAAAAAAGAAAAAGAGAAACGCCTAAGGCAAACAGGGACAATATCCCAACGTGAATCTCCCTTTTAAATTTCGAATATACGTTCATGCCAAGGACCGGGAAGGGCTCTCCGGATCGGGTATTCCGCATAACGCGCGTAATTCTTCCAACGATTTGGGACAATCCTGATCGTCCTTCCAACCTAACACCGCGTAAACGATTTGCGGTTTTTCTTTCCCTCGGATCCAAACGGGAGGAAGTTTCACAAAATTAAAATGATCCTTACCCTGCAGATAAGTGCTTTCGGAAATTAGAATGTCGGTTCCGAACTCCTTATTCAAGTATTCCACCCTCGAAGCGAGATTGACAGTATCTCCGATCACGGTGAATTCCAGCTTCTTCTCGGAGCCGATCTGCCCCACGATCACGGGGCCCGAATTGACACCGCAGCCGAAACGTGTAAAGGGGCGTCCGATCTCTTTCCCTTGCCGGTTGAATTCGATGAGCGCTCTTCGCATTAATAAAGCGGCGTTGATCGCGTTTTTCGCCTCGTTTCCGTCGTGTACAAGCGCGCCCCAATGAGCCATCACGGCGTCTCCGATGAATTTATCCACGATCCCTTGCGTAAGATGAATACATTCCACCATTTCGGTAAAGTATTGGTTTAAAAATTCGACCACCTCTTCCGGTTTCATCTTTTCGGACATTCCCGTAAAGTTTCTAAGATCGGAAAAAAACACGGTAACTTCCCGATTTTCTCCGCCCAACTTCAGATCGGAAGATAACGCGCGTTCGGCGATCTCCTTGTTGACGAATTTACCGAAGGTGCTTTTGATTTTTTCCCTTTCTTCCAGTCCTCTCGCCATTCTTAAAAACGAATTGGTAAGGACCCCGACTTCGTCGTGTGTCGTGGGGCGAATGTCCACGGCGTAATTTCCCTGTTCCACCTTCCTGGTGGCGGAAAGAAGTTGAATGATCGGAATCGTAAGCGTCCTTGAAAAAACGAATACTACGAAAAAAGCGACGGACAAAACCGAAATCATAATCAATAGATTTTGTCTGCGGATTTTATAAACCGCTTCGAAAGCGACATCGGCGTCTAACGTGAAAATGATTCCCAAACCTCCCACTTCGAGTTGTTGATAAGAACCTAAAACCTCCCGGCCTTCGAAATCGAATCTTTGCGATCCGTTATCGGAAGGGCTGCGAAGCATATTCTCCACAAGAGGATGTTTTTTATAATCCTTCCCCGAGACGGCTTCCTTATCGTTCGAATGAGCGATTAGGTTTCCGGAAGAATCCACGACGATCATCTGAAAAAAATCGGTTTGTCTCACCGCAAGAAAAGAATCCAAAAACTCCGAGGCCGAAAAAACCAAACCGGAAATTTCATCCCCGACCGGAAGTAAAACCGCCACTGCGGGAAAACCGAACTCGGAAGAAACATTCAATACTTCTAATGTTCCTGACAGACGGGAAGACGCCTTTTCCAAAGCGGTTTTTAAGGTTGTCGGATCGGGAACCACCGAATTCGTTTTTAAAAATCTCAAATTCCAAAAAAGAGAATCGATTTCCCGGACGGAATCCCTGCTTTTGAACCGAACGTATGCGACCGCGTTGGAGTTGGCCCGAAAGAATTTTTCGGAATCGGCGGGACGAAAGTCCTGGATTTTCCGGGTTGTTTCCTTCAGTTGTCCGCTCAATTGAAGTCCGGTCATACGCGCGAGGGAAAGATTGTATTCCTGGATGAGAATCTCGCTGTACTTTCTGAAAAAAAACGTGGCCATAGTAATCATCAGACTCATGCTGAGCATGATGATCGCGGAGACGATGGAGAGAAGTTTAACTCGAATCGTAAACCGGGACGGACGAAACGGCTCGAATTCGCGGCTCAAATCCAAGTGCTTAAGAAAATTATGATATTTTGATTCGATTTCGGAGACCTTTCCGCGTCCGACCCAGACAAGACAGGAGGAAGTAGCGGAAAGATTCTTTAAAAAATGAAAGAATTTTTCGGAAGACTCGCCCGCTCCCGAAAGGATTTTATCGCTGTTCGCGGAAGAGATCGAAAAACCCCCGTGTTTAAGATCCCGGACGAGTTTTAAAAAGTTATCTGATTTTTTGAGGGACTCCGCTTCTTTTCCCGGAAGACAAAAAACGATCTCTCGAATTCCAAGCGCGAGTTTTTCCGAAATCAAACTTCGGACGATCCAATCCGGATCCTGCGAATCGGAGTGAAGATTCGGCAATTCTTCCCAACGAATCGGTTTATCATTTTTACTCTTGGATCGATCGAGCAGGTTGGACATCCGTTCCCGTTCTCCTTAGATCTGGAGTAGAATAAGGACGTTTTTTCTCCTGTCATCCTAAAATCGAAAATTTAAACGGAAGAATCGTACCGAGGCGACGATTTGAACGAAAATCGACACAAACAAGACTTGGAATTTGGAAACGTTACATCGAAATGAAACGAACGATTTGCTCTTGCACGATATCGATTTGAATAAAAACTGATTCCCATGGATTGGAACGAAATTCAAAGCCGGTTCTCCCAAGATTTCCTTTTAGAATTGGGAACCGCAACGGGGATCTTTTTTTTCGTATTATTGATCGGTTATATACTCGGGGACAGAATCGTTCCGAAATTGTCGGACGTTTTATTTAGGAATCAAATCCGAAATTTACATCCGATTTACAAGGCGGGAAGAAAAATCATTCGTTTGTTATTCTTTCTGCTCGCTTCTTTTTTGTTTCTCAAAGTCCTAAAACTTTCGTCGATTTTCGGAGAATCCGTCTTTTTGGGTTTTAAAATTCTTTCGATCGTCCTTTTGACATTCGCACTCGTTCGTCTTTTTTCGGCCGTGTTCGAAACATATTCCGAAAAAACGGAGGGGCTGATCCCTTCCGCCTCGATCATCGGCAACGCGATCCGAATCATTTTATTTGCGATCGGAGTTTTGTTGATCCTTCAATCTCTCGGAATTTCGATCGCGCCTATCTTGGGAGCCCTCGGGGTCGGAGGACTTGCGGTCGCTCTCGGTTTACAACCCACTCTTTCCAATCTGTTTTCGGGTTTAAGCATTCTACTCGGTAAACAACTCAAAAAAGGGGACTACGTTCGATTGCAAGGAGACGGATTGGAAGGTCGCGTTCAAGACATCACTTGGAGGAGTACTACGATTCGAAAATACGACGATAAAACGATCGTGGTTCCCAACTCGGTTATGTCTTCCTCCGTGTTCACGAACTTCGATTTACACTCTAAGGAGTTTTCGATTCGGATTACGGCCGCAGTCGCTTATCAAAACGATTTGGAAAAGGTGGAAATTCTTTCGGTGCAGATCGGAAAAGAAGTATTAAAAAAGTTTTATAAATCCGAAGAAGTCAAGGAGGTTTCCTTCGTTTATCAAAAGTTCGGAGAAGGTTTTATCCAATTCGAAATCGACCTTCCCTACCGCGAGTTTTCGGATCAATTTCCGATCAAACACGAGTTTATCAAACGATTGCATTCTCGTTTTCTAAAAGAGGGAATCGAACTCGGATAACGCCAATTAGACGGTTGAAGGTTTGGGCGAATCCGCGTCGGATCAATCGGCGAACCGGAACCGTTTTTCAAATATGAGATACTTCAAAAGAATATTCTACTATTGGAATGTTTTGAGCGTTGACATCGTCTGCGGCGCCGCTGCGTCCGCCTGGTTTGCCTCTTCCGTTCTGAACGCAAGTATGAGCTCTGCGTTTTGGTTTTTACTTCCCGCGACGGTTTGGACGATTTACGGAGCCGATCATTGGATCGACGGCTGGAAACTCAGGGAGAAAAGCGCAAACGTACGTCATCAATTTCATTCTAAAAATCTAATATTCCTGAGCGTAATCATAGGCTTTACGGCGGTTTTTTGTTTTGTCTGCGGAATTCTATTTCTAAACGAACGGACGGTTACGGTCGCTCTGATTCTAGGAATTTTCGTCGTTTTGCACGTTGTCTTTTCCTATCTTCAAGTTTCCTACTTTTGGAAAGAATGTTCCGTATCGATTCTTTATACCGCGGGAGTTTGGTTCGCTCCGATCCTATCCGCCACAAAAACCGGATCGGAAACCTGGTGTTGTTTATTTTTTTTAACCGTACTTTGTAATTCGTTCGTAAATTCGTATATGGAAAGGGAAATCGATCGAAAAGAAAACGCGGAATCCATCCTGAAACGGATTTCGCCAGGGACTTTAAAGAAATCTGTTTTTGTATTGGCCTTAATCGGAATGGGATTGAATTTGTTTTGGCTCGGGAAAAATCAAGGCGCGATTTTCCCCGAATTTTTTTATCTGAGTTTGGGTTATTGTATCCCGGCGAACATTCTGATCTTCGAAAACTCTTTTCAAAAAAATCAGTTCTACAGAATCCTCGGAGAAGGTTATTTCATTCTCGCTTGTGTTCCGGTCATTTTTCGGAAATGGTTTCCAGTTTGACCGCGGGAGAAATTCTCAAAATCCAACGGAGAGTTTCGTAAAACCTCAAGGATTTTAAAATCGGATTGAGCCAACCCGTAGTGATACAAAAATACGTTTCGTGCGGCGGCGTATGATGAACCTTGTGGTGTTCCGGACCCAAAATCAGTTTATATTTTTGTAATATTTTAATAAACGCCGCTGGAGAATCCTGATGCGCCCATTTGTGAATCTGATTGGTCGCAAAAATTCCCAAAAGAAGAAAAAACCAAAACAAAGCGAGTAAAGAACTAAACACTCCCGCAGACTCCCAAAAGAAAACATAATATACTAAAATAGGTAAGGAGACAAGGCAGTTGTTTCCGTTGGTTTCGATAAAATCGTGTCTGGTGATTCCTTTCGGATCCACGTGATGATCTCGAAACGGAAAGATAAACGCAGGCCCGAAGATCGGAGTATTTTCGGAACCGACGCTGTCCCCTAAAAAGTGAACCAGACCCGAAAGAAAATCGGCCCCGAGCCAAGAAAGTAAAATTACCAGGGGAACCGCCCAAGCCAAATAAGAATGAGCGGCGAAGTCGTTTGTCAATACGCGAGCGAGTTGATAACCGAAATAAATCGAAAGTAAAACGAAGGCGACGACGCTCAATGTTTCGAAAATTCTATGAATCGTTAAATCCGGTTTTTGAAGCTGAGTTGGTTCTGTTTTCATACGATTGCCTGGTGTAGTCTTATTACGGACGGGAATTCAGGCGAGATTTTTTCCGGGAAGAGCGCCTCAATTGGGGAAAAAAATGAAACTTTACTGCCGGAACTCCCGTACGATCCTTCGTTTTTTATGAACCCCCTTTCTTTCAATACGCCGGGCTTGTTGTTTCCCGCAATTTCACTTTTGATGCTCGCTTATACAAATCGCTTTTTAGGACTCGCGAGCCTAGCCAGACAACTCATCGGGAAGTATCAGGAGAATAAAAATCCGGATCTACTTTCCCAAATTCAAAACCTTCGCTTTCGTCTTTCGTTGATTCGTCATACGCAGAGTATGGGAATTTTAAGCCTTCTCGCTTGTACTTCTTGTTTGACCGCATTAGCGTTTAATCTACAGCAGACCGCATGGATTCTTTTCGCTCTGGCCCTCCTCTTTCTCGTCGCCTCTCTTTGTATTTGTTGGTTGGAAATTCATCTTTCGGTTCATGCTTTGGATATAGAGATGCACGCCTTAGACAAATCGGGCTCCAACTAATTTAGGAAATTCTAATATATAGTTATTACCGATTTCTATAACGGTAATAACAAAAACCGTATTATAAGATGATTGGATGTACAACTTTGCTTTTGGTAAAATCGTATAATTGTTTCTACAAGAAACAGGAATATCCAAGAAATTAGGAATATCTCCATGAGTAAAATCAAACTGATCCAAAAGAACAGAACACGAAGCCTCGAATTGACTTTAGAAAACGAACGACTTACCGTAGAACAATACGAGGATCAAAACCGGATTCTCTCCCAAACGTACACGTATGAAAACGCGGACGAAGCTCGGAAAGAACGGGACGCTTTCGTGAAGTGGAAAACTTGGGAGCTTTATTATCCGGAATCCGAGAGTCCAGAGTACGCAGACAAATGGCGCAGTTATTGGCTGGGTAAGTTTTCGGAAAGAAAAATATCCAGAACGGACCTATCACGCCAGGTCTTTGTGGAAGCCGTTAAAAACAGAGATATCGAATTTTTTAACGCGAACGAACTTAACCCCGGTTTTGCGATGCAGGCAAATTCCGCCAGACACGGAGATCCGATCCTGATCTATGCCGTTAAAACGAATTCCATAACGGTTGTGGATTATCTGCTGCATACGATGTGGCTTGAAGAATCGGTAAAAGATCAAAACGGACTTACGGCATGGGATCACGTTTTTCAAGCAAGAGATCCTTTTCTGGGAAATCTCTTTCTGGAAAACATTGTGCTCCTCGGATCCGATGAAGAGAGAAAAGAATTTCGAAAAGAACTGGGCCTGCCCGCGGAACGAGAAACGGAACCCAAGGAAAAAGCCCATGATAACTCCGCCAAACAAGGATTTGACGTTGAGGCCTTAACGAACTTCGCAATCCAAAAAATCAAATCCTTTGCGGAAGCCCACGTCGATGAAACTTTTTACGGTTTTGCAATCGATGCTTCTTACATCAAGATGAATAGCATCGAAACCTTTGAAAAAACTTTAGAAGAGTATCAGTTAAAATGGCCGAACGCATACGATACTTCCGAAAAAATTCAAAAGTTAAAAAATAACGTAGGGGATTGGAAATATATCCTCGCGGATTTTCAAGAGAGGAACGAGGAAAACGAAGACGGTTTTACGGAAGGACCGTTTGACGAAGAACTTTACAATGAACACTACGAAGCCGACGACTTAGAGCAAAAAAACAGCGAATACGCACTTGCGATGGATACGATCTTAAAGAACCTGAAGGAAAGAGAGGTCTTTCGGTCTCTGAAAACCTCGCCGAATTTTATTTGTTTTAGGGCGGAACATAATTATTGATTATTATAATAATACTATATTCTTAAAATAGAATGTATTTAATACATAGACCTAAAAAAGACGCCTACGAAAGAATATGAACGAGCACGAATTACAAGAATCGCTCTTAAATACAATCCGTATAAGGTTGCACAAACACGGATCGGATAGAAATCCATCTTATACGAAAAGTATTCCCGAAGTTTTCAACGACTCGACATTTTGGAGAAAAACTCTATGAAAGGCCAAACTTTATTTCTTGTCCGCGGGTGGTCAAACGGCCGAAAAAATTGCAAACTGGGATATATCAATGTCTCAGGGCAATGGGTAATAGAACCTGAGTATGAAAGAGCCGATGAATTCCACGAGGGGCTGGCGGTGGCTTATAACGAAGAAACGCGCGGCAAATATAAATACGGATATATGAATCGGCTCGGAGAATTTGCAGTACCGTTGCAATACGAAAGAACTGAGATTTTTTCAGAAGGGCGCGGCGCCATACAATCGAGCGAAAGTAAGAAGTGGGGAGCGGTGGATAAATCGGGAAAGCTGGTGATCCCGTTCAAGTTTCTGAATTCATTCCATTTTTATGACCGGGTAGCTCTGGCTTATGAGAATTTTGAAGGAACGGGAGTAATCGACATAAACGGCGAGTACATCATTGGACCGAAATTTGAATCGATCGACAAATTTCGCGAAGGTCTTGCAAACGTGAGGGACAAAAAAACCAGAAAGCACGGTTTTATCGACTTAAGCGGCGAATATGTCATTGCGCCTACGCTCCAGTATGCCAATGGGTTTTCCGGCGGGTTTGCGGCTATCGGGGAAATATCAGGAAAATAGTGATAGAGGTGTCAGCATGGAGGATCTCCTGCGAGTACAGAACTATCTATCAGAAAAATTGCGTAAAAGTCTTATTGTCATGGGGGCAATATGCGTTGGAAATTAAGAAATCAGGAACGACATCAACCGGATGAAATAATCCCAGAGAACCACAACACTTGGAAATTGCATTTTTTCCCTTTTGATGGCGGTGTTCTGTGTGGTATTCTAACTGGTGTTCTGATTTTTATCTCTTTCCTTGATGGACCTATTTATCCGGAGAGCAATAAGCGATCATACCAGACAGCGGCCGACTACCCCTATTACACCCAGTTCAATCCGACCGAAGATCTGCACATTGTGACAAGGTTGCATACGGGCGAGCAAGGCAAATACCGGATAGTGTTTAGTGCCAGTGAAATAATAAAAAGCAGATTCGAAAATCTATTTTCCTTATCCATTCTCGGTGCTGATCGCAGAGAAATATCGTTTAAGCAAGTATCGAGGGAAGGCCACATATTTCTAGAACTCGATTTTGCCGTCGATAAAGGTCAGGCTGAACGGAATGAATATGTCGAGCTTTCTATTATGATCAAAAATTCAGGATTTGAGCGCTTAGGCCTGGTCGATCAGAAGATTCTAAAATTTTCCTCGATCGGTTTCGGCTTTCGGAAGCTTTGAATCTCGCATACTTGAAAAACGATATATCATAATGTTGTACAAGCGCAAGGAGAACAAATTGAACCGAGAAGAAAAGGAAAGGCAAAAAAGGGAACTTGAGCGAATAAACGCTGCAAATCACATCACAGATCCAAAGATTCAAGAACTCTATGATCGTTTTCCCAAGGAGGATGCGTACAATATACTCGATAACTTGGCGGTAAAGCTTTTGCCTAACATAAGCGATAAGCTCGCTGTCTTACAGTTGATGCAATTTGCGTGTACCGTCATCATCCGGGACATTAATGAGCATGGAGAAGAGCACATTCATAGCTTATATGAGGGTCATGATCAAGCCTACTTTGAAAACTGCCGTGCCAAGCTTAACAGTCAAATCATGGAGATTCGGGCTAAGGGTGAGCAAAGCGATATTTTTGACCGTTGGAAAGCTATTCGGTACCCACGTATGTAATGCGATTACGATGGAGATGGTATTGATTTCGGTTTGATATCAAGCGGTCTCTCGCCACGAATCTTAAAATACTCGCCTTATTTGTCATCTAGGTTGTTTTTTTCAGGTGCCATATCACGATATTTTGAATGAAACACCGCCTTATCTACAAAAACGACAAATCCTAGAATGTTGAAGTATCTAGAAATTCTCTTACTGAAACCTATGGAGAAACCCGGAACGGTAGGGATCTCTCGAACTAAAACTTTTGCGCACGAATAAAAAACTTCAAAAGAAGCAAAAAAAGCTATGGAAAGAAAGAAAGAAAATAAGGGCGGAAATGCTGATAAATATTTTCTAAAAAGCTACGGCTATCTCGTTCAATCATCCCAAGGTAAAAAGCATCTTAAACTTTTGGCTGAGAAGATCAAACAAATATCTCAAGTTGGAATGTATGAAATCATTGATTTCGAGGGAGAGGTAAGGATGAAAAGCCATCCTCCTGCCCTAACCTCTCAATATTTTTCCTGGCCTCGATCATTCCAAAAGCTCTTATCCGTACATGGGGCTTTGGAGTTTGGAAAAAAGAGCCGCAAGGCAACCTCTAAGGATTTATGGTTAGGCAAAGGCAATTTTGAACTGGATCAGTATTCAACTTTATTGGACAAATTAAGAATAGAAGAAATGTTTTTTCCGATTAAGTATTTTTCCGATGCATGGATGTTACATCCAACCCGGAAAAATAAGGAAGGAGAACCGCTCTTGGTACTCGTAAGTCATTCAAGCCAAAATATCGTCAAGACAGTTCAAGACAAGGTGGGAGATTTGTTTATCAAACTTTGCTTAACTTACGCTGAAGGGCAGATCAAACACCTGAACCGGTTAGAGACCATTGCTTTGTTGCCTCCTCTCAACGCAACGAGCAAAAATGAGCTGCGGGAATTTTCGAATCTTGTAGGCGTTTTTGACGAGAAACTTCTTAAACTGAATGAAAAACTGTATGCGGTCACGCAAGATCTCAAAAAGGGCTTGGTAGACACAAAAAGTATTCATAAAATCCAAGAAGAAGCGGAGCGCGTTGTAAGAATTTATCAAAAACATAGAATTCGCATTAATGCTCCCAATACAATCGCAGAAATAGAGGTCACTAAAAAATATTTCGTAAAGATTCAGCGATTACTCATAACTGTATGATAAAGTACCTAATATTTTGTATGAAATCAGTGTTCTGCGATAAAATTGGTACTCAATTTTATAGAGATCAGTAGTAATAATAAGAGGAGCTCATTTTGGCAGAAATCGAAGCAAATCTGTATGCGTCAATCAAAGTCGACGACAACGAAGAATTCGGAAAATTTTTTGCGTCTGAACCACAGGCGATCCAGGAGAGTGCCGATGCTCACGACAATGCCTCGCTTGTCGAAATGGCGCATCCGAATGCGGAACAACTTGTTAAATTTTTTCTCACTCGCGACCAAGCGAGAGTTCGAGGATAGTTCATGGAGTACTATTTTTGCCGACAAAATCTATTCGAGGAGACAGAGACACTGGAGATCAGCGGGCATACGCGCGCCACTGGGCAGCTTTTCTGGACTGCAGGTTTGAAATTTGCTAAACCCCTATCGACCGAGGTTCTTGAACTGAATTCGGAATACGGAACGGAATTCCCAGCCTTCTTCGACACGACGGTGCCCGTCATGTCGACCGAGCTCATCCAAGCATTTTACGATGCCGGAGTGGATAATTTCGATGCGTACACGGTGGTGCTCAAACGGACGGACACGGGGGAAAAGTTTCACAATTACAAGGCGGTAAACTTCATTGGCTGCGTCGATGCCTTGGATCGTACAAAGACCAGGATTGGGAAGGACGCCTTCCAGAGATACTACTCAGTGGCCATCGACCGTGATAGAGCGCTGGATCTTAAGTGCTTCCGGCTGAAGGAAGGGCCGAGCCTCCTCGTGGTAAGGCAGGACGTGGCGGAGTGCTTGCAGATGCGGAATTTCAAGGCACTAATGCTGCAGCGGACGGAGGATTATGATGGCGTTTGAAGACGCTGCTGGTCGCCGTCCGTGAAAAAAATCTGGAAATTGTGAAATTACTTCTCGAACACGGTATCAATTTGTACGAAGAAACTTCCTTTCTGAAAATCTGTCGAAAGAATCGCTGCTCGATATCTGCGAGTCGAAAGAGATGCACGATCTTAGGTAAGCGGCGTTGGTAAAGAAATAAAGGAGATCTCAAGTCGTGGAAAATGTATAGAGACTTTATGAACGAAAAACCGAGGAACAGCCATAAAGAATCAAAATCCACGGAGAGGGGTATGGCATACTACATTATGGTCTGCGAAGGAAAGCATCCGATTATGCCGATTGCGAGAGGCCCCGATCTTCGCAGCATCTGGTCTGATGGGCAGTTGATCAGGGAGCTAGTCCCACAGCCGCTCGTCTATACCCTCGATCCTGATTACCCTGGATTGCCCAAAGCCATGTACTATGAAGAGGCGATACCGGTAGTGCGCGCGGATGTCATTGAGGCACTCCGTCAGGGCCGGTGTCGACAATATACAGTATTTCGATGCAGTCCTCCGCGATCCCAGCACAGGTCAGGAATACGCCAATTATAAGGCTTACAATATCGTGGGCCTGATTGCATGTGCCGACATGCAAACTTCAGATCTGATGGGGACCTCTCAATCCACGATGGGAGACGTCGATTTTCACGCGTTGATCATCGACGAATCAAAGACCCATGGGCTGGTCCTGTTTCGCCTTGCGGAAAACGTGAGCGCCGTCGTTGTACGTGAAGAGGTCAAACGAGCAATCGAAAGCGCAGGCATTCCGGGATTCGTCTTCTACGGCCCTGGAGAGTGGTCGGGGTAGCTGTCATGGCCCAGATCGACTACCTTTTAAAACCAATTCCGAAAATAACAATAGGAAAAAAAACAAACCATGAAACACCACCTAACCTACAAAGACGATAAATCCGACAAGTTTTGGAATATCGAAGTTTTCGGGGAATCTTTCATGGTGACATTCGGCAGAACGGGAACGAGCGGACAAACCCAGACCAAAACTTTCGGCAGCGAAGAATTGTGTTTGAAAGAAGCGAAGAAGCTGCACAATGAAAAGTTGAAGAAGGGTTATGCTGAAGAGAACACTTTCGCGAATACGAAATCTAATGAATCGGAAGAAAAGAACGATATCCCTAAGGCCAACTATCTGAAAAAATGGGAGGAGATCGTCCATGCAAAAGATTGGCGAAATGCACTGATTGGAGATATGTCTCCTTTAATGGAAAGACCTGAATTCCTCAAATTGTTGAAACCTATTTTCAGCAGGGCAACTACGATAAAAATTGAAAACGATACTTTGCATGTCGAGTTTGGCGATACCATTATGAGAGTTTCCCCTGCAGGGCCATACGCTTTTGGAAAGGATACGATCGATGTTGCATTCGGGGACGACGGCACTTTCGAAAAGGAGGCTCTGGAAGGTACATCAATAGCCGACGAGCTGGACGATCTCTCAAAAGTCAAGATCGCCTTAACGGATTACTCCAATTGGTGGCTTTTCCATCCTACTATTAAAACCCTGAAAAAGCGACCTGCTCTTTGTTTTTTAGATCATGCTGGTGGAGATGTTAGGGACTGCATTGAAAACTCCGCCGATGAAGTCTTTTTCAAACGCCTTGCGCAAGACCTGGCAATTGAGGACATACCTGAGTATGAATACGTAGCTAAGAAGGGAAGCGTGGCGAAGCCCCCCTCCGGCGACCCTATTTTTCGAGAATTTAACGAGAGCAAAATAGGATTCAGAACGATGCAAGATATGTATGTCGAAAGAAAGGGAATACAATGCCTTCGCGATCAACCATACTTTATCAGCGTGGATCGCATTCATAAAAACATGACATCGTTCAGCATTTCTCCCGTTCCGCAAGAACTCTGTAAATTTTCAGATCTGCCTTCAAGGTCCGCCAAAGTCCCCGAAGGTTATTTTGATACTATAGGCACGCAATTCTTTTTGGAAGGAAAAAAAATCGTCATGACTGGCTTTGAGAAGGATGCAAAGACGGCGACTAGCCAAAAGATCTTCTCCGGCGTATTTAACGAAAACGCAGAACTGGGCGAAATAACGGAGGTTGCTTGTCCGGATTTGCACTATGTTGGTCACTATGTTTTTAAGGGTGACTATCTATATGGTATCGGATCAAGCCATTCTTGTTCGGTCATTTCGCTAAAGGACGGAAAACACGATTTCTTTTACAAAGAGAACAAGGTCGTGATGGACAACGCAGGCGTTGAAATGTACGGTGATATTTTCGTGAGCCTTGAAATCGTGGATTCCAAACTCTATCTTTTCACCAGCAAGAGAGCTTTTATGTTTGATATCAGCGTTCCTCATCGCCCCCGGCTTTTGAAAATCAAGAAATTTCCTATCAGTGATTATGCGCGCAGCGTGGCGCTAAGTCATCTCAATGTGATCGCCATTTTTCCTAAAAGGAAAAGAGGGTTAGTCATCTGGGATACCAAGACCGATAAGTCGTATGATTACTTCGAGAATACCGTCAACGTAGAAAACGCAACGGTTTACGGCAATGAGCTTTGGTTCACGATGGTTGCCGGATACAATCAACCTATTATCCTTGTAGCTATGGACTTAACCAATCCCCTTGTACCCGTTATCAGGACCCAAGACCTAACATTGAACCTTGAGTGGGATGATGTCGGAAGGCTCTGCATCAGCAAAACAGATATACTGATACTGGTTAACGGTTGGAAAAAAGGCCAGGTATTCCGCGCTGAAAGAATGTTTTGAAATCGTACGAATAGTCATACGATTTGCACGCACCGCAAAAAGCGGGCCGACTGACGAACAAAGCCGCGCAGGTAAAATTCAAATTCTACGAAACCGCAACATTAAGCGTCGAAACCGTGAACCTTAAACACAGCGTGGGTATGCGGCTTTACGACGGCAAAGCTTGGGTTTCCGTCGGCAATGTGACCATATCTCCGAACGCTGCGATGCCAGAAGCGGATTCCATTGCTTACTCGAAGCCGGCCGCGGCTTATGCCAGATTGAGCCCCTCCGACCTCACCCAAACCGGCTCCATGTGCGGAGTCAGTTTTTTGTCAGACTCGGGGTTACTTTTACCGTTAGCACTTCAGACTTTGGACACCTTGCTTTCTATATCAACCACCAGAAGTGTCACATCGTCCTCCGGCTGGCCGTGAAGATTCATCTGGGAAAGTAAATTGTCGATAAATAGTTGTCCGGTAAACGTGGAACAGCGGGCAATGGTTTTGAGGAAAACATCATAGCCCATTTCATTGGCCTGCCCCTTTGCCCACTCGTAGATTCCGTCTGTATAGAGGATGAGTCTGTCACCTGGTTGCAAAACGGAAGTATGTGTGGGAAATTCAATTTCCGCGCGGAATCCGAGTAAATATCCCATCGAATCTAAAGATTGAACCTGATTGCCTCGCAAAATCAGCGGCGCTGGATGGCCAGCAGTGGCGGAAATAATTTGCTTTTTTGCCATGTCAAGGACGACGTAGTCTGCGCTGACAAAGCGATATTCAACGAGCGGGACAAGGTAGCGGTTCATACTGTCCAAGAGCTTGTCGGGTGCAGCAGCATGGCGCTCGGCGCCGACAAAAGCACTATGCACCATGGTCGCATCCAGTGCCGCAGGTAATCCGTGCCCCGCAACGTCGGCGATCAGGATACCGATGCGCTCTTCGCCTAAAATATGGTAGCTGTAGAAATCCCCACCGACGGCGGAGTAAGGTAAATAACGCGTCTCTATTGTAAGACCGGAAAGCCGCGGCACCTTCGCCGGAAAAATGCGGTTCTGTGCCACGCGCACAAGTTCCATTTCCTTTTGGTAGGAAGCCAGTTCTGCTCGCTGCTTACTGGCAAAAGAAATGCTTTCGCGTACACGCAGCGCCAAGGCCAATGAAAAAATAGTCGCTTCGACAAGAATGCCCATCATCAGGCCATAGCGCAACAAGAAGCCCACCGGCAGAATACCCAGACTGGACGCAATCTGCGCCAGGGTAAAGGCGAAGAAACTACCCCAGCCGATGCAAAAAAATTTGGCCTGGTATATTTTGCGACGTATGGCAATGACCGCCGCAATCAGTAGCAAGCTTGCGAGGCAAGGCACCGACCCTCGCCCCAGAGCGATCAGCATCGTTTCTTGTTCCAGTGCGAACAAGACTGGAGCACAAAGAATTGCGGCAATCAATATGCGGAAAGCCAAGTCGACGCGCGGCATATTTTTTCGGGTGTTCAAAAATTCGCGCGAATATGCGGCGGAAAGCGCCATGGCGATCATGCCACTGATCACCAGCCCTTCATTGGCAAGCCAGGTGCCACCCCAGGGGGCAAGCTCGGCCACGAGTCCGCAGCGTGCCGCCTGTAGAAACCCGACTGTCGCAACATAGAGCGAATAGAAAAGAAAAGTGCGCCAGCGCTGTAAAAAATAGAGTACGCTGCTTAACACAAAGAGAAAGAACAATCCACCAAAATATAAGCCAAAAATAACGGATTCCCGAATAGCCTTGCGTGAGAACGCCTCGGAATCCATCAACTCAAGGGACGCGTCGAACGGCGCCGAAACACGCAAGCGCACATAGACTTCGGCGCTTTCGCCGCCGGCTAAATCGACAGGAAAAGCAGGACTGCGGTTATAGACTTTCCACTGCCGCGCTGGCAGCCGGTCGCCAGCGACAAATTCTTCCACGCCGCCGGGACGTACGATGTACGCGTCAACATAATCGATCGTCGCAGGATAGCATTCGAGCATCCATTGGCCTTTTTTCCGCGTCGAATTTTTTACAGTAAAGCTGACCCAGACGTCCCCGACGCCGATGGGAAAGCCGCGCGCTTTTTCGCCCGGTTTTTTCCAGGGTTGTCCGCCCCGCCGCGCCTCGGCTAGTTCAGATTTATGGGCTAAAGTAAGAACCTGAACGTAGCGCTGAATCGGAACATTCTGCCGTATTGCTGCAACGTCGATTTCCTGAGCCAACAGCGGGTTTGCGATGACTGCGTAGAGCGAGACGCCAATCGCTAGCAAAACCTTACGCACCAACTATCTTAGCCCTGCCCATGGGAGTGTAAATACGGATTTTATTTCACGAGCTCGAGGTGAAAGACGTTCGCTCCATACCCCCCGACGACCCGAAGGCGTCGATTCGCGCTGAGTTCTGCGCAGAAGGAAAATCCGCCAGATTCCCTAATAATATTCATATTCGGGTTGGGAAAGGGCAAGCTCTCAAACGAGGGTAATTGCCCTTACTACCCGGTTGTGCATTCGCAACACGTAGCACTGGGGTTTGGGAAGAAGGCAGTTCGAAGATCGTAAAAATACTTTTAGATGCCGGCGTAAATCCCCATATATGCAACAACCGCTCATAACAGGAGATAGACACCGGTCGCACCTGTCAAATTCGTTTAAATCCGGGTTGTTATTTCCCGTACTCCAAGCACGTTCATTCGTATGATATGTAGCTTAACCGACAAATTCTGGAATATCGAGGTCTCGGAGAGGCCATTCAACGTGCATATGGGTTGGCAATTTGCCATTTGATTCACGTGTCACAGATCAACATAAATAGGAGGTTATTAGAGATGAACGATAGCGACGATAGTATCATATTAGAATTTTCTAGTAAGCTGGGAAGCTTTGAGGAAAATTGCAAACAAGTTCTGAGAATCACTACTCTTTGGCCGGAAGCAAAAGCTCAAACTGCGCGGGACTTTGATTTTGATGCAGCCTATAAGAAATTCTCAGCTTGGCTAATTGAATTAGCCTCAAGCAACGACACAGAGAATACTGGGTTCATCTCCGATCGGTCGCTCTATTTTGATATTGGCGATGGCGATATTATGGCATGTTCCTGCCCTGAATGGTCAGAAGATGATGCGGATTGGAGTATGGATATTAGATCGCAATCCAGCATGGATAATAGTTCGATTGTTCAGGCAATGCGAAGCCTCGCAGCAATTGACAATAATCTCCGCGAGTCAGATATATTCGCGTGCCTGGTTTTGATTGCGTTTTGTCACCACTTTGGTTGCGATAATTTTTCGGAAGCATCAAAATATCTTCTGAGTCAAGGGCGTGATCGGGTGTATTTCTGCATAGGCGTACATTCCAGTAGTCTTTTTACTATTGGTTTGCTGGATAAAAACGGATACGAGACTATGAATGTAAATCATTAAAGAATCAGGAAAATTTAACATGAAACACAACCTTACCTACAAAGACGACAAATCCGATAAATTCTGGACCATCGAAGTTTCCGGAAAATCCTTCACAGTAACTTACGGCAAAACCGGAACGAACGGACAGACTTCGGTTAAAGATTTTGATACCGAAGCGAAGTGCTTGAAGGAAGCAGAGAAACTTCTTAACGAAAAATTGACGAAAGGATATGTGGATTCCGTTAACATGAGTCCTAAAGAGGGAACTGCAAAATCAAATTCACTCCCCAAGAATGTGACGGAAAATGTACCGACTTACGATGAACGGATAAAGCAGTTACTGGCATCAACTGATATTAGATCTGCCGCAAAATCTCATTTTGAGTATTTGGTGACTGATAAGCCGCATTACCAGGAATATCTGACCTCGGTTTTTGAACGACTACAATCAGTGAAAATTATTGAAAACGCGAAGAGTGGAGAGACAACGCTTGAATTGCATTTTCTTGGAGCTGCTGATTTTGGCGATGCTGACGATTTTACCCAAATGGATGATGATGTAAAAGAAATATCAGGAGAACTCGAACCGTTTATCATGAAGTGCAGTAAGCCCGCACCCAATTTGAAACCTTATAAGAATTGGCCTAAGTCATTTATTTCACTCATGCAGCATCACGAACACATCCAGGTAATCATAAGAGGGGACTATTACGCGTTTCAGTTAGGAGACCATGGGTATTGCACAATAACC
This sequence comes from Leptospira alstonii serovar Sichuan str. 79601, assembly GCF_000347175.1. Lineage (GTDB taxonomy): Bacteria > Spirochaetota > Leptospiria > Leptospirales > Leptospiraceae > Leptospira > Leptospira alstonii. The sequence goes on from NZ_ANIK01000026.1 coordinate 31,311, forward strand.
AGCGGTGACTTGGATTCCCCTAAGAGTTGGCCTAAGCGCATCAAAGCCAAGGACATACGCAGTCCTCTAGAGCTAAATCAGGAGGCTTGGTGGTTGTATTATCCTGCTGAGCATACTGCAGACGGCGAACCATCGCTGTATTTTTTTCCGCCAGAAGCCGAGGATGTGGAAGGTGCGGGCTTTATGGATGGCATTGGGCCTCTTTTCACAAAAAGCCTGGCTAAGTATTTGGGTAAGCGCAAACCTGAAAACCAAAAAGGATCAGCGGATAGCACACAACAAAAAAGCCATATAATTGAGAGCAAGGTCATGCGTAAGGAATATATTTTGCGAGGCCTTACCTTCTCTATCAAGCGAACTCGTCTTGGTAAAGCATTGGATATGACGACGCATATTTTTGTTAGAGGGGAAGATGCTCTTGCTGCTTATTCGCAAGCGGTGGCTGGAGCAAATTTCCAAGAAGAAGAGAATGACTTTGAGACCAAGTGGCTAATGTTATGTGCCGCAGACGATAAACCAAGTGCGGCGTATGAACATTTTAAGTTCATGGCAAAGACAGCTTCAGATGAGGATCTATTACAAACCATTTGTGCAAAAATAACAGATATACATTTTGATGAGAAATGGGGGCAGTTAAACTTTATCTTCAATGATTTTGTCTTATGTTGTTCAAAGCCATTTGAAAAGCCAGAAAATAGTGATGGCTTCAATGAACTTAATCAAATCTTAAAGGTTCATTGTAGAATCAAGTTTGGAAATGTAGAAGAGTCAGGATTAGTTCAGTTAACGGAATTTAACGGCGGGGTTGATGAAATGCTGATTGGTGACGTACTGGCGGTCTGCAAGTCATTGGCGAAAGAGAAAATAAAACTCGATGCCATAGACGGATATGTTCAGATATTGGAATCTATTTATCAGAGATTATTGGACGGCGAATCTGAGGAGGATACAGTGTGTACTGTACTAGAGCTAAGTCAATGGATCAGGCCCATTTATGTTGCAGGTTTCCGAGAAAAAACTACGGGTAAGATAATTTATTACCATGTACCGTATTTAGATATAACCGACTATGACGACGAAAAGAAAAATTTTGCGGAAATCCTGAATTTGTATCACAAACCTATTTTGGGCGATAGTATTGGCGGCATTTTTATTGATCACGTGGCTGCATTTTTGAAGCCAAAACAATGAAGGGTCATTCTATTAGCCTTCATACTGAAATAGTAAATACATGAAAGGAAAATGTCATGAAAAAAAATCTCTCTTACAAAGACGACAAGTCCGATAAATTCTGGACCATCGAAGTTTCCGGAAAATCCTTCACAGTAACTTACGGCAAAACCGGAACGAGCGGACAAACGCAAACAAAAACTTTCGGCAGTGAAGAAGAATGTCTGAAGGAAGCGAAGAAGCTACTCTCGGAAAAATTAAAAAAAGGTTATGTAGAAGAAATAGGCGACCTTGCTACTACGAAATCCGCTGCCACGAACACGGAAAAAAAGAATAGCGAGCCTAAGGCAGATTACATCAAAGAATGGGAAGAAATCGCCAATTCAAAGGATCTTCAGGACTCCTTAACAAAACATTTCTCCTATCTGGCCGATTCTCCCGGATTCGAGCCCGTAGTGCGTAAAGTTTTCGAACATGCGAAGGCGGCAAAAGTAAACGGCAAAACATTGATCGTAGAATTCAAAAACGGAAAGACTCTTAAGGTCGCATCTCCCGGCGATCCGAATTCCTTTAAAAAATTTCCAAAATCATTTCTAAAACTGATCGAAAAACACGCCACGTTAAAAACCGATCGGTTAGAACTGGGAAAATGTTACTTTGATTTCGATATCTTCGACGAAGGCGATCGGGTCTATGAAATTTTCGACGGTAAGGAAAGCAATGTGCTATGTCCGCTGCATTATCAGGATAACTCGGATTGGATCTATCACCCGACTGAAAAAAACAAGGAGGGAGAACCCGCAATTTTTCCGGTGATCCACGAACTGGAAGACGAAATCAATCCAGTATATTATAATATAGGCGCGCTCTTTCTACAACAACTCGCCGATGAATTTGAAATCGAGGTAGAAATACCGGTCATAGAACGCCCGGCGGACCCTTCCGCGGACGCAAAGGCCGGTTGGTGGAAGAACCTCAGCGACGCTTGGAAACAAGCCCTGCGCGACCAATTCGAAAATAAAGAAAAAGAACCGACATTCGAAAAAATATTAACTTTGGAAAGACTCAACTTAAACGGGACTGCGATCTCCGATCTTAAACCTTTGGAAACGCTGCTGGTCGAAAAGAAATTTAAACTCGAGATCATCCGTCTGAACGACACTTCCGTTTCCGATCTTTCGATTTTGGCTACGGCGGGGAAAAAACTTTTTAGCGTCGATATCAGCGGAACGCCGGTAAAAGACGTTTCGATGCTGAAAGAAATCAGTTTCCTAACCGCCGATAGATGCGCCGACCTGGATTTTACTTCTTTAGCGAAATTAAAAAAGTTAAGGGAGTTATCTCTGCGCGATACGAAATTGAACGACCTCGAATTTCTCCACAATTTTACCGAACTCGAACAACTGAATATCAACGGAACTCCCGTCACCGACGAGCAAATCCAGAAATTTCATGTACGTTTTAAAAAGGATCGATTGGAGAAGAACAAGACGGTTTCCTACGGACGCGATCCGTTAAAGTTGGACATCCATCCCGAAATCAAAGACCCGTTACTGCGAACCCTTGCAGACAACAGCGACTATAAACCCGAGCTGGCGATTGAGGCTGGAGAAAAACTTTTGGCACAAAGGGCGGAACGAAAAGATATCAAACAAGTCCTCAAAGACATGATCTCCATTTGCGACAAACAATGGCGCAAGTATCTCTATATTAAAACCTCCGAAGGTGAAAAAAAATACGAGTTCTTCAAGCAAAGTGAAAAGCGATTCCAGTATATTCTCGAAACGGGGGATTTTACCAGTCCCGTATCGATCGTCGTCGTTGCCGACCCAATCGCCGAGATAGTCGCTTTGATTCCTTTTATCTACGAAAATAAGAAAAAATACAAAGCCTTCTGCACCATCGAGGACGATTCGTTTTACCACGTCGGCGCCATTCAGAAGATCATCTCCAATACCAAATACCACGACGTGACAATTGCCCAAGTCGAAGAGGCTGTGAAAAAATCGGACTATGTCGAGTATAAAGTCAACGAAAAAGGAGAAATGTATATCAAGGTTAAAAAATAAGACCGATTAGGATCGATATACGAGTGAAGCTATTTTGAGAATCGTTTATCGATCCGAGGAAAATGAATCGAACGAGGCACCGAATTCGACAAATATTTATAAAATTTTAATATAAAGATAAAATAATAAATTAAAACCCAATCCAATGAAACACCGCCTAACGTACAAAGACGACAAGTCCGATAAATTTTGGAACATCGAAGTTTCCGGAAAATCCTTCACCGTGACTTACGGTAAAACCGGAACGAACGGACAAACTCAAACCAAAACGTTTGAAAGCGAAGAAACCTGCGTCAAAGAAGCACGCAAACTTCTCGGGGAAAAATTAAAAAAAGGTTATCAGGAAGGAAACGATACGAACAAAACCGATATTTCGAAAACGGAAGAAAAAACAAAATCCACTTCTCAAAAAGTACTAAAAAAAGCGGAAGACGAAATAAAGCCGTCATCGCAAAAATCGAAAGATGGGGTCAAACAATCCTTTCAAGATCCGGAAGTTGCAGATGACAATGAGATTCTAAAACAAAACCCGAACACAAAAACGAAAGTTACGGGAAAAAATTCGGAAGCTCAAGTACAAAACGCAGAAGCCGAAATATCCGAACCTCAAGATAAAATCAGTCTCCATTACCAAGGCGACGGCAGCGACAAGGTTTATCACGTGAACATCGACGAAGAAGAAAACGGTTACGTCGTAAATTTCGCTTTCGGTAGGCGAGGCAGCACGCTTCAAACCGGAACAAAAACTTCAAAACCCGTCTCTTACGAAGCCGCGCAAAAAATTATGAGTCAATTAGTAAATTCCAAAATGGCAAAAGGATACACGGAAGGAGAATCCGGAACTCCTTATCTGAACACGAGCAAAGAAGAACGAATCAGCGGAATTCATTGTCAACTGCTCAATCCCATCGACGCGGAAGAGCTTTCCGTTTATCTTGAAAACGATCAATACGGGGCTCAAGAGAAACTCGATGGCAATCGTATGATGATCCGTAAGATCGGCGACTCGGTGGAAGGAATCAATCGTAAGGGATTGATCATCGCCATTTCGGAAATCATACACGATCAGGCTCTTGATTTTCAGGAAGATTTTATTCTAGACGGAGAAACGATCGGCGATGTCTTTTATCCTTTCGATATCTTTTCGAAAGACGGGAAAGAGATTCAACATCTACCGTATATAGAACGTTATGCGCTTTTACAAACTATTTTAAGGAGCCGGACTCGGGAGAACGGAATATTTCGCCTTGTGGAGTTGGTCACTTCTACAAAAAACAAAACGGCTCTACTCGAAGAATTACGCGAAAAACAAAAAGAAGGCATCGTATTCAAAGATTTGAACGCACCTTACAAGGCCGGTAGACCCGCGAGCAAAGGAACTCAGATCAAATTCAAATTTTACGAAACGGCCACCGTAAACGTAGAAACCGTAAATCTCAAACGTAGCGTGAGTATGCGACTTTACGACGGCGACTCGTGGATTTCCGTCGGCAACGTAACAATTCCGCCTAACGCAGAAATACCTAATGAAAACGATATCATCGAAGTGCGTTATTTGTACGCGTATCGCGGCGGTTCCTTGTATCAGCCGACGTATCTAGGAATTCGTACCGACGCGGACGAGAGCGATTGCGACTTAAAGCAGCTTAAATATAAAAACGTTTAATTAAACAACGATGCAAAATCTCACTGAAAACATCCATTCGACGATCGCAAACGAGTTGGCTCGTTATTTTTATCACCACTTGCTCGCGGAACTTATAAAACCCGAACAACTACAAACGAAGGTCGGTTACGACGGCAAGACCTCGGAGGAAACAAACCGCGAAATTCTCGCGCGAGTTTTGCGCGAATTCCCCGGCGTTGAAAATTCGACGGAACCGCCGTTCAACCTCGTCCGCGAATGGGCAAAACGCAATCGTTTTGCGTTTCATTACGACGAATAATTATTCGACCGTTATAACCGTCTTTATATCGAACGATTGCTTGCGTTACGCGACAACTCCGAAGAAAGTACGAGGCGTTTTCAGGAAGCCACGCTCGACAACTTTAAACAATTCGACTATACGCAGGCTGGATTTTCGATTTCATTTCTCATACGCGTAGAAAACAATATGCGGGAGATGATGCGCGAAATCATGTTAACGATTCCGAATATGGATTCCAAAGCCGGTTGGGGAATTCTTTTTGAACAAAGTAAAAACTATCAGGAAACAGTAAACGAGGTTTTTGAAAAAAGGCTCCAGGATGCGAGAGACGAATCGGATCGTCTGTTGCATAATATTCTACCGACAACGATCGTAACGGAACTCAAACAAAAACAAAAAGTCGCGCCGGTGCACATAACGTCTGCGACCGTACTCTTCACCGATTTCAAAGGTTTTACGCAGATTTCCGAACAAATGCCTCCTCGGGAACTTGTCGAAAATCTCGATGAATGTTTTTCCATCTTTGATCAGATCTGTGCGGAACACGGCCTCGAGAAAATCAAGACGATCGGCGACAGTTTTATGTGCGCCGGAGGAATTCCGGAAACGAATCATACTCACGTTTACGATACGGCCTTGGCCGCGCTCAAAATGCGCGATGCGATTCATCGATTGAAAACGAAACGGGAACAAAAAGGATTCGCCTACTGGGATGTCAGAATCGGATTTCATACGGGCCCCGTAGTAGCCGGAGTGATCGGTAAAAACAAATTCAGCTACGATATCTGGGGAGATGCGGTAAACACCGCGAGCAGAATGGAATCCTCGGGCGAACCGGGTAAGATCAACGTTTCGGCGGCAAGTTACGAATTACTAAGACCTCTATTTCGACTAACGTCTCGCGGCCGTGTAGCCGCGAAAAACAAAGGTGAGATTGCCATGTATTTTCTCGAAGGTCTAAAACCGAGATTTGGAACGCACTATCTATACAACGAGGAATTCAAGGATATTTATCGCCGACTTCAAACCGGCGCAAAAATCGTTATGAATTCCGATCTTTGATTTTTTGTATATCCGATCGAGTTTTGCGAAACCTAGGATCAAATAAAAAATATTCGTAAAACTTGAAATCCGATCTCTTAAAATGCGGGAACTCCCGTAAATTCCGAAATCTTAGGGCCGAACGCAAGCGCGGCGCATAAAAGGCTACGGAACATTCGATTGGGCGAATCCGGCCCTTGGCTTTGCCAAGGGCCGGACCGCGCTTTCTGCTCCGATCAACAAATTGATGGTTTGCTCGAAAAACGCAATTCTTCCGTCATTCCAATTTGTTGATCCCGCGACAATCGCTTTCGCATTCGTTATACCGAACTCACGTAACTTAGAAGAAAAAAATTATAGAACTTTTTCTCCTTGTCGTAACATTCTTTCCGACAAATTCTACACTTGGACGTTGGGGGTGGGGCTAAAGATTAGCCTCTGAGAGAGTCCCCGGAACCTGATCAGGATAAAGCCTGCGTAGGAAAACGGACCAATAGAATTTTTTCATTCAAATTTTTGAATATAACTCCGTATTTGTTTTAGAAAGAATTTCTGGCGAACTCCTGTTTTTGGTGTTTTTCCTCGGCTTTCGTTCCGACTCTCCGATCCGACGCCGGGAGAACATATGGAGCCTGCTCAAGAATTTCAAATTCCGCTGAAAACGATTCGTCTTACGGACGGTACCGAATACCGATCCTATCATACCGAAGGCGCCCTTTCGGATAAATCACCGTCGGATTATAAGAACGGGATTTTTCCTTTTCGAAAAGAATGGATTCGAAAACGGCTGGAACGCGGAGACGTAAATCATTCTCAGATGTATTATGCTAAGAACGGAATCGTCACCGAAGAGATGCGTTATGCGGCCGTTCGGGAGAATATGAATCCCGAATTTGTTCGTTCCGAGATCGCTTGCGGTCGAGCGATTCTACCTTCCAATCGAAACCATCCCGAACTCGAACCGATGCTTATCGGAAGAAATTTTCTCGTAAAAATTAATGCGAATATAGGCAACTCCGCTCTCGGCTCCTCGATCGAAGAAGAAGTCGAAAAGTTACATTGGGCCGTAAAATGGGGAGCCGATACGGTCATGGATCTTTCGACCGGAAAGAACATCCACGAAACGAGGGAGTGGATTTTGAGAAATTCTCCCGTTCCGATCGGAACCGTTCCCATTTATCAAGCTCTCGAAAAGGTGAAGGGTAAAGCAGAAAATTTGAATATTCAAGTTTTCTTAGAGACCCTGGAAGAACAGGCGGAACAGGGAGTGGATTATTTTACGATTCATGCGGGAGTTCTATTGCGTTATATTCCATGGACCACAAATCGTGTCACCGGAATCGTTTCCAGAGGAGGATCGATTTTAGCGAAATGGTGCCTTGCTCATCACAAGGAAAATTTTTTATACACACATTTCGACGAAATCCTCAAAGTGATGAAAAAATACGGAGTTTCCTTTTCCCTTGGCGACGGCCTTCGTCCCGGTTCGATCGCTGACGCAAACGATAAGGCTCAGTTCGGAGAATTGGAAACCCTGGGAGAATTGACGCGACTTGCCTGGAAGGAAGACATTCAAGTTATGATCGAAGGTCCGGGACACGTTCCTATGAATCTTATCAAGGAAAACGTGGACCTTCAGATGAAACTCTGTCAAGAAGCCCCGTTCTACACGTTAGGCCCTCTTGTCACGGATATCGCTCCCGGTTACGATCACATCACTTCGGCGATCGGTGCGGCGATGATCGGATGGTTCGGAACGGCTATGCTCTGTTATGTGACTCCGAAAGAACACCTCGGACTTCCGGATAAGGAAGACGTCAAACAAGGAGTGATCGCATATAAAATCGCGGCCCATGCCGCCGATTTGGCAAAGGGTCATCCCGGTGCGATCGAAAGGGACAATCTATTAAGCAAGGCTCGTTTTGAGTTCCGTTGGGAGGATCAATTCGCTCTTTCCTTGGATCCGGAAACGGCAAGGTCCTTTCATGACGAAACGCTTCCCCAAGACGGAATGAAAACCGCGCATTTTTGTTCCATGTGCGGACCTCATTTCTGTTCGATGAACCTGACTCAGGAATTACGAAAGTTTGGGGAAGAAAAAGGAATATCGGATCAAGGACCGTCGCTGACGCAACGTACATAACTTTGAGTGCTTAATGCGGTGGTATTGATCGCCGCATTCGTAAAATTCACCCTAAAAATCTGCGAGGCCGGTATGGAATTGCTCGTATTGTATTGAGAAGTATTAGGAGTATTCGGAAAAGCGGTTGAATCGATTTTTGCACCGTTAGACGAATTGGTAAAATCCAATAAACTTCTCAGTTCGTGCACATTGGGAAGTCTCCAGGTGCGCCCCGCTAAATTCAAATTTCTGCATGTATATAAAGCCGAAATGAAATTATGGGAAGTGACGGCACCCGAAGCACACTGTGGAGAAGCGGGCGACCAAGTTTGCCCAACGGAACATTTTTGCCAAACCAAAGTTGTGCGATCGTCCCTTACGGTTCCATTGTTCAAATCCGAAAAGGTTCGATCGGGCATAACACCGCCGGACACACAACGAACATCCACATTTCCCCAGGACTTGGGTACCAAAGGATTCAATCCGGCCGCGAAATTAAAAGTCCAAGCCTCGGTCACATTGGAAGCGTTCGTCGTGTTCGACCAAAGCGTGCCGCTTCCGTTCGGAAACTCGGCAAGATCGATATACGCTCCGCTCGGGGTTTTATGCGTACTGAGAGTCATTAACTCTTCGATTTCCGGAAGTCTCCAGCCCTGTATTCCGGCATAACCCAACCCAACATTCATCTGATTCAAATCATTGCAATAAGTCACAGCCATCGAATGAGTATAAGCGTAAGTAGGCAAAGAACAAGAACTACTATTTCCGGTGGCCGAGCAATACTTCCAGATCAAACCGGTTTGCCGATCGATCGTTACCGGCTGAGGAGTGTAACCGGGCATCACAACATTGGATTGAAAAGCTGCCGGAACTCCGGTTGAATAATCCGCATCCTGACCCGGATCGTCGGAGCAAAAGGAAAAATAACAATTGGTCTGTCCCGCATCCGTTAGACGAAATATACGAACAACCTGGACGGTGTAATCCTGAACGCTATCATCGCTTGCGGTAACTCTGTATGTCAGCGGAGAAGAAAAATCATTCACGGTCTGTCCGCTTCTTTGAACGACTCCGTTTACTTCGACCTTTACTCCGGTACTAACAAAAGCCGCTTTCAAACGACGAATTGCCCCGAACGGAACTTGAACCGTAATCTCCGATCCTGAAATTTCTCCGACAAAGTCGGTCGTAAAAAAATTGTCGACGGCTTGAAACCGAAAGGAAGTGATTTCTTTCGGTTTTTCCGGTACTTCCGGGGTATTATCCTGGTTCTGGTTATTGAGTAGGAATGCCTCTACTCCTCCTTGGAAAAGAAGCCCTGCCGCGGAAGAAGTATCGATGCTGATTCTATCGGCTTGAGAACAAAATGCAAAGAACGATGTTGCGGTGAACATCCAAAAGAAGCCGAAAATTCGATTCATAAAAGAGGTCATGTTTCCTTTACTATAGAAACTATAATTGGTTTTACAAAATAAGTCCTATCAAGTTATAAGCTAATCAATGAAAGATTCGGAATTCGTTCTCACTTTTTTTTGGGAGTTTTAAAGAGCGCTTTCCAAAAGGAAGCTTTCGGTCCGTTTTAAAACGGGATTTTTATTGTATACACGGAGAAGATATGGCACGGTTTGAAAACGTTACGGTCATTAAAAAAGCAAATGTTTATTACGACGGAAAGGTAACGAGTAGAAGCATTCTGTTTGCGGACGGTAGTAAAAAAACGCTCGGGATATTGATGCCGGGTCAATACGACTTTGGAACGGATGAAAAAGAAATCATGGAAATTTTAGACGGAGACCTTTTGGTCAAACTTCCGGGCCAGGAGATTTGGAAAGAAATCAAAGGCGGCCAATCTTTTGAAGTCCCCGCAAAATCCAGATTTCAAATGGATGTGAAAAAGATCAGCGATTATTGCTGCTCTTACGTGGATTGATCCGTTACAAAACAGGGTTTTGGAAGAAGAAGGATCAAAAATGCACGTTTCAAGTAGCGAGTGGTTAGATTTTAGGACTTTACACAATAAAACGCAAGTGTTCCGACAAGAATGAAGCTTTTTACTTGCAAAAAGTATGATTTTCTGATATGTGGAAGTTTCCGGAATTTCCTCCAATCTCTTCAAAAAAGCGCACGTTTCGCTTTTCGTTCCAATCTTTTTCGAGCGGATTTTAATTCTGCGTCGGCAATCGACAAGGTCCATTCCGGAAAATGTCTCGCTAAAAAATACTGAAGCCAGGAATCCCAGGTCGCATATCCTAAAAATTTCTTCTTAGGCAACCAATTCATAAATGCGATCACCACCTTTTCGACGGAGTGGACCGCATTGATCGCCGACCCCATTTCGATTTCTTTTACAAGCTCGGGTTTATCCTGATTTTCTTTTTTTAATCCGGGAGTATCCGTGGTCGGAGGAAGAAAAACTTTCACTCGAACTCCGTGAATCATCATTTCCTGCCGTAACGCTTGTGCAAAACCGGTAATCGCAAATTTACTCGCGGAGTAAGCTCCGTAGCCGTAAATGGAAAACGTCGCGAGCATGGAAGAAACAAGCACGATATCTCCGGAACCTTGTCGGACGAAATGATCCTGAAAGGCCAAAATCAAGTTAACGTGTCCGAAAAAATTCACGTCCATCAGCCGACGAAAGTCCAATTCGCTCAGATCCCCGACCCTTCCTACTTTCGCATAACCGCTGTTACAGATGAGTAGATCCAGTCCTCCTAAAACTCCGAGGGCTTTTTTTGCGGCCTTTTCGGTTTGTTCCACTTCGGAAACGTCCGCAACCGCAAAATCGAAGACCGCGGCTTTGGAGCCGATCCCGCGCAATTCGGCTACGGTCGTTTTCAACGTTTTTTTGTTTCTGGCCGAGACGACCACGCTCGCTCCCTGTTTTGCGAACTGGACGGCGAGTCCCTTACCGATTCCGGCGGAACCGCCGGAAATAAATACTTTTTTACCTTCAAATCGCGTATGATTCGATTTCATATTCGACGTTTTCCCTTCCTTTTAAAACGACTTTCGAAACGATTCACCGAATTCCAGATATTTTAATATTTTTGAATATTCAAAACCTATTTTTTAATTTTGTATCCCGTTTTAAAAATCAACCAAACCAAACTCAGGCAAATCGTGAGGAACACAAAGACCATCGAAAGGCTTACTCCCACGCTTACGTCCGCAATCTCGTAAAAACTCCAACGAAATCCGCTCACTAGATAAAGAACCGGATTAAAAAGAGTCACCTTTTGCCAAAAAGGAGGAAGCATCTTCGCCGAATAAAAACTTCCGCCCAAAAATACGAGAGGAGTGATGATGAGCAAGGGAATGATCTGCAACTTCTCAAAACTTTCGGCCCAGATCCCGATGATAAATCCGAACAAGCTGAAAGAGATCGAAGTTAAAACGAGAAACAGAACCATCACAAACGGATGTGCGATCTTTACGGGAACGAACAAGGAAGCCGTGGCGAGCATGATCGCTCCGAGGATCACCGATTTTGTCGCGGCTGCGCCCACAAAACCGATCACGATTTCGATCATAGAAATCGGGGCCGCAAGAATTTCATAAATCGTTCCCGTAAACTTAGGAAAATAAATCCCAAAGGAAGAGTTGGAAATACTTTCCGTCAACAAGGACAACATGATAAGACCCGGAACGATAAAGGAACCGTAACCGACCCCGTCCACTTCCTGAATTCTGGAACCGATCGCCGAACCGAATACGACGAAGTATAAGGAAGTGGAAATGACGGGAGAAGCGATACTCTGAAAAAGAGTTCTCCAAGTTCTGGACATTTCGAAGATATAGATGGATTTGATCGCGTGTAGATTCATTGTGATACCAATTGAACGAATATTTCTTCCAACGAGCTTTGATTCGTATTCAAATCTTTGAATTCGATTTTGGCTTTTTTAAGATCCTGTAAAAGCGACGATATTCCGGTTTGTTTCCCGTGAGAATCGTACGTATATAAAAGTTGTTTCCCGTTGCCTACGATTTCGAGTCCTTTCGTTTTTAAGGTTGCCGGAATTTTTTTCAGAGTTTGATTCAGATCGATCAACAATCGTTTTTTACCGAGTTTCTGCATGAGTTCCTTTTTATCCTCCACGAGGATCAACTCACCCTTGTTCATCACTCCGATTCGATCCGCAATTTCCTCGGCCTCCTCGATGTAGTGAGTGGTGAGAATGATGGTCACTCCGCTTTCCCTGAGATTACGAACGATGTTCCACATATCCTTTCTGAGTTCTACGTCCACTCCCGCGGTCGGTTCGTCCAAAAAGAGAATCCTAGGTTCGTGTGAAAGCGCCTTTGCGATCAAAACGCGCCGTTTCATTCCGCCCGAAAGCGTAAGAATCATCTGATCTTTTTTATCCCAAAGGGAAAGCGATTTTAAAAGTCGTTCAATATAATCGGGGTTAGGCGATTTCCCGTATAAACCTCTGGTAAAACTCACGGTAGTCCATACGGATTCGAACGCGTGTACGCTCAGTTCCTGCGGTACGAGCCCGATCTGGGATCTCGTAAAACGATAATCTTTGAGAATGTCTTTTCCGGAAACATACACCGAACCTTCGCTCGGATTTACGATTCCGCAAATGACGGAGATCAAAGTCGTTTTGCCCGCCCCGTTCGGACCTAGGAGGGCGATGATTTCTCCGTCCTGAATTTCCAGAGAAACGTTTTTCAACGCTTGAAAACCGTTCGAGTAAAATTTAGAAAGATTGTTTACGGAGACAATGGACGACTTCGTTTTCGGTTTCATGTTCTTCCTTACGTTTTAATTTCGTAAAATCGATTGGGGTAGAATGCCTAAATCCCTTTTTTAGCACAGCATTATTTCATTTTTTGAAAGTAGATTTGTAACCGATTTTCGTTATATTCTAAAACCGGTGTCTCTTTTCCGGAAATTTGAGATTCCGATTTCCCATGTCTCCGGATTGCCCGCGAGGATCACTTGATTTCTGGCCCTTGTGATTCCGGTGTAAAGAATTTGACGATTGAGCAATCTTCCGGATCTTTCGTCTTCCAGCGAGGAGGGACGGTCGGGAATGTACATTAAAATTGTATCATATTCCGATCCCTGACTTTTATGAACGCTCATTACGAACGCGGGTTCGTGTTCTGGAAGCGTGTCTAACGCGAACGGAAACAGCTTCCCTTCGATCGGAAAAACGGCCCTGAGTTCTCCGGTGGATTCCGTTCTTAAAACGATTCCGATATCTCCGTTAAAAAGTTTTCTGCTTTTGTCGTTTTGTGCGATTAAAATCGGAAGCCCCGTAAAGTAGAGCCCTTTGGAAAGCCTTTTTGCATAAAAGTTAGCGTCTTGACTTTTTTTACGAAAAAGATTCTGCGCGGCCAGGCTCATGATTTTTGTCTGAATCGCCTCCACACCCCAGTAACCCCTTCTAAAAATCGTAAGACAACGAAATCGTTTCAGTTCTTCCTGAAATTTTTGAACGAATCCCGGTTCGTTCAAATCGTAGGAATCTTGAATCCTCCAAGTTCCGATTCTGGAAATCTGAGGATAAAAAACCTCTCTCCAGAGTTTTTCGATCACCTCGTCCCTCGAACAATAATCCGACTTCGTACTTGCAGGATTTTGCAACCATACCACTTCGCTTTCATACTCAGAATTTTCTCCGATCGTAACCGTTCTGGAAAAGGAATCGTCGATCTTAGTTCCGAGATTTAGGTTTTCGGGAGAATATCCGAGAATCTCTTCGGCTAGAGTTACGATCTTGGAAACGTTTCCTTTCGCGTTCGGTTTCTGGCGATTACTCTCTTCGAGTCTGGATACGAAGTTCGCCTTTTTCAATTCGAGTACGGATAAAAAGTCGCTTAACACCGCGCCTTTTTCCACCGAGGGAAGTTGATGCGGATCACCGATCAGTATCAATCGAAACGGAATCTTATCTTCGTTTTTTTGCGGATTGCGGGGAATCGCGTTCCATAAGGAAAGCATCAGATTCAAATCGACCATAGAAACCTCGTCCACTACGATCAATCGATGCGGAAGATATCTTTCCCGGTTGTAATAAAATCCGCCTAACGACTGTTTGTAGGAAAGAAGTCCGTGGATGGTTTGTCCGCGAGCCTCCTGTGTTTCGGAAATTCTTTTTAGATTTTCTTGAATCGATTCCGTCAGTCTCTGCGCGGCCCTTCCGGTCGGGGCGACGAGCGCGATTTCCTCGGGAGGCGGAAGCTGCCCTAGTTCATTCAAGATTTCTAATAGAAACGCTACAACGGTCGTTTTTCCGGTTCCCGGGCCTCCGCTGACGATCTGAAAGGAGGAATTGAGGCAGGAAAGGATCGCTTTTGTCTGCGCTTTTTTCAGAGGAAAACTTTTCGATTCCAGGTTTTTTAGAATTTCCCCGGCGCGGCGCAAATCTACGTTAGGCGGAATTTCGTTTTTAATCCTTTCCTTGAGAAAACTTTCCAGATCGGTTTTGGATCGATATGTTTTTTCGAAATAAACCCATTCTTCGTTTTCGAATTTATCCACGATCAAACCGGGGGGTTTTGTTTTTAGGAGGTTTTTCCACTCCGTTTTTACGGGAACGCATAAACTCCCCTCTTCCATCGCGTTCCAAATCGAATTCAAAATCTCTAATAAATAATTCGAGTCCTCCTCGGAAATTTTTTTCGAATCTTTTTTTCCGGATACGGACTCCCCCAAATCCAAAATGTCGGTCCTAAGTTTTTCGATAAAACTGGAAAACGACGACTCCGTCAAAGGTCTTCCTCCCGTCGAAATTCGGTCAATTCCCGAACGGTTTTACGGATCGTTTCCATTCTTTCCGAACTCCAATGAAAGTCCGAATAAATTCCGGAATTGTCCCCGCGTTTCATTCCCCTTAGAAAAAAGTAATACACTCCGCCGATTTTTTGAAGAGCCTCCTTCGGATCGAACAAACTCATTAGATATTCGTAAAGTATCATCGCGTAAATATCCCTTTGAAGATCGTACCGACTCTCCGTATTTTCCACGTTTCGTTTTAACGAAAACGGCGAATAATCTTCGAGCAGATTGGATTTGTAATCCGCAAGATAAAACTTGTCCTCGATCTGAAAAACCAAATCGATGGAACCTCTTAAAAAATTTCCGGAACTTTTTTTTGCCGCATCCAAATTCAAATGAAAGTCCATCTCCGAAATTCTATTTTCCTTGGGAAGATCCGCAAGTTTGAACAAACTCCCGTCCCCTAAAGGAATACTTGCGTTTAGGGAATTCCAGAGAATTTCTCCGGCCCTTTTTCGAATCGTTTCCTTTTCAAAAGGAGAGTTCGTTTTAGAAAGTCGAAAGCGGTTCAAATGAAAATCCATTCTGGAAAGAACTTTTCCGTTCGCCAAAACCTCCCGCGGGGTTTTCGTTTTAAAAAAAGAAAAATCCAACTCTTCCAAAAGCGCGTGTAAAAAAGAACCGGTCGCGGCGGACGAAGGAAGAACGTCTTCGATTTCCGAGTCTTCGTCCTCTTCCGATCGGAACGGTTTTTTTTCCTCCATAGCGGAAAGAGGAACGTTAACGTTCGCCCCCGTTTTCAAAGAAGAATAACTGTACAAACGAATCGTTTTGAAAATCTCCGACTCGCGATGAAGCAGAGGCGTTAGGTGAACTTCCCGATCTCGTTTGAAATTTCGTACATCCGGATCGGTTTGATCGAAAGGAACGGGGGTCCAGGTTACGGAGTGAAACAAATTCGGGTCCGGTTCGTTTTCGAGAATGTGTTGAAGCCGGGGATAAAGAATTTTATAATATGCGGAATCCCTTGTTTTTTTGTGGTTCGTAGGAACGTAAAAGGGGAGATAAAGCCTGGCCTTGGGACGGGTGATTCCCACATACAAAAGCCTCTTGCTTTCGTTCAAGGATTGATAAGAATATTCTTCTTTACTAATTTTCCTTTCCGCTTCGTCGTCCCAAAGACTCAACTTCCAGGATCTTTTTCCTTCTTTTTCCGCAAAGGGATAGTCGTAAATCTCCGGAACGAAATTGCCGGAAAGATGGAACAAAAAAACGACGGGCCATTCCAAACCCTTGGACGCGTGTAACGTAAGAATTTGAACCGCGTCTTTTTCGGTTTCTTTTTCGAATAAGGGAAGTTCCGACTCGTTTTTGGAGTTGGTCTGAAGTATTTTCAATTCTTCTAATATTTCTTCCAAATCGGCTTGATTGGCGATTTGGAACTGCAACAATCTACGAAAGATCTGTCTGTAATTCGTTCTTTTTCTTTCCCATTCGATGTCCGTTTCGTCTTCGGTTAGAAAAATCCTGCTGTCTTCTTCGACGGAACGGAACAACTCGGCGAATTTACGATCGATCGCGAGGGTTTTCCATCGATCCAAGGTCGTTTTTTCGTAAGAGTCGATCGAGTGTTCGTCGAACGCGGGCAGGCGATTCGGATGAATTTGAAAAAGATCTCCCAATAAAAGTTTTCGATAGGAGGAGGGTTTGTTCGGATCTAAAAGACATTCGAATATATTGGAAATCTGATATGATTCGGGGGATTGATAAATCCCTTCCTGTTTATAAAACGAACAAGGTATTCCCCTGAGTTTTAAGGATTGTTCCGCGAGTTTTCCTTCGGCCTTACTTTTTACGAGAATCGCGATTTCCTTAAAACTCAATTTCCTTTCGACAAAACGCCGAGCGGCTTCGTATTCTTCGGCAACTTGATACGAAAACGGATCGTGGTCGTTCGTAAGTTTTAAGATTTCCTCCGCGATGAATTGTCCCCAGGCGTTTCTTGCGTCGTCCGTTTTCCAAGTGTCCCTTCCGGCAAAACGTACGATTTGAATCGGGCCTTGTTTGTGTATGTCGCTTAACAAAATCTTCGCGTCTTTTTCGGGAGCGAAAACTTCCGAGTATTCGATCGGAGTCGACTCGAAACCCCGTTCTACGATCGGAAAAAAACTTCGTTCCCCCGTTTTACCTCCAAAGATTTCGTTATAAGCGCGGATCAATTCGGGAACGGATCTATAATTGACGTTCAACGAAATTTCTTCCGCATCTTGTTTTTTTAATTCTTGCTTAGCTTGGAGATAGGTTCCGATATCCGCTCCTCTAAATCCGTAGATCGATTGTTTCGGATCTCCGATGAGATAAAGGGCTCTCGATTCCCCTTCGCCGCTCGGCTCCAAAAAAAGTCGAGAGAAAATTTCGTATTGAACGCCGTCCGTATCCTGAAACTCGTCCAAGATTCCGACTCTGTATCTGCCCTGAAGAACCTTGCGAAGACGGGGGTTTCCGAGGGAATCCCTCGTTTTCAAAATCATTTGATCGTAACTCATCCATTCGGAGGTCTTAAATTCCCGTTCGACCGCCTCAACCGCGATCAATGCGGTTTTTTGAATGAACGTTTCCGCGCTCATGGGAGTCGTTTCGTTGGAATACGGATATTTTTTTCCGCTCAAAAGTTTGGAACCCGCGACAAGTATATTCTCTTTTTTTGATATATATTCGGATGCGGAAAGGAACGTTTCCAGTTCTTTCGGGTCCGCCCAAGAATTCCATTCCTCGTGTTGAAGTCGATACAGGGCCTCGTTCAGTCTTTCTTTCGAATCCGTAAGAATCCAGTCGGACGGAGTTTCCGTTTCCACCGGATATTCCTGCAAAATCATATTACAAAAACCGTGTATGGTTGAAATCGTAACCTGATCGAGCTCCCTCGCCTCTTTGGTAAGATCGGAAGCGATCAGTTTTTTTCTAAGTCGTTCTTTGAGTTCGCCCGCGGCCTTTTCGGTGTAGGTAAGAATCAAAATCCGAGTCAAGGGGATCTTGTGTTCCAAGATCAAGTCGCCCACGATCTCCATAATCGTGTATGTTTTTCCGGTTCCCGCGGACGCTTCGATAAAACCGGATTTCAATTTATAAGGGCGACTAACGTTCATAGATCCTTCTTCCAATCCAAGAGAGGTTTGTAGAAGTTTCTGGCCCACTCGATCCTGGATTGTAGGATCAAGTCCGGAGTTTTAGGATAGAGCTTTACCAAAGAAGGCAATCCTTCCTTGACGCCGCTCAATTCTTCCTTGAGAAAACGGATCCACGCGGTTTCATCCTCGAACTTAGAAACGTCGTCCGGCTCCTGCGTTTTGCCTCCGCCTTGAATGTGTTTTACGTAATAATTGAGAAAGGCCCTTCGAGGAAAAAAGACGGGGTCTTCCTTCAGATAGTCCATTAGAATTTTTGCAAGGTATTCGATTCCGACCGAAGCGCTTTCGATTTGATATTCGAGCGGGAAAGTGTTTTTCTTTTTGGATTCTTCGGAAGGACGGGGTTTAAAGGAATAAATCTTAAAATTCTCGTTCGCGGAAGCGAAGGCGACTCCGGTTAAAAAAGGGAAACTCATCACCTTCCAATAATCCTTGTAACCGAAATAATCTTCTTCGGGTTTTTCCTCCAAACTTTTCGAAAACAACCAATATAAGTTCCCGTCCTTTTCGATGACGTGTTCCCATTCCCCTTTGATGGAAAAGCGGCCCGATTCCAAAGGAATCTTGAGTTCCGGCATTTTCTTGCAGATAAAATCCGGTAGGCCCGTGTCTCCCAAACTCAAGTAAGGATAATACGTTCCTCCTTGAAACAGAGGTTTCCATTCTCGAAGATGTTCGCTCGTCGTTACGAGATATTGAACGAGATCGGCTTCTTGAATTCTTCCGAATACCGACATCGGAAATTTCGCCGAGGACTTTTCCATTTCCAAAATCGGAGAAAGCGTTTCGGAAATTTTTTCGCGGCCCCAGCTCCAAGTTTCCTTGGATACCAGATCCGGGATCATCAAAGCATGCACTTTTTTTAATATGGACGTTTCCGCGATCGCGTCCAACTCGAAGGGTTCCCTTTCGTTCTCCCGTATTTCCTCCTCTTCTAGATACATTCCGAGTTTTCTTTTGAGATATGCGTCCAACGGATCGCTTAAAAATCGAGAGAGTTCCTTAACGTCTATCCCCGATTGGGGAGGCGCCGAACTTACTTTCGCAAGCTCGTCCGGATTTTGAAAACGACGGAGAATCGTATGGTCCTTCCGATTTCCGTTGACCCAAACTCTGGCAAAATCGTAACTCACAAGTCCCTGTTTTAATTCTTCCGGAGTATGTTCGTATTTCATACTATACGAATGTAACGGAAGTTTGACCGCCTCCTCGACCCGCAGGGATTCCATAATTTCGAAAAGATGGGAACAGGGTTCGAATGTTTTATCTTCCTGAAGATTTTTACCGACGTAACTTAACGTAAGCGATTCTTGCGCGGAGTGAACCGTTTCCCATAAAAGGGATTCTTGGATTTCTCTCCGGGAAATATCCCATTCTTCCCGGAAATCGTTTCTTAAGTTGAGTCGGGAACGATCGTTGGAGCCTGGAAATTTTCCCTCTCCAAGTCCCAAGATATAAATATGTTTGAAAGGAATCGGCCGCATAGGTTGCAAAAGAGAAATCGTAACTCCTCCCGTAAGATAGGCGCCTTTGCGGTACGGAATCCGATCGAAAGTTTGTTCCGTAATGAATTTTAAAAGCGCGATTCCTTCTTCCTTATTTTGCAAACTGATACCTTCCCATTCGAAAAGGGATTCCAGCCAATCTTGAAAAAGTTTTCCTTCCTGTTCGTATTCATCCGAAAATTCAAAAAGTTCTTCCAGAGAAGTTCGAACCGTCTCGAGATAATCGGAAGTCCAACGGATCGTTTTACCCTCGAAAAAAGAAAGAATCTCGTTTTTCGCCTTGAGAACGGCCTCCCAAAAATCGGTGAGATCCGAGGAACTCGCGTCCGATTCCAGCGGGACCCGCGCGATCTTGTATTTTGTCCATGCCGTTTCCGCGGATAAAATCGAGGAAAGACGGATTCTTTTCAGTCCATTAGAAATTTGGAATATATCTTTTTCCCTTCCGGTTTCTTCGTATCGAACCCCCGACGTTTCGATCAATTTCTCCAGATCCGATACGGAATGAATCCGAACTTTTCTCCGCAAAAGGGGGTTTCTGAGAAGTTTAAGCAGACCGTTTTTATCGATGGAATTCCGGGAACAAATCTCCCAGAAGTTCATCAAACCTCGATAGAGTAAAGAGGCTTCGTTGGCCTTGATATCGGTCAAGGAATAAGGGATTTTTTTTCGAACGGGACTTGCGTCCGCTTGAGTTTGCAGAAGAATTCCTCCGTCAAACACCCATTCGACGGCGGGACGATAAACCTTCATATCCGTAACGAGAATCGCAAAATCCAGATAAGTCGATTTATGATCCTGATTCATCTTATAAAGGATATCGTTTGCGACCGACTCCGTCTCCCGATAGACGGAAGGGGCGTTCCAGAATCGAACCGAAACGTCTTGTGCAAGTTCATCCGCGTTAGGCGCGCTTTCGTCTCCTTTGAGGATATTCCTAAGAACTGCGAGTTTTTTGGGATACGTGCGGGAACTTTCCGTGTTTTTGAAAACGGTTCCGGAAATCGAAGCCGTCCTCGACGCGATATGAATCTGAGGATTGGACCATCTTTGAGGACCTTCCGCGTTATTCGTCTTTGGAACGACACCCGTATAAAATTGATAGAGATAGATCGGAAGTCTGTCTTTTTCGGAAAGGGATTCCAAAATTCCGAGATACGTATCGGCGAGATTGGACAAACAAAAAAGATGCAAAGAAGGAAAATTACGAGGGGACTGTTTTTTATTCTTCCGCGTTTCTTTCAAAAAAAATTGAACGAGGGTATTCGGTTCTTTGGAATTCAAAAAAACTTTTTGATACAATTCCTTTTGAAAACGATAATACTCGTCCTCTTTGGGAAACGGAGTCGGTCGATGAGAGATCATCGGAACGTCGATTCCTTTTTCTTTTGCCCAACTCCAAATCCAAGAAGATCGGTTCAATTCGTAATCTTTATAAAGTCCGGCCAACTTTGCGCTCAGGGAAAAAGCGCGGGAAATACTGCCTAAGTAGGAGCGTAAGAATTTTGTTTCTTCCGCGTTTGCGTTTTCAATCAGAAAGGTAAGAATTTTTCTTTGAGTCGCCTCCTGACTCGGGAAGGCGCGCCTGAACGGATCGTAATCCAAATCCGCTCTGAGATGAAAGTATTCTTCAAGAGCTTTTTCGAGATAAAGAAATCGAAGATTTGCTGAAAGTCCGGATATCTTCGATAGATTCAGATTCAACCAGAGTTTCATGTTCGCGCTCGGAACCACGATCACGGGCGCGTGTAAGGGAAATTTTTTTCTTTCTTCGAGAATATTACGAGAGAGTTCCGCGGCTATGTCGTCGAGCGATAGACTTGTGATATGTGTGATCGACAAACGATTTCTCTCCGGTCCCGAAATACGAGCATTCCAAAAATTCGACGTCGTGGCAAGTAATTACATTTTCTCTTGCTCTGAGCGATCCGAAGTAAATTCTAATCGTAATG
The DNA here is from genome assembly GCF_000347175.1 of Leptospira alstonii serovar Sichuan str. 79601. GTDB lineage: Bacteria > Spirochaetota > Leptospiria > Leptospirales > Leptospiraceae > Leptospira > Leptospira alstonii. The sequence continues at coordinate 53,022 of NZ_ANIK01000026.1, forward strand.
CCTTCTCTGAGTCAGCTCAAAACCCTTTTCGGAATTTCCTCTTTTCGAACTTCTCAAGAGAGGATCATTTCCGAAGTTCTTTCCGGAAAGAATTGTCTCGTCGTCATGCCGACCGGAATGGGAAAGTCGATTTGTTATCAACTGCCCGCTCTGGCTCTGGACGGTTTAACCGTCGTCATTTCTCCTTTGATCGCGCTCATGCAGGATCAGGTTTCAAAACTGAAAAACCTCGGAATCGACGCGGGATATATCAACTCTTCCCTTTCCAAACAGGACAGACTTCTTAGTTACGAAAATTTAAGGAGGGGCAAATATAAAATCGTGTATGTTTCTCCGGAACGATTTCGTAAGAAAGAGTTCATCGATTCTCTTCAAAGCAGAAAAATTTCCCTTCTTGCGATCGACGAGGCGCATTGTATCAGTCAGTGGGGACACGACTTCCGGCCTGATTATACCAAGATTGCCGAGTTTCGGGAAATTTTAGGCAAACCGGCTACGATCGCGTTAACCGCAACCGCGACGCTCGAAATTCAAAAGGACATCGTCCTTCAAATGGGTCTGCAGGAATCGGAGATCGAAATTTATAACGAAGGAATCTGTAGGCCCAACCTGTTTTTGGACGTTCGGACCTTCGTAGACGAACCTTCCAAATCGGAAGCGATTCTGGAACTTTTGAAGGAACAAAAGAAAAGCGCGATCGTTTACTTCAATCTGATTCAAAGTTTGGAAAAGTTCGGCGAGAAACTGGACATTCAAAAAATTCCGCATCGTATCTATCACGGACGTTTGTCCCCGGATCAAAGAAAGAAGGTTCAAAATCAATTCTTAAAATCGGAGGATACGATCCTGCTTGCTACGAACGCTTTCGGAATGGGGGTCGATAAACCGAACATACGAACGATCATTCACGCGGAACTTCCTTCTTCCCTGGAAGGTTATTATCAGGAAATCGGAAGAGCCGGAAGGGACGGAGCCGCATCCGATTGTCATGTGTTTTACAATCAGGACGATCTCACCGTGTTGATGGATTTTATAGAATGGCAAAATCCGGACGCGGTTTTTATCGCGCGCGCGTATCAAACGATGGAACAACTCGGAGAAAAACTATCTTCGATCGAATACGACGAATTACAATCCAGGATCGTCCATAAAAATCGGGGGGATCATAGACTTCAAACCGTTCTCAATTTGTTTGAAAGACACGGAGTTACTTCGGGAGAATTGGAAAAAAATTCCCTGAAGTTGAGATCGTCGCTACCGGACGCGCTTCGTTCCGTCGAACTTTTGGAACGAAAAAAGAAAACCAGTCTGAAACGTTTGTATCAAATGCTCCTTTATTTGAAGTCGGAAAAATGCAGAAGAGAATTCGTGTATGAATATTTCGACGCGAAATTTACGGGATGCGGGAACTGCGACGTGTGCGTACTAGGGGTCAGTGGTTAGGAATCAGAGGTTAGGGTTAGGAGTCAGATCTCAGGGTTTGAGGACTTTACAAGTTAATTTACAGAATAAGGAAATTATACTTTATTAAAGTCTAAATGCTCTATTATGAAAATGCAACTGAAACCTGATTTCTATTCACTGATCCCTAATCAGGGGCGTGCCCCGGCGCTTTGCGCCGGGTCGCGCTCTTCGTTTCAATCTGCAACGCACCATTTCAAACTTTTCGTATATTCCGGTTTCTGCATTTAACTCATGGCGCGTTGCAGGATTTTCACTACGATCGCTCACGCATTGGTTATACCGAACTTACGTTAAATATCATAAAATCCGTTGTTCGAGCTCCGCGACGTTACTCGCGGGAAGTTTACAGGAAAAATTCTCGCAAACATAAACGAGCGCGTTTCCTCCGCTGTCCCGTAAATCGAACAAAGTGGAAAATTTTCTGGCTTCTTCCAACTCATCCTCGTTCAAAACGGCGAGGACCGAGTTAGGCAGAAACTTGGATTGAATCCAAGCGAGAAGATCCTTACCCGCGTCCGCATTTTTACGAATCAAAACGATTTCTTGGGAATGATGTTTGTAAGCCCAATACGCCGAAAGCAGATACGGATAACTGAGAGCATAAGAAGATAACTCTTTTGTAAAATATAAAAAGATCGATTCGGCGATTTCACGGTATCGATCCGCATTCACACCGAGCGCGGATAACTTCACCAAAGAATAGGCGAGAGAACTGTTCGCGGAAGGTTCCACGCCGTCGTAACCGTCCACGCTCCTCCGCAAGAGAACCTCTCCGTCCGTTCCGGCGTCAAAAAAAACACCCGCGGGAGAGCGAAACAAACGGACGGCTTCTTCCATCCAAAGAACCGCGTTTTTGAGGTAACGAATTCCCCTCCCCGCTTCGAACAAGGCGACGGAAGACGCGATCATCTCCGCGTAATCATTCGAATATCCTAATATTCCGGACTCGGCGTCCCTAAATCTGCGCAGGATCCTACCGTTCGGATCGATCAGATTTTTTTCGAGAAAAGAATACGTTTCTTCCGCGAGTTTCAAAAAATCCTCCCTTTGAAACGCGGTACCGGCTTTTGCGAGCGCCTTGATATATAGCCCGTTCCAAGAGGTCAAAATTTTATCGTCTCGGAGGGGACGGATTCTTTTACTTCTTCTTTCCAGAAGTTTGGTCCTGCCTCTTGAGAGAGTTTCGTCGATCCGTTTCAATTCTTCTTCGGAAAATTTCGAACCGCCGAAACTTTCGTGCAGAATATTTTTCCCTTCGAAGTTGCCCTCTTCCGTCACGTTCCAAAATTTTTCCAAAACGGGAGAATCTTCTCCGCAAACTTCCCGAAACTCTTTTAGATCCCAGATATAAAAAAGACCTTCTTCCCCTTCGGAATCGGCGTCTTCCGCGCTGCAAATTCCTCCGCCGGAAATTCTCATGTCCCGATGCAGATAGGAAATGACGTCGAGCGCAAAGGACTCGGCGGGAATTTTTTTAGAAATCCGGGAACATTCCACGAGAGTTTCCAAAAAGAGAGAATTATCATAGAGCATCTTTTCAAAATGAGGGACCAACCAATGATGATCCGTGGAATAACGGCAAAGTCCTCCGCCAACCTGATCGTAAATTCCTCCTTGTTTCATCGCGAGAAGCGTATTTTCCACCATCTCCAGAGCCCTTGGATTTCCGGAAGAACGGTGATATCGGAGCAAAAACGATAACCCCATACTCGGAGGAAACTTATTGACGTGATTTGTCTTGAATCCCCCGAATTGAGCGTCATAATAACTTTCGTAGAGGGAAAATCCGGAATCAAAACAATTCTCCGGAGGAAAATCCGCTTCCTGTTTTTCACCGGCCCGGCCCTCGCCGGAACTCTTTAAATACTGCGAAAGTTCCGAGGACGCGGCGATCAATTCCGAACGTTTTTCATTCCAAACTTTCTGAATGACATTCAAAACTTTTAAAAAACTCTTTCTACCGTATTTGGGTTCGGGCGGAAAATACGTTCCACCGGTGATCGGTTTCCCGTCCGGAGTCAAAAAGATATTGAGCGGCCAGCCGCCCTGCTGATCCATTGCGTGTAACGCATCCATATAGATCCGATCTATGTCCGGTCTTTCTTCCCGATCCACTTTAATCGATATAAAATGAGCGTTGAGATAATCCGCGACCCTTTTGTTCTCAAAGGATTCCCTTTCCATAACGTGACACCAATGACAGGTTGCATAACCGACGGATAAAAAAATGAGTTTGTCTTGATCTTTTGCCTTGGTTAAGGCCTCCTCACCCCACGGAAACCAATCGACCGGATTATAGGCGTGTTGTTGTAGATAAGGACTTTTCTCTTTTGAGAGGCGGTTCGGGTTACGATGACTGAATTGCATTGAATTGTTCTCTTTTAGACTCATAAAATCCATTTTTCGATTTCTAAAAAACTTCCTACATTCAACCATGTCCATTCAGTAGGCACTTACATGGATTGCAAAAAGGAAAGGTCAAAATTCGGAAATCTTCTTTTCGGTATCATTCTTTTTGCGTCGACTTTGCCTACTTTCGGTGAGGACATCCTACCCGACAAAACAGTTGCTTTGGAAGAAGAAAAAAAATCTTCCGAAACGAATCTCGGCGATTCCAAAAAATTACTTCGTTTAACTCTGAAAGATGCGGTCAATTACGTTCTCGAAAAAAATATTACGATCCAAAACGCAAAAATGGAATACGTAAAAGCGGACTCGGGCGAACTCAAAAACGAATCTCAGTTCACTTGGAATCTGGTCGGAGGAATTTTAGTCTTCAAGACAACTCTTCCCAACAACAGAAACAACATCTTTTTGGGAACCAAACAAAGCCAAGACAAACTCAGCGTAGGTATCGAGAAAAATTTTAAAACCGGAACGTATGCAAAATTCGAAGCGAGTACCACTCGTTTCGATACGAGCGCCTTTGAAAATTCGGCGACAACACCTTCCAACTTAGCGGCTCTTGCAATTCCGCCTCTCTATACGAGCGCTTTGACGATCACTCTCAGCCAGGAAATTTTAAAGTACAGTTTCGGAAAAACTCAAAAAGACAGAGAGGCCATTTTAAGACAGAATACGGTAATCAAAAGGGAAGAATTGATTTATGTTCTTTCCCAACTCGTGGTTCAAACCTTGGTTCAATATTGGAGTTTGAACATCTACGATTCGAACGTAAAAACCTTGCAAGAATTGGAATCCAATACGAGAAACATCCGCGATTTGACCGCAAGAAAACGGAATTTAGGACTTTCCGAAGGATTTGAAGTCAATCTTTGGAACTCCATCCTTTCACAAACCGCGGGGAATTTGGAAAAGGCAAAGGTTTCCCGCAAAGAGGCCGAAAGAAATCTGATTCGGATTTTGAACGCCGATCCTTCTTCTAAAATCGAAGGTGTTACCGATCTTCAAGAAACCGTTCCGACGGACTTCGATGTGGAAAAGGATTATATCTACGCACTCGAACACAGAACCGATCTGAAAAATCTTCGCAAACAAAGAGAAATCGCGGAACTCAATTTAAAGATCAAGGAAGCGGAAGACATGCCTTCTTTGAAACTTTCGGGCGCCTATTCCACAAGAGGACAAAATATCGTTTCTCCTCAGCAAAATGTCACGGATACAAATCGAGGAATCGCCTCCTTTAAATATCCGGAAGCTTATGCGGCGTTTCAATTTTCTTATCCTCTTTGGGACAAAGGTATCAAAACCGATATCCGAAACGCAAAGTTGGACGTGCAAAATTTGGAAAAAAAAGAAGCGGAGTTGAAACTTTCCATCAAAGAAGAATTAGAAAATCGTTATGCGGCGATCTTAGCCGGAAAAGATATTTTCGAAGGCGCTAAAAAAAGAAGGGAAGAAGCCAACAAATTCTACAGGGGTCTTTCCGAACGTTTTCGTCAGGGAAGATTTACCGCGGTTGCGGTAAAAAACGCATTGGACAACGTGATTCAATCCGAATTGCAGGTGGCACAGTCTAAGATTCAATTGAACATCGACATTCTTCGTTACGAACTTGCAAAAAATCATATCTTCGAAAAGTTCGGAGTCAACGTTAACGACATCATCGATCGAATGATGAAGATGGTGGATGCAAAACAAGCAGGCCTGGACGTCCCCGAACAAAAATAAGAACTTTTGTGCTCTAAAATTTACGAGAAACGTGGGAGTTCCCACATTTTAGGGATCAGTGAATAGGAGTCAGATGTTAGAGGTTAAAATTTTTCCGATTTTATCCGGTAACGGCACGTAAGAGATCCGAGTTTAGCGGTCGTTTAAAATCGTACAAAAGCCTAAAGATCGTCAAAGGATGACAGGGTTTCCTGCCGGAACTTCCTGCAAATTTCCTTTGAGGTTTTAAGACAAATTCTAAGTCTTTGTACCGCTCGAAAAAAGATCCTTCGCATAAGAGTCGCCCCTGAAAAAGGGTTAAAATGGCGAATAGAGATCATTACCCAACCCTGATCAACTGTGGAGCTGGTTATGATAATTGCTAAGTTATCAAATGATTTTCTCCTCTTTCCTTCTTTCCTCCTTTGAATCTCTTCAAGTCTAGACCGTTACGCGTTCGGCACAAAATAAGAATGTTTTCAAGACATATTTTCGATCCCTATAAGACTACTAATTTATCCGAAAAGTCCGATCGTTCCCGATGATTGTAATGCATACAAATTCTCATATTCCAATGAACAAAAAAGAAAGCCCGAATATTTCATGTAACGCAAAATTATATTCTTATAAGTATTTAGAATAATTATAAATTCAAATGAATTTAACCTTTTCTAATACGAATTCAATTCGTTTAACAAAATTTGACATGAAAAATTCATCATCTATTTATTTCCATTTTTATAAGCCATTTGGGACCTGATGGATTTGAAATTTTCTATTTATTTCATTTTATATCATGCAAAGACTTTTATCTTTGTAGGAAGTAACGTCTATAAAGAACGATTCTTTGATTTCCAAGTTTTAAGAGAAAATCTGATTTAACTTGGTTCGATCGTTTTTGGTCGGTTCAAAATAGAATATTTATTTTTGAACCGACTTCAACTTAAGAGATAGCTTTCCAAACGCCCGAATTATTTTAGGCTAAAAACAAAGGAAAGAATAGGAGTGAGTGCGTTATGAATTTTTTTCCCGATCTGAATTTTTTCACTTATAATATGACTTTCCTAAAGGACGGTTTATTAAATCGATACCTCGAATTTCTTTACTCTGCAAGCGTCGTAATTAGTTTTTTGACAGGGCTCTCCGGCTTTTACAAAGGTTTTTACAAGGCGAAAAAAGATCGGCTCAATTTTGTCCGCGGAATTTTTTTGATGAGCCTTTGTTTTTTAATTCTAGGACACGGAAGAGCTTTCACACTCATGACGTCCGATCCAAACGGCGCCTTAAATCTCGAAAGGCAATTATTTTTCGCCTATTATTACGGATTTGCGATTTGCGCTTCCCTAATTTCCACATTCTATGTAATGCACCTTTTTGGAGTATTAAGAAATCCTTTGCGTCTTAGCCTCTACAGTTTCATTTTCTTTCCGATCGTTTTTCTCGTTTCCTTAATGTTGAAGAACGTGATTTCCATGGTTTACTTCGGAAAAACCGTCCTCTTTATCCTACAACTATCTGCGGGAATTTTAACTTTTTCTTATATTCTAAAAAATAAGATGAAAAGGATCTATTTCAATTATCCCTTTCAAAATTTTACGTTAACCGCCGCTCTCATTTTACATACGATCGGAATGTGGATCGACGCACCGAGTTTGATGATACTTGCGTTTTCTTTTACCGGATTTTTTGTCGTATATTTTTTCATATTGGAATACAATCACCCGGATTTTTGGAAGGTGGGTTTTTCCAGCGAACTGATGGAAGTGAAATCGGAAGATCTAAAAGCGCAAATGCTCCAAACCAATCCTAAAAATCTGGTGGAGCGCCTGGACATTGCCCGTATCGAAGATCGAATTCAAAAATTCGTCGAGGATCGCGAATACTTGGATGAAGAGATTCGTTTGTCCGATTTTTCGGCCTATATCGGCCTTTCTCTGCACCAAGCTTCCTACTATTTGAACAATTACAAGGATCTTAGTTTTACCGACTTCTTAAGCTTTCACAGATTGGGAGAGGCGGAACGTATGATTCAGCAAAGACCGGACATTAATCTTTTAGAAGTGGCCCTTGCGAGCGGTTTCAATTCCCCTTCTTCTTTTAGAAGAGCTTGTCTGAAATTTGCCGGCAAACCTCCGAAGGAATTCAGGAATTACGTCCTTCACAAAAACAATCCGTCGATAAACCTGGAATTACAAGACCAGTTGGGATAAACTCGGACCATTAAAAGCGGTAGGGATCGAGCCGGGGTCGATCGACCTCTTTCGTTTCATCCGCTTTGATCGGTAATCCGTCGATCGACCGGAGGTAAGAGCCCGGTCCTGCGAAAAACAAAAAACTCCGATCCCTGGAGCAGACATCGCAGGAACCGCCCGAACGTTTATCCGTGGCAGCTCAGTTTGTTTCGGATGATGGAACATTCCTTTCTTTTTTTCCCGACGTTTAAGTGACCTTCCGCGCTTTCTCCGTCGTCGTAAAATCTTCCGCTAAATACGGCACCGTTTGCAAACCGATACGTTCCCGTTCCCAGCTTCTTATCGTTTTGAAAGTATCCGGAATATCGGTCTCCGTCTCGGTAGTGTATGTTTCCGTATCCATGTCGCTTATCATTTTTAAAATTTCCGGAATATACTTCTCCCGTATCATATACGTAAACACCGGGTCCGTTTTTACAATTTCCGTCCTTACATCCGGGTGAGGACCCGAGATAAGACGCGAGCGATTTGGTTTCTTGTTTGGCAGGTCGATCGGTTTCGCGATTCGAGTCGGTTTCGCGATTCGAGTCGGTTTCTTCCGGCTCCACGTATTTTTTGGGCAGGCCGAGCGCGTCTTCTTGAAAGAATTTTCTTTCCTTTAACTCGGGCTCCAAATCAAGATCGTTCTTTTTTTTCGAACTCGAAACGTTTTCCTTTTTTGTAGTCCCTTTGTTTTTTTTGCCGCAATCCGTTAAGACAAAAGAAAGAAGAATGATTCCTAACGTGAAAATTATCTTTTGATTGGATCCGAAAAGGACCATCGCCGCCCTCCATTTCAAGTCCTTTCTTTATATATCGGAAGTCGGTTTCGGTTTCAAAAGGTTCGGGTTTTAAGAATTTTTCCTCAATCGAATTACGCTGATTTCGGAAGGCGCCCCGAGTCGGATCGGCGGTCCCCAATATCCGGTCCCTCGACTCACATAAATCCAAGTATCCTTATGTTTGTGAAGTCCCGCGACGAATTTCTGCGCGAGATAAATGAGCAGATTACCCGGAAAATACTGGCCCCCATGCGTATGTCCGGATAACTGAAGATTGAATCCCGCATCGGCTCCTTCAAAGACACTGTTCGGTTGGTGCGCGAGTAGGATTTTGTAATCCGACGTTTCCCCTCCTCTCATCGCCCGATAAGGATCCGTTTTATGTTCCGCGAGGATCGTTCCCGCTTTGAGATCGGTAACGCCGGCGAGTGTAAGACTGGCCCTTCCGTGTTCCAAAATCCTGTTTTCGTTTAACAAAACTTGAATTCCGTGTTTCTCCAATTCTCGAATCCAAGAAAGCGCACCCGAATAATACTCGTGATTTCCGGTTACGAAAAAAGTTCCGTGTTTGGATTTAAGATCCGCGAGCGGCGTGATATGACGCCCGAGTTTACTTACGGGTCCGTCGACCAAATCTCCCGTGATCGCCACCAAATCGGGTTCGAGTTCGTTCACCGTTTTTACGACCGCTTCTAAAAAACTTTTTTTGATCGTGGGCCCGATATGGATGTCCGAAATCTGAACGATCTTAAACCCGTCCAAGGAAGTATGCAGATCATTCTCGTTGATATCCACCGAGATCACTTTTAGTTTTCTATGAGCTTGATAGAATCCGATTCCGGTCAGTCCTCCCGCAAATCCAAGCACGGAAAAACTCAATAGTCTGTTTAAAAATTCCTTTCTTTGTATGAGTTCTCCCGTTGTGTTTTGGGTCGGATCGAAGTTTGGAAATAATTTTGTGAATCCGTAAAAAGAAACGGCCGTTATGTCCTTCAACAAAACAAGACTGAATAAGATCGTAAAAAATCCGAGCCCCGTAAACGCAAGATACGAAAACACGGTTTGAATTCCTTCGCGTTCGGAAGTTAGGCTGATGTAATAACTGATCGGAATGCTCAATGTGAACACTAAAATCAACGTCCATCCGAACCAGGAAATCCAACTCTGCGAACTCAAATTCGGAATCAAACGCAAACCCGTATACGTGTAACCCAATCCGATGATAAGGGTAAATACGGAAAGAAAAATAAGAAAACGAGAAATTTGATTTTCCATGATGTAGATAAGACCGAAAAAAATTCCCAAAGTTTCTTTTCGTATTAAATATTAGACGGTTCGTATTTTTCTTCGATATTTTCAGTTCCTCGAATATTCCCAAACCCTTGACGATCCTTCCGTTTCCGCTAGTTTTGACGGAAATATCCATGACTCAATCCGTTTTAGAATTTCAAAAACTGAAAAGTATTTTGAATACGAGTACGATCTTAAATGCGAACTTGGATCTCTATCAGCTCTTACCTTTGATCATGCTCTACTCCAAGGATCTTTTGGAAGCGGAAGCAAGTTCCTTATTTCTACTCGACGAAACGGGCGATTTTTTATACTGCGAAGTGGCGCTCGGTGAAAAGGGTGAAATCATTCAAAAATACGGGCGTCTTAATATCGGACAAGGAATCGCGGGCTGGGTCGCCAAAGAGAAAAAATCGATCATTCTAGAAGACGCCTATTCGGATTCCAGATTCAATCCATCCTGGGATCAAAAAACGGGTTATAGAACCCGTTCCTTGATTTGTGTTCCTTTGTTCGTGGACAATAAGATCATCGGGACTCTTGAAATTCTCAATAAAACTCAAAACCGTTCCTTCGATTCCTCCGATCTGAATTATCTTTCGTCCTTATCCGAAGTGGCGGCAATCGCGATCCAAAACGCGAAGATCCACGATCATCTTAAAAAAAGAATCCTGGAACTTTCTCTTCTTTATGAATTCGAAAAGCTAATCGTTTCCGAAAAGAATATTCAAGAACTGGGAAATTGGGTATTGGAAAAAATCTTGGAATTTTTAGAGGCAAGAACCGGAACCATTTATCTCGCAGACCATACGAACCGAACGCTGAGAATTCTAGCGGCCAAAGGAATTCCGCAAGAAGCCGTTCAAACGATCACGGTTCCTTTCGGAGAAGGGATTGCCGGTTGGGTCGCCGTGGAAAAAAGGAATCTTCTCATCCAAAACTTGGAAGAAGACGAACGTTACAATCGGAACGCGAAATATAAGTTCGAGGCGAATTCCCTCATCTCTTCTCCTTTGATTTACAGAGACGAACTTTTAGGCGTGATCAGCGTTAACAGTAAAAATTCAGGTTTTGCGTTTCATCAAAACGATTTGGAAATGTTGGGTGCGATCGCAAACCGACTTTCGGTTACGATCAAAAACGCGGATTTATTTCACAAAGTCGTCGATTCCGATCGTGAACTACAAAGAGCCAGAGAAGTCATGTCCAAGGTAATCCCGACTTCGATTCCTTATATCAAAGGTCTGGAAGTCGGAGCGGAACACATTCCTTACTCGAACGTAGGCGGTGATTTCTACAGCGTTTTCAAATTGGATCCGGAACGAACCGGGTTTTTAATCGCGGACGTTTCCGGTCACGGACTTTCGGCTTCGGTGATCGCGGCCGTAATAAACACGATCATCTCCACCTACGACAAGGAGATTCTTTCCAGCCCTTCTCGATTTTTTACGGGGCTCAATCACGCACTCAACGATAAGATGGCGGGCAACTTCGTGACCGCGTTCTACTGCGTGATCGATACGGAAAAAAATACGATTCTTTATTCCAACGCGGGCCACAATCATCCCTTATTTTTACAAAACTCAACCGATAATATGATCCATCTGGAAACCAAAGGAAAACTGATCGGAGTCCTTCCGGATCTTTTTTTCGAGGAGAATTCCGTTCCTTTCAAAACCGGCGATCGTCTCGTGCTTTATACGGACGGAATTTCGGAACATTTCTCGGAAGATAGAACCAAACGTTACAGCGAAGAATCGATCTCTCTTTCGATTCGCAAATCCGCCTCTAAAACCGCACAAGAAACGGCCGCACAAATTATCTCCGATTGTGTCGATTACTGCGGTCGTTCCAAGTTTGACGACGACGTTACGCTTCTCGTCATCAATCGCAAATAACGTGAGTTCGTGGACGAATCAGGCCCGCCATCGGAGTAATATGTTCGATATCGACAACTGCGAAAAATCAAGATCGCGATTTTATTTCCATCTCCAGCGCCAAAACCCATCCATTCAAACCGCATACGGAATCAATTTGAAAAAATTTCAGATGTTTGGATTCGATATAATGTATAAACTCTTTTTCAGAATCGTATAAGAAAGGCCAGTTCCATTTTTTACGATTCTCCAATTGATTTTTAAATTGTTCAAGGATGAAATCGGAGTTCGATTCTTCAATATCAAAAACGATATTATTCACTCCCACATCTTGAAAGAAATGGCTGACTACTCCTCTAAAAATTATATCCGTAAATTCATTGGGTTCTTGGTCAAGATAGATCGTATGGATTATAATTTCCCCCGCATTCAAATTCACTTCATAGGATTGAATGAAATTGTCATGTATGGAACTCATTGTTTACTTTTATTTGTCTCCGGCCGATTTTGAAAATTAGAGTTTGTCCTAAAACTTTCACAATACAAAAACTTTCTCATCGGATCGGAAAAGTAACCTGGTTTTAGGACAAACTTTTATAAAATTCTTCAACAACTCCGATGATCATTATTTCGGAACGAAACCAAAATTCCTTTTTATCTCGTTTGTTTGAAAGAGGACGGAGAACGTCATACGCCTTTATCATAAAATTTTTTAAACCGAAATCGTTACGCTTTAGTTGAACGAGCATTATATAATCCTTTGAAAATAAAAAATAAATTCCGCTTTTCGAATGAAACGGAAACCTCCCCCGAGTCTAACTAGATGAAATAAGGAGGGTTCACCATGAATGCAATCACGATCTTTGCGCTTGCGTTGTTGGCAGTTCCTGTTTTTGCCCGTTTTGCCCGGGTGACAAAAGAAGCGATGGGTAGATATCACCTGATCGGCTTAGGAGGTTTGTTTTTGATTTTGGGAGAAGCGACTCGGATGACGGCTGATAAAATATCTCCGATTGCGACGCTTCTACCGGTCATTGACATTGTCACCGTGGTCTTAGCATACGCGGGGGTTCTCTTCGGGACACTGTGGTTATCAGTGTATTACATAAAACACCCGAATGAAATTTGAAAATTCTTAAACAAGAATCAGAAAAAGGCGGGCTTGCCCGCCTTTTTTGTGTACTGACACGGACAAAATTCCACTGGAGAATCCGCGGGCTTCGATTTCTTTTGCGGGAGTTCGTATAAAAAGAGTTCCCACGTTAAAGATGTCAGTGGATAGGGTTCAGGGTAGTAAGTGCATTTTAGGCTACACGATTCGCCGACGTAATACTATCTAAAAAATCAGATCAAAATCCCCTTGCAAACGTGATAAACTAAGAACTCTTAGGAATCTCCAAACATTTTGCGGGTTTGAGAACAAAGGAAAAATGAAATAAGCGGAATCGAGACAATCACAATCCAACATTCCATTCTTTATACGGCGGATCCGCTTTGTCCCTGGTGTTACGGTTTCGGGCCAATCCTTCAAAAGATCCGAGAAGAATATAAAAACAAAATCCGTTTTTCCTTGGTCCTAGGCGGGCTTCGTTTTGAAAACAGCGCCGAATTCCTAACCCCCGAATTGGCAAGGACCTTAAAACACGAATGGAAGGACGCAGAATTCATTACAAAACGACCGTTTCGATGGGGTTTCCTGGACGGAAAGAATTTTCGATACGATTCTTTTCCCGCCTGCAAGGCGGTTATCAGCGTTCAAAAAATAAAACCGGAAATCGCATTCGATTATTTGAATATACTTTCCGAATCCTTTCATTTCGAAAATCAAGACCCGACCTCCTTTCGGACCTTTGTCGCACTTTCGGAAAAGTTCGGAATCTCCGCGGAAGAATTTCAGTCCGTATTCGAAGAGAAGGAGACGGATATGGAAACCAGAAACGATTTTTACTTCGGTTTTTCCTTAGGTGTAAGCGCCTTTCCGAGTTTGATCTTTTCGGACGGACAGGAAAGTGGAATCCTAACGAGAGGTTTTTGCACCTACGAGCAAGTGGATTCGATTCTCAAAGATTATTTCAAAGCGATGAGAATCTAAACGTTCATCCCAAAAACGAAACGAACTTTTATGAATCCCTCTTTTCCTTTTTTCTTTCTTTGGATTCCGTTTTGCCTACGTAATTTGCCAGAACCAAAAGGATTCCTCCCAAAAACGCGGACCAAAAACCCGGCACCGATAAGGTTCCCGGAAACCAATCACCGATAATCAAAATCACCCAAGCGTTGATGATCAGACCGATCAAACCCAAACTCAGATAATAGAACAAGATTCCGATTCCAAGAGTCATGACGACCAAAATCAACCTTAGGATCGTGTTGATAGTCACGAACGCGACCACGACGATGATCGAATTGACCCAACCTCCCACAACGTGAAGGTCGGGATGAATTAAGGGAAATACGAACTCTACGACGAGAGACATTAAAATCAAAGAAAAGAAAAAATGGGTCATAACACTTCCGCTTTAAACGTAAACGTCCACATTGTTACCGATCGAAGGAGGTGGAGATCCGGGTGGAACCACCTGCGTATCCGGACTTTGAGCCTGATTATCCTGAGCGGTCGCGATCTCCCTCGGAGACGAGCCGGTCGATACGGGCGCAATCGAATCCGAAAATAAAATCTGCCTGGAACCCACCGCCATGTAAGACATAGTCTCCGTCCTTGCGAATATTATAAAAAAATCCCGAAGTCTTTCCAAGGAAAATAAAAAAACCCTTACGAAAAATTTACTCCTTTATCGGAGTTCTATAAAACGAACCGTCCTCGAAATAGGAACGAAATCGAAATCGGGCGGGCCGCATCCGCGAAAGCGGCAAATTGTCTTAAGGCAGAAAGTTCACCTTCGCGGACCGGGCCACTCCGGGCTCGCGGAGTCCCGCTCGGTCCTGCGCGCAGTCAAATACGATTTTGAATTTTTAAAAAACCAACGAGGCGCTCGGACCAAAGCCCTGCGTGTCCCTTGCGGGTGAATTAACGTATGTTAGGCGAACGTGCAAGTTTTAAGAAGAACATTTTTGCCCGAAGACTCCGGTTACGATTCCGCCATACCAACGAAATACGCTTACGTCTGGAAATACGGAACGGAAACCCTGCTCGTCCGAAAGATTCAAAATCTTTAATGAACGTTTTCTCGTTCGGTTCGCCAATCCGCACGAAAGTAAGTCCGTTAAATAATAACTTTTCGAAAAAAGGTCGAAAAATCTTCTTCGATTTTCAATTCTATCGAAGTGTTTCATTTTTTTCTTTGAGATCGCACTACTCATAGCCATATAATAAAGTACCCAATATTTTGCGTCTAAACGCGGGATTTGCGCTCAAATTAACGGTCCTCAATTTTATAGGGATCAGTAGATAGGTTAGGTGTCAGGGTTTGGGACTTTAGAACAACAGACTGTAGAACGAAAAATCCCCACACATCGGAAATCATTATGTTGCGACCCAACGACGCGGGAACTCCCCGATCTTCGGGGTTTTTTCGGCGGAAAACGGATCGGATTTGATTTGTGAATCTATTCCGTCGTAGGAACCTGGACAAATTTCGAGATATTTTTAGAGCTTGTTCCAAAGCCTGAAAAGAAAAATGTAGGGAGTTCCCGCATTTCTCAGGTTTTAAAACAAACTTTCAGATGGAAGGAGGCCCTTTTGGAGCCTTTAGAGGATTTATCGGGAATGGAAGAAAATTCGATCGTTCCCTTGGACTCGATTTTACCGCCCGAACTGTTTTTAGTTCCAATCAAGTCCCGACCGGTTTTTCCGGGAATCATCACACCTTTGATCGTTCCTAGCGGTAAGTTCGCTAAGGCCGTGGAAGAAACTCTCAAAGGAAATTCCTTCCTGGGTCTCGTTCTTTTAAAGGACGAAGAGAACGAAAAGGAAACTTCCGAAAACATCTATCCATTCGGAGTTGTCGCTAAAATATTAAAAAAAGTGCATCTACCCGACGGGGCGATCAATATCCTCATCAATACGATCCGTCGTTTTAAAATCGAGTCCTACGTCGGCAAAGATCCGTTGATCGCAAAAATTTCTTATCCGGAAGAAGAACCCGGAGCCCCGAAGAATACGATCAAAGCGATGATGAGAACGTTACTCGTCATGACAAGGGAACTCGCGCAAAACAATCCTTTGTTTACGGAAGAGATGAAACTTACGATGCTCAACGTAAACGAACCCGGAAAAATGGCGGACTTCGTCTGCTCCATTCTCAACCTCGAAAAGGAAGAATACCAATCCGTCATCGAATCCAATATTCTTAAGTCGAGAATCGAAAAGGTTCTTCTCTTTTTAAAAAAAGAAATCGAACTCGTGTCCATCCAAAGGGAAATTTCCGATCAAATCCAAGACAAAATAGACAAACAACAAAGACAATTCTTCTTACGGGAACAACTCAAGGCGATACAAAACGAACTCGGGATCAAAGACGATAAGTTCGAAAAGAAATACGAAAAATTTCTGGAACGACTGAAATCCATCGGCGCCGATCCGGAGGTAGTCGAGGAAGTTACGAGGGAATTGGATAAATTTTCCTACGCGGACCCGAATACCGGAGATTATAACGTTATCCGAAATTACTTGGACATCCTGGAATCCCTTCCTTGGGAACCCGCGCCCGTTCGAGAGATCGATTTGGATAAGGCCAAAAGAACCTTGGACAGGGATCACTACAAACTCGAAGACGTGAAGGATAGAATCCTAGAATTTCTCGCGGTCAAAAAATTAAAAAACGACGAAAAAGGAACGATTCTTCTGTTGGTAGGACCTCCGGGTGTCGGAAAAACGTCGATCGCAAGATCGATCGCCGAAGCGATGGGTAGAAAATTTTTTAGATTTTCCGTCGGAGGAATGAGGGACGAGGCCGAAATCAAAGGACATCGAAGAACGTATATCGGCTCCATGCCCGGCAAAATCATTTCCGGACTTCGCATAACAAAAGAAAAGGACTGCGTCATTTTACTCGACGAGATCGATAAACTCGCGGTAGGCATCCAAGGCGATCCTGCATCCGCTCTTCTGGAAGTTTTGGACCCGGAACAAAACAAAAATTTCAGGGATCACTACCTGGATCTTCCATTCGATATTTCGAATGTGTTTTTTATCGCGACCGCAAACACGTTGGATTCCATCTCCAGAATTCTTTTGGATAGAATGGAAATCATCAATCTTTCGGGTTATATCACGGACGAAAAGGTTCAAATCTTTCAGAAATATCTCTGGAAAAAAGTTCTCAATAAAAACGGAGTTACACCCTACGGAATCGAGTTTGATAAGAAGGCGATGGTCGCCTTGATCGATTCGTATTCGAGAGAATCCGGAGTTCGCGGTTTGGAAAAAGTCACCGATAAACTCGTTCGTAAGATTGCGATGAAAATCGTAAGAAAGGAACCTTTCCCGAAAATCATTCAGAAAAAAGATCTCGAAACGTTTTTGGGCGTTCCGAAGTTTACGGACGAAAGGATGGTTCGTACATCCATTCCGGGTACCGCGCTGGGTCTCGCTTGGACCTCCGTCGGTGGAGCGACTCTTCTCATCGAAGCCCTTTTTGTCAAAGGGAAAGGCGGTATTCTTCTCACCGGAATGATCGGAAAGACGATGGAAGAATCCTCCAACATCGCCTTGAGCTATATTAAGAATTTCGTATATAAGAGCGAATTGTTCAAAGATCGAATGTTACATCTGCACGTTCCGGACGGGGCGACTCCCAAAGACGGACCTTCGGCGGGAATCACGATGGCAACCGCGATCCTTTCCCTCGCTTTGAATACGAAAGTGAAAGCGGGTTACGGAATGACGGGCGAACTTACTCTCACGGGAGAAATCCTTGCGATCGGCGGTTTACGCGAAAAGATCGTGGCCGCAAAAAGGGTCGGAATTTACAAAATCATTTATCCGAAAGACAATCTTCAACATCTGGAAGAGATTCCCGATTACGTGAAAAAGGGCATGTCCTTTTTTCCCGTAACTCGTTACGAGGAAGTCGCGGCGATCATGTTCGACGAAAAGGTTCTTTTAAAAATAAATCCTTCTTTTAAGGAAAGTTTAAAGTCGATCGCCGCTTCGATCGGAAAAACGAATCAAAAGTCGATCGGAGTTTCGATTAAAAAAAAGGCGCCGAAAAAAAAGCCGGTTCCCAAAGGAAAAACCGCGTCTTTCAAACATAAGGAAAATCTTAAAAAAAAGAAGTAGTATTTTAGAATATTTTTAAATATCAAATTAAAAAATCAGGAGAGCCGAATGGGTGTTCCATTTATAGACATCAAAAGGTTTGAGTCGGGATTACTGGAAGAATGGGAAGAAAAAGTCAAAATTCTCAGTAAAAACGCGAGCTTTATCGGAGGCGAGGAAATTTCCCTTTTAGAAAAGAATCTGGCTTTTCAAACGGAAACGAAATTTTCCGTTGCCTGTGCGAACGGAACCGACGCGCTCCAACTCGCCTTACGCGCGTTAGGTGTGGGTAAAGGCGACGCCGTTTTACTTCCGGATTCGACTTTCTGGGCGACTTTCGAATCGGTCGTCAACGTAGGGGCCGATCCTTACACGATCGATACGGACCCCAACGATCTTCAAATGGATTTTGCGGAATTTGAAAAAGCCCTGGATAAGGTCAAACCCAAGGCGGCGATGATCGTTCACCTTTACGGCTGGGGTTCCGCTCGTATCGAGGATTTTCGAAAACTCTGTAAGTCGAAAGGGATTCCTTTATTGGAAGACGGGGCTCAGTGTTACGGCGTCAAATACAAGGGCGCTTCCATCTACAAAGACGCGCTCATCTCCACTACTTCCTTTTATCCGGCAAAGGTGTTAGGCGGCGCCGGTGACGGCGGCGCGGTTTTTACGAACGACGAGGAACTCGCAAACAAGGTGAGAATGCTCGCTAATCACGGTCGAATTTCTCACTACGCTTACGGGGACGTGGGTTGGAATTCCAGATTGGATACTTTACAAGCCGCCTTTCTCAACATCAATCTGAAACATCTGGAAACGAGAATCGTTTCCCGTAGGTCCGCTGCACAAAAATATTATGAAATACTCCCAAACCTCGGAATCCAAGTGATCCATCCCCCTAAGGATTACGTAGAAAACGGCTACTGCAACGTGACTCTTTCCACTCCGGAAGAACGTCCGATCATTCAGGATGTTCTGAAGGAAAAAGGAATCGGTTTCGGTAATATTTATCCGGGCGCTATGAGCGATCAACCGGGCGCAAAACCTTTCATCAAAGGAAAATTCGGCGATAAACATACGACCGGAAAAATCTGCGCTTCCGTCCTCAACTATCCCTTGTTTCCTTACATGAAGGAGGAGGAATTGGAGGAAGTTTTTTCCGCAATTCGCCTATACAATTCCAGGAAAAAATAAATTTCACAATTTAAGAGCGGCAATCGCCGCTCGTTTCGGTTTTTTCTTGTTCTTTTATGTCTTTCGTCTAATCTGCGACGGAGGTTTGAATATGAAAGACATGATAGATATAGGAATCTCCGAGAAAAATCGGGAAGCGATCAACTCGGGACTGCAAAAACTTTTAGCCGATACTTACATTCTCTACTTTAAGACTCACAGTTATCACTGGAACGTAACCGGTCCGCAATTCAACACTCTTCATTTGATGTTTCAAACTCAGTACAACGAACTCTGGCTTTCCATCGACCTGATCGCCGAGAGAATCCGCGCTCTGGGTTTTTACGCGCCGAGTTCGTCCCATCAATTGGGAAAGCTGACTTCGATTCACGAGGAAGGTGGAGTTCCTCATGCGGAAGATATGATTCGTCATCTCGTAAGCGGACATGAAACCGTGATTAGAACGGCGCGTTCCCTGATTCCCGCTGCGGACGAGGGAGGAGACGAGGTGACCCTGGATCTTCTTACGCAAAGATTGGAAGTTCATGAAAAAACCGCATGGATGCTTCGCAGTTTGCTGGTCGTCGAAAAGACCTGAAACGCGATCCATAGAGAGCGTTTCAGCCAACGAGCAGCGGAGCGTTGCGAGTGGCTCACAACGAAGTTGGGAAATCAACGCGATCCATAGAGAGCGTTTCAGCCAACGAGCAGCATTACCGAGCGCCCCTTAGGAAGCGAGGTTGAGTTTACGAGTGGCTCACAACGAAGTTGGGAAATCAACGCGATCCATCGAACGACCCGTAGGGAGTGAGATTGAGTTAAACCTCGAACGACCCGTGGAAACTCAGTGAATGCCCTCCTATGGGGCGGCATTCAGGGAGTGAGATTTTAGTTCAGAGAGCGTTTCAGCCAACGATTTCACTCCGACTTTTTGAAGCAGAACTCTGGTTGATAATTAAAAAATTAGAATATTATAATGTCATGTCGGAATTTGTTCCGAAACCTGGGTAACCCAAGACGAATAGTAGTTTGCCAAAGTCCTCAAAAACATCAGATCCATTTCGTTCTCGTCCTTTAGGGATTTCACAGCGTTCATAAACTGAAGCCGGAATTCGGTAAGCGGGGCTGCTTCCGGGATTAAACGTTTCATCGAAGGAGCGTTGTCTTCCATTCCGTATTCCTCCGCCCATTTTTCGATCAGACTTCCGCAGTTATATTTTTTGGAAAGTAAGAGTTGGGCCAAAATATGACGGAACATACTTTCAATGGAGATGATCGTGATGTCCTTATGAAGTATGGATATCTCCGCGATGATTTCGTCTTTCTTATCGATCACCATCTTCGTATTTCCGATCTTGTTGAAAGTTTTGGATAGATCGTTATATGCCCTGAAATTCTTTAGAATCGTTTCCCGATCCCTCATGTTCATCGTTCTTTCGTTTTCGGAAAGATTCATTTCGTTCAAAATCGTTTCGATCACGATAAAGATAATGTCGAAAGAAAACAGCGCGGACTTGCCGACCAAATAGCGAATCTCGTTTTGAAACGAAACGTGAACCGCATTGAAAAATAATTCCAATTTTTCAGGAGATAAGGACGAGGCTGCTTTATAAATATCGATCATGTCCTTGGTGAACTTCGTTCTGTCCAGGACGGGAAATAATTCGGGATGATTGGAATGAGTTCTTAAAAACATTTCCTTTAAAACTTTAACGGCGCCTTCTCTCACTTCGTCCGTTCTAAACAATACGCGGTAGAGAAGTACGGAAAGTTCGCGGGATGTTTTTTTGGATTTTAGGATCTTAAGATCGGACTCGTCCAGATTCGTGGATTGGGGAAAATTCTGGCTCTGCGTTTCCGGCATAGATTTCTTTCGGGAATAATCGGATTCCAATGTTGATCTTAAAAAAAGAAAAGTAAAGCGAAATTGCAGAAAGTTTTATATTTACATTGCATTTTAAACCTCTTCCGATAGTTTACGCGATCGAAATGAAGACGAAAATTATCGGTTCCGAAAATAAAGTCAACTACGGAGTTTTCGACGGTCCGGTCGAATTCAACTATAAAGAATTTCAACTGCTCGACTTCTTCGGCAAAGAAATCCGCGGTTTGAAAAAACGTTTTGCGTTTAAAAGATTCAATTACATGGGAATCATCACAGAAGAATTCCTGATCGGGTTTGCGGCGGTCAGTCTCGGCTATGTGTATAATGTGTTCGCTTATCTTTATCATTATAAGGACGGTCTTCTTTACGAGTTCGATACCAAGGGTTTGGACATCGGAAACGGACTGCAGTTCCCGGCCGATCCGGACGAGTATAAGATTCGATTTAAAAAAGGTTCATCGTTTCTAACCGTGGATAAATCGCATTCCAAAGGTAAACTTCATGTGGACGCCTTTTTGGGAAAAAAATTGCGGATCCGGTTTAACGCGGACTTCGGTCTCAAAAGTCATTCTCCTTTGCGGGTTTTAAATCCTTCCGAACCGACACATTGGACTTTCACGGAAAAATGTTCCCCTCTGATCCCGAGTTCGATCGAACTCGCTTATCAAAACGAACCCCTCTCGTTCGATCCGAAAAAAACTACGATCCTTTACGACTGGTCCGGAGGTTATCTCAGAAGGGAAACCAATTGGTATTGGGCGGCGTTCAGCGCGATCCTTCCGAATAAAACTTCGATCGGAGCGAACTTCGCCGCGCTCGTGAATGAAACTTTCTTTTCGGAAAACGCGTTTTGGATCAATCGAAAAAGAAGAAGGGTTCCTCGGTTGATCTTCGATTTTTCCCAAAAGGATCCCGCCAAACCTTGGAAAATTTACGACGAGGAAGGTTTGGTAAAACTCGAATTCGTTCCCGAAGGGGAAAGAAAGGATAGGATGAATCTGATCGTATCCAAGTTGTATTTCAGACAATTTGTGGGAAAATTTTCGGGACAGCTTCGTTCCGTGGAAGGAAAGAACGTATCTTTTCGGGACGTCTACGGTTTTACCGAGTTTCACAGATCCGTTTGGTAGAACGTATCAGCAATTCAATATATTATAATTGAATTCGCGTTATATTACAATTAACTCACACAACTAACCGAAGCCTAACGCAGGTTAGATGAAAAGAATCAATTTCATTTTTGGACGAATCCTTGTTTTCGTTCAAAGATCCAAAACTTGCAGATTTTCCACACCCATTCTTAATTTTAAAAAAAGTTCCAGCCGTTTTTTCTCCGCGTCGCCGACCGAACGTTTCCACTTTACGAGCACGGTGATTTCTTTCGACGAAGTGAAGTCCTGAACGTTCTGAACCAGAAAGTCTCCGAAGGAAAACGATTCCACGTATGGAAACAATACGTTGATCTCCTTTGCAACGGATTGAATCAGGCGATTCTTATCCTTGAAAATCCGAAGTTCGTTTTCTAAAAGCCGGATCTTTTCCTCCTGCGGTTTCGAACCGACTTCGTTTTCGAGCGAAAAATTCCCCTGTCTTTTTATCTCCGCACCTCCGTAAGATTGAACGACTTTCAACTCGGTTCCTTCCAAACCGTATTTGGGTAGAAGCGTCTTTAACTGTAAGAGCACGTCTTCCGACAATGTTTCTCCGACGATCGTAACCTCGATTTTTTTTTCGCCGCTCTTTCGCTCGATGTTTGCGGAAAGAATTTTACTTTTTTCAAACGTGAAATGGTTTTCGAGATAACTCTTCGCGTTCCGTTTAAACGAAGAGTCGACTACGATATCATAGGCGAAGTACAGACTGGGAAGAATCAAACATAAGGAAACCAAGTACACATAACGGTAAATCTTTTTATCCACCGCCGAATCCGCATAAACGGTACGATGAAATTTCAAATAACGCACGAAAATCAAAGTGCTGATCCCGATAAAAACGCTGTTGATCAAATAGAGATAAAAGGCTCCGAAGAAAAATTTTAAGTTTCCATTGGCGAGCCCGTAACCGGCGGTACAAAGCGGCGGCATCAGCGCCGTGGCGATCGCCACTCCCGGTATTGCGTTTGAGATCTTGTCCTTTCGCGAACCCGCCACGATTCCGGTAGCTCCTCCGATAAACGCGATTAACACGTCGTAGACGGTCGGGGAAGTCCTCGCGAGTAATTCCGATTGAGCGTCGGAAAGAGGTGAAATCAAAAAATATATCGCGGAGGTAAAGAGGCTTAAGAGGGTCATTACCGCAAGATTACGCGCGGATTTTTTCAATAGTTCAAAGTCGTAAATTCCGAGCGCCAACCCCGCGCCCATGATCGGTCCCATCAACGGAGAGATAAGCATGGCGCCTATGATAACCGCGGTGGAATTGATGTTCAATCCGATCGATGCGATGAAAATCGCAAAAATCAAAGTCCATAAAGCGGAACCGGAAAAATTGACTCCTCGTTTGATCGATTCGACGGTTCCCTCCTCGTCCGTATCGTTTTCGATATGAAACAACGAGTCGATGAACCGGGACAATGGGCTCAATAGATCCCAAAAAGCGGGTTGTGAATCACGAAGCGATTTTTTTTGCATAGAATTTTTCTCCTCTTACTACTACTTAAGAACTATATAATAGAGTGAATTTTATGTAAGAAAGTTTGGGCGAGTCAGAAACTCGAGTAGAACCACTCCCGGACGCCGATGCATAGACGCATCTGCTTACGTTTCCTCGGTCGCAACACAATGCTCCAATCCCTTGAAATCGAACCCACCGTTTTTTCCGACGTATGTTTTATCCAAAACTTCCTGCCTATCGTAACCGGAACCTTTCACAGTTTGGTCTTTCCGGATTTTGTCGTCCACCAAAAAGGGAGGATAATTTCTTTCACAGATTCTAAATCTGCTTCGACCTAAAGTATACCCGCCGCTTTTTTAATTTTTCCGGCAGATTGATATCTTTTCCGAACGAAAACATGCAAAGAACTCGCTCATCATAAATCGCGCAACTATCTTTAAAACAATGTAAAGTATTTTTGAATATACGAATATTTTACTATATTTAAAAGCAACCTTACCTCGAAAAATAGTTCCATCCTCCTTACAAACATCTCCTTTTATAAACTGAATTCATAATTTTCAAAAGTTCTCGTAAAAATTGTCGATATTTTCAAACAAAATCAAGGTGCATAAGTACATCTTTTCGTCCTTATATTCGAATTCAATACATTACTAATCATTAAAGCCATCCAAAAAATACAGATGCAAACGAAAGAAAAAACATACCGTTCCTATTGGGGGAAAGCGAACCGGGAAGGGAATTATCACCTCCTAGTCTATCACTGTTTGGACGTGGCGGCCGTTCAAGTGGCTCACGCGATTACGGTTCATAAGGTCGCGGTCGAAGACGATTTTTTTACCGCAGTGGACGACTTAAACAGCGGAACCGAAGATAGGGGCGCCGGGCATATGGGCGACGTAGAATTCGGCGCGGGTCTTTTTTATCTTTATATCTGCGTCAATCGGGAACAACTCCTTCAAAATCTGAACGGCGACGAGGATCTCGCCAAACGCACAAGCAAAGCGTTAGTCGAAACAGCGTCTACGATTTCTCCCACCGGAAAACAGAACAGTTTCGCTTCCAGAGCCAGGGCTCTTTATTGTTTGGCGGAAAAGGGAAACGAACAACCTAGGTCCCTACATACCGCGTTCCTGAGTTCCGTCGAAGATAAGGGAATTCTAAACGCGTCGATTTTGAAATTGGAATCCGGCAGGGAAAACTTCGAAAAAGTTTACGGCTCCTGCGCGTCCGGAGGTTTTAAAACTTTCAACGTGGATTCCGGAAGCGGTTCTTTAAAAGATATATTAGAATTTGCTCAAGAGGATTAGATGAAAGATTACTTGGTATTTCGTCTCTACGGCCCTCTTTCTTCCTGGGGAAATATCGCCGTGGGCGAATATCGCCCCAGCGATTCCTTTCCGTCCAAATCCGCAGTGGTCGGTTTGATCTCCGCTTCTTTCGGAATCGATCGATCGGACGACGAAAAAATTTCGGATCTTTTAGAAAGCGTTTTTTCCTCGGTCAAGGCGATCGCTCCCGGAAACCTTTTGAGAGATTATCATACGATCCAAAGTCCGGGAAACGTTAAAAGAAAGTTACTCACAAGAAAGGACGAACTTTTGGATTCGGAGTACGTCGAGACGATCCTTTCGAGCAGAGACTATCGAACGGACGCGGTTTTCGATATCGCTCTTTCGGAAAAAAAGAGCCCCTCCTACTCGTTGGAAAAAATTCGAAACGCGCTTTTGAATCCGGTTTTTACCCCCTTTTTGGGAAGAAAATCCTGCGTGATCGCGCTTCCCATGTTCCCCACGATCGTCGGCTCAGATTCTTGTTTGAACGCATTTAAAGAATATAATAATATTCTAATAAATAAATACGAATCCTTGGGTTTTAAGGACCCCTTGTCGAGTTTAACCTCGGATCCGTCCGCGTTCGTTTTTCTCTGGGAAGATCCGGACGAAAACGTTTCTGCGGATCATATCCGGATCAGAAGGGACGAGGTCTTAAGCCGCAAACGATGGCAGTTTCAGGAAAGGAAGGAGTTTTTCAAAAATGTGCCCAAGAGCTGATTCCGGGTACGCACGTTTGCCGGGATCGAAGTTATGAGTTTGTTCCAAAACATATCTCGCGACCTGAAACGCGATCCATAGAGAGTCGTTTCACTGAGTTCAGAAAGTGCCCATTGAAATTGGTGCCTCATTCTCTATGGATCATTCGGCTGAAAGAATCGATTTTAGACAAAATGGCGCCCCTTCTGGGCTTGAAAACCGTGGGTTAGATGCGAAGCATTTACCACAAAACAAGAAAACCAACAGAAGGAACGTAATGAAAAGAAAAGTATATGTAGGAATGGATGTCCACAAAGAAACGATCAGTATCGCGTATTTAACGAGCAATTCAAAGGAACTGGTGAAAGAACAACAGATAAAGCATAATGAGGTTCAGATTAAAAAATTTGTAACCAAACTGAAATCGGAATGGAACGAAATACATTGTTGTTACGAAGCAGGAGTAACCGGGTATCCACTTTACAGATATTTAAATTCCTTAGGAGTGAATTGCACATTGATAGCACCGGGCAAGATCCCAAGACAAAGTTCGGACAAAATCAAAACGGATAAAAGAGATGCGATCAA
>NZ_ANIK01000027.1 GCF_000347175.1 Leptospira alstonii serovar Sichuan str. 79601
CTCCTAAGGAAGAACCCGAGTTAGGAACCGTCTTACTGTGGATTGCTAAATTAGGCGGGCACTTGGCTCGCAATTCCGATGCTCCTCCGGGCCCCCTTACCATTTTTAAAGGCCTCATGAGAGCTATGGAAATCGGGTTTATGTTTAAATTACTCACGAAAACCTAACTTGTGGGTAAGGTTATGGCTCTCTATGGATCGCGTTCCTACGGGTCGCGAAAGGTTTAACTCAATTTCGCTTCCTACGGGTCGCGAAATAGGAGGGCGGGAAGACTCGGGAGATTTTTCTTTATCAGAAAATCATACTTTTTGCAAGTAAAAAGCTCCATTCTTGTCGGAACACTTGCATATTAGATGTTAGGGACGAGTGGATAGGAATTAGGAACAGTTGTATGTTATGTACGTAAAGTCCTAAAGCCTAATCACTCGCCACTTGAAACGCTTGCGCTTTAGTTCTGCAATGCGAAAGCGTTGGCTCTTAGCAAAGCTAAGAAATAGCGATCCATAGAGTCCTACTTTAGTTTCATCCGCGATTTTCGATCTTATAAACCTTGATCGGCTGAGACTTTCCTTTTACGGTTACCTCGTCCAAAAAGGAATGTGCAAAACGACTCGCGTCCCGAAGAGAAGCGATCGTAACTTCGCTCGCAATGATCGAACATCCGAACTGTTTCGTAAGTCCCTCGATTCGAGAAGCAAGATTTACGCTATCACCGATTACGGTTCCTTCCATACGATTTTCATGACCTATAATTCCGAGCATCAAGTGACCCGTATGAATTCCAATGCCGATATCGATGGGGTCCTGGTTTTGATTTTTTCGAAGTTCGTTGAATTTTTTAAGCGCGCCGAGCATGGCTAAAGCCGCCTCGACCGCATTTTCCGCACGGGCCGGAAAGATCGCCATAATCGCGTCTCCGATAAACTTATCGATAAAACCGTTATGTTCCCGAATTACGGGGGCGATCATTCCCAAATAATCGTTGATAAATCGAAAATTCTCGCTTGGAGTCATCTTTTCGGAAAGTGTCGTAAAACCGCGAATGTCGGAGAACATCACGGTCATCAAACCCTCCGTTTGATCGGCCAATTGAACCTCCAAAATCGATTTTTTACCGAGAAGAGGTAACAACTCCTTCGGCACAAAACGGCTGTAGGCTTCCGACAATTGTTGCTGAGTATGATACGCGGCTGCGTTTTCGATCGCTACCGCGATCTGATTCCCTACAACGCTCAGGATCACTTCGTCCAAAAGTTTAAATGCGTTCATCTCCGAACTTTCCACGGCAAAAACACCGAGCAGCTTATCTTTGACAAGCAATGGAATTGCGATCTGACTTTTTGCATCCTTCAAACCGGGAAGTTCGA
This sequence comes from Leptospira alstonii serovar Sichuan str. 79601, assembly GCF_000347175.1. Lineage (GTDB taxonomy): Bacteria > Spirochaetota > Leptospiria > Leptospirales > Leptospiraceae > Leptospira > Leptospira alstonii. The sequence goes on from NZ_ANIK01000027.1 coordinate 1,368, forward strand.
TCTGTTTTTCCTCCCTTCCCATGGATTGTCCGATCTGTCCCGCATAACGCATCTGCGTAGTAATTCCGACCATACGCATGATCTTTTTTCTTTTCGCAACGACGCCGATCACACCCTGGCCGAATTCAACCTTGGCGCCCACGCCGCCGTCTTCGTATCCTCGACTCGCTTTGACGCTAAGAGATTCGGTGCCTTCTTCCACCATCAAAATCATAGCGTGTTTGAAACCGAAGACTTCATCCATTACCATCATGATCCGGTCGAAAATTTTCTCAAGATCCAAAGTATTGAGAATCTCCGCCGAAATGGACTGGATGATTTCGACCTCCCTGGTCTTTCTATGCAGTTTCTGATTGAGGTCTTCGATTCCTTTCTGATTTTCGACGAATTGTTTTTTGAAATCTTCGATTTCTTGGTTGTCTGACACGATTAAGGCTCCTTAGCTTCCGTAAATTTCCGCACGGAACGTACTTCGAAGATATCGGCCGCTTTGAGTTTAAATACGTCGCTCATTCCGGACATCGAAGCGATCGCTTCGAGTTGCATTTCCATAGCCTCAAACAATTCGCCATCGGTTTCCGTTCTCTGATAATAGATATCGAGCAGCCAAGGTTCCAGATCTTCTGGATTTAAAACCTGAATGATCGCGTGTTTGTTTTCAACGACGTTCTTATGCGTCTTTCCGAAAAATTGATTCGATATAGCCAAATGAGTAGCGTCCACTTGATAGACCTGGCTCACGATCGTCGCATTGGGAATCCCTTCTTTCGAACAAGTTACCATGATGCTGGGAACGATTCCCTGTAAACAAGGTTGTAAATCTTCTGGGATCATTTCAATTTTTCTCCTGCCTTAATTCCGGGCGACTGATCGAAAAGTTCCGACAACTCAAAGGTAATGGCAAGCGCCGGATGGATGATATATTTTCTCCAACCTTCTCCGGCCTTAGGACCGAAAAAAAGCGCGCTGTTTTCCGCTCCCGCCTCTCGGACGGTTTTCATCAATTCGTAATCGGATTCCGTGCAATCTTTTATTTCCTGAACCGTTCCTTTATACTGGCGGGTTTTAAAATTAGCCATGTGTGCAACGGTAGCAGCAATCAACTTGTTGTTTTCTATATCCTTCAAACACGGAGCTGCAACCGCCTTCGGGACCATTACGGTCATATGTTTTTGGTCCTCACTCATTCGAATTGCGAATGCTCGTGCGAAATGAGGTTTCAATTCCGCGTCTCTCGTGGCGATACTGATGGACAACGGTCCGACCAGATCACCCATTTCTTCTTGGGTCAAAGTCATATTTTTTAAGCCTCCGATAAAAAAGCAAATTTGGTTTCGTTTCAAGAATCCGTACGGTTTCAAAAAGATAGAAACGATGTTTTTTAAATCTTACAAACGATCGACCAAAAAACCGATTCGAATTTTCAAGATTACGAATTTTCAATATACTCAATTTCCCGTTTTGGGATCCCAGTGCATCTCATTTTTGAACTCGAAAATGGATTCGTAAATAGGATAAAAACCGATTCAGGTTTTTTTGGGAAAAATTTTATTTTTGAATAAAATCGCTTCAAAAGAAAAATTTATCGTATTCGGATTCAATCGATTGTTTGGCTTCGTATTTTATCTGAAAAACTATTTTAGGAAATTCTTTTCCGTTCCATTGGATCGGAAAAATGAAAATTCAAAGAATTGGATTTATAATAACACGAGACTTGAAACGGGATCTAAGATTTATAGCTCGGACGCGTAAATCCCTTTTGCAAATGGTTTCTATTTATTTTTTAGAGAGAGTATTCTTTTTTATAAACTATGCAAGCTTTAACGATTCGTCGTAGAGTTCCCTCGAAAAAGGGTTTTGCATGTAAAATCCGAAGAAATACCCAACGATTTGAATCCGCAAAATATTGGATGCAAATAAACGAACTTTTTGAATTCTTAGAAAATCGGTTTCCGATCCGAAATCGACCCCATCCGTTATGACCAAATCCAAAACGAACTCAGGAAAATTTCAAATCGCCAATCTTCTTCCGGAACATAGAGAAGCCGCAATCGAAATCGTAAATCAATTCTTTCGTCTCGTCAATTCATTCCAATTGGACGGAATATTCAAGATTCGTCCTCGCGCGGGAACCAAGATGATCGACGTTTATCTAAAGCTGAGAGGTACGGGAAAAGTCCTTCTACTCGGCGGTTTTTTGGGAGAAGAACTCGTTTCGATCCTGATTGCCAGAACCGAAGACAAACCTTATCTTGAAGAGCAGAAAATTCTTTTTATCGACTTGGCCGTTACCAAACGCGGAAAACAAAAATCGGGTTACATGAAACCGTTGGTTCTCGCCTGCGAATCCTGGGCAAAAGATCAGTCTTTCAAAAGTATCGAACTGAGGGCGATCACCGAAAACGAAAATGCCGTTTCCTTCTGGAAGGCGATGGGTTACGATCCGTTTTTTATTCGTTTTAGAAAATCGGTTTAAAATTTTGGAATATACTTTGGAATTGTCGTTTTAAAAAGAGATGGGATCTTTCAAAATGCGTGATTGAAATCCACGAACGTCTGAGTATCTTCCCGCGACTTCGCAAAGTCGATCAGGATCACCGTTGCCTGATTCCAGATGATTCTAAGTCCTCCTCCCCAGGAATGTTTATAACCTTGAAGGTTGATTCTTTTTTCGGAATCCCAAACGCGACCTACGTCGTAAAACGGAACGAAACTCAAGGTAAAAAGTTCATCTAATATTTTGAATGTGGCAAATCTCCATCGAAACTCCGCGCTTCCGAAACCGACCACGGGAGCGACAAAACGATCTTGGCGATAACCGCGCATCGTCTGAAGGCCCCCGATGCCGGTCATGGTTCCGTCCAAACTCCACATGTACCTCACTTCGGAAAAAGGGGCTGCGGAAGAAGTATAACCTAACGCGCCTCTCGTCGCAAAAACCAATTCTTCAAAAACACTTGGAAAAATCTTATAAAAGTATTTCGTCTGAAAGAAAATTTTATTGTAATTAAAATCCGAACCGGTGCGTTTCGAAACGTTCGCCATATTCAATTCTACTAATATTCCCCTATCCGGATCCGGCTCGAAATCACGGGTGTCGTAAGCGATACCCGCTCTTAAATAAACGATATCTCCGCCGTTATATCCCTTGATTTTTCCCGCCTTGTAGTCTTCCGTCAGTTTTGATTCCCCGTTCGGAACCGCGGTTTCCCAAAGACTTCCCGCAAAGTAAGGATCCTTGGATAGATTCCAGATTCCGTCGGAATGACCGATGATATTCTTGGAAATTTCGTTTGCGATCACCCATTTCCAAGCCCTCCAAAAAGTATAATCGATGCCGTTAAAAAGAGTCGTCGAATTGAACAGATATTGATTGTATCCCTGATCGCTTACCGTAGGAAAAATTTCCGAACGAGAAGGACGAGTGTAGGATTGAGACGCCTCGTAAGCATCAAAACGTGCGTTGGTTATCCGACCGATTTCCGGAAGATTTCTCGGACGATAGGAAAGAGATTGAAGGGAAGATTCCCCGATCCCAAAATATTGAGAATTCGGATTGTAATCCAGACTAAGGCTGCTCTTCCATCGAAACGCCGTATTGAAGATATAAGGAGAATCGAACTGGATAAAATGATTCTTTACCCCTTCATTGGTTTGAAACAATTGAAACGTAAGTTTACTTCGATAGGCCTCGTACTCATAGTATAAATCGGTTTTTTTTCCGTTGAAGAATATACTGGCGCGAATTCCACCACCCTGCCCTCTCACAGGATCGGAACTCAAAAGCGGAACGGCCGTCACATACCAACCTTCCTTTTTCTCCGCAAGTTCGCCCGGCTCCAATCGTTTCCCTTCGTCCAAAGGAATTCGTACCTGAGGCAACGTGAGTTCGGCGGTTGAAAGATTGGGTGAATCCAGCCCTTGCATCCAAGGACTGGACGGCGCTTGAAGCTCAATGTTGCTGCCTGCGGTCGCAACATAATGCGAAAATTCCTTCGGAATTTCTGCTGCAATCGCTTTCGCATTTGTAATATCGAACTTATATTGAGGTAGTCCTTCGCCGAAAATCGGTGAGAAATTCCCCACGGCAACAATCCAAAAACAGGTCCAAATCCAAACGCTGATAAAAAAACGATCCATGATTATCCGAAAATTTCTCTTTCCAGAAAGGTTTCATCGGAAGTTTTGTATAGATTTATATTCATCTGGAAAATGATTCTCTGCCAAATTTAACTCTCCTCTCTTGGGAGCCTCTAAAACATGCATTTTTTTCAAATCTATATTATAGAATGCTATAGAAGAACGTTTTGTACTTATCCAAATATCGAGACGAAAGTTTTTAGAGATTCCATCTTTATAAAAACATACGGCCTATAATTGAGAATTTTTGACCTCTTCTATCCAAATGCCCTCTTTTCTTCATTGAATTCAGCTTAGATTTCAATACTTCCAGAAATGTACACTTAAATCTCTAGAGAATCCATAGGATTTAACGAAGAAAGTGTTACTTACTGTAGACAATCCTTAAGCCAAAGCGGCATTCACTCGATAGTTCAACTTATCGGTTAAAAAATAAATATCAAGTTATAACATAATTGGTGTTTAGGCCCGAACTGAGCTATTCTTCTCTCATCACTCAAGTGAAAAGTCCAAAGTCTCAATTCATTTTAAAATTTTTTCTAAAGCTAATTTTAATACAACACTGTGATCGCTGGAGCTTTCTATGAACGCATACGCAAAAATTCTTATTTCTTTTTCCATTTTAATTTTCGGGAGCATCGGTTGTGTTCAAGGAAAAGAAAATTCAAGTATTCCCTTTCTTGCCTATTTGGATTTCGGCGATTCTAAGACGGCGTCCTCTACGTTCAGCGTTTCTCAAATTTCTCCCGGGCCCAATGTCACTGGCGTTTCGTTGAACACATCCGTACAAGTGGGTTTCAGTCAAAAATTGGATTCCTCCAGCATTCAATCCCAATCCATTCAAATTACTCAGGGAAACGCTGTCATCCCCGGAACGATCACATCCGACGAAAAAACTATTTTGTTCAATCCTACTTCCCCACTGGCCGCTTCCAAAGTTTATACGGTTCGCGTTTCAAAAGATATAAAATCGGCGGAAGGTTCTTCTCTTTCGGAAGAAACCGTTTGGAATTTTACAACCTCTTCCCTTCTTGACGCAGTCGCACCCGCCCTGTCTCTAAGAACTCCAGCAGTCGGAGCGACTTTAGTTCCCAATAATACTTCCGTTCAAGTTTCCTTTACGGAAACCATGGATTGTACTTCTCTTGATAACACGATCCTTACGTTGAAAAACAATATTACCAATATTCAAGAACCTGCAAATGTTGCCTGTTTGGGTTCCGTCGTAACCCTAAATCCTACAAATCCTCTCGGCCTCACATTCAATACAACCTATAAAGTAGATCTTCTATCGACGGCAAAAGATCTCGCCAATAACCCGCTTCCCAATGCGTATAACTGGACTTTCACTACGGGAGCTGCTCCCGATGCGACTCCTCCTACGGTTACTTTTGTAAGTCCCGCTCCCAACGCACAAAACATTGCGACTGGCGGCGCGGTGAGCATCGCTTTTAGCGAACCGGTCGATTGTACTACGATTCCGGGAAATATCGTTTTGGATGATAATCCTCTTCTGCCCGGAACAATAGCTGGAACTCCGGGTTGTACTACGGGAACCACCGCTACCTTCACTCCCTTGGCTCCTCTGGCGCCTAACAAGGTTTACACTCTCACCATCATTTCTGCCGCAATTACCGATTTGTTTAACAACCCACTCACAGCCGTTCCTCCCTTAACTTTTACGACAGGACCGGCTCCCGATTTAATTCAGCCTCAGGTTTCTTTTACCGCTCCAGCCGCAGGCGCAACTGATGTGGGAGTTAATATCAATCCTACCATCGTCTTCAGCGAACCGATGAACTGTACCTTAGTTAACAGCGCCTCTTTCCGATTGAGACTGCAGGCTACACCCGGTGTATATCTGGCGGGAAGTGTAAACTGTTTTGGAACATCGGCTACTTGGATACCGGACCCTCTCATCAATCCCACTCTCGCTTTCAATACGCTTTATACGGTGGAAGTCAACGCAAACCCTACCGACTTATTTAATAATTTCCTCGTTCCGATTACTTGGAATTTTAGAACCGGTCCAGGGCCGGATCTCACTCCTCCGAACGTTGTGCTCGTGACACCCGCAAACGGCGCGTTAGGCGTAGCCGTCAACGGGGGAGTAAGTATCGCTTTTGACGAAACGATCAGTTGCGGTACGATTGGAGGAATCACTTTGGATGATGATCCTTTGACTCCGGCTACCGTAGTGGACATCAATATCAACTGCAATGGAAACACGGTTTCTTTTGCTCCAACGGCGTTATTGGCATTCAATCAAACATACACGGTAAAAATCGCAAATACGGTAACCGACAGCAATAATATTGCCTTAAATGGAGGAGACTATATTTGGTCTTTTACCACCGGCCTAGCTCCCGACTCCACTCCGCCTCAGATTTCTTTGGTAAGTCCTTTACCCGGTGCGACCGGTTTGGCTACCAATTCTACAATTACGGTTTCTTTTAACGAAACGATTGATTGCGCGAGTTTGAATCTTACGGTCAACAACGGAATCTTAGTTACCAAGAATTGCTCCGGTGCCTCGGCTACTTTTGTTCCCAACGCAGGAACACCTCTCAATGCGGGAACCACTTATACGGCTACCCTAGTAAACGTAAATGATCTTCAGGGCAATCCGATGACAGCCCTTCCTCCCGCTTTTAGCTGGGTTTTTACCACGGGACTTGCGCCGGACGTAACACCGCCGACTATCACAATTCAAAACGCGAGAAATAACACCGTAATCGAATCCGGATTCATCATCGGAACCGCTGCGGACGACAGGTCCGTTGCGAGTGTGGAAGTTTCCGTCGACGGTGGAGGATTTACGAATGTAAACGTAACCGGAACCACTTCCTGGAAATACAAACTTCCGACCGATGGTGCAACCTGGCGTCCTTTCTCCCAACATACGATAACCGTACGAGCTATAGATTCTTCGAACAATATGACTACGGTAGCGCTACGACCTACGGTTAGTGTAAGAAAAGGAACGAACAAAGATATCAACGGAGACGGATACGTGGATTTCATTTCCGCGCAGTTCGGAGCCGGGGTTGTATATATTTTTCATTCTTCGGGAACGAACGGGATTACGATTCCCAATGCCCCATCCGCAAGCCGCATTATTTCCGGAAACGCGGCTGATGAATTCGGACGAGGCCTTACGATGGGCGACATCAATGGGGACGGATACGCGGATGTAATCGTAGGAGCCCCCGCTCAAAACGCAAACACCGGTGGGGTTTATATCTTTCATTCTTCCGGAAGTGCGGGAATCAATATAACCTTTGCCGGATTTGCGTCTACCATCATCACCGGAGGGGCTGCCGGAGACACTTTTGGATCCAGCCTCGCGACGGGAGATATCAACGGAGACGGGTATGCCGACTTAGTCGCGGGAGCTCCCAATTGGAACGGTAGCAGGGGCCGAGTCCATATTTTTCATTCCCCAGGTGCGACAGGAATTGTGGCCAACAACGCAGGTGCAGCTACGTTTACTCGAACGGATCCGGCGAACACCGGGCTAGATCGTTTCGGTTACTCGCTTGCTACGGGAAGGACGGACGGTGACAATTTCTCGGACGTAGTCATCGGCTCTCCCGGTTTTAATGGTGTAAGAGGTCGAGTGTACATCTATCGTGCAACGGCTACGGGCGGCGCAGGCGGAACCCCCGGCCTCGATGGTGGATTGGCTCCTGCAGCGACTACTTTAGGTAATAATTCCGCTGCGGCGGTCGGTGGTTTAGGCACTCACATTGCTACAGGAGATGTAAACGGAGACGGTTTTACAGACGCCGTTGTTTGTGCCTTTAGCTTAGGTGCTACCTTACAAGGACAAGTAGGCGTTTTCACCTCCGGAGGGGCCGGAGGGATTGCAACCGCTGCCAGTGTAGGCGGGGCCCCCCTCACATTTACAGGAACTTTGCTAACGGGTCAATTCGGTTATGGAGTAACGGTTCAGGATTTAAATGGGGACGGAAGAGCGGACGTTGTAATTTCTGAACTCTTTACGGCTCCTAACAGTAGAACTCATGTATTTATGACTCCAACTGCAGGTCCAATCGGAGGCGCCCTGACCACAGCAGCTGCGACAATCACAATGGTAATGAATGGCCTTAATGTCAGTAATTACACTCCCTTATCCGGAGGGGACGTAAACGGAGACGGGTATACGGATCTGATCTTCGGATGGGCCAACAGTCTATATACCTTCCATTCTACGGCCGCCGGTTTAACTACAAATGACCCGAACGCCGCGTCCTCTATCATCCTACCATCCTTAACCCTACCGGGGGCGGGGTTCGGTGAGAGCGTATATTGAAGTAACTCAATTAAAACCGTTATACTTTACAGTTTTGTTGTATAGCGTTCCAATGAATGAGTTAGGGGACGGACTTTGAAAAATCAAAGTCCGTCTTAAAACTTCCAAAGATCGGTTCTGGTCGTACCAGCAACGAGTTTGGATCCGGTTTCTAAAGAGAAAATAAAATCCATAAAGCACAAGGTTCACTCCGAGAAACTTTTCTCGGAGTGAACGAGTTTTAAGAGTTCGATTTTGAGTTTGCCCCAGCCGTTCCCGACTCTCTCTCGCAGGAAGAGTTCATTCTTATTGAATGTTTTTCTAAACTTCCTTAAGCACCTATTATTTTCTGTACAGAATATACAGCTGCTCCTAATTCCTAGCCACTCGTCCCTAACATCAAGTATGTAGGAGTTCCCACGTTTCTATGGGTCGTTTTGAGACAAACTCAAAATCTCTTGACGAGACGACAAATACGTTTACATAACGTATGAAGTACGAAATTAGAAATCAAGAGGGCAATTGAATGAAATCTTATTACAAATTAAAAATGATTATTGCTCTTGTAATGTTAAATAACTGTACAATTTCCAATGCCGGACCTCTTAACGATGAGATATCGAACTTTGCGGAAAGATGTGGTGCGGATTTTATTGTATTTCTCTCAGAATGCGCAACCGATAATTCATCCAAATCAAACATCGCCTGCCTTGCGATTCTAAACGATTATTCTAAAAATTGTTTATAATATAAGGTCCGCCCTCTGAACGTAGAAACCCTGCTAGAAAAGTCTTTTACGTTAAATTAAAAGGAATTTCTCGAAATCAATAGGATGGATCTTAAAAAGAATTCGATAAACTACGCGTTCAAATCGATCAGATAACCGCGACGAGTCGCTTGATCGTCCGTGTTGACTCCGACCTTGGCGATGTTTCTCGCTCCCGAGTTTACGTTTTCCAAATCGGAAAGAGGATGCAAACGGTCGGGCATATTACGAAGCGTAAATTCGGATTTGGAAAACTGTCTGGCGCCCGTGGAGCTTTGAAGTGCAAAATTAATTTCTTTGAGCATGACTGCGAATTTCCTTTTTTGTTCAACGTAACACTAAATTTAGAACTTTGTAAAGCCAAAATCGCGTCGGTAGAAACAACCTGAAATTCCGCGCAAGAACCCGCATGTCCCATTTTCCTACAAAGGAAAATTTTCAGATCTTGTCGTACCCGCCTCCGCATCGGCACAAAAAAGATTTAAAGACCGTCGAAATTGAAATTTTCCGGAATTTCAATCGCCTCCGTTTCCTCTTCCCGTTCCATTGTATGACCGTGATGCCTATCTCGAGCGTGTTTTTTTTGAATGATAGGCTCTTCCGATTCCGTCACGAAAGATTGTTTCTGCTGCGATACTTCGAGTTCAGGCTCGCCTTCTTCCTTCATCTTCATAAGAAGTGAAAATCCTTTCTGTTCTTTTACGAACTCGGGAAAGTATTCGTAGAATAATTTTGCGGATACGATCCGAAAACTCGCGGGATACGCGCTTTTATAAGTGTTCGAAAGTTCCACATCAGGCAATTGCTGGAATCCGATTTGGTCCTCGAAATCGTTGAATTCCTGTTTGGTGAACACGGGCATTTTTTCCGTGATGAGATCCTTGAGAATAATCCAATCCAACTTGAATCTCATTCGATATCCCTGAAACGCGGCGGATCTTTGTATGAGATTGACCAATCGTTTGAGAGGATAATCGCGTTTTGCGTAAGGTGTCAGATAAATAAGAAGATATCTTTGTGAAAACCCGAGAGGTTCCCAAACTTTTTCCGGAGAAGGTTTGCCTTCTTCCGATTTGAGGTCGTCCAGGATGGATTGTAGTTCGGGAACAACTTCGGCTTGATCCGAATAAAATTCCTGTTTTTCAACCTCCCCGAATTCTCCGCTATAAAGCCATTTGTATAAATCCGCGATCTCGAATACGGGATGATCCTGAAGAAATTGTTCTAAGACTTCTAACTTTTCCCTGCGGGTTTTGTTATCGTCGATCTCTCTCTGAATCACTTTTTGTATCCTCGTCTTTGACCGCAAACAACTCGGATTGATTTAAAATCCTAAGTATATTTTCTCTATGAGTCAGTATGATCCCGATAGAGATGAAAATCATGGTTCCTAAAACCCAATAAGAAACTTCTTCGTGTAAAAGTAGAATCGAGGAAATAGCATAAACGATCGGAAGAGTTAGGGAAGCGAAAATTGATCCGAGAGATACGAATTTAAAAATTTTATAAACGACCAAAAATACGAAAGCCGCTCCCAAACAGGCGATCGGAGTCAAAACTAAAAAGACGCCTAACGTAGTCGCGACCCCCTTCCCTCCTCTGAATCCTAAAAAGGGAGAAAACATATGACCTAAAACGGAAAGAGCGCCGCAGGCCAATTGAAACGGAACCCCGCCTTCGGGAATATAAACTCCGGAAAGATAAACGGGCAACATTCCCTTGGCAACGTCCAAGATCAACACCGGAAATCCGAATTTCCAGCCGATCAAACGACCCACGTTTGTGGCTCCAATATTCTTACTTCCTAATTTACGAATATCCATTCCGGCAAAACGAAGCGCGATCCAATATCCGAACGGAATCGAACCCGCGACAAAACTAAGCAGTGCAAAAACGAAAAAGTTCATTTTCGATCCGATCGAAACTCCAATCGAATCGGAATTCCCTGAAGGTCATAGGCCTCGGTGAGTTTCTTTTTCAAAAACGAAACCAGATTCGGTTTAAAGTATTCCACATGATTTACGAACAGGATGAGATGAAAAGGAGAAGTGGACACTTGTGTACAATAGAGCATCTTAGGCGGTTGGTGAGCCGAAAAGGATCTTCCGGCAAGCCCCATCCAAGACTTTAGATTTTTATTAAGTTCGGAAGTGCCGACCTTTCTGCGAGATCTCGTTGCAAGATCGAAGGAAAGATCCATTAGTTTTTGAACCCTGAGTTTTTCGGTGGCGCTGATCGTGATGATCGGTACTTCGTTTAACAACGGAAAACGGCTATAGAGTTTTTCCTTGTATTCCTTGAACGTTTTATCGGTTTTATCCTGGATGGAATCCCATTTATTGACCGCGATCAAAAACGGTTTCCCTTTTTCCTGGAGAAGAGAAGTGATTTTTTTATCGAAGTCTCCGAATCCTTTTTTTGCGTCCAAAAGATGAATCACGAGCTCGCTCGATTCGATCGCTTTGAGCGTTCTTTGATACGAATAAAATTCCAAGGCCTCGGCGGATTTGCTGTGCCTTCTAATCCCCGCGGTGTCGGTCAATAACAAACGTCTATCACCGAATTCTAATAAAGTGTCCACGGAGTCGCGGGTGGTTCCGGCCACCTCGCTGACCACGGCTCTTTCGTAACCGCAGATCGCGTTTAACAGACTGGATTTTCCGGAATTCGGTTTTCCGACGATCGCGAGCCTGAACTCGTAATCTTCTTCGGCGAGAGGAAGCGGTTGTGCTTCCTTCTTTTTGGAAGCGGAGATTTTTTCGATCCAAACCTTTCCCGGTTTATCACTTAAGAAAAACTTAATTTTCTCAAGTAATAGTCCGAGATTTTTTCTTCCGACCGCGGAGATGGGCAGAACTTCGGCAAGACCCATTCTGTAAAACTCTTCCAGATCGAACTCGTCCAGTTCCTTGTCCGCTTTGTTGACGCAGTAGATGATCGGTTTATTGGCGACCTTTTCCTCTTTTCTCAAATAACCCAGAAGCGTGTGGTCGGCTTTGGTGATCTGATTTTTATCGAGCAAAAAGACGATCACGTCCGATTCCTTCAACTGTCTATAAGCAGCTTCCAATATGGACTGGGAAAGCGAATCGGGATTTTCTATATCGAGCCCCGGAGTATCGCAGAGATAAAAATCAAGATCCTTATCCTCCTGATAGATTCTCGCGGAAAGAACGTCACGCGTCACACCGGGATAGTCTTCCGTAATCGCGAGTTTCTTTTTAAGCAGCGCGTTAAAGAGGGTCGACTTACCGACGTTCTGTCTTCCGACGATCGATACGACCGGAATTTTTTCTCCCGGTTTTTTGCGGGGAGCTTTGACCGGAAGGGCTTCTTCTACGGTCGTTTTTTTTTCGGCTTTTGCCATGATATTCCTGATTCTTTTCGCAACTCATTCGTAACGATTGGAGGATTTTAACGCTCGAGCGATCTCTTGCTGCGCGTCTTTTTTCTGCATGTCGTCCCGTTTATCGTGTATCTTTTTCGGCTTACCGACCGCGATCTCGACTTTGACCCGAAGGTTATCCTTAAAATAAACCTTGGTCGCGATGAGAACCAAACCCTTCTCTTTTACCTGACGATCCAACTTTTCGATTTCCTTCCTGTGAAGCAGTAGCTTTCTCGGACGAATTTCGGGATGATTTGTGTATCCTCCGTTTTTATACGGAGTGATGGAGAAATTTTCTAAAAAGACTTCGCCGTTTTTGATCTTGGCAAATGCGTCGGTGAGATTTCCTTTTTTTTCGCGAAGACTTTTGACTTCGGATCCGGACAATACGATCCCCGCTTCGATGAATGAAATCAGTTCGAAGTTAAACTTGGCCTTTTTGTTGACCAAAGGTGAATGTCCGGATTCTTCTTTTTTGTTTGCCATCTTATTTTTTTAAACCGACTTCGTCCGGTTTGATTGTATCGATTTTCTTATCTCTCGTCCCCATTATGAATCATCTTATCCTCGGTTAAACCTTATCGTGGGAGTTCCCGCAATCGCATCCTTTTTTTACGTCGATTCGGGGGGCAAAGGTCGATTTCTACGAAATTTGCGGAACTCAGATAGTGATTAGGAAATAGTGGTTAGATGTTTTTTGTAAAAGTAGGAACTCCCGAATTACAGAAAAACACCTGACATCTGATCCCTATCCACTGACATCTAAAACGTAGGAGTTCCCACAATCGAATCCTTTTTTTGCGCCGATCCGGGTCGACGGTACGATTTCTACGAAATTTGTGGGAACTACCACAAATTCGAGATCTCATTTAAGAAATCCGCTTAAAAAAACAGGCCGACCCTAAGAAAATTCACAAGAATGAGCAAAAGCGCCTAACTCACGATCATTTCAATCGATTACGGCAATTTGAAAACGCAACCCGAAGACGCTCAAAAATGTCCTCATCAATTTCTCATACTATGATGAGTCAAAATCAACCTGCCGAGTTCCGTCCCGATCAGATTGGGCATATTGTAAAAATTATCCGAAGTGATCTGGATGGAATCTTGAAACAGATGTTCCGCGATGTATCTCCTACCAAGCCCCACGCCTAAGAAGACGTAGTTTCGATTTTGATTTTTTAGAATTTCTGCATGTAGTTTGCGATTGTCCCTGGAATTGATCTCGTCGGAAACGTCCGCCTTTCCTCTTTGTCCCCGAAAATCGGAGATCATAACCGCGATTTTAGTCTGTGCTTCGGACGAAAAATACGATTCCACCTTTTCAAGGAGTTGGTATTCTTCCACGGAATCGCCCTGCCAATCGGTTCTGAGAAAATTAAACATCTCTTCTTCTTTTACTTCGTCGTAGGTTTCGTCCAGACGTTTGATCGGAATCAGATCGATACGATCCTTTTTGTTGTTTCGATCCGAATACGCGTGAATCGAAAAATCGACCTCGTGTTCTCTCAAGATATAAGCGGAAGAAAGCATCGCGGAGATCACCGCAACGGCATATTCGAAATTGAAGATTCTTCGGGACTTGGAGACGAGAAAGGCGACTTCCACACCTTTCAGTTTTTCCTCGTTCTTATCGATGATCGTACGATCGAAAACCTTACTGTCTCCTCTACCGGATAAAAAGGAAATATATTTACGAGTATCGATACGGTTTCCTTCGTTTCGATACATTCTCGTGATGTCGATTTCGGGATCAAAAAGACGGTCCAGATTGAGCTCAATGTCTTCCAGACTTTGACCGAACACTTCTTTGAATTCTTTCAAGGAAACTTGAATCGTGTAATCCCAGAGAATTTTCCGTTTGGCAAGAAATTGTTTATAGAGTTCTTCGGTGCGATAACCCCAGGCCCCGCCTCCGCCCGCGGGTTCGCCTTGGCCTTTATTGCCTCGGGTGTCCTGACCGTACCAAGCGTCGGCCCCTTCTTTCATCTGACCTCCCGTTTCCGGAGTGTCGATTTCAACTCCTCGTTTGAGAGGATTTCCGGAATTGAGAAGTTTGGCCTTACCGGTTAGCGCTTCTCGTTTATGAAGTTCGGGATTCCACCAACGTTTCTTTTCAATTTCGGTGGCCGTTGTCAGAGTTTTTTTTTTCTTATCCTCAAGAACCTTGAAGAAATCCGATTCGACTTCGATGCCGGACATTTGAAAGTCCAAAATCTTTTCGAGTTCCATTCTTTCCTTCGGATCGGCGATTTGGTTTGTGTAAGCGATCTTTCCGCCTCGAACCGCAACTTCTTTGAGACCGATTTCTCCGCCCTTCTCATCCGCGTAACGCAGAATATGATCCTTCCAAAAAAGAATATTAGAAAGTCCGAATAGATACGGTAAAAGGTTCGCGGAACCGATCGTTCTTTTTTTGGCTAGATCTCGGATCTTCGTATGAAAGGCCACCATCTTCAAAATCAAACCGTTGCCCGGAAGATAAAAGGAAAGAATTTCGGTTAACGTGGATTCGTCTTCGAGGTCGGGAAAAAGTACACTCGTAAAACGATTACGAAACGCCCTGGAAATCGTCGCGGTCGACTTGGATTTGCGGAAGAGTTTGAGCGCGAAGATTCTGGATTCTTCCGTGAGTTGGATCGGTTCGTTTCTTCCCGCTTCGGGAGGAAGCGTGAGAGATCGCGCGTCGTCTGTTAACATATTCAATTTTTCTACTAATTCCGCGCCCGCCGCTTCCAAGTTCGTGATGAGAATGTTTCCGCCTTCTCGGATCCCGCGAGTCAGAGGGCCGTCCACCCAATCCACTTTGGAACCGTCGATCGGTTTCAAGGCTCCGATGATATCCGAAGTATGAATTCCCTTACAAAGGCTGACCGTCTCCAGAGGAAGCCCCGAAATTTCGGTGAACAAAGGAAGTAAAATCTGAGGATCCTGTTCTTCCGAATACTCAATCAAAACGTTTTCTTGAAACTGAACGGCCGTAAAAATTTTCTCGGAGAATTCCCGAAGTTTGAGAGGAAGAGGAACCCCGCCTAACAATTCTTTGGCGCGATTTTCGTCCCGGACGGGAACCGCCTTATCGTTGCAGAACAAAAGTCCCTTGTGAATCTGAAAACTCGGTTCGGGAAGTTCCGGAGTCATTTTCAAACCCGATTCGCCGAGCAACAATTCGATCTGAAAATCCCTGTCCTCTTTTTTGCGAAAAGGTTCCACGTAAAAATTCCAAAATTCTCTAAACTGAAGTTCGCTCGTGTCCGCTTTTAAACCCAAGAGACGATTGCAAAGTTTTTTCAAATTTCGAATATTGAAATGATACTTTTCCAGATCTCCCTTTCCGAGTTTACCGGTAACGACTCGATTTTCCGTTTCCAAAGAAATTCGAATACAAGATCGAAGCAAAGATTCGCTCAAAGCAGGATAAAGTTTTTTTAATATAAAAAGAATTTCATCCGGAGTATGAGGATCGATAAAAACCACGGAGAAAAAACGAGTGATGTCGAACGGTAGCGGCTTTCTTCCCTCGAAACCTTCGGATGGGTTTTGAGTTCCGATAAAATTAAAACCGTCGCCGCTGTAAATTCTGGAACCGTCCCCTTCGATTAACTCCAAATAGGCGGACTCGTAAACCGTGGAGAATCGTTTGATAATATGAGGAGGACAAAGGTTCATCTCGTCCGCGACAAAACTCTGCCCCGAACGAATCGCCGCGGTCAACGGACCGTCGGACCAAACAAACCCTCTTCCGTCCATCAGGATTCGATACGAACCGATCAGATCTTCGGGAAGAGTATCCTCGTTAAAGCTGAAACGAGAAGTCGGATGTTTTCTTTTATAATTGATGTAATAGATAAGCGCGTTCTTCCCCACTCCGGCGTCTCCGACGAGAAGCACGGGTTTGCCTTCCGACAACGGATAAAGAATATTGGATAAGTTACGAACTGTGGAGTCGGTCTCGACGAGATCGGATCCGAGATTTCCAGAATTGATTCCGGATTTTGAAACGGGGACATTCAGACCGGCGATTTTTACGGTTTCCATAACTCAAAGTTTCTCCCTTAGAATCCTCTGGCAACCCCAATTCCCGATTTTAAAAAAACATCCGTCGAAACGATAAACATCGTTTCATTTTCAATCTTTTGGAAAATAAAATCAAGCGTGTACCGCAGCTTGAATGTTTGACACACAAATTAGTTTTTCGAGAAGATTCTTTTTTAGAAAGAAGTTTTACAGTGGTTCTCTCGAATAGAAATTTCAAAAAGGATTTAGTATGAGTCAGAGTACATTAGAATATGTTTTAGCCGATCGCATCCGAGGATTGGATACTTCCGCCATCCGCAAGGCGTTCGAACTTGCGGGCACGCTTCAAAATCCGATCAATCTTTCCATCGGACAACCTCATTTCCCTTGTCCTCCCAATATCATAGACGCCGGATGTAAGGCTTTGAAAGACGGAAAAACCGCATACACACTTACCGGAGGAATTCCCGAACTCCGAAACGCGCTCGCCGAAAAATACAAAAATGGAAACGGAATTTCCTACGCAGCTCCCGAAAGAATTTTAGTCACTTCGGGAATCAGTTCCGCGTTTCTGCTTTTGTTCAACGCGTTGTTAAACGAAGGAGACGAATGTCTCGTAGTCACTCCTCACTTTTTGATGTATCCGGCTTATATCAAAATTTACGGAGGAAAGATGAATACGGTTCACGAGTCTTTCGAACCGGAAGCTCTGAAAGAATTTGCAAATAAGAAGTTGAAAATCATCATCTATTCTTCCCCTTCCAATCCTACCGGAAAAATACTTTCCCGAAAACAACTGGAAGCGCTCGCCGATCTCGCCGAAAAAACCGGGGCCTACTTGATCTCCGACGAAATCTACGAACTCTTCGACTATGATAAAAAGTTTATATCCGTCGGTTCCTTTTATGAGAAGGCGATCACACTTTCGGGTTTTTCAAAAACCTACAGTATGACGGGACTTCGTTTGGCTTCTATCCTGGCTCCGGAACCTATTATAAAAACATTAACTACTCTTCAGCAATACACTCTCGTCTGCGCTCCTTCCGTAACTCAGTGGATGGGACTCGAAGCCTTAAAGACGGACATGAGTTCCTACATCGCCGACTACAAAGAAAAAAGGGACTTCGTCTACGAGTCGTTAAAGGATCGTTACGAAGTCGCCAAAAGCGAAGGCGCTTTTTACTTCTTCATAAAAATCAAGGAAAAGGACGAAGACTTTATCTTAAGGGCGGTAAAGGAAAAAGAATTGATTCTCGTTCCGGGTTATATCTTTACCGATTCCAAAAACTACATTCGAATCAGCTTTGCCTCCGAATGGGAGAATCTGAAACGGGGAATCTCCGCTCTTGTCCAGCTTGCCTGATTCGGTCGGTTTTTGGATCCTTTTCGTTTTTGGAAGTTTAGGCGCGGCTTCCCTGGGAAGTTTTTACGTCACCCTAGGCTTTCGAATTTTGGAATATTATTACGGTAAAAAAAGAAAATCGATCTCGTTTTTCGAAAGATGGAAGGAAATTCTCACACGTCCCAGTTCCTGCGATCATTGCGGCGCGGAAATACGTTATCCGGAATTGCTTCCCGTTTTCGGTTACTTTATCGCAAAGGGTAGATGCAAACATTGTAATGGAAGAATCCGTTTTCTTTTTCCCTTGATCGAATTTTCCTTCGTCTGCGTTTTTATTTTTTGTTTTTATCTAACGAAAAATCCGGCGTTCAGTTTCGTTTTCCTCTTCTTTTGCGGTCATCTTTTGATTTCTTGTCTTACCGATGCGTTTCATTTTTCTTTGGATTATGAAAATCTTCCCTGGATTTTACTTTTCGGAATTTGTTCCACGTTTCTCTTAAACGGAAAACTTCCGGGTTGGAACGAGTTGTTCGTTTTTGGCGGTTTTTTCCTCGCGTTTTTGATTTTGTTTTTTTTCTTTCCGAACGGAATCGGCTTCGGGGACGTTTTGTTCGCACCGGTTTTCGCATTTATCGCGGGCCATCCCTGGTGGATGTTTTTTTTAAACGCCTCTTATATTCCCGCGGTCCTGTTTACGATCGTCCTTCGGGAAAGGGGAAAAAGTTTACGTAAGGCTCCGATTCCAATGGGTTTGTATTTCGGCGTGGGCTCGCTTCTTACTTTCTTCGGTAAGATTCTTTTTGAGTTTCCGAACGTTTCAAGTGGCGAGTGATTAGGCTTTTTACTTGCAAAAAGTATGATTTTCTAATAGAGAAAAAACTTCCGAGTTTATTCCCCCCACCCAATATTTTGCGTTGAAATAGTGTTTTGCGATGAAAATTTACGATACTCGATTTTATAGTAGGATAATTTAAAAAACCTTCAAAAACTCATTATAAGAATATAGAACGGCGTGGACATAAGGAATGGATTCGAAAACATTTCAAACGGAAACTTACTAATTTCAAGTTGTTGTGTAACTATGACCAATCTCAAAAAAGCGAGAGAAACCTTAAGCAAAACCGTAGGATATGCTCCTTCGGATACGATCGTAGAAAGAGGAATGAAACTTTTTGATGCCGGAGCCGTATACGATTTGGTAGAAACCAAATCGAATTGTTTTTACGCGAAAGTATTTGGAAATACGAGCGACTACGAATTGCGAATTGAAAATATCAAATCCAAAAAAGCGAAAGTAATCTGCGATTGTCCGTACGATATGGATATCTATTGCAAACACGGCGTTGCTGCGGTTTTACAAATCGCCCTTTCCGACTCCGCACATCCTAAGAAGAAAGGAAAAAAACAACCCGGACTTTCCGAAATTCTTTCTAAAGTAACTCATAAGGATCTCGTAGAGTTTCTCTTGGAAAAGGCGGACGCCGATCCTGATTTTTATTCGGAACTGATCCATTTTTTTTCAAAATCCGATTCTAATTCCAAAACTTCCTACCTGGAAACGGCAATGAGAATTTTTCGTTCGATTTCAGGTGGGACCGGTTTTATAGACTATCGATCCAGTTTTAAATTCGAACGGGAAATGAATCGATTTTTAGATAAGGCGGAGCGGCTCTATTCGGTTAAACCGAAAGAAGCATTGTATATCGCTTGGGCCTGCGCCGAAACCGTTTTTCGAGCGGCTCTGCAAATGGACGATTCCGCAGGTATAACGGGCGGTCTGATTTCGGATACATTTGACATAATCGAAAAATCGATTCGTAAAAATCCGGAATTGGCCGATGAAATTTTCGAAGTCTGCCTGCATTTATATCGGAACGAGACCGCGCAGGACTTCGGTTTTTCAAGCGAATATTTTAATATTTTAATATCTTTGGATTTAGATTCCAAACAACAAAAACTTCTTCAAGAGGTTTTAGAACAAGAATTGAACCGCGCGCAAAAAAATCCGTATCGTATTGAAGGAATCGCCGTTCAAATTTATAAACTGTTTCAAAAATCCGGACAAACTTCGGAAGGAATGGATTTCCTCAATCCGTACATTCAACATCCGGAAATCAGGAAAATTTTTCTCGACCAGGTCGTTTCCAAAAAACAATTTTTGCACGCAGAAAAACTGATCTTAGACGGGATTCAAATCGCGGAAAAACTAAGACATTCCGGAACCGTCACCGAATGGAAAAAGGAACTTCTCAAACTGATGGAACGTCAAGGGAACACGAAATCGGTATCGATTATATCGAAAAAGAAGCGGCCGCGATCTCGTCCAGATCGCAATATAAGGAACTCGTAAAAAATATGGAACTGGTAGCCTCTTCGGCTCAAGGGAAAAAGTCCGTTTTGTCTTTGGCAAAACGATTTTCGTTACGATACGAACACAGGCCCGCGATGTTGGACGAACTCAAAAAAGGGAAATTTCTTTAAGTGTTTTCCCGAAATCGGAAAAATTTTAACCTGACATCTGCCACTGATCCCTAGTACGTGGGAGTTCCCACATTTGATTGAAGATTTAAAAATAATTCATTCTAAGTTTTGCGACAGACTCTTAAATTTTATAATGAAAAAATTTATCGTAAATCCACGATTTGTAAGAGTTCCCACATCCATTTTTTTACGAAAAAAATTGACCTAAGATAAAACGGATTTCAACCACCAAACTCACGTTAATTCAACTAAGAATTCGATTTTGATTCGACCGCAGCAAAAACGATAAATTGGGCTTCTCTTTCAGAAACTCAAACATTCAAAAATAAACGACCCTCAAATCCAAACCTCCGTGGGTGACGTGGATCGTATCCGTTTTGATTCCCATATTGCGGATCAAAACGGACCAAGAGTCCTCGTCCGGACAAAGAACCAAACCGCTGATTTCGCAGGGAAGTTCCCACCAGTGTTTCAGCCGTTCTCCCAATTTTTTATAAAAGCCGTTCGAAGAACCGGTTTCCAACCTAAGTCCGTAAGGCGGATTGAGAAGCATCCAGACTCGTTGGCGTTTTCCGGATGCGGTCCAGACGTCCTTCGGGGAAAATGAAAAAAAGTCGCCTTCGTTTTGAACAAAACGAAAAGAATCCGAAAACCCGGATCGATTTATAAAATCTTGATATACTTTCATTCTATTTTCCGTATATTCGAACGTTTCTTTGTTCAGCTCGTTCCACCAGATTCCGATCGGATTTTCAAGGGAATTTTTCAGGGTTTTCTTTTTTAAAAAATCCCAGGTCGCGCTCGGAAATTCCTCCATGTCCTGAAATAAATAATTTCTCGAATAATGAGGAAAACCGACTCCCAAAATCGAATCCAACGACTCGCGCACGAAGGTTCCGGTTCCCGCAAACGGAACAAAAATTCCGTCCGGATTGGGAAGAATTTTGTGCATTCTCTGTATTAGAAATCTTGCAAGGTCTTCCCGAATCGGAGCGGACTTAGAAAGAGGTTTAAAACTTCCCCTTTGATTGAGAGGTTCTCCGGAAAGACTGATATTCAAAATGATTTCGTCTTCCACAAGAAGAGCACTGAGTTCCGTCATTCCGTTTTCGGACGAAGCCAAAGGAACATTCGACTCCCAAAGTCGATTGAGATCCTCGGGAGTCCATTGGGTTTGCCCTTTGATCTGGGAACGAAAGCGAAGAGCCCATTTTTCCGGAAGAATTTCCGATTTGCGCAGAGAGGTTTCTAATTCTTCGAAAGAAAAAGATTTTTTAAACGGATACATTCCTAGGTTCAGTCGAAAATCCCTGACCCATGGAATTCTTACCAAAAGTTCAAGCGCCTGTCTAAAGTTCGCATTCTCGAGCAAAATTTTTCCGGGTTGAATTTTCAAAAACGGGACTTGGGTTTTGGGAAGATAGGAATCCGAGATAATCTTCTTTGCGATCTGTTCGGTTTCCTTGGAAGATCCCGTCGGAAGCAGATACTCCCATCTTTTCGACTGACCCGATTTAAATTTCGGAAATTTCCAACGCATAAAACGTAGAATGAAAGAAGGGACTTGGAAAGCCTATCTGAAAATTTTTCGTTCTCAAATATTCAATGCGTTCTTTTCCCGTTTTTCTTGAGCGGTTCGAACTCTTTTAAGGATACGATCCGACCGTCCACAAGATGAATCTGTCTTTTCGTCTTGGAGGCAAAGTCGGAATCGTGTGTAACCACAAGAATCGTCGTTTTGATTTCCCGATTGACCTTTTCGAGAATATTCATGACCACTTTTGTATTCGCCGAATCCAACGCCCCCGTAGGTTCGTCCGCGAAGATGTATTTCGGATTCATCACAAGCGCGCGTGCGATCGCCACTCTCTGCGCCTGACCTCCGGACAAACGATTGATCCGATAATCCATTCTATCCTTCAGATCGAATTCTTCCAAAAGATGTTCCGCATAACCCTGACATTCTTTTAAAAGCCCCGCCTTTCTTGCGGGCATCAGAACGTTTTCGAGCGCGGTGAACTCGGGCAATAGATAATGAAACTGAAAGATGAATCCCATTTTTTTATTTCTAAACTCGTGGATTTCCTCTTCTCCCATTCGATAGATATCCTTTCCGTCGATTTCGATCGAACCCGAACTCGGAGGATCCAAGGAACTGATCATATACAATAGGGTGCTTTTTCCGGAACCGGACTTTCCCGTAAGAGAAACATAATCCCCGTCCTCGATGTCCAGACTGACTCCTTTGATGATTTCCGAATTACCGAAAGTTTTTTTAAGACCGTTTACGGAGATTCCGACACGACTTGCGGTTTGCATTCTATTCTCCACGTATGATTTCGATCGGCGAAAGTTTTCCGGCGGATCTTGCGGGAATCCAACTCGCGATCAAAGTCGCGACCATCGATTGTGCGAACGCCTGCACATAAATCGCGGGCGCAAAAGAGACCACCATCGTCGAAGCTTTCGCCGAAAAAAGAGGATTGGTAAACGGAAGGGTTTCGATTTTTAAACAAGCCAAAAATCCGATCAACAACCCGATCACTCCTCCGGAAACTCCTAAAATCAACCCCTGTAATAGAAAAATCATCAGCACCTCATTGGGTCTGTAACCGATGGAACGAAGGATTGCGATTTCCCTCTTTTTCTGATTGATAATTACATTCAAAATATTGTATATTCCAAATCCGGCAACCGTCAAAATCGCGGCGGTCATGGAATAACGGATCGCGTCCTGAAGTTTAAAGATGGCGAAAAAACTGGTGTTCGCTTCCTGCCAGCTTAAAACTTTTTCGTCTCCCATATTTTTCCATTCTTCCGCTTTCTGAAAAGAAAGGTTTACGTCCTTTAGACGAACGGCGATATCCGTGATCATTCCGGACTGGGCCGTCAAAAGCTGAATTTCGGATAACAGTCCATAGGCGACGCTATCGTCGAGAGCCTTGTTTCCCGAACGAAAAATTCCCGAAATTCGAAACGGAGTTTTGTCCTGAAAACCGGAAGAAACCCAAACCGTTTTGTTAAGTCCCAGTCCGAGAAGTTTCGCAAGTCCGTCTCCTAAGACGATTCTATTTCCCGCGGAAAGGGATTCCACACTTCCTTCCGTGATATAATCCGCGAGAGGTGTGATCCGAATCTGTCTGGATGGAATGATTCCGATGACCTTTCCGGTCTCGTGATTGGAACCGGAAAAAAGAAAAACTCGCCCGCTCACCTGCGGAGAATACGCCTCCACGTCCTTGTCTCGCTCCAATCGTTCATACCAAAGACTCGCCTTGTTTAGATGTGTGGAACCGCGTTTTCCGGAAGGGGGAGAAAGCCAAAATACGTTTTCTCCGGGAAACAAATCGTCCATGGAATTCGGTTGAATGATTTCCTGCCTGGGACTGATCCGAACGTGACAGTCCGCGTTGATCAACTGATCGACCAGATAACCCCTAAATCCGAGAAGAACTCCGGAAATGATGATAAAGGCGGCCGTACCCAAGACGATCCCGGAAAGTGTCGTCAGAGTTTGTTTTCCCCTGACGAGCATTTGTCTGATTGCGATGAACAACATTACGGAACCTCCGAGAGTTTATCTCCGGCTTGAATATCTCCTTCTTTCACTTCTATAAACTGTTCGGATTTCAATCCGGATTTAAAGGAAACCGGAATTGATTTACCGTTTCTGAATATTATAATTTTATGTTTCTTTTCGTATTTTCTCGGGATAAGAACGGCGTTTTCCCTATTTCCGATTTCGATCGCGACGTCCGCGCTCATTCCCGGGAGAACACCTTCTGGAAAATGCGCCGCTTCGATTCTTGCAAAAAACTGTCCTGCGTGCGAAAAAGTTCCCTGAACGCGACCCTGAACGACCTCGTTCTGTTTTCCTTCAAAACGAATCAAAGCGTTTTGACCTTTACGAATCGAAAGAAGAATCTGCTCATCGAGCGCAACGATGAGATATTTGGCGCCCACTCCCAAAACTTCGATTGCCAGAAAATTCTGAAACGCGACCTCTCCTTCGTGATAGCCGACTTCGGAAACGATCCCGTGAATCGGCGATCGAACGACGGCCATTCCTTCGAGCTGAAGTAAACCCTGACCCGGAACCACTTCGTCCCCTTCCAAAACGAAAACTTTCGTGATCTTAGTCGGAACTCCGACTCGGAATCGAAACGTATCCAAGGAATGGACGGTTCCAAGCCCGTAGGCCTTCTCCGCAATCGGACCGAGAACGGCGACATCCTCGTCCTTATTTTTCCCCTTCATGGATAAGAATAAAAGCAGAATCGAAATAGGCAGAAGCGGAAAAAGAATCCGAAACGGTAAACGTAAGGATCGGTATATCGCAAATCCTGATTTTATTTTATCGATTAAAACATTCATACAAACTCCTGATAAGAATCGGTCTCAATTTTAAGATTTCTTTTTTTTCTTCTTAACCTTAGCCGTCGTTTTACGAATCGGCGGTTTTTTCTTAGATTGGGATTTTAAAACCGGAACCTCTTGTTTTTTAGGCGCAAGTCCGCTCGCAATAAACTCGATCGTTCTTCTCATCTCGGCTTCGTGGTCCCAGTCGTCTTCGGCCTTCGGTTGATACAAAATTTCCGTCAGTAAAACGTATCCGGCGAGGTTGACCGCGATCAAACGAAACGCTGACTCGATCGGCATCTCCGAAATCATTCCTCTTTCTTGAAATTTTTTAAGACGTTCTTTGATCAAGGGCGCCAATCTTTCCTTAAAAATCCGTTCTAAGGCCGCTCGAATTTCGATCGTGATAAAAGCTTCCTGAAGAACGATCCGAATCAAATCCCTGTTTTTTCCGATGAATGAGATTCTCTCTTGGAAAAGGGCCGTCAGAAATTGTTCGAGGTTCGAAAACTCATGGGAAAAGACCATTTGTAATCTTTTGAGAGTTAAGGGAGCGAAAAAACTTTCCAGGATCGGCAACACCAAACTTAAGAGCAGTTCCTTCTTGCTCTTAAAGTGTTTAAAAATCAGGCCTTCCGCGACTCCTGCCTTTTTGGCGATCTCCACCGTGGTTGTGGCGGAAAAACCCTTTTGAGCGAAAATTTCAATCGCCGCCAAAAAGATTTTCTTTTGTCCTTCAGGCCAATTCGAGTCAAGCTCGATACTTTCTTGCATTTCTTGTGTTGGTAGATTCATAGTGAGTGATTACTCACTCATCATTTTTCGAAAGGGAAATCTGTCAAGATTCAAATTTGTCGTTCGTTCCGGTTTTTTAGAAAAATATTTTTTTCCAAAATAAATCGATTTTCGCTCTTAGATTGCCTTCTAAATGAACTTCATACGAAACTTTTGATCGTTTCCGATGATCTTCTTAGTTTTGCGGTAACGAAACGGGCTTCGAAATTTTTCCTTATTTTTGACTTGAGCCTCCGCCTCCACTTCCGCCTACTATCTGTTTTGAGAATTCAATGTCGGTTCGAATTCCCGCCTATCATACATGAAAAGAGTCAGAATGTTTCAACGTATCCCCTCCCACTTAAAACTCGTTCTAGGTTATGTTCTCTACTTCGCTCTCATTCTCCTCTTATACAAGATCGCGTTTCTTGCGGTCTATTCGTACAGACTTCAGGGAGTTCCTTTCCAAGAAGTCGCATTCGCGTTCCTTTTAGGATTTCGTTTCGATCTCGTAGTGATCGGAATGACATTGGGAGCCTTCGCCCTTCTTTCCGTATTGCCGTACTTAAATCGATTTCAGTTATACCGTTTTTTCTGGGGATACACGCCGATCCTTTTGGGAATTTGGATGATCGCACACCTGATCGCAGACATCATTTATTTTGAAAACGCGAACAAACATATCGGTTACGAAGGGTTCGTATTCATCGGAAAAGACTTGGGTGTAATTCTTAAATCGGCGCTGGAACAAAACACGTTTACGTTTCTGATCGGAATCGTGTTTTTGCTGGCCTTCCTGCCCTTATCCACTTGGTTATTTCTCAAATACAATCCCTACCGCTATAAGAAGGAATCTTGGAAATCCACATTCGTTCAGATTGTGGTCGTTTTGATCACGACGGTCGTAGCGATTCGCGGAGGTATCCAAGAATCTCCGATAAGAGCGACTAACGCGATCGTTTCCGGAAACAACTTCGTAAACAACATCGCGCTCAACGGCGTTTTCACTTCGATCATGGATTTAAAAAGTCAGTCCATCCCGAAATTCTTAAAGTTGGAAACCGAGGAAGCGGTCTCAGTCGTTCGAAAAGAAATTTCCTATCCGGGTACGGAATTTATCAGCGATAAATATCCGATCCTACGCGTTCAACGGGAAACCAATCCCGGAACACCTCCGAACGTAGTTTTGATCATGCTCGAAAACTGGACCGGAAAGTTTATTAAACCGATTTCCAACGGGCTCGTGGAAGGAAAGGAAATCACTCCGTACTTCAATCAACTCGTGAGGAAAGGAAGATTTTACAATCGTTTTATCGCGTCTGGCGGAAGGACGACTAACGGAATGATGTCGATTCTTACCGGCATTCCCGACCGGCCGGGTTTGACCGTCGTAAGAACGCATCAGGTCCTCGGAAACTTTTCGGGAATCGGAAACATCTTCAAAAGAATGGGCTACGATACTTATTTTGTGACCGGGGGGGATCTGAGTTTCGACAACAAAAGTACCCTTATGCCTCACTGGGGTTTTGATACCGTACTCGGAGAAAAGGAAATAGCAAAACTCGGTAGATTCAAATTAGGGGCCTGGGGATACGACGACGCGGACGTATTACAATTATTGCATGAACGAATTTCCGCCTCCAAGAAGCCGATTCTCGGTTTGGCCTTGACCCTAACGACTCACTATCCTTACAGAACTCCCGCGGAAAAATTCAAGATTTTCGATCCTTCCACGAGAGACTACGATTTTCTAAACGTCTACAATTACGCGGATTGGGCCGTTCACAACTTCATCACTCAGGCGGAAAAATCGGGATATTTCAAAAATACGATTTTCGTTTTCGTTGCGGACCATACCCACCACAGATATTTGGATTATTACGAGGATAGAAACGTTCCTTTTCTGATTTACGCTCCCGGAAGAGTCGCGCCTGCGTTAGACGAAACCATTGCTTCCCAACTGGACGTAATTCCGACGATATTAGGACTTGTCGGAAAAAAGGCGGTTTTTTCCGCGATGGGAAGAAATCTATTGGCTCCGGGGAGAACTCGGACCGCCTATTTCGCATACGGGAATTTATTCGGTTGGATAGAGAACGAACTTTTTTATTTAAGATTTTTCGACGGGAAAGAAGACCTTTCCTACAATATCAATCCGCCTCGCGAGAAGAACAATTTCTGCGATAAGGACCCCGCCGTTTGCGACGAAATGAGCAGGAAGGCAAAGGCGTATCTAAATTTGAGTTACGAATTATTGAATCAGAATATCGTTTTCCCCTCGGAGACGGAGTTGCAAAAAGATTTTTCTCCGTAGTTGTTTTTCTCGAACGAAGGCGCGCGGCCGTATATTCCATAAATCACAATATAATAATCACTTTAGCGTTAGTTTCGCAAAACTTACGTTAAACTAAATTAGAAAATTATAATTCCTTAATATTTTTTCCGAACGACAAATTTCGATTTAAAAATCGTCAGAGTTTAATTCCGGAAGCGGCGTAAAGATCGTGACAAAGACTACATTCTTCCAATTGTCCGCGGATCTCCCGTTTTTTCTCCAAGTTCAAACCGGGCCAGAGATTTCTTTTCTCATACGGATCTTCTTGAATATTATAAACTTCCTCGTCCGGCGGAAAAGAATTGAGACGAAGCATATAATGCAAATTCCCTTTGATATAACTCATTCCCACCCGATAAAGGGAGGTTTCGTTGTTATTCGCGATAAAAATACGACGGTCTTCGGGAAGATCGGAAAACAGGGAACAACCTTCCAACTTGGAAAGATAACTCCTCGTCTCGGGTTGATTGGAAACGCCTAACAGTTCCGCAACGGTGGGAATTAGATCCGTATTGGAAACGTTTTTATCCGCGTTTTTTTGCAAACGATCCTGGAAGTGATTTTTTTTCAGGGAATTCGGCAGAAAGACGAACATAGGAATCGCCAAAGTTTCTATATGATTACTTTCTATATGACCGATGTAGTCGTGTTCGAAAAGGGCCTCTCCGTGATCGGAAGTGAAAATCACAAGAGTATTTTCGGTCAGGTTTTCTTGATTCAAAAAATTGAATACGTTTTCCAAAAGACGATCCAAATAACGGACTGAATTATCATAAGGAGCCTGCGTATCCTTACCGATCGGAAAGTGGGCGAATTCTTCGGGAATGATGTACGGAAAATGATTCGTGTTTAAATGCAGAACCCCGGCGAAGTTACGACCCTTATTTTTGAGAAGTTTTACATGAGTTTGAAATTCGATTATCGTTTTACGATCGTCGACTCCGATATCGTTGAAAACCCGTAGTCCGCTGACTTCCTTATTCCATAAAAAATCGATCCCGGCGTTCCTAAAAAAACCGGAAAAATTATTCCAACGAAAGCTGTGGCTCGAAATGAAAAAGGTGGAAAGACCCGCAGCCTTTCCGTACTCCCAAAACAAGGGAAAACTATGAGTCATCGAAACGGGTTGAATCGGTGAAACGCCCGATAACAAACTCGGGACCGAAATCAAAGTGGAACTCGAATTCGAAAATGCCTTTTGAAAAACCACAACCGATCCGTTCGGTGTGTTCTGCGTCCAACGATTCAGAAACGGCGTCGTATCCTTTTCGTAGCCGTAGAGAGCCATACTCTTTCTACGAAGACTTTCGCTAAGAATGATCAGAACGTTTTTACGAAACGAATTCGGACTTTTGCTCAAAATCGGCTTATTTCTAGATTGAAGTCCCGCAGAACCCAGTCGGTCTCCCGTAACAAGGTTGTAGATGTTCCGATTGATAAACGAAATCGAATTCGCATCCGAAACGTAAATCTGATCGTTAAAACGAGTGTTGTTGTGAAAGAAAACGGTAAGAGCCAGAACTCCGAAAATAAGTCCGGA
The DNA here is from genome assembly GCF_000347175.1 of Leptospira alstonii serovar Sichuan str. 79601. GTDB lineage: Bacteria > Spirochaetota > Leptospiria > Leptospirales > Leptospiraceae > Leptospira > Leptospira alstonii. Next base: position 30,804 of record NZ_ANIK01000027.1, read on the forward strand.
ATAGATACTTCTCTTAAATCGAATCGGTTTAAAACCCGCCGACACGACTTTCAAACTAAGGAATAACAGGATAAAAAGAAAAACGAAGCCGATCAAACTCGAAATCGTAAGCCCGCCCTTGAGAATGGTCCAGCTGTTGAACGGTTCTTGAAAAATATAAGAAAAGACGAAAAAGTTCGGCATGATTCCCGCGTATAAAAAATATCCGTAGGAACCGACCATACAAATCGAATAACCGAAAGCCGAGAATATTAAAATAATCCAATATGATTTTTTCTTAGACGCCGAAAAAAGAAAAGCCAGGGAAAAAAGAATCAGGGAATAAATCAAAATAGAATATAGGAAAGAAAGAATATAATAATACCATTGCAAAGTCTCCATTTGACTGAGAACCTTCCAACGCAAACCGAGATCCATGAATAAGATCAAGGACGGAACGAGTGAAATGAAAAAAAGCCTGAATTCGGGCTTAGAAACGAAAAAATGAAGATCACTAAATTTTTGTCTGAAGAAAGAAAACAAAAAATACTCCGTTCTTGTTCGAAATAAAATCGATTTTTTCGGTATGAAATTTTATTTTTCATTCAGACCATAAACCGGAAGAAAAAGGATCATACCAAGTAATCATAGTAAGCAATTGCTTACATGTTTATTTTTAGATTGTCTTAGAAATCAAGTATTTTTCGAATGGATTCAGAAAATATTTCCTCACTCCGAAAAAAATCGAATAAGTCTCACTTAAAATTCCAAAACTGATTTAAGAAAATCTGATATTTCCGTTTTGAATTCCAGCCCGCCGATGCAATAAGAGTCTTTCCGACTTTTAAACCTCAAAACAATCGAGTAAGTTCTCCTCAAATTGAAGCCGAGAATTTCCGTCTGATTTTCCGGCTTTGGATCGGAAGTCGCGACCCGAAAAGGGCTGAGTATGCGTAAAATGGAAAACGAGATATTCCTATTTCAATCTCGGAATATAATCCAGATTCACTCCAATTCGCGGAGAAATAGATTTGGCAATCCGAGCGTATCCTCCTGAAATGGGAATTGCAATGAACATCGAACTCTCTCGGGAACAATACGAAGCGCTTCTTAAATCTTTAGCGATCACTCGATTTTTATATCATTCCATTCTTGATGAAGAAGAACCGACTGCGGATAGATTGGATTCTTACGATATCTTCGAAGACATGGAGCAACAAGTTTTGTCTTATGCAAAGGCTCTGGAAGTTTCCCATCTTGTGGCGTACGATAACGAAGAGGAGCTTCACTATCTTACCAGGGAATTCGAAGAAAAGACGGACATCTCCGAACTTATAGTCGAATATCAGGACAGTATATTTTGGGATGAACTCATTCAAAGACTCGCTGCGAGGGACTTTATGAGAACTTATAACGAATCCGAAATCAAAGGAATGGCAATCGAAGAAAGAATCGAAAAAGAAGCCCCTTTCATTTTGAAGTACGAAGAAATTTTTACCGAATCGGGAATCGAAAACTTGGAGATCAAATAAAATCCGGTCCGTTTTTCGTTTTCTTTTGGAAATTCAAAAAAATTTACAATCGATCAGCGGTCTTTCAACAGAGCGGCTAATTTTTTCGGCGCGATCTCACAATAACTTTGAATCAAGAGTTCGTTCACCTCCTCCCAATCAACCTTCTCGTCTATTACAAGCCCCGCGATATTCGGCCACCATACGGGGTTAAAAAAAGGATATCGTGCGAATCGGGAAGTATCGATTTTGTGTAAAGAAAATCGAAACGTCAAAAGATAGGCTGGTCCGTTCATACCGACCGCTTGCGCGTAGGCCGGCGGCCAACCCTCTCGGATCATCAGTACATGAGCAAAATTTTTCTTTTTCACACACCAACGCGTTCCGACCCAAGCTCGTTCCTCGTATACTTCCGGAAAATCAAGGCATAAGAGGCGCAGTTTGGAAAGAATTTCCTCGGGAATATCATTGGGATGATTCATTGTCTAAACTCGATCGATTCAATAGGATACCATCGATTTTTATCCGTCGGCAATACAAATTTTAAAATCGGAGGCGATAGGAGGGGTACCGCGCATAACGGTTCCATTATATTTTATATTTATAATTATAGAAAGCGCCGCCTAAACGTCCTTACAAACCGGTAAAAAAAGTGATGGTTCCGGATCAAATCAAAAACTGAATTGGATTCCGAGTTTTCGGGCCAAAATAACGATTTTTATTCGAATCAGGGCCAAAGATACCGGAGAGAATTTGGGAGTAAAATCGTCGACGTGAAAATTCGATCCAGCTTCGGTTCGGATTACCAAAGGGAGGCTTGAAGAAACTGTATCCTAAAAATTTCGTTATCCTACAACTTTCTCGCCCAAATATAGGAAATAAGAACTCGTCCCGGTCATTTGTATACAGAATGGATTTTGGCGACGAGTTTTATCGGATATCCAATCTCAATGATATTAAAACTTACTTAAATTCTTCAAAAAACTTATATTTCCGCAAACCGAAATCATTTTAAAGGTTGTAATAAAAAGGGCATAAGTTAGATATTTTAGTAAATTTATAAAAAAGGATCTCTATTTAAGTATTGAGTTACGTGTAGATATGGCAAATAAAATTATCACAATTCCTATGGAAAATATAGACTTTTCCACGCCAGGAAAACGGCTCCGGTATGCGATCAAAAACATATTAGCAATGAATGATGAAGACTTTGCCACTTCGATCGGTAAGTCTCAAAATTATATCAGTTATATTTGCAACGATAAGCGCCCTTTGTTGGATAAGCTTGCCGCGGATATCGAAAAAACACACGGAATTTCAGGTCTTTGGCTAACTAGCGGAAAGGGAAGCGCCGAAGTGAATTCATCCATGAATGAAAATTCCGGAACCGTCAAAAAAATGAAAAAACGAGATTATCTGTGGAACAAGATCTCAAATGATAAAGCGGAAGATACGATGATTTCATTCTATGACGAAATTCCGCAGGAAACCCGTAATCTTATCTATCAGATGATCCTTGCCGTTGCCAAAAATAATCGATATTGAGAGATCTTCCGAATTTTTCAGATAAAAAAGATGCAAACATCGCTTTTTAGGACCGTTTTCCGTTATTAAATCTCCTTCGCGTTTCTACTTTTACCTTCAAATTCGTTTGTGGGTTCTTATCGTTTTCTTGCGCCAACCCTTTTCATCTTTTTTAGTCGGAATGGAAAACCAACGACTAAACGAGGATGTTTTTTCGATCCACTTATAGTCCGCATTCCATTTTTACAATCGCGGTATCCGCAGTTGTAAGTTTCAAATCCGAAAAAATGCGAATGCGGCCATTTGTACGGCTTCGCCGTTTTTTTCGAAATCGGAAAGAGCCGAATGTCCTTAAATTTTTAGCGAAACTAAAAATCGGGGAATAAAATTTTATTTTTTTGGAATATATTCGTTTCCTAATATAACTCCCGAACAAGGGGGGATTTTAAACCGATCAAATTCGTTGTGATCGAAAGAAACGGTGGAAAAGAAATACTTTCTGCAGTCCGTCGGATTGACGAAAAACCTATTCTTTTTCCCGAAATTGAAAACGACGAGCTTACGTTCCTTACCGAATTCTCTCAAATAAACCAACATATCTTTCGGAACGTTTTCTTCGAGCAACGTCAAAGTTCCTTCTTTTAACGCGGAACTTTCGTTTCGAAGACGAAGAACACCCTTATACGTATTCAAAAGGGAATCCCTGTCCTCCGATTCGACCGATACGTTTCTTTCCCGGTAATTCCCGTGAACTCGAATCCAAGGTTTTGCCTCTCGACTCGTAAAACCTGCATGGGGAGAATCGTCCCACTGCATCGGAGACCTCGCCCTATCCCGAATGATAATGTCCGCAAGTCCGAGTAATTCGGAAAGCCAATCGCCTAACCAGCGATAGATTCTTGCGAGAGGGTCCTGAGCCTCGGTCAATTTGATCGTCTCGTTGGTCATTCCGATTTCTTCCCCGTAATAAGTGACCGGAACTCCCCTTGCGGTAAATTGAAACAGTGCGACCAATTTCCCCTTTTCAAGGTTATTATTGATTTTCATCATATAACGTCTTTGATCGTGATTCCCGAAAACGTAAGTAGGAATGTTCGGATACGGATATACTCGTTCCATTTTCTTGACGATCCCCTTAAAAAAGTTCGTCTTGAACTTTAACAAAAGAGTTTCGAACAGAAAGATGAGATTCAGGCCGTCTTTTTTTTCGCCTAAATAACGTTTGATGATATGGTCGTCTCCGGCGACTTCCCCGACCGCAAAACGATCCCCGTCGAACTCGTCCAAAACGGTCCTGAGTTCTTTCGCAAAAGCGAAGTTATCCGGATGATTTACCGTATGAACCCTACTCTGAAAATAACCGTCGTGATCGTTTTCCGAAACTATGTATTTAAATCGAAACGGATTGTCCCGAAAGTGTTTGTCCTTATAGATCGCGTGAAAGATATCCAAACGAAATCCGTCCACTCCCTTCTTAAGCCAAAAACGTAAAACGTCGAACATCGCCTTTTTGACTTCGGGGTTGTAGTAATTCAAATCCGGTTGAAAGTCCAAAAAACTCGCGAGATACCATTGATCGGTATTGGAATCGTAATGCCAAGCCTTGGGAGTCACAAACGAGCTCCAGTTATTGGGAGGTTTATTCTTACCTCTTCCGTCTCTCCAAATGTACCAATCCCTTTTGGGATTGTCCTTACTCGAACGGGATTGTCTAAACCAATCGTGTTCGATGGAAGTGTGGTTCATCACCATATCAAAAACGATTTTCATTCCCCGTTTATGAACTTCCTTTATTAGTTTTTCTGCATCCTTAACGGTTCCGTATTCGGGAGAGATCGAGTAATAGTCGCTGACGTCGTAGCCGTGATCCATTTGAGGACTTTTGTACAAAGGGGATACCCATAGGGTTTCGAACCCGAGATCACGAAGATAATCCAACTTGGAAATGATACCCGAAATGTCCCCGATTCCGTCCCGATTGCTGTCGGCAAAGGAACGAGGATAGATCTGATAAATCGTGGTCTTTTGCCACCACTTATCAATTAGGTGGGAGTTTTTTTTTGGGGAATTTGATTTTCTCGCGGTCATATCTTCTTTGGCTTTAATAGAATCAAAAATATAGGAATGAAGGCTGTCAAGGCGGTATTCCGACAAAACCGAACCGGTGATCGTCGATTTACAAATCCAAGTTTCAATCGACCTCTTTTTCTTTAGCTTTTGAGAGAAACTTTTTACGATACGTGCATTCGTTTATTTTAGAATTTTCAAAACATTCTCTCCATACAACTTGGACTCATGAAAGCTCCCTTCTCCTACGACCCGGAAACGATCCGTAAAGTACTGGGATCTCGGTCGAAAACCTGGTTTTATAAGGAACCGTCAATTACTACGATTACCACCTCTTCCACCGAGACGGAAAACAATTCCCTTTTTGTTCCCCTTCGAGGCAACAGAGACGGACACGAATTTATCAGGGACGCGCTTTCCCGAGGAGCTGCTTATTTTTTGGTCGAGGAGGATCATCCGATCCGAAACAACTTCGACTTAGAGGAGAATTCCAAAGCGATTCCCGTGAAAAACACGTTAGTCGCGCTTGGAAAACTCGCCGCCTTTCACAGATCCCGTTTTAATCCGATCGTCGTTGCGGTTACCGGTTCCAGCGGAAAAACCACGACAAAAGAACTTTTGGGAAATTGTCTGAAAAATCTGGAAGAATCCGCATTGGTCGTGACGGAAAAAAATTATAACAACGAAATCGGACTTCCGTTCACTCTTTTTAGAATTTCCGATCGAACTCGAATCGTAGTATGCGAACTCGGAATGAATCATAAAGGGGAAATTTCAAGGCTCTCTCAAATCGCCAAACCGGATTTGGCGGTAATCACTACGATCGGAACGGCTCATATAGAATTTTTAGGAAGTCAAAAAAACGTCGCAAAGGCGAAGGTGGAAGTGGCGGAAGGTTTGGCAAAGGGAGGGAAACTCTTTTATCCAAGTACGGGAGAATATTCTAAAGTACTAAAAAGGAAACTCCATCGACACGGAAGCAAGTTGGTTCTTACAAAGCCGGAACATACTTTCTCCGTTCTTCGAAAAAAACCTTCGGGGTTTTTATTGGAATACAAGGGAAAAGAAATCGAATGGAATCTTCCCGGAGATAAACTTCTGGAAAACTTGGCGGTCGCCATCGTTTGTCTGGAATCGATCTCCACACCCACGGAATGGATCGGGGAAGGAATCGCCACTTTTAGATCCGGCGATAAGAGATTGGATCTTAAAAATGGAAAATACTCCCTCATCAACGATACGTATAACGCGAATTACGAATCCATGCTTTCCTCTTTGGAGGTTGCGGATCAACTCGCCGACGGCAAGGAGTTCTACGCGGTGTTAGGCGACATGAGGGAATTGGGAAAACATTCCCGAGAGTTCCATAAGAAACTCGGAAAGAAATGCGCCGAATTTCGAAATCTAAAAGGACTTTTTACGTTCGGAACGGACGCTCTTTGGATTCGGGAAGAGTTTGTGAAACGAACGATTCTTCCCAGATTTTCAGAACATTTTGCGGAAACCAAAGAAGGACTTACGGAACTGATCGGGAAATTTTCGCAAACGGTTCCGGAAGGTTCCGTAGTTTTGGCAAAGGCTTCGCGTGGAATTCAATTGGAGCGTTTCGTCAACGCCCTTCCGGTTTAATACTTGCAAGGGTTTGAATCGAAGGAAACATCTTCAACAGGAGAAAGGTCTTGAGCGCAAAAGTTGCAATCATTATGGGAAGTCATTCCGATTGGGAAACGATGAAAGAAGCCGAATTGATCTTGAAAGAACTCGGCGTATCGGCGCACAAAGAAATCGTCTCCGCGCATAGATCGCCCGAGCTTATGTTGGAATTTTCTAAATCGGCAAAACAAAACGGTTATTCCGTAATCATCGCGGGGGCCGGAGGAGCCGCTCATCTTCCCGGAATGGTCGCCTCGATGACAACTCTTCCCGTTTTAGGCGTTCCCGTTCAAAGCAAAACGTTAAACGGCTTGGATAGTCTTCTGTCCATCGTTCAGATGCCCGGCGGAGTTCCCGTCGGAACTCTTGCGATCGGAACGGCCGGTGCAAAAAACGCGGGCCTACTCGCGGCGAGAATTCTTTCCCTTCAGGATCCTGAACTTTCCGAAAAACTGGAGCGGTATCGAAATCAAATTCGAGAAGAAGCTCTTTCCAAAAACAAGGACCTTTTGTGAAAGCCGACAAATCTCTCCCGCCCGGTTCGCGACTTGGAGTTATGGGAGGCGGACAACTCGCGAGAATGTTCTGCTTGGAGGCGATCCCTTTCGGATACGAGGTTTCCGTTTATTCTCCTGAAAAGAACTCTCCCGCTGCGGGAGCCGGGGCAAAGGAATACGTATCCGCATACGAGGACGAAAAAGCGCTGACCCGTTTTTTGGAAAACATAGACGTTCTTACATTCGAATTTGAGAATATTCCGGAAACTGCACTTATCACGATAGAAAATTTTTCGAAACTTAAAGTTTATCCTTCCCCGAATTGTATCCGAATCGCACAAAACCGATGGAAGGAAAAAACTGCCTTTCAAAAAGCGGGAATTCCGACCGTGAATTTTTATCCCGTTTTTACGAAAGAGGACGTAAGTTCGGTTCCGTCCAAGGTTCAATATCCCTGTATATTAAAAACGAACACGATGGGTTACGACGGAAAAGGCCAGATTAAGTGCAAAACGAAAGACGATCTGATTGAGGCGCTTGCCTCTCTCAAGGAACTCAATCATATCGTTGAGGAATTTTTTCCGTTCACTTTCGAGGCTTCGGTGATTCTTGCAAGATTTCAAGACGGCAAAATTCTAAATTTTCTTCCGTCCGAGAACGTCCATAAGAATCATATTTTGGATCTCACGTTTTATCCCGGCAATTTTTCGGATGAGATTCGAGACAAACTCGTGGGCTACGCGAAAAAATTGGCCGAGACGATCGATTATGTGGGAGTGTTCGGAATTGAATTTTTCATCAAAGACGAGGAAATTCTTTGTAACGAATTCGCTCCAAGACCGCATAACTCGGGGCATTTCAGTCAAAACTCGGGAACTCTTTCGCAATTTTCCCTTCAGTTGAGAACCCTTTGTAACCTTCCGGCGCCCGAAAACATTCCGGCAAAATCGGTTGCCATGAAAAATATTCTCGGTGAAGATTACAAACCCGGTTCTACTCTTTGGAATGAAACATTAAAAAATCCTTATTATCACCTTCACCTTTACGGTAAAACCGAAGTTAGAAACGGAAGAAAAATGGGGCACTGGAATTATTCGGGACCCGATCCGGAATCCGCTTTTTTAAACTGGGATTGATGTTTCAAACAAACGATCAGCGAGTGTCCGGTCGACGTTAAAAATCAATTCTTAGCGTCGATTTGATTTTTAACCGAAGAATTTAAAATATTCTGTTTTTCTTATGCTCCATCCGGAAAAGAGACTCCGGCGCTAATAGCTTTCGCCTAACGCGACGCGAAACTCAACCTCGCTCCCTACGGGTCGCTCGGTAATGCTGCTTTTGGCTATCTCGCTTCCTGCCGAATGACCCATAGAGAATGAGGCACTATTTCAAGGGATCATTCTCTCTACTCAGTGAAACGCTCTCTACGGATCGCGTTTCAGGGGCGCTCATCTTAGCTACGCTAAGAACCAATCGCGACGCAAAACTCAACCTCACTCCCTACGGGTCGCTCGGTAATGCTGCTTTTGGCTATCTCGCTTCCTGCCGAATGACCCATAGAGAATGAGGCACTATTTCAATGAATCATTCTCTGAACTCAGTGAAACGCTCTCTACCATAACCTTACCCACAAATATGAGAAAAAACTAGATTTTTCAACCTTTATTTCCAAAGTTAGTAAGGGCCTTATAATGAACACTAAACATTGGAGTAGTACACTCGGAACGGAATTAGATTGGGTGGAGGAAGAATATTTATCGCTGAACTTGGGAGATAAGCGATTAGATAAACGACTCAAGAAAATCGTGAGCGTGATGACAAAACGAGGAGGAACGAGTTTGCCAGATATATTTGGCAATTGGTCAGGCACGAAAGGAGCGTATCGCTTTTTTTCGAATCCGAAAGTATCATCGGAAAAGATCATAGAACCTCATAGTCAAGCAACAAAGAAACGACTTCACCAACAAGAAACAGTCTTGGTATTAAGCGACACAACGAAATCTATTATAGAAAAAGGGATCGTGTAGATGACTTGGGGCCGATGAACTCGGAATACAATCAGGGTCTTCTTTTGCATCCATCGATAGCTTTACGACTGAGGAATCCCTTTAGGCATCCTGGATTTTAAAATGTGGTCACGTACGGAATTAGGCGCCAACCAAAATCAAGACGGAAGAAAAATGTCCATAGAACATAAGGAAAGTG